>CAMEWL010000016.1:0-51915 GCA_945941025.1 uncultured Prevotellaceae bacterium
GGGGTTGTTTGATTAATATTTAACTCGTCCCAATTTTAACGGGACACTAATGATATACCACTCTTGATGTTGCACGGATTATATTATTGCACAATATGGTTATTATGCCTTAAAGCCCTGTAAGATCAAACTTATATACTTTCTCTTCTGCCTGAATTTGTTCGAAAAAGGTTATCATGTAGATGGGATAGTAAATAACTCTCCCCTTTGTTTGGACATTCTCTTGACAGAACACATAAGCCATGGGCACGGCATATTCTTCATTCTCCATCACATTGGAAAGTGCATTGTGCCGTTCATAGTCTTTACCTGACTTAACTTCTATCGGCAGCATGTTGCCAGCATACTCAACCACGAAGTCTAACTCTCCTTGTTTCTTGCTGTTGAAATAGTATAATGAATGTTGCCCTGCTTCAGAGAAACCATGTGCATAAAGTTCTTGGGCAATAAGGTTTTCAAAGACTGAGCCAAAGTTGATGTTTGGATTAGGGCTGAGCAATCTGGCCTGAATATTTCCTCCATACATGGCAGCAAGCAACCCTACATCGTTTAAGAAAAGTTTGAACAGGTTTCGCTGTTTGTTCAACAGCAGAGGGACCCGTGGCTCCTCAATATTGTATGCAGGAATAGCCACTCCAGCATCCCTTAGCCACAAGAAACTGTCCTCATATTTACTGAATCGTGCTTTTTCGTTCAGCTCTTTGAGAATAAAGCGTTTGTTTTTTGCGTTAAGCTCAGAGGGTATAAGGTCATAGATTTCTTCTATCTGCAACTTGTGGTCATGGTCATATTGGGTGATGTCTCTCTTATAAGTACGAATGATTCCGCGTTGTTCTTCATACACTCGGCGCAAGTTGTTAGTGTCAAGGTACTTTTGAACAGCCGCTGGCATTCCTCCGATAATAAGATATAGGCGAATGGCCTCCAACATTCTTTTGTGAATAAATTCATCAACAGGTCTCTTCTCCTCAAAACACGTTCGTAAATGGTTAATAACATCTGTGCCAATACCAATAGCCTCAAAGAATTCCAGAAGGTCAAGGGGATACATTTCTATTTCATCCATGTAGCCCACGGGGACACTACGCAGGTCCTCCAACTCAACACCAAGCAAAGAGCCACTCATCACATACTTGTAACTCCCCTCATCCACAAGGAACTTAATGGCTGTTACTATCTCCTTGCACTCCTGCACTTCATCGAAGAATATCAATGTTTTTCCTGGGACCAATGGCTTTTTAGTGAAGGCAGACAGTCGTAACAGCAAATCTTTTGCTCCCTTTTGCTCGCTGAAAAGTTCGATGGCATCGGGCTGTTCTACGAAATTGATTTCAACAACATTATCAAAACACTCCTTACCGACCTTCCTGATGGAAAAGGTCTTGCCAACTTGTCTAGCTCCTGTTACCAACAGAGAACGTCTATCGTTGAGAATAAAGTTGCGTATTAGCTCGTCAGCTTTGCGTTTTACCATATCAACTTGTATTTGTGGGTACAAAGATACAACATTTTACTTAAATACAAGCATAATATAGTAAATAAAATACACTTTTCCAATGTATATATTTCAGTTTTCTTACACTTTTCCAAGTCAATATTGGTATAAAAATAACATTTTTCCAAGATTTGAAAAACGTATTTTCGATGATTTATAGTGTCTTCAACCATAGGAAAGGTCTCACCTGCTTACGCCCACGAGGCGGTCGGCTCGGTCGGCATTGCCACGGTAGTAGATGAGGGCGGTATAAGTGTTTCGGGTTTCGTAGAACGAGCCTTCTGATGGCGGGATGGCTGGGGTGCCATTGGCATCAAGCATGACGTAATGGTAAGAATAATAACCATACTTCAAAGGGATGACGGCTTCATATTGCTTGTTCTCGACATCATACTCCATAAGGTAGGTGTCCTTGTCATAGTCGGTGGCCCACATGCCACTGACATACAAGGGGTAAGGCAGCTGTGCAGTCTTGAGCAGGAAATGTACGTTGACATACTCTGACGTTACGCTGCTCTCGTAGTTGTCTGAGTTTCTGAGAAAGAAAGCACCCTTTGGCGTCTCGTCATAAACGTAGGCGTGGCGGTCATAGTCAGGCCACAACTGGGTGTGCCACTCCTCACCATCCCAGTAGTTGTTTTCCACGTTCATGGAGTTGAGGTGCACGTCAAGTATCTCAAACTTATGATACTCGTTGCCTGCCTCGAATATCAGAGGACGGCAGTGAGTCCACTCAAGGTACTGCTGGTTGATGCGTGTTGTCTGTGGCAGGGTAACGGCATTGTCCCAACGATTGTTCTGCAACACATATCCCTTAACCTGACTGCGTGGATCGATGGCGCGGAGCTTGGAATAGTCAACCTTCAGCTCCACCTGCTGATGATTCTTCCTAAAATCTATGTCTGTATTAGGAGAGTATGATAGTCCGACATTGGCCATATCCTCCGTTACCATGAAGAAGGCACTCGCAAGGATGTCTGACGGCTCGTTATCATCAATGATATCCACGCGATAGTTGCCACTCATCTTCAACCTGCACTCACGGTTAGGTATCTGCAGGGTATAGTGGGTGTATAGCTGTACGGTGTTGATAGACTGCTCCGTATCTTCTATGGTCTGTCCCTCCTGAAAACCTTCTATGTAGTCGCTGGCAAAAAGGTCGGCGGACTCAGTGAAGTCAGCCTCAAGGTGGGTTATGCGGTATGTCAGTCGGCGATAGTCGTGCGACAGTTCATCGAAACTGATGTTTATGGGCTCGTTGCCGTTAAGTCTGATGACAGGCAGTTCCTGCCAGCGTGTACCTGCCACAACCTGCAGTGAGGCTATGTCGGGAGAAAACACAATGTGGTGTTGCGCATGAAGATATACGCAACACCACATCAATGTTATTATTAGGAATAGTTTCTTCATAAACCCTCCCTAACCCTCCCTGTGAGGGAGGGAATTTTTCTCTCGGTTATACAACTAAAGTTTTTCGACCGCTTCTCCCTCCCATAGAGGGTTGGGGAAGGTCTCTTATTTCAGCAAGTCAACACTGCGCTTGAGGAACTTGTCGAGAGCTGCGCCTTTCAACATTCCGTTCTGCAGCAGTGCAAGGTCAATAAGCTGATGAACAGTGTCGTTCTTGGCAGCGAAAGAAGTAATCACTCCATCCTTCTTAGCCTCCTGCTCGGAAATGCTCTTGCGAGTGTCCTCCAACTGCTTCTTCTCGTCGTCGGTCACCTCCTCAGGCTTCTTGTCCTTCTTCTCATTCTCGAGCACCTGCTCCTGAGCCTTCAGACTGCGTATCTCAGCCATGATAGGCTTGATGTCAGCCTCTGTGGCAGAAGTGGTGTCGGCAAGAATCTTCTTTACTATATCGTTGTCGCTGTTAAGTACGAGAGTGTAGGTGTCTGGCATCTGACCATAGAATGCCATGCCACTCTGATACTTTGACATATCCTTCATACGGCGCATGTACTCACTCTGGGTGAACACTGCCGGTGTGGCATCAACGCCGAGAGCCTGTACCTCTACGTTGAAGTGAACCTTGTCCATCTGAGGCATCTGTGAAGAGAATACCGCTGACAGATTGGCAGTTTCTTCTTCTGACATCTCTACCTTCTTCACGTCGTCCTTCTGGATGAGGCGGTCTATTATATCGCCGTCCACGCGAGTGAAACGTGATTTCTCAAACTTCTGCTCGAAGAGTCCTACAGTAGGAGTGTCAAGCTGTCCGTCGAACATCAATACTGAGTAGCCCTTAGCCTTGGCGGCCTCGATGTATGTATATTGCTCATCCTTGTCGTTGGCATAGAGGTAAACCAACGTACCATCCTTGTCAGTCTGCTGGTCCTTGATGAGAGTCTTGTACTCCTCATATGTGAAATGCTTGCCCTCAGTATCCTTGAACAGGGCGAAGTCCTTGGCACGGTCATAGAAAGACTCATCGGTCAGCATACCGTAATTGATGAACACCTTGAGGTCGTCCCACTTCTCCTCATAGTCCTTGCGGTCAGTCTTAAAGATGCCACTGAGGCGGTCTGCCACCTTCTTGGTGATGTATGTGGCAATCTTCTTCACGTTCTGATCGCTCTGCAGGTAAGAACGGCTTACGTTAAGCGGAATGTCTGGTGAATCTATGACACCATGGAGCAAAGTAAGGAAGTCCGGCACAATGCCCTCTACCTGGTCGGTCACGAACACCTGGTTGCAATACAGCTGTATCTTGTTGCGCTGCAGGTCGATGTTAGACTGTATGCGTGGGAAGTAAAGCACACCTGTAAGGTGGAATGGGAAGTCAACGTTCAGGTGAATCCAGAAGAGAGGCTCGTCCTGCATAGGATACAGTGTACGATAGAAAGACTTGTAGTCCTCGTCCTTCAGGCTTGACGGTGTCTTTGTCCACAGAGGCTCTACATTATTAATAATGTTGTCCTCCTCGGTATCTACCATCTTGCTCTCTTCCTTAGACCACTCCTGCTTCTTGCCGAACACGATGTTTACCGGCATGAACTTACAGTATTTGTTGAGCAGACTGGTAATCTTCTCCTTCTCAAGGAACTCCTTGCAGTCATCGCTGATGTGGAGCACGATGTCAGAGCCACGCTCAGCCTTGTCAGTATTCTCTATCTCATATTCAGGACTGCCGTCGCATGACCATTTCACAGCCTGTGCACCATCCTTGTAAGACTTCGTGATGATGTCAACCTTGTCTGCAACCATGAAGGCTGAGTAGAAACCAAGTCCGAAGTGACCAATGATAGCATTGGCATTGTCTTTATATTTCTCAAGGAAGTCAGTAACGCCAGAGAAAGCTATCTGGTTGATGTAGCGGTCAATCTCCTCTTCGGTCATTCCTATGCCGTGGTCAGAGATAGTCAGTGTGCCAGCCTCCTTGTCAAGGTTTATGCGCACGCTCGTATCGCCTATCTCACCCTTGAAGTCGCCTTTCTCGGCGAGAGTCTTGAGTTTCTGCGTAGCGTCAACTGCATTGCTGACCATCTCACGCAGGAATATCTCATGATCTGAATAGAGAAACTTTTTGATGACGGGGAAGATGTTCTCTGTAGTAACCCCAATATTTCCTTTTGCCATTTCTTTTATGTAGTTATTTTAATCACTTTGTCATTTAATCGCCAACACCATCCATATCCGAAAGAAGGTGTTTTCGCCTCTTGACTTATGCAAAAGGTGTGCCAAGGTATTCCGCAACCATCTCGGCGGCTCTCTCTCCATCAACTCCTGCTGATACTATGCCTCCTGCATACCCTGCCCCCTCACCAGCAGGAAACAGACCTCTGACCTCCACATGCTGCAGAGACTCTGAGTCTCTCGTAATCCTGACTGGAGATGACGTACGTGTCTCTACGCCTATCATCAATGCCTCGTTCGTAAGGAAACCACGTCGCTGTTTGCCAAAATATTCAAAACCCTTACGCAATCTGTCTGCAATTGCAGCCGGCATCCATCCATGCAAAGGTGACGACAACAGGCCTGGCGCATAACTTGACTGTGGCAAGTCATAACTTATCTTGCCCTTCACAAAATCACCCATGCGCTGAGCCGGTGCTGTCTGTTTCATATTGCCCTGCTGCCAGCACATACGCTCTAACTGTTCCTGATAGTGCATTACCTTCAAGGCATCATCTTCTTCCTCGTCAAAGAGACTAATGTCTTCGGGCCTTACCTCTACCACCATACCGGAGTTACTCCACTTTCCGCCGCGATTACTTGGCGACATACCGTTGACAACAATCTGTTCTTTGTCTGTAGCTGCAGGTATGACAAAGCCTCCAGGGCACATACAGAAGGAGTAAACACCTCTTCCATCTACCTGAGTAACAAAAGAGTACTCTGCAGCTGGCAGGTACTTTCCCCTACCCTGCCTGTTATGATACTGTATTTGGTCTATAAGTAGCGAGGGATGCTCCAATCTTACACCAACAGCTATTCCCTTAGGTTCTATCTGTATCTTATGTTTTGCCAAGTATTGATAAACATCCCTTGCGCTGTGACCAGTAGCAAGAATTACAGGACCATAGTATTCCTGTTCTCCATCTTTTCCAATTGTCTCAACACCCTCACACCTGCCGTTATTTATCAGCAGCCGCGTCATCTTGGTTTGGAAATGCACTTCACCACCACAACGTATTATCTGCTTACGCATGTTCTCTATAACCACTGGCAACTTATCTGTGCCGATATGAGGATGGGCATCACTCAGAATATTAACGGAAGCACCAAACTGGCAGAACACATTGAGAATATGGTCCACTGAACCACGTTTCTTGCTGCGAGTATAAAGTTTACCATCAGAATACGCTCCAGCCCCTCCCTCGCCAAAACAATAGTTTGACTCAGGATCCACCCTCTGCTGTTGTTTTATCAAAGCAAGGTCTTTCTTTCGTTCCCTCACATCCTTGCCACGTTCTATCACAACAGGACGCAGCCCCTTCTCTATCAGTTTCAGTGCAGCAAACAGTCCACAGGGACCCTCTCCTACCACCACGACCTGAGGAGACTTGCTGACATCAGGATATACCGTTACGCTATATGCCTCATCCTGAGGTTCCTCATTGATATACAGCCTGACAGACAAATTGACAAACACCTGACGCTGACGCGCATCTATACTCCTTTTCAGTACTCTGACATGGGTTATAGTCCTTTTGTCTATACCTATTTCACGGGCTATATAGTCCTTTATATTCTCCTCATTATATGCCACCTGCGGCAGCACTCTTATATTCTGCTCCTTAATCATAATACAAAGGTATGAAAAAAATTTGTATTATATTCAAAAAATTTGTACCTTTGGTAAACTATATCTATGAAAGAGGTACTTTTACACAGCTGTTGCGCTCCTTGCTCAAGCGCCATTATCGAATGGATGACACAGAATGACGTGCGTCCTACTATTTTCTATTGTAATCCAAACATCTACCCCTTAGAGGAATATCTTATACGCAAGAACGAGATAACACGTTACGCAGAACAATTAGGGCTGAGGATAATTGATGATGACTACGACCATGACTTGTGGCTTAAAGAGGTAACAACAAGGCTAAGTGAGAAAGGAATGGATGCTGCCACTCAACCAGAACGTGGCAGCAGGTGTTTAGAGTGTTTTCGCCTCAGGTTACTCCGTAGTGCAAAGAAATGTGAGGAATTGGGACTACATGAGTTTACCACAACGCTTGCTTCCAGCAGATGGAAGTCTCTTGACCAAATTAACGAGATGGGTCATTGGGCTGCCTCTATGGTTAATGGTGTGACGTTCTGGGATAAGAACTGGCGCAAAGGTGGACTGCAAGAGCGCCGTAACCAGTTACTGAAAGAAAATGGTTTTTACAACCAGTTGTATTGCGGATGCGAATTTAGCATGGAGAGAGTATCACAAAAACAAGATTGCCCATAACCAGTATATTCCAAGAATAACTATTGGTGTCAAAACCTGTATCCCACAATCACACGCGTAAGCCACTTAGTATTGCGAATAGACAGCCTATGCTCATCACCGATGTTTGTAAAGTAAAATGTCATGGTAGCTCCCACGAACATATTGCCCAACTGACGTATCACAGCACCACGCCCTGTCAGTATCACCTCTGGAAAATTAGAGTGTAACGGAATACGCATGTTTTCTACAGACAAAGAGGTGTTGCTATATACTATAAACGTAGGCAATGCTGACAAATGAAGCAACCAATAACGAGCAGGCACATAGTTATAACCATATCCCGCACCTATACCTACGTTTATAACCTTGAGATTGGTATCCCTGTTTGAGATTTCCGCACGTTGTCCTTGACCAGAAACAGCGAGCAGGAAACTACCTGCCGATTGCCGCTGTATGTAGCCCTGCGTAAACGCAGCAGGATATGAGAACCTCCTATGGTTGAACACATAGTAAGCGTTGACATTCCATGTCTTGAGAGACATATCATCAGTACTGAACTGTACTTGCGGCTGTCCCTCAGTCTCATCCCATCCAGTGAAACTATCTGCATCCTGATACATCAACTCTATGCCGTAACGATTCCCATACGTACTGAAGTTTAACTCTATGTCATCATATTTGCCCATCAACTTCGCAGGATTGACAGAGAGGGCGAGCGACACACCTAAGTAATTCACTCCCAATGACACGGTGGACTTATAATCTGCTCTGATTCCCGACTTAAATGCTCCGTCAACAGTCTGTCCCTCTGTCTCCAATGTTGCCCCCGACATATTAATACGACCAGACAGAGTCCATTTCGTCTGTGGTCGTGTGATATACATGGTGTCAATATTACTTTTCTTGTATCTTTGCATCAACATACTGTCCCCATAGTGCAACAAAGCACGTAATCCTTTGGATGAACTCTGCTGGACAGAGATCAAACAAAACATTGCACAAAGTATCAGTATTCTCTTTGTAATCATAGTTTTGCGGAAATAAAACGTTGTTTACCAAACTGGTCAACATGTATGGTTACATTAGCGAAACCTAATGATGACAACATTGAGCAAAGAGCATCAGCATAGAGTGGGTTAATCTCAAAATACAACGCACCACCAACTTTCAAGGCCTGCCTTGCAAACCTCGCTATAGCACTATAGAACAACAAAGGGGCTTCGTCTGGTACAAATAAAGCGAGATGCGGCTCGAAGTCCAATACATTGTGCTCCATCTGCGCAGCCTCTTTATTACATATATATGGTGGGTTAGATACTATTATGTCATAACAACGTTCCACATTGTTTTCATCCAATCCAAGTATATCTTTTTGCTCAAACGAGACGGAAGCGCCAAGACTTTCCGCATTAGACTTAGCCATATTAAGAGCCTCTGCACTGACATCCCATGCCTCAACGGAAGCATTCTGCATACTGAGCGCAAGTGTGATAGCTATGCATCCTGAACCTGTCCCCACGTCAAGCACTCTTATCTCACCATTTCCCGTAACAGCTTGGTCATTGTCGGCTATCAACTGGCACAACAGTTCTGTCTCCGGACGTGGTATCAGCACGCTTGGTGACACGAGGAAAGTCCTGTCACAGAAGTGCGCCTTACCTGTAACATATTGCACAGGTTCACCTTTCTCAAGCAGAAGCATAGCATCCTCTATTTGTTGCGTCTGCTCCTCAGTCAGTCGGTCAAGCACTCCCACACAGATATCAGTCAATGACATCCCATAAAGGTCAGACAACAGGAGGCGCACAATACCGCGCGCCTCCTGTATGTCATAATACGAAGTTAGTCTCTTTGCTAAATCTGTTAGTGTCATGTTATTTCAGTTCCAGAGTAACGACAGAGTTCTTCGGCAACTTAACCTTCATCTGTCCGTTCTTAACACTGACAGTCTTGAACGCTGTTTCCTTTACCTTGTCAGGATTGTCAAAAGTGTTAAGGTCGTCAATGTTTGCAGTGCATAGTATTGTACCAGTTGCCTTGGCTGCCTTAATACCCTCTAAGTTTACAGTTACTGTCTGTTCCTTGTCCACGCTGACATTTGTCAGTGATATGTGACATACTCCGTTCTTGTCTTTTGATGCTGTGGCAGAAACAAGAGGTAGTTTTGCGTCAAACTTACGGTTTGCGCCCTTAATGTCCATCATGTCACACTCCACATCCACTGGTATGTATGTAGCATCCTGATGAACGTTATACTGCTTAAACACATAATAGGTAGGTGTCAGCACCATCTTGTCACCTTTAGTCAAAATCATAGACTGTAACACATTGACTATCTGTGCTATATTACACATCTTCAAACGGCGTGTGTATTTATGGAATATATCAAGTGACGTACTTGCCACAATAGCATCACGCATAGAGTTCTGCTGGAAGAGATGTCCTCTCACCGTTCCCGGCTCCTCATCCCACCATGTACCCCACTCATCGAGCAGTAAAGCCACACGGTTCTTAGGGTCTTTCTCGTCCATTATCTCTATATGTTTTTTCAACACATCTTCTATCTCACGACATTTTCCTATAGTCCAGTAATACTGATCTTTCGTAAAGTTTGTGGCTGAGCCTTTGCTGCCACTCCATCCCGGCACTGTGTAATAGTGCAGTGACAGACCTGCCATATTGCCACCACCGTTCTGCATGAGCACCTTAGTCCAGTTATAATCATAGTCAGATGCTCCCGATGCTATCTTGAAGAGGTGGTGACCATCATAGTTACGGCAGTATGTGGAATAACGGCGGAAAAGGTCTGCATAATATTCAGGACGCATAGAGCCACCACAGCCCCATGACTCATTACCTACACCAAGATACTTCAGATTCCATGATTTCTCCCTGCCATTCTGTCGGCGCAGATTAGCCATAGGAGAATCACCGTCAGAGGTTATATATTCAACCCATTTGGCTAACTCTTCTACTGTACCACTGCCGACATTTCCACTGAGATAAGGCTCCGCACCAAGCAACTCACACAAGTTGAAGAATTCATGTGTTCCGAAAGAGTTGTCCTCTATAGTTCCTCCCCAGTTATTATTCACCATCTTAGGGCGTTTTTCCTTTGGACCTATACCATCCATCCAGTGATACTCATCGGCAAAGCAGCCACCAGGCCAACGTAACACAGGAACTTTCAATTCCTTCAGTGCATTGAGTACGTCCGTTCTGTAGCCATCCTGATTAGATATGTCAGAATCCTTGCCTACCCACAGACCGCCATATATGCACGTTCCCAAATGCTCAGCGAACTGACCATATATCTCTTTAGGTATCACATCACCTGGTTTGTCTGCATGAACAGTCACTGTCTGTGCTTGGGATGATAAAGCCATCATGAGAAGCACAAGGGAGATAAACATTTTTTCTTTCATTTTTCTTTTCTGATTGTGTTAGGTTATATATATACTTTTCAATAATCACTATGTACACTTTCCGCCATCAGCCTATATATCTGGCGAGTACGCTCATCGTCTATAAGCGACAGCTGCATTTCCATTACATTTGTGTCATATCGCACCATCGGACCAGTCTGTGCCTCATGCGGCGACATCACCGCCACCTTGTCTGCCGTTTCCTTTATCAATGGTAACATCAGACTAAAGTCCAATCCGTTGGCCGTCAACACACGCTCTGCCAATCTATAGCAATGATTTGTCAGATTAGAGGCGAACACAGCCGCAAGGTGCAGTCTCTTGCGTTTATCTGAATCCAAATACCTGACGACATCTGTTATACTGTCAGCCACAGCCTTTACATCTGCCAACGTGGAATCGTCAGAAGCCTCAACGAAACACGGTATTTCCTTGAAATCCACCTCTCGCGTTTTTGAAAAAGACTGCATTGGATACAATACGCCATAATGCTTTGCCTTGTCCATAAACACATCCATCGACACACTGCCGGCTGTATGGAGGAACACTGCGTGGGTTCTTCCATCGCACAACTGTCCTGCCAAGTCACTAATGGCATCATCTTTTACCGATATTATATATATATCGGCGCATCTGTTTACTTTATCAAGTTCCGAGGTAAATTCACAACCTATTTTATGCGCCAGTTCACTTGCATGTGACTCCGTACGGCTATACACCTGCACTATGTCCCACCCGGCCTTCTTCAAGGCTAAAGCCAGCCGTGTAGCTAGGTTACCAGAGCCTGCTATGACTATTCTCTTGTTATTCTCCATCTTCTAACGTCTTGTCGCAAGAAGTACTCCCTTCAGTTGTAAAGTATTGTCTATTACTATCTCATTTCGGCAGAAAGGTATTATCTGTCTCGCCATACCTCCCGTAGCTATTACCTTGACATCGCCATGTAATGTCGGGCGTATTCTGTCTATAATACCGTCAACCATCGCCGCATTACCATACAATATACCACTCTGCATACACTCCAAGGTGTTACGTCCTATAATATGCTCTGGCTTCTCTATGCTTACCATAGGTAATTGCGATGCCTTAGTACTCAATGCTTTCAACGACGTCTTCACGCCTGGTATTATCATACCCCCCTTGAAGCACTTGTTCTCATCTATCACTCCCACCGTGGTAGCCGTACCCATGTCTATAACAATAGCCGGCACGCCATGACATAACACCGCACCGACAGCATCGGCTAGTCTGTCCTTACCAAGCTGCGACGGCGACTCTATGTCTATATCTATAGTCCTTAATGCGTCATTGAGATTAAAGAAATGCGGTGTAATGCCAGTAATGTCTATAATAGCCTGAGCTATATAGTCATTAACCTCTGGCACCACAGAAGAAATAGTTATTGTCTCAATGTCTGATATCTGTATGCCATACTTCTTAATGCCAGCCTTGAGCTCATAGCGGAAGAAGCTGACAGTCTCATCCTTCAATGTCTTAAAACGCCATGCGCTGTTTATCTCACATCCCGAGTCCGCCATTGCAATGACGATGGTAGAGTTTCCTATGTCAATGAGTATGTGCATACGTAATCTAATATAAGTCCGGCCGTTTCCTCTTTTGTACAGAGCGGCAATGTCTTAACCTCTTTCTGTGTTATCAGAGTAACCTGATTGGTATCTACTGAGAATCCCGTCTTGCCATTGTTTATGGAATTGGCACAAATAATATCGGCATTCTTCTTTGTCAACTTAGCACGTGAGTTTTCCATCAGGTTCTCCGTTTCCATTGAGAAACCTACGAGTATCTGTCCTTCGCGCTTATGCTCTCCAAGATATTTCAGTATATCCTGCGTGCGTTTCAGCGGAATACTCATATCCCCGTCTTTTTTCTTTACCTTCTGGTCATAATACTGTGAAGGAGTATAGTCTGCCACCGCACTGCTCATAATCACTATGTCATTATCAGCACTGCGAGCCGTAACGGCCTCATACATATCCTCGGCACTCACTACATTCACCACGTCTATCCCAGCAAACGGCTTTATATTTACGGGACCACTCACTAAAGTCACCTCTGCACCTCTTAAGGCAGCCATCTTTGCTATGGCATATCCCATCTTGCCTGACGAGTGGTTTGTAATATAGCGCACTGGGTCTATCATCTCACAAGTAGGACCTGCACTTACCAGTACTCTCCTACCCTGCATATCTTTCTCACGGGCTACATGAAGCAAAATAGACTCCAGCAACATCTCAGGCTCTTCCATCTTACCGTTCCCGGTATCACCACAGGCTAACCTTCCAGACGTAGGACTAACAATCACATATCCGTGACGTTTCAGCTTTTCTATATTCTCTTGCAGGATGCTGTTCTCCCACATACCTGTATTCATGGCTGGAGCCAACAACTTCACGGCATGCGAAGCGAACACGGTGGTCGTCAGCATATCATCACATATACCAGAGGCAAGCTTGCCAATCACATTTGCCGAGCATGGAGCAATCATAAACAAATCAGCCTTCTTTGCCAATGACACATGCTTCACATCATACGAGAAATTCCTATCAAACGTGTCAACCACACATTTGTTTGACGTCAATGTCTCAAACGTGAGCGGACTAATGAACTTTGTAGCATTTGCAGTCATCAACACATGCACATCAGCATGTTGTTTCACCAACAGTGAGGCAAGCATAGCCGTCTTATACGCCGCTATACTCCCCGTGACTCCAAGCACTATAGTTTTTCCCGTAAGCATTCTGACTAATATATTATGAGTTATGAGTTATGAGTTGCCCATGCTTCTCATAATGTGCCACCTTTGATATATTGTTGTCATCATCAACAAATACCACAGTAGGCTCATGGGTCTTCGCCTCCTCCTGTGTCATGTCGGCATAAGCCATTATTATAACCTTGTCACCAACGCTGACCAGTTTGGCAGCTGCCCCGTTAAGGCATATAATACCAGAGCCTTCCTCGCCGGCTATGACATACGTCTCAAGACGGTTGCCATTGTCCACATCGGCTATCTGCACTTTCTCATACTCAACAATGCCGGCCTCTCTCATCAAAAGTGAGTCTATTGTCACACTACCGACATAGTCAAGCTCCGCCTGTGTAACGACGGCGCGATGTATTTTAGATTTTAACAGTGTTATATTCATCTCTTATGTATAATAATACACCAAATAAAGTGCAAAATTACGAAAAAAGACTTAAACGCACAAATTTTTTCACTTCGTTATTCATATATCATTGACAGAACCTGCTCTAACTCACTACCCCTGAGACCTACTTTCAGTATCTTGCCTTCTCCGTCACAAAGGAAGTTCCATGGTATTGAACGCACGTTATACGTAGCGGCAGCTTCACTCTGCCACCCCTTCAAGTCTGACATCTGGGGCCAGTTGTAGCCGCCTCTCTCCACAGCAGCCTTCCAACTGTTCGCATTATTATCCAATGATATTCCCACCACGTTGAAGCCTTTGGAACGATAACGCTCCCAGCAAGCCTTAACATTAGGCATCTCCTTCATGCACGGTCCGCACCAACTTGCCCAGAAGTCCACCAGCACATAGTTACCTTTACCTACATACTCACTCAACCGATGCTCCTTGCCTTCAAAGTCACGTCCCGTCACATCTGTAAACTGTTTCCCTATATGCTCCATCTGAGGCATCATCTCCGTAACATACATCATCACATCTGTGAAAATGGGATGTTTGAAATATGCATATTCACTATTTTCCTTGGATAAATAGCCGCGTAACCTTTCAAAATCTATATTTGTCATGTTTCTGAGCAACAGATATGCCGGCAGACAGTTGGTCTTGTTGTAATCCACCGTAGCACATACTATCGCCGATATGTCATCACCATAACCTGCCATCTTCTTCTTAAGCTGCGCTTTCTCTGTATTGTCATTCGACGCACTATACTGCTTATACATTGCGGCATATTTATCTGACAGTGCTTTCAATCTTTTGTTAAACACCGTCAGGGTATCATTGAGCGGTGTACCCTCCGTGGTTTCCTTTACCATGTCAATCGTCACCATTTCCCCGTCTGTCACAAATACCACAGTCTGCGTGTACCCTCTATTGACTATGCCATAAAACACATCGTCTGACGTTCTCGGCACACTGCACTCAAACTTACCCTCACTCACCTTTATAGTGTCAACCATCTTGCGCTCGTTAAAATTAAAGAGCAAGAGTTCCTCTGTCCCGGCAGCGGCTGTGCCTTTCAGCGTCATTGATTTCTTATCATTCTGCGCACACCCTATCATGCATAGCGTGCACATAAGAAAAACGAATACCTGTCTCATCTTTTTCTTTATTTCTCTATTCAACATTTACTCAAGGTTATCTATTGTTATTCCCTCAAAATCAGTCATAAACGACACTATGCGAGATTGGTAATGCTCACGTTTCACTTTAAGTCTCATCATTGCCGTAAACATATCACCACCATTTGTATGGTGCGTTTTCATCTCATACGAAAGAATATCTATCTCATCTCTTTCCAAAGTCTTCAGCACCTCCTTTATGCCGTCACGCGTAGGCGAAGAGAATGTCAACGATATGTTCTTTGCACCAAAACGGTTATGTATGAAGCTCACCGTCTCCAGGCATATCACTACCAGCATAGTCGCTGCCACAGCCAACCAGTACATACCCGAGCCACAGGCCAGTCCTATGGCCGATGTCACCCATAAGCCTGCGGCAGTTGTCAGTCCACGTACCACGTGTTTCTGGAAAATGATGCATCCGGCACCTATGAAACCGATACCCGAAACCACCTGTGCCGCTATACGCGACGGGTCAAGGCGTACCAGTTCCTCTGCCACCACGTCATCATATCCATACTTTGACAGCACCATAAACACCGCAGCGCCCAGTCCTACAAGGAAATGCGTTCTGAAGCCTGCCTCCTTGGCCCTATACTCACGCTCCAGTCCTATAATACCGCCCAGGAAAGCCGCAAGCACAACACGTAATATAAATTCCAGTGTCATAATCCTTTATAATTGTATATCGTCAATACGCAACTTCAACATACCTGCCGGTACCTGAACCTGAACCACATCCCCCACAGCTTTATTGAGCAGCGCCTGGGCTATAGGTGACTTGATTGAAATCTTTCCCTCTGCCATATTGGCCTCATGCGGACTTACTATAGTATATGACATAGTCGCATTGTTTCCTACATTGGTTATGCGAACCTTACTCAGCAGTCCCACCTTATCTTTGACCAGCCTTGAGGAGTCTATTACCCTTGCATGCTCCAGCACTCTCTGCTTGAAGCGTATCCTGCCCAACAGACGTGCCTGCTCCCTCTTGGCTGCATGGTACTCAAAATTCTCGCTGAGGTCACCCTGAGCGCGCGCTTCTGCTATGGCGTCTCTCACCTGTGGCAACTCCACGGTTTCCATGTGCTTGAGTTCCGCTACAAGGCTCTCGTAGCCCTCTTTTGACATATATTCCATTATTATATACTCTTTATATAGTTTTTAGTTATCATATCATAGTGCAGAGCTTCCAACTCCGCCAGCGTAAGGCTCTCCACCGTGCGTTCTATAGTTCTCACAAGCTCCTCGCGCCTATACTCTTCTGACATTGCAAAACGACTCATCTGTTTTTTCTGTTGTTGTAATTTACTTATCACCCACTCTCCCCATCTTCATAATCTTCGTTGGGCACGCCTGCACACACTTGCCACATTTTATGCAATCATAATGCTGGTAGCCGTCAGCCTCACCACGGCTGTCATACGGTGTGAGCTGCATAGGGCATACGCGCGCACAACTCTTACACTTCATCTGGCACGTACTGTCCACGTGTACCGCCTTGTACCCTGCCGGCAACGGACTCTTACGCGGAGCCACCAACGCTGACAGGGAACCCATAGGACAGAATGAACACCATGTACGCGGAGCATAGACAAAGGCCAGCACAACTGCCACTACCGACGTGACGAGAATGATATTCCAGAACACACGTCCCATTGCGCCCCAGTCTCCCCAAGCGAAATACATCTGTACGCCAAAGACCGTGAATATCAGGCATACCATAAATACGCGAAAACCTACCGTACGTACAAATGCCGGAATAGGACGGTGCGGAGAATAGCGTGACAGTACGCGGTCAAAGAAATTGCCCCTCGGACATATATTTCCACACCAGTACCTGCCTCTCCACACTGACATCAGCACCGGACCGACCATACATATAAGGGCAAGCAGCCCCACTACCGGGTAGAAATACCCAATTACAAGATATGCTATAATAATCCAATAAAGCGGATATCCTTTAACTGGGAAATGTCTGTGAAATCTCTTCTGTACTGACATAATTCTGTTCTTCTGTTTATACCAGACTACAAATTTACAAAATAAATGCCATATAATCAAAAATAAAAACGGAAGATTTCCGGTTATATCACAATCTGCGTTTTTCCACGCTGTTCTCTTTACCCTATTTCTGTTTCCTCCTAAACATGCCTCAATAGGACATTTTTGTCATTTTGCCTTTTTATTTTTGTCAACAAAAAAACGCAATCTAGGAGAAAATAAGGCATAAAAAACAAGAAAAAGATGCCTTTTTTGCTCTTTTCACCCCCTTTTTTCCGTGAAAGCATAGCTTTTACAGTGTCATTCGATAGCTTTCACGATGAGAAACGATAGCTTTTACACCCTAAAACGATAGCTTTTACGACGTAAAAGCTATCGTTTTTTCATACCTTTCACTAACCCTACACTGATTATCAAGCAGTTACAACCCTCCGTAGATTTCGCTGTACGCGACCAGCAGGAAATAATTTTGAGATATCGCAAGGAAAATGGGGGTAACGCACTCCTCAAAATAGGACAAAATCGTCATTCGCTATTTTTACATGCTCGCCACAGTCCAATCCCATCCGCCACCGTTCACGTCTCTTCAGCCACCGTTCACGTCTCTTCAGCCACCGTTCACGTCTCTTCAGCCACCGTTCACGTCAGTTTTGCTGACGTGCCCCCACCTCTAAAAAAAAAATCCTCATTTTATTTTGCACTTAAACAGTTTTTCACTATCTTTGCCACACATTTTGACACGCGAAGAAGCCATAACAACAGGCATAGATGTGCACGAGATACAGCACTCAATGAAGAGGCGCACTCCATGGCACGACTATAGCCGCAAGGGAACGTACATGCTGACCCTTGTGGTAAGAGAGCGTATGCCCTTATTAGGTACCTTGAGCGGATGTATGGAAGGCGACATTCCTCCTTATGTGGTTCTCTCTGCCCTTGGAAACGCCATCGCTCAGGAAGAGCAGAAGAAGATTAACCGCTACTACCCTCAAATCGAGGTATGGAAGCTATGTATTATGCCTGACCACCTACACATGATTGTAAGGGTTAACGAAGACATAGGAGAAGGCAAGCATCTTGGAAAAGTCGTGGCAGGATTCAAATCGGGATGTAACACCGTCTATTGGAGGTTGTTTAACATGAATGAACCTCCAAGGGAAGGACTGTTTGAGGAAGGCTACTGCGACAAGATTCTCTTGCACGAAGGTCAGTTAGACAACTGGAAACACTATCTTGACGACAACCCTCGCCGACTGATGATGAAACGCCAGAACCCAGAGCTTTTCACCATACTAACAGGTATGGAGATAGCTGACGAGCAATGTCAGATGGTCGGCAACAGATTCTTGCTGAACATTCCTGACAAGATGGCTGTCATCGTACACAGACGCTACACCGACGATGAGAACGCACGGTTGAGAGAGAAATGGCTGGCATGTGGCGAACGTGGCGGTGTACTAGTCAGTGCAGCCATCTCGCCAAGAGAGAAAGAAGTACTGCGAGAAGCCATGAACCGAGGTTACAACATCATCCTGCTTAGAGAGAATGGTTTCCCCAAGCTATACAAACCCTCCGGCGAGGCCTTCAACGCTTGTGCTGCAGGATTACTGTTACAGATAAGCCCCTATGAGTTCCATTATGAGAAAAGGGTAATAACAAGGGCGCAGTGCCTCCACCTGAACGCAATGGCTGAAAAGATAGCCGGCGAGATATAACGACTGCATACGCCCCAAGCAGCAGCGACGCTACCTCCAGACGGCAAAACCACCTAGAACTGTAGCAGTTCCGCCACCATCCTCGCCTATCCACCACCATTCACGTCTGTTCGTCAGTTCGCCACCATCCACGTCAGTTCGCCAGTTCGCCACCGTTCACGTCAGTTCGCCAGTTCCGCCACCGTCCTCGCCTATCCACCACCGTTCACGTCAGTTCGCCAGTTCCGCCACCGTCCACGTCAGTTCGCCAGTTCCGCCACCGTCCTCGCCTATCCACCACCGTTCACGTCAGTTTTGCTGACGTGCCCCACCCGCCCCCATCTAAAAAAACTCATTTTATTTTGCCCTTAAACTGTTTTTCATTACCTTTGCAATAGTTTACAACCTTTTTATGGATTCAGTACAACATTTATTGTTTAACCATGAATAACAAACAAAACCTACGCCTGAATGATTAGCAAGACCTACCATAAATATATATGGCTCCTTAACACGTTGTTGACAAGCCGCCCACTGACTTTTGATGAGGTTAATATGCTCTGGGAAGACTGTCCTGCCAACGACGGGCCGATACCGCTACGCACCTTTCATGAATACCGCAAGGGGATAAAGGAAATGTTCGGCGTGGACATAGAGTGTGACCGCTCAAAGAATGTATATTACGTAAAGAACCCCGAGGTACTGAATAGCAATAAGTTAGCCAAGTGGCTATTGCGAAAGTATAGCATTCCACAGGACTTTGCCACATTCAATGGCATGAAAGACAGGATTCTTCTGGAGAAAATTCCTATGGGCAGGGTATTCCAGGACACTGTCATGGAAGCTATGCGGACGAATGCAGAGCTGCGTATTGACTACCAGCGCTATCAGGATGAGCAGCGTGAAGAACACTTGCGTACGTTTACGATGCAGCCCTATGCGCTAAAGGTATATAACAGGCGTTGGTATCTGTTGGGATTTCTGAAAGAGGACAATGACATACGCACCATAGCCTTAGATCGTGTAATAGACATGGAGGCTCTTCCAAGCAAATTTGAAATGCCGGCGGACTTTGATGCTAGGAAACACTTCGCTAATGTCGTAGGTGTTTACGTAGATAAGGACCTGCCTATTGAGAAGGTGAGAATCAGGGCTTATGGCGCACAGGCAGACTATCTGCGTTCTGTCCCTCTCCATGGAAGTCAGTCGGAAGGACGTTCCATGCATGGTGAATTTGCGGAGTTCACTTATAGATTATGTATCACCCCTGATTTGGTCACTCAGTTGCTGGCAATGGGAGACAAGGTGGAGGTGCTTGAACCTAAAAGTCTAATAGACAATATAAAGAATGTTTTACAATTAACAATTAAGAATTATGAAATTACGAGAGACCGAAACGAGTAACGCTCCTATTTACAAGGAGTTCTTTTCTAAGAATGAAATGAACGTCGAGGTTGAAAATACTATATGGCGTGGACGACCTTCAAACAACTCTTTTTGTTTTATTAATCCTAAGTCAAAATATAAAGAACGCGAAAAAGAAGTGTTAGAAAAGCTTCAAGAGGTATTTGATATTCGGTCAGATTCTTTTAAGAAGAAATACGAAATGGCAATTTCCGGTGATGGCCAGGAAGTTAAGAGAATTTCGACTCTCCATTCTTCATCATTGGCAGCATTGTTGCTATTATATTCGGTTTCAAAAACCAAACCACTTAAATGTGAGCTAGGAGGGGAAAAATATGTATTTGACAATTGCTATTTTGAAGTTAAGACAAATGTGAAAGATAGTCATTTTTCCAATATGGACGTTGTTTTAGTTGGTAAGAATTCTGAGGGCAAAGATGTTTTGTTCTTTTTAGAGAGTAAATTCAGCGAATACCTTAAGACTGGAATGTGTAATAACATAAGTCTTGATGCATACCAGCAAGAATATAATAATTTGGGGTTAGTTAATGAGGCTATTCGTGGAGTTCGTTTTGTAGAAGGAACAGGAAAAGACAACGTAAAATGTTTGCAAATCAAGTCTGATACTCCTCAATATTGTGATGGTATTAAACAAATGATATCTCATTATATAGGTGTAACGAACTTTATAGAAAATGGAGAAATAGCATTAGATCCTAAGCAGAAATCTCATTTTGATGAAATTGTCAAATTACGAGATTGTGGTGCAGAAATTATATTAGGTGAGGTATTGTTTAATTTCGGTGATAAAGTTAGTGGGGGAAAGGAAAAAATTGAAAAATACGCTTCCATATATGGGGCTCTTGCTGAAATATTAAAAGAACACATAAAAGAACACACATCAAAGTTATATATTCTACCTGAAATTTTAACTTATCAGGAACTGCTTAAAGATTTCAATTTGGATGATAAAATTAAAAACTTCTATCAGTTGTAGTATGAAAATACTATAAACATGAAACAGAGATTATGTGATTGTTAGCCAAAAATGTAATTATTCTCTTGGCTTCTGCGGCGTTTTTGCACATCAACAGGCAAAAACGCCGTTTTTCGTGTTTCTTATTCGTATAATATAGTATATATAATGGGGGGGCTATTCTTTTTTATATCCTATTAAATACGACAATTATAGAAGCAGATAATGAAGGAGTGACAACTCTTAATGTTTAATTCAAATAAATAATTCAAATTATGAAAAAGATCTATTCTTACATTGTAGCAGTTTTTGCAATCTGTTTGTGTTCTTGCAATCAATCAACTTCTAATGATTATGCAAGTCAAATCCAATACTCATTGAGAGTGAGAGGAGATGCAGATGGCAGAGTTAATTTTCTATGGCAAAGAGGTCACCTTGATTTCCATGGTAATGCTAATGTGGATTTCTCTATCAGTTCTGATACTATTAACGATTACACAGATTACATTATACCTTTGCCCGAGGCACTTTCATCTAATGATGTAAAACTTAAAACCTTTGGCAAGGAGGTGGCTAAGCAAGTTGCTGACATCCAATTGGTAGAAGCTGAAGGCAATTACAGTATTGTCATTGATGGTCATGCCTATGACCCCAAAACAGGACTTGCCATAAAGGTTTACAAGGTTTTTGAGAATGTAAAAAACAAATAGGATGTAATGAGTAAGAACAAAATTTAAATAACAGAAACGAACATGAAACACTCAAAACTATTCATCAGCCTCGTTGCTGCAGGCATGAAGCAGCGATACGGTGACAAACCGGCAAAAGAAATAATGTTGAGGAGCCTCTGGGAGAGGAAACACATCATCGACGCAGGGTTTACGGACTATTACATTATGGCTTATCAGATATTCAACCAATATGCAGTAGCGGCAGGTATTAACGTATGGGCGCGAGGAGCCACACCCTCTTCTGTTGTCTGCTATTGTCTGGGACTTACAGAAATTGACCCTATAAAGTATGGACTGTGCTCTGTATGTTTTGTTAATGACAGAACGCCCCGTTTTCAGTTTGATATAGAAGGGGATCGCTATGATGAGTTTATGAAAGGAGCGGAAATGTTGCTGCAAGCGAAGGCTATGGACTTTGACATTCCATCCATCAGGAAGTGTCTGTTCAGAAATGAGCCGATAGGAAAACAGAGGAGAATAATTTCCGTGTCACCATGTGATTATCTTGGCACTAAACATGAGAGGCCTATACCAGAAGATATTGATGACGAGATAGCCCGCTATGCCCTTTCTTTTCCTAAGAAGGGCAAATCGATGGATTTGTATGAGGCTTATATGCAAGAGCCTCGTGCCTTTGACCAATTAATCTATCAGGAAGAAATGTTAGACATACTCCGCCACACCTTTAATATAGACAGCATCAAGGCTAACGACATACGAATAGCTATCCAAACATGCGAGACGGAACAAGTGGAATGCTATAGAAAGGAAATCTTTGGTGACCTGAATGACACTTCCATACAAGAGGCAGAAGCAGCTTGGCAAAGACTTAACAGCAATCCTCACGCCTTCCTTAAAGCACATGCTGTCAGTCAAGTAGTGGCAAGATACAAATTTGATACTAATGCTAAAAAAGATATGATAAAAATGAGACAATCAGAAATTCAGAAGCGCATAACCTGTCGCAACAATGAGTCACTAAACAAGTATCTTGCAGAGATTGGTCGCACACCTCTTATTTCTATTGAAGAAGAGGTAGAACTGACAAAACTGATAAAGAAAGGCGGACCAGCAGGCGAACTTGCCAAGAATAAACTGGTGACGGCAAACCTGAGATTTGTAGTTTCTGTGGCTAAGCAATACCAGCACAGGGGATTACCCCTGAACGACCTCATTAATGAAGGTAACATTGGTCTTATCAAAGCAGCAAAGAAATTTGACGAGACACGCGGATTCAGGTTTATCTCGTATGCAGTGTGGTGGGTTCGTCAGAGCATATTACTGGCTATCGCCGCACATAAGCGCATCATGTGTGTGCCACAGGATGAAGTGGAGAGGCTTAGCCGCATCAAGCATGATGACAGCCATATAGACCGCAAGATAGACCATGAATCGTTGGCACAGGAATTTAACGCTGTTCTCAAGCGAATATTGAAGGAGCGCGAAGCGTTTATTATTCGTGAATGCTATGGCGTAGGATGCCCGGAGAAAGGATTAGACGATATAGCAAAAGAATTAGGGCTGACACGTGAACGCATACGCCAGATTCGTGAGAAGTCGATAGAAAAACTGCGCAACAGCGGCAACGCAGAAATACTAATCAAATATCTGGGATAGATGAATACATGGAAATGCTGTTACTACTGCTACGCTTGAACGGCTTATAAGGAGTAATACTAATAATCTATAAAAAATTATCTGGAAGCATTGCCTATTCAATAAAAAAGAGTAATTTTGTATTATTACACTTCCAATTATTATGTTTCGAAATATTATTACGACACTACTCTCCTTCATTACATTGATAGAATATGCACAACAGGCTGAGTCACAAGAGAGAAACACTGATAGTCAAATAAAATGCCACATAGAGGGCTCTCTGGAGACCGACGCGTGGGGCGACGATATAATCATCTGCGAGGATGGCACTGACCTACGCGCTGCTAACAACCCGCGCTTTCATGTGAAAGCCAAGGACGGACATTTCACATACGATATCGAGACCGACTTCCCGAGGCTCTATCAGGTGTGTTTCGCAAAGCAACTAAAGACTGGAAAATTTTACGTTGGCAATTTTCTCGCCGAGAACTGTGACGTGAGTATCACAATGTATGAAGACAAACCGATACACATTGTCAGCAACGGTGAAGAAGGACTCAGGCATATAGTAAAAGACAGTATAGAGAAAGTACGCTTCATGAACGCCCTTGAGGAAATCGATAATAAGTTGAGAGCACCTGACCGCATGACAGAGTTCTACAATGCTGAATTCCTTTCCACAGTTGCCAAGGTACGATCTATGGATGTGGATAGTCTGCCAAAGGCATACGTTGACTCTATCCGTCAGGTCATAGATTATTATATGCGAAATGAGAGTGAACAGTTTAACACTCAAGGCTTGCTGTTGAAACAGCGACGTGACAGCATTACTGCAGAACTGAGCCAGTTCCGCATTGCCTACGCCGAAGAACACCCGATGCTTTGGACTCTTTACGATGTACTCTTTGCTACTCAACACCTGAAATATGCAAACATCATTGAAAACTTCAACAAGTCTGATTACGAGCAATATCTGATGCTCTATCACAGCAAACTAACCAAATACTACCCCAACCACCCCATCCACGAACAGATAGCCACAGCTGAAACAGCGTTACGTTTACAACCAGGCAAACCATACATAGACTACACGGTGCGTAACATTGACGGTCAGCTTGTTCCTATCTCCACACTTACGAAAGGCAAAGTAGCACTCATTGACCTCTGGGCTTCGTGGTGCGGTCCATGCCGCCTCCACAGCATAGCTATGATTCCTGTCTTTGAACGTTACAAGGACAAAGGTTTCACCGTCATTGCCATTGCCCGTGAGCGCAGCCGCACGGCGATGGAAAACGCCGCCAATATGGACGGCTACCCATGGCAGAGCCTCTTGGAACTGAACGACGAAAACGGTGTATGGCGCAAAAACGGAGTAGCTAATGCCGGAGGTGCCATGTACCTCTTAGACCGTGACGGTACCATTCTCTCTACCTCAACAAACGCAAAGGAACTGGAACCGCTAATCAAGAAAGCACTAAACGCGGAATAATGCGCAAAACTAAACTTAAACAAAATATAGCACAAACAATGAGAAAACTCTTTTTACTCGTGGCAGTGGCAGCCGTCACAGTATGCGGTATGCACGCACAGATGATGCCGCAAATTACACCTGATGCACAGTACCGCATAGGCAAGCTCGACAACGGTCTGACCTACTACATCAGACATAACGAGTACCCTAAGGACGTAGCAGACTTCTACATAGCCCAGCGTGTGGGCTCTATACAGGAGGAGGACAACCAGCGCGGCCTGGCGCACTTCCTTGAGCACATGGCGTTCAACGGTTCCACACACTTTAAGGGCAATGGAATAATAGACTTCACTCGTGGACTTGGCGTAGCTTTCGGCCGTGACATGAATGCCTTCACTGGTGTGGATAAGACGGTATATAACATTTGCAACGTGCCTACGACAAGGCAGACGGCTCTGGACTCTTGCCTGATGGTGCTGCAAGATTGGTCATGCGGACTGCTGCTGCTGCCTGAAGAGATAGACAAGGAGCGTGGCGTGGTGCACGGTGAGTGGACTGCACGCAACAGTCCGGTACAGAGGATGGTGGAGAGAAACCTCACGAAGATATTTCCAAACTGCAAGTATGGTGAGCGACTGCCCATAGGACTGATGGAGGTGGTGGACTCTTTCACACCCCCTACCCTTCGCGCATACTATGAGAAATGGTATCATCCAGAGAACCAGGCCCTGATAGTGATAGGTAACGTGGACGTGGACCACACTGAGAAAATGATACGAGAGATGTTTGGCGGCATCAAGGCGCATGCCAATGCTGCACACGTGACACCGGTGCCAGTTCCAGACAACGAGCAAACCATATACATCACCGACAAGGACAAGGAAATGCCCTACACCGTTCTGGAGATAGAGATGAAGGCAGACCCTCTGCCACGCGAACTGAGGCAGACACAGATGGCATACCTTCACCAATATCTCACGAGCATGATATGCACTATGTTTGGCAAGCGCATGAGCGAACTGGTGCGCGAGCCCGACTGCCCATTCGTACAAATGTCACTGGGCTATGGACAGTATGGCGGTCTGGCATCAACAAAAGATGCCTTTGTACTGACGGCGGTGCCTAAGGACAATAAGGACAAGGAGACTCTCGCGGCTGCAGTGAGGGAACTACGCAGAATAAAACTGCATGGATTTACAGCCGGCGAGTACGTACGTGCAAAGGAGGAGTTCCTGTCTGGCAAGGAGAAAGCATATACCAATCGTGACAAGCGCAAGAACAATGAGTTTTATTCTGCCTGTCTCGGCAACTACATTGACGGCTACGCCATGCCCGATGCTGAGACCACATACCAATTGTGGCAAGCAATGGCACAGAGCATCAACCTTGACATTATAAACCAGACCATTGCACAGGCCATAACAATAGACTCTGACAAGAATATGATGGTGTTATGTTTAGCTCAGGACAAGGAGGGCAAGGAGAACCTCAACGAGACTGACATGAAGGACATCATTACCACCACACGCACGGAAGAGGTGACGGCATGGGTTGATAATACGAAGGACGAGCCACTGATAAAGGATATGCCAAAGGCTGGCAAGATAGTAAAGGAGAAAACGTTGGACACATTCGGCTACACAGAGCTTACGCTGTCGAACGGAGCAAAGGTATGTCTTAAGAAGACAGACTTCAAAGACAATGAGATATTACTCAGAGGATGGGCACAGGGTGGCACATGGCAGTATGGTGAGAAGGACTATACCAACACGACTCTGTTTCACGACATTACGGAGACCTTCGGACTAGGTAACTTCTCTAACTCTGAACTGGAGAAGGCACTGGCAGGCAAGCAGTGCAGCCTCAGCGTCAGCATGGACGGCCGCAGCAACAACGTAAACGGCTCATCCACGCCAAAGGATTTTGAGACAATGATGCAGTTGTTGTACCTGTACTTTACCGCTCCTCAAAAGGACGAAAAAACTTACAACACTCTCATCAACATGGTAGAAACGGCACTGAAGAACCGTGACCTGCAACCTGAGACGGCACTCAGCGACAGCATAGCATATTACTATGCCCAAGGAAACAAGCGCTATGCGAACATTAAGGCAGAGGACCTCAATAACGTATCACTGGAACGCAGCATGGAGATTATGCGTGAGCAGTTCACCAATGCCAACAACTTCACATTTACCATTACAGGCAACTTTGACGAACAGCAGGCACGACAGTTGGCATGCCTATACATAGGCTCTCTGCCAGGCAAGGGAAAGGCGGTTAAGACGAAGGATGAACGTACCTTGTTCTGTGGTAACGTCAACTGCGACTTCAAGCGTAAGATGGAAACTCCTAAGCCTTACATGGTGCAGACTTACAAGAGCACCGTGGACAACACGCTGCGCAACAGCATATTGGCATCATTCGTAAGCGAGGTACTGACAGCCAAACTGCTGAAGGTGGTACGCGAGGACTCAAGTGCGGTGTATGGCATCAGTGCAAGCGCAAGTATTAACGCTGAACCAGAGAAGAGCTATGCCATACTGTCAATCTCGGCACCTATCTCTACACCAGAGAAAACAGACATGGTGCTGGCACTTACGGAAAGATGTATAAAGGAGGTGGCAGAGAAGGCTGATGCAGAATCAGTAGAGAACGTAAGGAAGAACAAACTGAAGCAGTTTGACATCAACCTGCGCAATAACGGAACATGGCCAGACATGCTTAGGACATGGTATCGATATGGCATAGACCCTTACACCGACTTCAAGAAGATAGTAAATGATATAACTACAGAGGATGTGTCTAAGTTCCTGCGTGAAGCAATAATTGCAAGCGGCGACAAACTGCAGGTAGTAATGCGACCAGAGTAAATGACATATTATAAGAAAAAGAAAAGGAGTCACTAATGACAGTGACTCCTTTTCTTGTATATATAAAGCTATGTACTAAATCAATATGGTACGTCATCATTGGAAATCGGTCCGCCTCCAAACGGATCATCCTCTGGTTCCTGTGGTGCATTCAAGGCACTGTTACGATATGTGCCTCCATTCTCATCACTCGTAATATACGGATCTATATCATCTGGGTTAGCAAAGCGGGTGAACTGACCTACGAAACGTAGGTTAACATCTGCCACGGCACCTTTACGGTGCTTGGCAACACATATCTGTGCTATACCCTTCAAACTATTGCCCTGTGTGTCCTCCATGATATGATAATACTCCGGACGGTGAACAAAGATGACCATATCGGCATCCTGCTCTATGGCACCCGATTCTCGAAGGTCAGACAACTGCGGACGCTTGCCGTCTTCGCCCGGACGCTGCTCCACTGCACGTGAGAGCTGTGAGAGTGCAATGATAGGGATGTTGAGCTCCTTGGCGAGTCCCTTCAACGAACGCGAGATAGTTGACACCTCCTCCTGACGTGAGTTGAACTTCATGCCTGCGGCATTCATCAGCTGCAAATAGTCAATCATAATCAGTTTGACTCCCTTTTCCTTCACCAATCGACGTGCCTTAGTGCGAAGCTCAAAGACAGACAGACCTGGTGTATCATCAACGTAAAGCGGCGCTCCCATCAGTTTCCCTATGTTAGCATCAAAACGTTTCCAATCTTCCGCTGAAAGCTGACCACTAAGAATTTTACTACCTTCCAGAGAGCAGACATTAGAGATAAGACGGTTAACAAGTTGCACATTATTCATCTCAAGAGAGAAGAAAGCCACCGGGTCGTGGTTGTCCACGGCGATATTCTTTGCGAGTGAAAGGGCGAACGAGGTCTTACCCATGGCAGGACGACCTGCTATGATGACAAGGTCTGACTCTTGCCAACCCGACGTAAGCTTATCCAAATCGGTATATCCAGTGGATACACCAGTGATGCCTCCTGTATTGCTGGCTGCCTTCTCAATCATGGCACGTGCCTGCATCACCACAGGGTCAATCTGAGTATAGTCTTGTCGCAAATTGGTCTGTGAGAGTTGGAATAACGACCCTTCCGCTTTTTGCATCACTTCTTTTATATCCTGTCCCTCGTCAAGCGCCATTGTGCCGACCTCGGATGCATAGCTTATAAGCTGACGAGCTATGTACTTGTCTGCAAGAATGGTGGCATGGGTCAAGATATTGACAGAGGATGACACGTTCATGGTAAGCTCCGCTAAATACAACGGTGCACCTACCTCGTCATGAGTACCCTCACGTTTCAACTCCTCCTCTACCGTGAGCATATCAACAGGCAGCTCATTTAGACTAAGAGTCTGTATGGCACGGTATATTTTCTGATGACGTGGGTCATAGAATGTCTCAGGATGTAATATCTCACTGACTACCGTAAAGGCATCCCTGTCTATCAGAAGCGAGCCTAACACAGCCTTCTCTACATCCACGGCCTGTGGTGGCAGATGGCCCAAGGCCGCATCTACTTGTTTCTGCTTTGCACTTCTTGTTCTGTTAGTGTTACTGTTTGCCAATGTTATTCTTCCTTATTTTATAACTTTATTATCATAGTGTAATAGTCTGGATAGGCATAGAGCACATCTAACGGTCTTTCTTCAAAGATACCATAAATGGTACTACCACTACCTGACATAGAGGCATATATAGCGCCTCTGTTATATAAATCTTTCTTTACCTCACCCAATATAGGAAGGGAGCGAAAGACACTATCCTCAAAGTCGTTTCTCAACTCATTAGCCCATGTTTCTATGGGTTGTGCTACAATATCCTTACAACACTTTTTCGGAGTAGAAGGGGTTATTCCTGCGTATGCCTCCTTTGTTGACACTGCCACACCCGGTTTGACAAGAGCCAAGAACTTATCTTCTAACCCATTTATGCTCACTGGACTTAACTTATCACCTATGCCTTCCGCATACGACGGAACAGGATTAATGAAGAAGGCGCAGTCTGCTCCCAATTTAGAGGCATAAAGTCTCATCTCGTCATCAGACATGCCAATGCTGAACATCTCATCTAATGCTTTTATCATATAAGCAGCGTCTGACGAACCTCCCCCCATACCAGCCTGTGATGGTATCATCTTATTCAGAGTCACTTTCACTCCGGGAATATCATAGTGCTCACGAATTATATTGTATGCCCTGACCACAAGATTCTGCTGCGGGTCACAAGCAAGATTCGCTCCTTCTATATCTATATTACATCCTGCCTGATGGGACTCTGTGATATCTATCACATCATGTACGTTGACAGGATAGAACACGGTCTCAAGGTTATGATATCCATCATCACGCTTTGACACCACATTCAGTCCTATATTAATCTTTGCTTTCGGATATACTGTTATCATTTGCCCTACTCTATTGAATTCAACCATAGTGCACTTGAGGCATCACTCGGCATACGCCAATCTCCTCGTGGTGACAGGGATACAGAGCCCACCTTAGGTCCGTCAGGCAGACAAGAACGCTTAAACTGTTGTGAGAAGAAGCGACGCAAGAATGTCTTCAGCCATTTCTCTATCGTGGCATTGTCAAACCTATACTTCTCATCATTGTTAAAGGCATGCTTTGCCAACATAAGTATCTTTGCAGGGCTGAATCCTAAACGCAACATATAATAAAGGAAGAAATCATGAAGCACATACGGGCCAACCAAGTCTTCTGTCTTCTGGGCTATGTTACCTTGCTCATCTGCTGGTATCAGTTCAGGAGAAATAGGAGTATCAATGATATCCAAGAGTGTAGCTTTTGCCTCTGCGTCCACCTGGGTATCTGCCACATAACTGACAAGATACTTTATCAAAGTTTTCGGTATGGACACATTGACGCCATACATTGACATGTGGTCACCATTATATGTGGCCCAGCCTAACGCCAACTCTGACAAATCGCCAGTACCGATAACCATACCGTTCAGCTTGTTGCTCAAATCCATCAGTATCTGGGTACGCTCACGCGCCTGTCCGTTCTCGTATGTCACATCATGCACGTTTATATCGTGCTCTATATCCTTAAAATGCTGTATGCAAGCATCTTTTATTGATATCTCCTTTATCGTTACGCCTAACTGCTTCATAAGGTTTACCGCATTGGTATAAGTGCGGTCTGTAGTACCAAAGCCCGGCATTGTAACTCCAACAATTCCCGTACGAGGTATATTCAACTTGTCAAATGTCTTGACACATACCAATAACGCAAGAGTTGAGTCTAATCCTCCACTGACACCGACCACCACGGTCTTACAGTTCGTGTGCACGATACGCTTGGCCAATCCTGACACTTGGATATTAAAGATTTCGTCACATGACGCCGTAATATCCTCTGTCTTTGGAATAAACGGAGTAGGATTAATCTTGCGTATGAGTGAGAATTCCTTGACCGTAACAGAATGACACTCTATGATACGAACCTCACCATCCTTATATGCTGTACGCTGGGCATTAACGAATGTAGTATTGTTACGACGCTCTGCAAGTAATTTCTCATAGTCTATCTGAGATACAACCATCTGAGGTTCAAAAGAGAAACGCTCACTTTCCTCTATCAACTGTCCATTCTCGTATATCAAGGCATTGCCACCATATACCACATCCTGAGTACTTTCTCCAAAACCAGAGCTGGAATATACATATCCTGACAATGTACGTGCACTCTGCTGAGACAGCAACTGACGAAGATATGTATTCTTGCCTATCAACTCGTCTGAAGCTGAAAGGTTGAATATAATATCAGCACCAGCAAGCGTCAAACGCGTTGACGGAGGTTCAGGAGCCCATACATCCTCACACAGTTCCACGGCGAATGTAGCTCCGGTATATGTACGGAAGATAGTCGGAGCGACAGAAACATGATTTATACCGCCAGCATACTTAATGTCTGTGCTATGCAAGTCTTGTGCAGAAGCGAACCATCTTTTCTCGTAAAACTCACTGTAATTCGGCAGATATGTTTTAGGAATTATGGACAGTATCTCGCCCTTCTGTATCACTATGGCACAATTCATAAGTATCGTGCCTACAGTGATAGGAGCACCTACTATCGTTATTATATCTAACTGCCGGGTAAAGTCAAGCAACATCAAAACAGATTGCTCCGCAGCATCAAGCAATAACTGCTGACGGAACAAATCCTGGCATGTGTATCCAGTCAGACACAACTCCGGGAAGACTATGACCTCTACCCCCTGCCCCTCGGCACGGGCTATCATCTGTTCAATCTCTTTTAGATTGTACTGACAGTCGCCTACCTTTACCCTCGGCACTGCCGATGCCACTTTGATATATCCGTAATTCATTCTATTGTATTAATATTGAAGAATCTCCATAAGATAAGAAACGGAAATCATTTTTCAGCGCATAGTCATAAACCTTGCGCCAATCATTTCCTATAAATGCTGAGACTAACAGTAGCAAGGTTGACTGAGGTTGATGGAAGTTGGTTATCAATCGGCTCACCACATGATATGTATATCCCGGCACTATTATTATCTTTGTTGATGACTGTATGCATGACCTACCATTCTTGTCCATCCACCGCAACACTGCATTTAATGCATCTTGTGTTTCAGGCATTGGCTTATCATTCTCATACGGTTCCCACTGTCCTACAACAAGTTCATCTTCTGTTAAATCTATATTTCTTAACAGCTTACATCCTATATAATACAAGCTCTCAAGGGTCCTGACAGTGGTTGTTCCAACCGCTACCGCCTTACAACCATGCTTCACAAGGCTTTCTACTGTGCTACGTTTTACACTGACAAACTCCCTGTGCATCTCATGTCCTTCTATTTTTTCAGCCTTTACGGGTCTGAACGTACCTGCACCTACATGCAGTGTCACCTCTTCTCTTATTACGTTATGTGCATCAATGTCTTGCAACACACTATTCGTAAAATGTAATCCGGCTGTAGGAGCCGCCACACTTCCCTTTATCTTTGAGTATACAGTCTGATACGTAGCCTTGTCACTCTCCTCTGTCTTTCTGTTGAGATATGGAGGTATTGGCAATTCTCCCACTGCCTCCAGAATCTCGGCAAACGAGACATCCGCATCCCACTCAAAAGTACAGATATGTCCTGTTTGTATCTCTTCTCCACGGGTGACAGCGAGTCTGACAGCCTTGTCTCCAACTTCTATCACTCTACAAAGTTCACCCTCTTTCCATTTCTTCAGGTTACCTATCATACAAACCCAGGAACACTGTCCACGCTGCTGGAATATCTGCTCATAGTCACATGGACTATAAGGCTCTAACAAAAACACCTCTATTAGTGCTCCTGTTTCTTTATGGAAATGCAGACGTGCCTGAATAACCCTTGTATTATTATATATCATTAAAGAGTTCTCAGGTATATACCTCGTGATATTCTTGAATATATCACGCGTTATCTCTCCCCTATTATAAACCAACAACTTACTTTCGTCCCTTTTACTCAAGGGGAACTTTGCTATTCGTTCATCAGGCAACTCATAGCTATAGTCTTTTATTTGTATGTCCTTAGGATTTTTCAATGTATATAATTTATGAGATTAGAATATATTTCTGCCAAAGGCAACGTCGAGATACACAGCATTAAAAAGAACACTGCTGTAACCGCATCCACATCTATATATGAATAACCTGTCGAGGTGTAATGAGAGGATATGTAGCTTCTCTCCGTTGATACTTTTTTATATAGTTTATAATACAAGTAATAACTTATCAACGCAGCAACTATTCCCCATGCCACGCCAACTATCACATCAGTAAAGAAATGCTGCCCCAAATACAATCTGGTCCACATATTAACTACTGCCCATAGATATAAGGTGGTACTAAGTAATACACTCCTCACCATCAAAGTAAAAAATGTTGCAACAGCAATAGTGTTGGCTGCATGTGAGGAAAAGAAGCTGAAATCCTTACTATGCATATCCCCCGCAATTTGCGCCAGATACTTAAACTCTGGATCATTACATGGTCTTATTCTTTCCACCAAAGGCTTTACCAACAAATTTGACATACCCGAGGCAATAAACACACACAATGCTATACAACCTATAGCAAGCAGTATCTGCGTCACATTGTCATTGTTCTTGACTATCAACACAAACAAAGCAATAAACAGTGGCACCCAGAAATAAGCATTCGTGAGTGTCAACGCCATTTGGTCAAAAAACACACTGTCACTACCAAAGAATATATCTATGAAAAATTTGTCAACAACATTATTCATATCTCTTCAACATCTTTTACTTGTATCCATCCTTTTCGACCGTCAGAGAGAGAAACGGCGAACCATCCCTTAATATCCCGGTCTTCTATCACCATCATTGTTCCCTCATGTATCAATCCCTCATCTGTGGCATTATCCGACGGCGATGTTTTCATCTTCATCTCTTTTACCATTACTACAGCCGTATCATGAGAGGTCAAACTCTTTTTACGCTGCCATGCAAAGATGTTCCCACATAAAAAGGCAAGGAACAGAACTATGGAACAATAGAACGAAAGTCGCTTTATTATAACATTCTCATTGAAAAGGAATATCAAGAACAGCAATAATGACAATATCAACGATACCAATGCAAAATAAGCCCAGCCGTCAATAGTCATAACGCTCTGCAATCCTTTGAACCATTGCACAAAGAATATATCATACTTCATTGGCAGTCTGTCTTGTGTCTTTGATATGGCTATATCTATGCTATGTTGTATTTTAGCGTTCATAGGAGCATACTTATATGCTCTTCCGTAATTTAATATCGCCATTGGAATATTATCCGTACGATAATAACAGTTTGCCAAATTATGATAGAGAGCCGCAGACTCGCCTGCTTTCAACTCCTGACCATACAACTTTATAGCCTTCTGGTAATCTCCGGAACGATAGGCCTCGTCTGCCATTGCCTTTTCATTCTTCGCGGCAACATTAAGGGCACAACCCAAACACATTATCACCATTATAAATAATGACAACGTCTTTTTGGAGGTCTTACGCTTCTTGACGCTTTCCTCTATCTCTATAATAGCTTCTGATGCTTTTTTGTAGGTGTCTGCCATCATCTTCCTAATGCCTTCCGTATCACTCTTTGGTGCATACCTTGCAAACTCACACTCATCAACAGCCTCTATAAACTTATTAGCACTTGCTTCATCTACTTGACTATGAGCTAAATTTTCAAGGATATTCTCTCTGGACAATTTCTCTACAGGTATATTGAGCTTGTCACTTATATATCCCCACAAAGCACGCAACACCTCTTCGTAGAACAGTGTCTCTTTATTTTCTGCCATTAACTTCTGTGCTTTCTTCAGACGCTTTGTCGCTACACCACTCGCTTTCTTTACCTTTAACGTGGTCAAATCAGCCATAGCAGCCGCTCTCTTTCTGAATACTATCAGCAATGCAATGAATGACACAAGAATTACGACATTCAACAATATAGAGTTAACAGAACCGAAGAAAGTATCAGATGGACGCTCCCTTACGCCATCACCTACTATCAAGTCACTTATATCATTGTTGTTAACGGAAGTGTAGTCTGCCATACTGCCACTACCATCGCCTTTCTCTACGTTAATCTCTATCGCACTTGTTCTGGATGTCTTATATGTCTTTGTATTTGTATCGAAATATATTAATTCTATAGCAGGTATTGTATATTTTCCCTTATTTCTTGGAACAATAAGGTAATCATACACCATACTGCCTGCCAAACCATCAGCAGTGAGCTTTGTATTATCTGTAATCTTAGGGTCATACTTGTCAAAATCATTCGGCAGTTGTATCTCTGGCATCTTGATAAGTTTCGTATTACCTGTACCACTTACCACCACTCGCAATTTTATTGGGTCACCGGCTTTTACAGTCTTCTTGTCAACTGATGATGATATAGAGAAGTTGCCGACTCCACTTGAGTAGCCCACAGGCTTTGAAGGCAAAGGATTTACTTGTATAGTTACACCTGGAGCTTTTATCTCTTTCTTTACCTCCACATATCCAGAGCCTCCATTAAAGAATGCCTCAAAAGGATCCACATTCGGATTTTCCTGTACTACTATACCTTTGAAGGTTATACTTGGTATCTCTAACTGTCCCGACATCTGTGGGAACATCACATACTGGCTCCAAGTAACACACCTGTATTGCTTGCCATTTATATTCTCAACATGGAATGTCTTTTGTTGTGGCAATTGTATTTCTTGTGTATGGAAGCCATTGAGGTCCGGCATCTTTCCCTCTAACTGGGTAAGCTCCACCTGGGTATATACCTTATAAGTCAAGAGAATAGGCTCTTGCTCATACACCTGTTTTTTGTTAGCAGTAACGCGAATGAACAAGTCATTGCCACTTATCCTGCTGCCGGCACGGTCCACCCTTGAGGCCGAATTCTGTCCATGGGTATTTTGTCTTGCATTTCCCTTTCCTGATACAGATATTCTCAATGCCTGTGAGGTTACCTTATGACCACCTATAACAGCGTATGCAGCAGGAATGACGAACGTTCCGTTCTTATTGGCAGACAACACATAGGTATAAGTAACCGAAGCCGATTGTGACGTTCTACCATTTACCATAGAGAAACTCTGCTGCGTACTGGTACTCGGACCATATACTACTTCGAACGCCTCAGGAATATTCCCTATATGAAAACTTTTTACATCTGTCGTATTGATTATATATTGCAGTTGAAACTGTTGTCCCACGGCAACCGACGTCGGCCCCTTCACCGTTACTTTCTGGGCAAAGGTTCCTGATGTCATCATAAGTACATTCAGGAGCAATATGGCTCTCATCCCTAAATGTCTCATATCATATTTCATTACTATTCTACTCACTTCTGCTTACTTCTTTGTCTTACCAATTCTTTTGCAGATTCTTACGTTTCGGCTGGCTCATTGCCTTCTTTAACCTCTGTTGCGTTTGCTTTTCCTCCTGCATTGCTGCGTTAAGGAGTCTTTCAGCATTATCTTTGCTCAGTTGGTTCTTATTCTCCTGCTCTTTTTTATTTTGATTGTCTTTATCTTGCTTATCTTTGTTTTTATCCTTATTTTTGTCTTTATTGTCTTTATTCTTATCTTTATTGTCTTTATTATTATCTCCTCCAGAGTTATTATTCTGGTTGTTCTGATTATTCCTATTCTGTCGCTGACACAAAACCAAGTTATATCTGGTCTCATTATCATTAGGCCTTAGCCTCAATGCTTGTTTATATTGCTCTATCGCTCCTCCATATTGTTGTTGGCGCTGAAGTATCACACCCATATTATGGTAAGCCATAGCCTTGCGTATTTTACTTTTTTCCGCATTAACAGATTTTTGGAAGCACTCCATCGCAGCGGAGTCTTTTTGCTGTGCCATCAATGCGCATCCCAGGTTATACATCGCTTGGGCATTAGAGCTGTTTACAGATAAAGCTTTTCTATAAGACACCTCTGAGTCTACTGCTCCACCTTCTGCCCCTGCACGCATCGTTCTGTTTCCCTTACGTATATATGCTCTGTCAGTCTGCGCCCCTGTTGTCAAGACACAAACTGTAGAACATATTGTCATAACAATAGTCAAACACCATAATCTCCTTATAAAAGAATTCTGTAGCATAACTTTTGTATTATTGACACTCATTATATTATTATTTCTTAAACAACTTTACCTTCTTAAACCAAGGATTCTGCGCCTCACTAATCAGCACTTCCAATATTAACAGGATAACTGCAATAATGCCGAACACTTGAAATTGCTCATTATACTCTGAATATACAACAGACTGCATATCACCCTTTTGCATCTTTGCAATCTCATCATTAAGACGCTCCTGTGCCGTTGATGTGTTATCTACATGAATATAGACACCATTGCCAGCCTTCGCTATATCCTGACACATTCTCTCATTCAAACGTGTCATGACAGTATATCCCTTTTCGTCCAGCATATAGTTTCCGTCACCAAGGGGTATAGGTGCACCGTTTGTACTTCCTATGCCTAATATAAACACTTGATAACCTTTTTCCTTGGCTGCCTTTGCTGCCTCCAATGCTCCACCTTCATGGTCCTCTCCATCTGTAATGACAATTATAGCCTTACCAATGTTGGCTTGATGTGTAAAACTGTTTGCCGCAATGTCTATAGCTTTTGCAATATCTGTTCCCTGAGTTTGTATCAACGAGGGTTCTATATTTTGCAAGAACATTTTTGCTGACACATAGTCGGCGGTTATAGGCAACTGCACGAAAGCATCACCCGCAAAGACTATCAATCCTACCTTGTCATTAGAAAAATGGTCAACCAAATTCTCCACAAGCATTTTACTTTTCTGCAATCTGCTCGGCGCCACATCCTCCGCTAACATGGAGTTACTGATATCCAGACATATCATGGCCTCTATACCATTTCGTTTCTCCTGTGATATCTTTGTTCCCATCTGTGGACGTGCCAACATAAATATCACCATGGCAATAGCCAACTGCACGACAATGAACTTTATCCATCTGCGCTTAGCCGAAGAATTGGGTATCAACAGGTTTATCAGGTTCTTGTCTGCAAGACGTTTTAACTTCTTACGTCTTTGAAACTCTGCCCACCCCATCAGCATTATCATCATGGGGAAAGTCAGTAACAACCACAAATATATTGGACTCTCAAATCTCATTTATATCTTTCTTAATAATGTATGTTTCAGAAGTACCTCTATTAGCAATATCAATAATGCGACTATGGCAAACGGCTGGTAAGCCTCGTAGCGTTTTGAGAACTTTTTCACACTCAATCGGCTTTTCTCCAACTTGTCAATATCATGATATATTTGCTTCAACTCCTTGTTGTTTGTCGCACGGTAGAAATTACCATCACTCATAGCAGCGATATCGCTCAGCGTCTTAGTATCTATCTCCACCGGGATATTTACATACTGCACACCCCCGGCAACAGGCATTGGATAACGTGCTACCTTATTGGTACCTACACCAATTGTATAGACTCGTACACCAAGACTTTTAGCTATCTGCGCTGCAGTCATCGGTGATATATCTCCCATATTGTTTGAGCCATCAGTAAGCAATATCACCACCCTGCTCTTTGTCTTTGAGTCCTTCAATCGCGACACAGCATTTGCCAATCCCATACCAATAGCGGTACCATCACTTATAAGTCCGTTAGCGGCGATATCTGTACGCACGCCTCTCAAAAGATTTAACAATGAGGCATGGTCTGTTGTCATCGGGCACTGTGTAAATGCCTCTCCCGCAAAAATAGTCAGTCCTATATTATCATTCGGACGGTCTGAGATAAATGATGCCGCCACTTCTTTCGCCGCCTCTATTCTGTTAGGGCGCAAGTCCTCTGCCAACATACTGGTAGAGACATCCATTGCCAGCATGATATCAATACCTTCCACCTGCTTCTCATCCCACGCACTTTGTGTCTGCGGCCGAGCCAATGCCAGCACAATAAAAGTGAACGCGGCACAGCGCAGTATCATCGGCAGATGAATCAACCTGACACGCATACTGACAGGTCCGTTTTTATATGCAAAGGCATCACTGATGGTCATTGACGCCTCCATTTTCCTCTTACCACGGTTTCTCCATAACACATACCATAATATATATGGTATCAGTAGTAAGAGTAGTAAAAAATATATCGGTTGTGTAAACTCCATTTTCTCAGTTCAATATATCCCAAAGCTGATAAACCACATAACCTACCAGAACCGTAGATAGCAGTATGAGGACTACCAGACCCCACTTCAGAGAGATGCGCATACGCTGCATCTGCTTCTCCTGTTCCGTCACACTTGGTTCTATCCGTTCCTCTGTTGGCAGGTTCTCTTGTTTCGTAGTATTTATAAAGTCTATAGCACTTACAAGGTTCCTGTCGTTTTCACTGAAATTAGCAGTGTACTTCGCAAACTTTACCAAGTCTGCTGTCTCAAACAACATTGTAAGTTCCTCTATCTTGCTTTGGTCTTTCTCCTTCTTTAATTCTTTTATAATCTCCGCAGATGTCATCTCCATGGCATTAAATCCGAAACGCTCCTCTATATACTTACGCAGAGCATCTGTCAGCTGGGTATAATACCCCTTCAGGTCATACGGAACTGCCACGCCATCTGTCTTTTCCTCTTTCAACTTCTCTATCTCACTCAACGCTTTCTGATGCGGCAATATGCGCTTTACGATGCGTACCCTTAGTTTTATCGGCTTATTACTCTTCAGTCTCAAATATATACCCCAACACAGCAGATACATAAATGCTGCCAACATAGAGAGCCAGAACACCCTGCTCCACTCTTTCCACTGGAAGGGGTTATTCTGTACGTCTTTAGGACCGAAGAACTGGTTGGGGTGCAAAGTGTCAACATCTATCGTCAACACTTTCAATGCAAGGTTATTTGACGCATACTCCTTACCATCTATCTTCACCTTTTGTGCAGGTATATAATATAACGTATCCTCAAATGAGGTCAGAGTAAGATGCTGTGACACCTTGATGTACCCGTTATCTGCATCTGTTGTGTCAAGCGGAGCCACTTCCACAACCTCTATACCGTTAACCAGCATCTGTTGAGGCTGCCAAGTCTTGAATACCACCTTCTGTCCTGGCTTTATCGTGGCAGAAGTATGCATCATTGTCTGCTCTCCCACGAAAATCTGCACAGAATCTATAGTACTCTCCACTCCAACCTGAGCCTTTAACCCAGATACGAAGAAAACACATAGTACAGACAGCATAACAATCCATCTGCACTTCTCTTCTATTATTCCAAGTATATTTATACTCCTCACATTCATTACTTATCTTTTGCAAAAAACTAAAAAGATGCGAACATCACACGTAAAGCCTTGACAAAATCCTCATCAGTAGAAACACTTACATAATCTACGCTGTTTCTTTGAAACATCTGCTTCAACTCAGAAGCCCTCTGTTGCCAATACTCTCCGTGTGCTTTTCTCACAGCCTTGTTTGATGTATCCAGATACTGCTCATACCCTGTCTCGGCATCCCTTATGCGTAGTATGCCCACATCCGGCAAGTTTTTCTGTATAGAGTCATATATCTGTATTCCTATCACGTCATGACGTGAGCGACATATTTGCAGAGGCTTCTCGAAGTCATGTCTGTCATAGAAATCACTCAGCACAAAAGCCGTACAGCGATGTTTCTGTGTACGTCCGAGGAACTCAAGCGCCACAGCTACATCTGTCTTCTTTGACTCCGCCTGGAAATCTATCATTTCACGTATGATATACAAGATATGCTTACGACCTTTTTTCGGAGGTATGTATTTCTCTATATGGTCTGAGAAGAATATCACGCCTATCTTGTCGTTATTCTGTATGGCACTGAACGCTAACGTAGCAGCTATTTCCGTTGCCATATCATTCTTTGTCTGCACACGCGTACCAAAGTTCAGCGAACCCGAGACATCTACCAGCAACATCACCGTCAACTCACGCTCTTCCTCAAACACCTTCACGTATGGACGGTGGAAGCGCGCCGTGACATTCCAGTCTATATCCCTGACGTCATCACCATACTGATACTCCCTGACCTCGGCAAAGGCCATTCCCCTGCCCTTGAAGGCAGAACGATACTGACCGGCAAAGATATTATTGCTCAGCCCACGTGACTTTATCTCTATCCTGCGGACCTTCTTCAGTATTTCCTGCTTATCAATCACGGTACCTCTACCTTGTTTAGAATCTTACTTACGATATCCTCACTTGACACCATACTTGCCTCTGCCTCATAGCTCAGACCAATACGATGTCTCAGCACATCATGTGCGACAGCGCGCACATCCTCTGGTATGACATATCCCCTGCGCTTGATAAACGCATAAGCACGCGCCGCCTTGGCAAGATTGATACTTGCACGCGGACTGGCTCCGAAGGTAATCATTGACTCCAGCTCTTCCAGCCCGTACTGTTTAGGATAACGTGTAGCAAACACGATGTCTGCTATATACTGCTCTATCTTCTCGTCAATATACACCTCACGCACCACCTCACGAGCCTTGATAATCTCATCGGCGCTGCTTACAGGCATCACCTCAGGCAAGCCGCCCAGCAGATTCTCACGCATTATCTTCTTCTCCTCCTCAAGCGTTGGATAGCTTATCACGACCTTCAGCATAAAACGGTCTAACTGTGCTTCAGGCAAAGGATAAGTACCCTCCTGCTCTACCGGGTTCTGCGTAGCCATCACAAGGAACGGCTTTGGCAACAAGAAACTCTCGTCACCTATTGTCACCTGATGCTCCTGCATAGCCTCCAGCAATGCAGACTGCACCTTTGCCGGTGCACGGTTGATCTCATCCGCCAACACGAAATTGGCAAACACAGGACCTTTCTTCACTTGGAAAGCCTCGTCCTTCTGGGAATATATCATCGTACCCACTACATCCGCAGGCAACAAATCAGGCGTAAACTGTATTCTACTGAACTTACCGTCAATAAGCTTAGACAATGTATTAATAGCAAGAGTCTTTGCCAGACCAGGCACACCCTCAAGCAATATATGTCCGTCACTCAGCAAACCAATCAGAAGCGACTCTACCAAGTGCTTCTGACCTACTATAACCTTATCCATCCCTGTGGTAAGGTTGATAACAAAATTACTGTGCTGCTCTATCAGGGCATTTAATTCTCTTATATCAACTGCCATTTTCGTATTAATTACTTTTGTTATTTTTCTATATCACAAAGTTACAACTTTTTTTCTCTCTATGCAAGAGTGTTTTTGTAAATTACATTTAATTAACGGAGAGTCTATATAACGTAAAATGAGGAAAACCTCCATGCGAGAGATTTTCCTCATTTAGCTATGTTTGTTTATCAAATTCGTTTAGAAGAACATATAGCGGTTGTCCTTTATGTCAGCCTTGATAAAGAGCTCCTGCATAAAGCCACTGGCAGCCTGCATAGCACGCTGTGACAGACGCTGCATATACTCCTTCTCGTTATACTTGATAGCACGGCTTCTCTTGTCCTTTACCTGGAACATATACACACCGCCGTTACCCTTCACTGCATGGCTTGAAACCTTACCAAGCTGTGTAGCAGCTACAGCACCGCTCAATGCTGGCTCTGAAGAACCTGTAGCAGCAACGAATACTGGTGCAGTGAATGTTATCTGGTCAACAGTTGTTACCTGTGCGCCCTTAGCCTTAGCCTGTGCTATTGTCTTCACACCCTCAAGCTTCTTGAGCAGCATCTCGGCCTTCTTGTCCTTGATAACCTCAGTCTTGATATATTCCTTTACATCTGAATTCTCAAGTGTCAGATAACCCTTCTCATTGATATTGGTAAGAACTACAACCAAGAGGTTGTCATTGTCACCACACTCATAGAGTGGAGAAACGTCGCCCTTCTTAGCCTCAAACACCCACTTGAGAGCATCGTGTGAGCCATGGATGCCAGCAATGAGGTGCTGTCCGCTTGCCACGTTCTTCTGCTCCTGAACTGTGTAGCCGTTCTTCTTTGCTTCCTTCTCAAGGCTCTCCAGTGACTGGCAGCTTGACACATACTGTGAGAACTTGTTATAAGCCTTGCTGTAAGTATCCTTAGAGAATGCGATATCCTTCTTGATGACAGCAGCCACATACTTAGTCTTCAAGCCCTTGCGGTCTGTCACCTTCACAATGATGTTACCGCTGTTTGTTGTGATATTCTTTGTCTCACCCACAGCTGCGGTGTTCAGTGTGTTGATATACTGCTTTGTATCTGCATCAAGTGTTGTTGCAGCCTGATACTGCTGTGTTGTCATCCATGTCTTCTCGCCACTCTGACCATACTTCTTAGCCAAAGCCTCCCACTGAGAAGCATCAGCAGCCAGAGCCTTCATGATAGAGTCCGCACGACCGTGAGCCTCGTCTATTGTAGAGCCATACACCTGTATTGCCTGGAACTCTACTGAGTCAGGCAGCTCCTGCTTTGACATCAGTCGTACCACGTTGAGTGTATTGTCCTGCTTGTTCTCTTTCAGCGCTGTTGTAGCACCTACAGCCATAGAGTCCAGCTGAGCCTGTATATCTGTTGGGAAAGCGGTCTTCAATACTGGCACACCGAGATATGCCACAGAGCTTCCTGACTTACGTACTATCTCAGAAGGGTCCTCAGCTGTTGCCAACTGGTCTCTGAAACCAGCAACCTCTTTGCTGATGGCAGCCTGGTCTGTAGATGAAGCACCTACCTTCACTGACACATACTTGATGTCACGTGACTCCTGATAAACCTTGAAACGCTCCTTGAACTCATCATACTTTGCCTTCAGGTCAGCATCGGTAACCTTCACGTCCTTATCCTGAATAGAAGAGTAAGGCAGTGTTGCCAACTCAACCTTTGCCTCCAGGTTGTCCTCAGCATACTCCTGCTGAGCCTCCACCTTGTTTGACACGAATGAAGCAGCAAGCAGTGTCTGATACTTCTGTGCGAGCAACTGCTGACGGAGGTTCTTCTCCATAAACTGCCAGTAGTTATACACCACGCGCATCTGGTCCAGTTGCTGACCACCGGTCTGCTGTGCCTTCTTATACTCATTGATGAACTGCTTCAGGGCATTAGCGTCAAAGCGTCCTGTCTTCTGGTTCACGAATGGAGTCTGCAGCAACATGCTGTTTGTACCCTCATTGAGGATATTGCGTATCTCGTCATCAGTAACCTTCAAGCCCAGCTCTTTAGCCTCCTTGGCTATCAAAGCATTCTGCAGGTATTGGTTCCACACCATGTCGCGCACCTGATTCAGCTCGTCCTCATTGAGGTTCTCGCGACCCTGTGTCATCTTCAACACATCGATGTACTGATCCACCATTTCCTGAAACTCCTGATAAGAAATCTTCTCACCAAGAACATTTGCTATCTGCTGGCGCTCATTGTTCTTTGTTGACTCACATGAGCGTACAGCTTCCTCAGCAATAAATGCAAACAGTCCCAAGCCTATGATGCTCACAAGCAGGACTCCTTTACTTCTGATTTTACCTAATACTGCCATTTTATCTTTATTTTTATTTTGTTTTTCTTAATTAAAGGGTTCAAAAACCGCACAAAGTTAATAAATTTTCTTTAATCATACAACTTTTTCAGTTGTATATTTATCCAAAACGTTTTTTTGCGCTCACTTTTTTTCTCTCTCCTGCTCTCTCTCGGTTAGTTTCACCAGTTCTATCTTTGTCTTTGTATTCTTTAATATCTTACATTGCCAGTTGTCTATATCTATCACCTCGTGCACCTTCGGGAAGCTCTGATACTTTGCCAGTATCAATCCTCCAAGTGTCTTATAGTCATCGCTCTCTGGCAGGGTTATACCCAATATCTCGTTTATTCGTTCTATCTCCAGACGTGCTGACACCAGATAGCCTCCGTCGTTAGTCTTACGGCACTCATAGCTTGACACATCATGCTCATCCTCTATCTCGCCTATTATCTCCTCTACGATATCCTCAAGCGACACTATGCCGCTGGTACCTCCAAACTCGTCAACGACCACAGCAAGACTCAGCTTCTGCGCCAGGAGGTTCTCCATAAGCTTCTTTGCCGGCATCGTTTCCGGCACAAACGGTATCTGCCTTGTATGCGACTGCCACTCCTTGGTAATGCGGAAGAGTTCTGACGAATGTATGTAGCCTGTTATGTGGTCTATATCTCCCTTATAGACTATTATCTTCGAGCGTCCGCTCTCTATGAACCTTTGTCTCAGTTCCTCCAGCGGTGCATCCTTCTCTATCGCATTAATCTCTGTGCGCGGTATCATGCAGTCACGCACCTTCGTATCAGCCAAGTCAAGCGCATTCTGGAACATCTTCACTTCATAGCTGCCGGCCTTGTCTCTGTTTTCCGCCGTCTCTCCTTCTGCCTCTTCCTCCGTACTGCCATCAAGGCTCTGCTGCACAAGGTAGTCCAGGTCCACCTTGCTGAACTCGTCTTTCGTTCCCTCTTTCTTTATCTTCACGCCGAGTATTCTCAGCAACATACGCGACAATGCCGTACAGAAACGTGATATGGGATATAACACCACATAGCATGTCCACGCAGGTATAGCGAAAGCATGTAACAGGCTGTTGGCGTTGTTCTTGAATATCGTCTTGGGCAAATACTCTCCTGTGAACAATACGATTGTAGTAGATAATATTGTGTCCGCAGTCACGGTAAAAGCCTCTGAGCGTCCGGCAAAGATGGTAGAGTCAAAAAGTCTTGCTATCAGTATTCCGTAGATAACCAATGCTATATTATTTCCCACGAGCATTGTGTTGACAAACGTGTTCGGATGCTTATAGAAGAAAGACACTACCCTATGCGTCAGGCTGTCCTTGTCTCCCTTCATCTCTGCCAGCATCCTGTTGCTTGACACATAGGCTATCTCCATCCCTGAGAAGAAAGCTGAGAAAAGCATTGTGATGAGTATATACAGTATTAGTCCTATGTCCATCTATCTCTTGTGTACAGGTTGCGACGGGCTGCGTTTTACAACGGCAACGGTGTCGGCCTCTCCCTTCTTGTTGTTTGTATTCTCATTTTTCTTTTCAAACGCATCCTCGCTTTGGAAAGAGCCCTTGGTATTTGTCACGCTGTAATGCGTCAACCGCTCGTCGCTGTTAAAGTACGCTCCCTGCAGCTCTCTCTCCGGTGTCACCAGCCTTGAGAACTTGTTTGAATACAGTTCATGCCTGCTTTGGTCCCAATACAGTTCCTCACTGTTAAAGCGCAGTCCGTCAGTAGTGCGCACACGCACATTGCCAATAAGGTGCCACAGCTTCTTCGTTGTGAAGTAATATGCCGTGTCGCTCTGTATGTATGTCTCCGTATGAAACTGCTCGTCAAACTGTTGCAGGAACAGTCCCCTGCTGAATATCCAGCGCGGCGGGTTTCTCACCTCATTTACCTCCCAGCGCTCTGTTATGATGCGATACCTCATCACACCCGAGTCGCTTATCATGGTATTCACGCCATACGTTGTCATCACCGATGCCGAGTCTGCCGGATTTATGGCTGGCGCCGTGTGCTCTTTCTGTTCACTGCATGACAGGAACAGAGACAACATCAATAGTACGATATAACTGACAACAGAACGCATAGCACAATGTCAAGACATGACCTTGTTACTGGAACTTCCACTTCGAGAACCAGTTCTCGTTAAATGTTATACCTATATTAAATAGGAATGTATTTTCTGTTATCAGGTTCTTGGCACTCGCATGCTGCCACTGCACCCCTACGTTGAGTATGGAACGGTTGTTCCACTGGTTCATAATAGGAATACCTATACCGGCACTGAGCGAGAACTCACTGGGACCATCGTGTCCGTTTATCTTCAGGAAAGATGACGTATAGCCTACACCAAACCTATAGCGCAGACGGTCGAGGAATGAGAATCCCATTGTGTTCTTACAATACTGTCCGCCGAAGTTTATCTTATGCCTGTTGCTATAGCTGTCGGTATAGTCATACACAACGTTAGTAGCCTCGTTGACGTATGGCACACGGTCCACGCTTGCCCATTTCTGCAACGTGTAGTCCATACCCAGCAACCATTTGCTGCCATACTTATATGACAAACCCAATCCAAACTGCGTAGGCAGTTCTATGGCATTGCGTGCCACATACAGCGTGGTGTCATTTACTGCCGACTGAGTATTCGTTGCGATAATGCGGAACTCTGTGTCTGCCCCCAACTTCTTTCCCGGGCTGTATGTCAGACCCACGGTAACTGAGCGCTTCGCGTCTATCTCGTGAGTATAGCTTGCACCAAAGTCAAACTTCACGCTGCGTACGTCTGTAGTACTGATACCGCTCAGGCTTTTCACATAGGTGTCACTGAAACTGGTAACCACGCTGTTGGTCATGTTTCCGAATATGTAACTTACGTTCATACCCACCGACACATTACGCACAGGCTCCCATCCGGCACCTAAATATATCTGATGCAAACCACCAGAACCGCTGTATGTCGCACTGTATGTAGTGCCTCCCAGATAGCTGGTCGCACCGTTGGCAGTATGCTCGTCCGCTACATTCCTTGACGCCATATTATAGTTATAGCCTATATTGGTATAAGGCAGGATACCAAAGCTCATACCCAGGTGCCTCATCACCCTGAACGATGCCACGGCATACTCAAAGTCGCCGTTATTGGCATTCTTGCTCTTGCCGTTCTCCCTGAAATTAGTACTCTGCAAAGACATAGCCACGTCAAAGACGAACGTCAGCGAGTCAACACCCGAATAGGAAGCCGGGTTCATATAGTTCACCAGGTTACGCTCCCTGAACGCTAAACCCACGCCATTCATTCCCCTGCTCAATCCCGTGGACTGGTCACTTATCTTTCCATATCCATACTGGGAATAGGGCGAGTTGGTACCGCTCTGAGCTACCATTCCCACAGGCAACGCCAAAGCTATAATTATAATGTATAATAGTTTTTTCATTATTCTATACCTATTTTTATGTCACGTCTTGACAAAATTAAGTGCAAATTTACTCAGAAAATACCAAATAAACGAATGTTTTACAATAAAATCGTGTTATTTAAGGTTTATTTACTTCTTACACAGGCATAAACAGAGGCTGGTCATACCACATCGCCATACACAACGAAAGCTATCGAATCTTATGGTGATTTGATAGCTTTCATTACGGTATTTACTGTTTTCCGGGAAACATATCCGCTTACCGCAGCCTGCTTTACACCAGCTCTACGGTCTTTATATCCTGTTCCTTGTCGCAGTAATGGCATCTCACTGTGCCCATCTGCTTGTTCACTACGCGGAAATATGTCTGCATAGGCTCATTGTTTGTGATACACTTTGGGTTGTTGCAGTGTATTATGCCACGCAGCACGTCAGGTGTTTCCACCTTCTTCTTCTCCACCACCTCATAGTTGCGTATAATGCTGAGCACCACGTTCGGGGTAACCACAGACAGACGTGATATCTCCTCGTCTGTAAAGAAGCGGTCCGTCACCTTTATTATACCCTTCTTCCCTATCTTCTTTGACGGATAGTTAAAACCTATTGTGATGGGGGTTGTCAACTGGTACAATCCCAACAGTTGTGCCACCTTGTAGGTTTTCTCCGCTGGTATATGGTCTATCACTGTGCCGTTCTCTATAGCGGCGACAAGACGTTCTTTTATATTATTATTCATAGTGTTAGCAAATAATGGTTTTATCATTAATTATCTCGTCAAGAGTTATGCCGAGGCAACGGCAGAAGATAGCCTCACGCGCATAGAGTCCGTTCTGCGCCTGCTGTATGTAGTATGCGTGTGGGTCATCATCCACGTCGTATGCTATCTCGTTCACACGAGGCAGCGGATGCAGTATCTTCATATTGTCCCTACTCTTTGACAACATGGCGCGGTTGAGTATATACACATTCTTCACGCGCTCATACTCCATAAGGTCTGAGAAGCGCTCTTTCTGTACGCGCGTCATATATATAATGTCTGCGTCTGATATCACTTCCTCGTTGAAGTCGGTGTGCTCCACGTACGATATGTTGTGCTCATGGCAATAGTCCTTGTACTCCTGTGGCATAGCCAGCTCATTTGGAGCCACGAAGTGGAACACCGGATTGAAATGGCGCATGGCTGTTATCAGCGAGTGTACCGTGCGACCGTATTTCAGGTCACCCACAAGATAAATGTTCAGGTTCTCAAGCGTGCCCTGTGTCTTATATATGGAGTATAGGTCAAGCAGACACTGTGAGGGGTGCATGTGTGCACCGTCGCCGGCATTGACGATAGGCACGGGGGCAATCTCTGAAGCATACTGCGCCGCACCCTCTATATAATGGCGCATCACTATCACATCCGCATAGTTGCTTACCATCAGTATAGTGTCTTTCAGCGTCTCACCCTTCGTCGTACTGGTAACCTTGGCATCTGAGAAACCTATGACGCGCGCGCCGAGGCGGTTAGCTGCCGTCTCAAACGACAAGCGTGTACGTGTACTGGGCTCAAAGAAAAGCGTTGCGACCACCTTGCCCTTCAGCAACTCACGGTTAGGATGTTTCTCAAACTCCTCCGCCATCTTGATGAGATACATGATATCGTCCTTGGTAAGGTCTGCGATAGTAACAAAATTCTGCTTGTTCATACTCCTATTTGAATTTTGCCACAAAATTATAAAAAAAAAATAACTTATATGTTTTTTTCCGAAAAATATTAGTTACAAAAAGATTGATGTAACCTTTACCTTATATTTTTTTTGCGAAATAAAATAAAATTTGTACCTTTGCAATCTAAGTTAATTTATTCATAAATGCAAAAAATAATAATTCTTGACTTTGGCTCGCAGACCACACAGCTCATCGGACGCCGTGTCCGTGAACTCGACACGTTCTGCGAAATCATGCCATACAACAAGTTCCCTAAGGACGACCCCTCTGTCATAGGCGTCATCCTCAGCGGCTCACCTTACAGCGTGCACGACCCTGAGGCATTCAAGGTTGACCTCAGCCAGTTCGTCGGTAAGATTCCTGTGCTCGGCATCTGCTATGGCGCACAGTTCATCTCTCATACGCTGGGTGGCAAGGTTGAGAAGGCTGACTCTCGTGAGTACGGTCGCGCCAACCTGCAGTTCATCGATAAGCAGAACCGCCTCTTCAATGGCTTTGAGGACAACTCTCAGGTGTGGATGTCACACGGCGACACCATCACAGCCATTCCTGACGGCTTCAGCTGCATCGCTTCTACAGCAAACGTGAAGTATGCTGCATACGCTTCTGACTCGCAGCCAGTATGGGCAGTGCAGTTCCACCCGGAGGTGTTCCACTCTCTGCAGGGTACTCAGTTGCTCCGCAACTTCGTGGTTGACATCTGCGGCTCTAAGCAGGACTGGAGCGCTGACTCCTTCGTTGAGACTACCGTCAAGGAACTCAAGGAGCAGTTGGGCGACGATAAGGTCATCCTCGGACTCTCCGGCGGCGTTGACTCCAGCGTTGCTGCCGTACTCCTCAACAAGGCTATCGGAAAGAACCTCACATGTATCTTCGTTGACCACGGCATGCTCCGCAAGAATGAGTTCCGTGACGTGATGCACGACTATGAGTGTCTCGGACTCAATGTTATTGGTGTGGACGCGTCTGCAAAGTTCTTTGCCGACCTCGCAGGTGTCAGCGACCCTGAGCAGAAGCGTAAGATTATAGGTCGTGACTTCGTTGAAGTGTTCAATGCCGAGGCGAAGAAACAGACCGGTGCCAAGTGGCTCGCACAGGGTACTATCTACCCTGACCGCATCGAGTCTCTCAACATCACCGGCAAGGTCATCAAGTCACACCACAACGTTGGCGGACTGCCAGAGGATATGCACCTCTCTCTCTGCGAGCCTCTGAAGTGGCTCTTCAAGGACGAGGTACGCCGCGTAGGTCGCTCTATGGGTATGCCTGAGCACCTCATAACACGCCATCCGTTCCCTGGTCCTGGTCTTGCCGTACGTATTCTCGGCGACATCACACCTGAGAAGGTACGCATCCTGCAGGATGCCGACGACATCTACATCCGCGGACTCCGTGAGTATAAGGTAAGACTGTCAGGCGAGGAGGCTCGCCGCGTGCTTGCTGCCGGTGTACCTGCCGACATGCAGAACGGTGAGATAGAGGTATCTCTCTACGACCAGATATGGCAGGCAGGCACAGTGTTGCTCTCTACCGTCCGCTCAGTAGGCGTGATGGGCGACGAGCGCACATACGAGCACCCAGTAGCACTGCGTGCCGTGACATCTACCGATGCCATGACCGCCGACTGGGCACACCTGCCATACGACTTCATGGCAAAGGTCAGCAACGAGATAATCAACAAGGTGCGTGGAGTCAACCGCGTATGCTATGACATCTCGTCAAAGCCACCAGCAACAATTGAATGGGAATAAAACTTTAGTATACCTCAAATCCGCAACCTATAGGGTTTAGTGGGATTTTGCTTGCAAAGCGACAA
>CAMEWL010000017.1:0-50194 GCA_945941025.1 uncultured Prevotellaceae bacterium
AAAGATTTGTTTGATTTGAAAAGATTTGATAGATTTCTCGCCGTAGGCGACTAAATATCGTACACTTGGGAAACTTGAGTAAAAATTAATGTTCAATTCTTGCGTCCCTACGGTAGCAAGCGTCTCCTTACGTCGCCGAGCGCATGGAAAATTTATGGGAATTATATGTTTTAGTTTTTAACACGAATGTCCATCAATTAACCACAAATTATTCATAAATAAAGCATTGAAGAAATTTAACCTGCAGGGTGACAGCAACGGCGATGACGTGGTCAACGAGATAGATTATTCTGGTGTGGCAAGCTATATCATGGGTGATACTCCAGCAGCGTTTGATGCCGAGGCAAGCGACGTGGACGTGAACGGCACAGTTGACGTAAGGGATTACGTCGGTATAGCCAACATCATCACGACAGGCTCTATATACGGTGGCACAAGCAACATTACCGCAGGAAACTCATCTAAAACACTATGCGCTTATAGACTATGCGTTGTCTGCGCCATGTATATACACAGTGCAGGGAGCCGTCATTACCCTGTATGATTGAGGGATATGAGTATTGGCTGATGGGCGAGTCCTCTAATGTGCAGAAGTGATGCCACGTAACACCGTCACTGGATGACGCAAGGGAGATGGGAGTGCGCGGACCTTTATTAGTACCTGGCAAGGTGGCAAAGTCATTATATATCAACACATAGCGCTGGTTCTTGTACTTCTTGCCGTCAGTAGCCTTGACAGTCACAGGGGTGCGTAACGTCACGGCATCTATGCCCGACTGGTTATTAGGCGCATCAATAAAACTCATGTCACTCCATGTCAGTCCACCATCAGCAGACCATGTGGTGGCTATGCGCCCCGGAGTCTGGTCCAAGCCCTTGCGCTGTGCATTGGTAGGGCGCGTGCGTGCCAGGGCTTGCAGTCTGCCGTCAGGATGCACCAGTATCGTGGGCTGGATGCAAAGACATGAGTCTGTGGCACGCGGAGCAGTCTTTGTCCACTCACCCGTCTTCATGTTATACAACTCAAAGTGTATCTTCCACCCCCCTGCCTCCGTGGATGACGGGCACACCAGATTGTCTCCTACTATCAGGGGCTTGTTCTTGATAGGACCAAGGAATCCCTCTGGCAACGGCTCACGCTCACCCCATGTGCGTCCGCCGTCACGTGACTTGCACACCCAGCCTGCCCAGTCTGGCATATTGTTTCCTATCTTGAAGAACAGCCACACCTCACCGTCGGGCATCTCAAACAATACGGGGTTCCAGCATGCCTTCCTCAGATATGTGGAGTCCACGGAAGTGGTCTTGCGCCTTGCCGCCTCCCAGTCTATACCCAACTCCTTACACGGACCGACTGCCGCACTTACAGTGGTGCTGTCAAGTCCGCCCACACCGGCAAAACGCGCGTATCTGTCATTGACAGAGAATACTCCGTCGGCAGCGAGCACCGGTCTCTCCCACTCCGTTGTCCTCCTCTGCGTATATATACACACATCAGGATTGCGTTCCTTCGTTCCGCCGAAATAGGTGGCAAGCAGAGTGCCGTCACGCAGTTCCACAATGCTTGCGGAGTGCGTCTCAGGGTATATGGAGTGGTCATATACCCATTCGTCATCTACCACATAGGGTTTCCTCCTATATGGCATATCTACGTCATATACCGTCTTACCCTCTCCGATAGTCTTTACCGTTCCGTCTGGCAGCACCACCTCCGCCGTTACGCCTTGTGGCAGTGTCACCTCCCAGTGCAGACGCTCGAGTGTCTTCTTCCAATAGGAACGCACCATACCCTGTGGCGTGCGGTATGTACACTCTATGCTGTCAAGGTTCTGTATGGAGAAGTCGGGCTTCATATATAACTTCCTGTAACCCACGCTGCCCTCCGCATTCTTTATACCTGCAAGGTCTTGATACATCCACGTCAGCAGGTCGCCGAGCAGCATCACATGGTTGCCGGAGTTCATGGCTGGGTTGGCAGTATCGCCGTTCCATAGTTCCCAGATGGTGGTGGCTCCATGCTCCGCCATATATCCCCACGAGGGATAGGTGGTGTTGGTGGCAAGCAGGTAAGCCACGTCGCTGCGACCGTAGCGTGTCAAGGTACGCATAAGATGGGAGATACCTATCACGCCGCATGACACATGGCCTCCGTTCTTCACAATGATATTCTCCACCACATTATTCAGCACATCCCTGCGACAGTCTTCAGGCACGAGGTCGAAGGACAGCGCCACGATATTTGCCGTAGCGGTGTTGTTGCCATAGTATATGCTGTCAGGATAAAGCGGATGGCCAGGCACAGGCGATGTGCCTCGCTTAACGGTGAGCCATTTACTGTTAAAGGCCGTGGTCATGTCTGCGGCACGCCTCTGGTAATCGGCTGCCTCTGCCATCAGCCCCTGTAGGCTTGCAAACTCACTCATCAGGCTCATCACCTTTATCATATAGGCGGTAGATAACAGTGCTCCGTCAGTCTTGCGGGCGGGGTCCTCAGAGTGTATCATCTCCGGTTTCTCGGGTGGCATGCACCAGTCGCCATACTTGTCACGATTGATTATGCCGTCGCTCATATACTCAGTACATACATGGTCTATCCATTTCTTTATATACGGATAGCTGTTGCGTATTGCCTCATCGTTACCATACTGTTTGTAGAGCATGTCACAGGTAAACGGCAGACAGGCAGGCCACGTTATGTCATCGTTATAATAGTTCCAGAAGGCCGGTGCCACATCACTGAACACTCCGTCGGCTCGCTGAGAGTCACAGATGTCGCGCATCCAACGGGTGTACATAAGGTTATTATCAAAGAGATAGCTCTCGCCCAGACTGCCCATAGTGCGGTCGCCAAGCCACGGCTGCCGTTCGTTGCGCTGCGGGCAGTCGGTAGGGAAACCATGGTAGTTGGTCTTTATGCCCCACCAGGCATTGCGGTATATCTGGTTCAGCGTATTGTTACTTGAGACGAACGTGCCTGTCTCATCCATGTCATCAGTGACCACGTATGCCTTTACATCGTCAAGACTTACGTCCTTTATACCCGTTATCCTTACATACCTGCCACCATGGTACACAAACGTGGGATGCCACCACAGTGTGCCATTCTCATTGCCATTACAGATATATACGTCTTCCGTCTCGGCATCTCTCAGGTTATCTACATACAGCGTAGTGTCAGCATTCAGTCGCTCTGCATACTTTATTCCTATAGTGTCGCCCTTCTCTCCTCTCACTCGCAGTGATATCCATCCTGCTATGTTCTGTCCGAGGTCCACGACAACAGTCTTTCCCCTGTTCCCTGCAGAGCAAGAGGCAGCAGCACCAGGACGGAGTATTCTCATCTCTTGTCCTGACAAGGCAGTTGCTCGCTGGTTCTTCGCCGTCTGCGGATATAGTGCGCCTATCGGCACCTCTGCCAGCTCTGCCTGTTGCCAGCGACTGTCATCAAAGCCTACTTCGCTCCAGCCTCCCATCTCCATGCGCGCGTCATACACCTCACCGTCATACTCATTGTTTGAGCGTATCGGCCCCTCAGCCGTAGCCTTCCATGTCTTCTCGCTTGACGAGATACGCTGCGTCTTGCCATAAGCGTATGTCACAAGGAGTTCTACCCTGCATTTGGGAAAACCGAAGAACGGGCACTTGGAATGCTTGGCATAGCGCATAGGCACAGCACGGCCGTTGCCAAGTATCACGCCGAGGCATCCTTTGTTCTTCTGTTGTAACTCTGTTGTTACATCTATGACATTATATATGATGCTACGACGCGTATCGGTCTGGACCGGTTTCAACTCATAGTCGCCCCCCACCCTGTTACCGTTGACATACAAGTCATAATAGCCCACAGCGGCGATATATACCTTGGCACTCTTAATCGCTTCATCACGCAAGACGAACTCCGTGCGAAGGTATCTTGCGTTGACACGCGTCTTGTTTGTCATGTCCTCGCCAGGTAACAGGCGGTCTATTCCAATCCACTTCCCGCGCCACTGCGACTCGGGCAGGACATCATTCTCACTAAGCGGAGTGACAATATGCTGCGCGCACATCCATGCGGATGCCATCACGTAGCATAATATCATCATAAGTATCTTTCTTTTCATTATATCAGTAATATGTAGTTGCAAAATTAAACAATTATTTCCAACCCCCAAAATATATACCAAAAAAGGTATGCCCCACATTACTGTGAGGCATACCATTCTTTATTCCTATGTAAAGCGATTTCTTACTTCACAATCTTCTTGCCGTCAATGATTACGATGCCCTTGTAAGAGTCTGAAACCTCCTGACCGGCAACATTGTAAACCTTACCGTTAGCTACGGCCTTAACTGTAGCGGCCTCAACCTCTGAGACTGCTGTAGCCTCTGTAGCAGGTACAGCCTCGTTAAGACCACCCATCTCGTTAGCGGCGCGTACTGCCCATGTGTCAGCTGCGTTAGCGCCTGCGAAACCAGCCTTGGCACCTGCGGATGTATCAACGGTAGAGATATCAAAGCTGTTCTCTGTGGTGAATGCGACAACAGATCCGTTCTTCACAACTGCATAGAGCAGAGCGTAGTCACTGTCATCCCATGTAATGGTATTGCCGTCGAGGACAACGTTCTTAACCAGTGGAGCCTGCTCTGTAAGGAGAGTAGGATCCCAGTCGCCGAACATATTGTGCAGGTTGCCAATCTCAAGAGCCTCCTCAGCGGTGAGTATAGGCTTGTTGGTAGAGCTATCACTTGGGAAAGACGTCTTACGGGTAGAAAGGTCTATCTGTGAACCTGAAGATGTCATTGAGTTGTACTCAGCAAAGCGTGTAGGTCCGTTGTACCAGTCGTCCCATCCTTCACCCTTAGGTACTACATTCATCTTAGTGTCGATGAAGTAAGACTCAGCGCCTGCTGTCCATGCACGTCCGAGGTAATAGTTGCCATCAACACCAGAGTTGCCGTCGATAGTACAATCCTTATATACGAAACCGTACTTGACATTGTCGCGAGGAACGGAGAGGTAGCCTCCTGCCTCACACATGATGAAGTTTACGCTATTGAAGAATACGTCACCTGAACCACATACGAAGTCGGTACGTCCACGAACTATACCATCCTCGAAGTAATACAAGTTCTGTGCATTGTCAGGTACGTATGTATCCTGATAAGCCCACAGGGTAACGTTCTTACATACAGTGCGGTTACCACCATCGACGAGTACTACGTTACGTCCTGTAGCATCAGCTGTAGGACTCCAGAGTTTGATGTCCTGGAAATAAGTATCGGTACATCCGTTCTGCAGATAGAGTACGCCACTGGTACGGATACCCTCCAATGGGTTAGCCTGACCGCCAGAACCTGCAACCGCGTTGTCGGTTAGAGAGTTAGGCATCTCATTGGCTATTGATGTGGCATCTCTGTCCTCACCGATGATAGATACGTTTGGTGAATTGAAGTATGTCTTTGGATCGGCATACTGTTTTCCATCTGATCCAGTAACAAGATTATCCTGATTAGCAGGTATCACATAGCTTCCCTTCTTCACGAAGATGCGGTAGCGTTTTGACTTGTCAGCACGTGTAGCCGCTGCATTAAGAGCTTCCTTGAATGTACCGTCCTCAGGAACGACAAAGTCGTAAAGCTGCTTGACAACTGCAGGACGTGTCATCGTAGTGAAATTGATAGTAACAGCCTCTGCCAAATAATTATCTGTGAGGTCAGCCACAGTGTTGGCAGGCAGAGTGAACTCATACGATGTAGAGTACTCTAAGCCCTTATACTCAAAGGTAACAGACTTACCACTTACCACAGGAGTAAGCTCCATACCGTTGAGCTGTGCTACAGTGCCATCAGCCACCTTTACCTTCTCATCGAATGTCAGGACAATCTTACCGGTAGCAGAAGCACCCTCCGCACCATTGGCAGGAACCTGAGATACAAGTACAGGAGCTACGCCGTCATCAACAATCTTAGCTGTACCAGTGATGAAGAACATCGCCAGGGCATTACCATCATTTGCAGATGCAGTTCCATCAACAGCTGAAGTCTTGTCCGCACGCATACGGATATATACGTTTGCCTGGTTATTGGCTGCTGCTGGCAGTTTTGCGCTGAACGATGCCGCAGCCTTTGCACCTGTCATGGTAACAGAGCCGAACTCAGTCCACTCCTCGCCATCAAGAGAATACTCTGCAAGATACTTTGTATAAGCGTTGAAGTTAAACATCATCTGGAACTGCACATTGATGTCTGTGTAGTTCTGTGCGTTGATCTTGGTCTGCCAGTGATAGTTACCAACGTCACCAGTACTTGAGCCGACACGCCAGTTAACCGCTGCGCCCTTGAATGACTCGTAGCCGTTAGCGGCTATGGTACTCTTGTCAAGCCAGCCCTGAACATCACTGTCATCAGAGGTATTGACGAGGTTCAGCGTAGCGGTCTCATTGTCAACGTCAGCGAAGTCAGCCTTACGACCACTGTTACCAGCCTTGTAGAAATCCCAGCCCGCAATGATGTCATTGTCAGCATAGAAAGCTGTGTACTCCTGATCTTTATTCATCAGGATAGTCTTGTTTGAGTTGGTCTGGCCATCATTCCAGTTGTTGAAGGCTACAAGTCCCTCGTAGCTTTCGGCTGTGAGCTGTACGCCAGTACCTTCCTCATACATATTCTTACCATCAACGACTGTTGGTGCCGGACTAACCTTCACCATATAGTCATTTGTGCCGTCAACGTTAAGCTTCAACTCGTAGGTGTTAACCTGTACGAAGTTTGCTGTGAGGACTGAGTCAGCAGTCATAGCGAGTGTGAACACTGGTTCTGAAGAAACCTCCTCGCCGGCAGCATTAGTCCAGTTAACAAAGTCGTAACCGAACTTCTCTGTTGCAGTAAGGCGTACCTCTGTACCTTGCTCATAGTCCTCAGCCACAGGATAGATATTTACAGAACCTGCTGCCTCGTCATTTACATTTGCTGCAAGAGTATATTTAGTGACATCCTCTGTTGTACCATTGACAACTCCGTAAATACGGATATCAGCAAAACCACCAAATTTATCGTCACCAAGACCCGTAACAGCATATACATTGAAGCCCTCACTTGAAGTGAATGCATGTTGCTGTTCCTCGGTCAAGTTAATTACCACCTCATTCACAAGAGTTGCAGGGGCTGCAGCCCATTTGAATTGACTAATCTCTTGTTCTGTTGTCCAGTTTGCACGACGTGCGGTGTATGTTCCAAGAGTTGTAGCAGAAGAAGCACCCTCCACTGCTGCTGAAACCACTACGCCATTCTCTTTGTTAGTGCCGAAACGCTGTACATACATTCTAATCTGTGTAGGAGTAAACGTAAGACCAGCCGTAGGTTTTACATTCCAATTCATCTTAAAGTCAGAATTTCCTGCAAACGTCAAGAATGCCATTCCATTATCTGGATCCTGACTTCTTGAACCAGTTGAAGTATTTACACCACTCAACTTAGAATTTGTTGACAAACCTGTCACACTAACAGACGCTACGCTTATAGCATCATCAAGACTAACCGTATAGTCAGATATTGTAGCATGGCTTTCAAATGGCCAACGAACCGCTACCTCTTCGTTCGTGTAAGTCACAGGCACAAACGCCTTCTCTGGCACAGGAAGTATTGTCTTGATGTAGCGGAAGTAAGAACCATCCCCAATCACGATATCAATTGCCTCAGCAGTATTGGCTACGTCGTATGATACGACATTGCCGCTTGTCGCATAGTCAGTCTGACCGTCAATAGTGGTGGTGGTAGTAGCACTATAACTCTCGATACTTACCTTTGCACCCTTATAGTTAGGAATGGAGAATGTGGTTCCAGGATTGAGTTGTGCCCAATCTGTCCAGTTGCCATTAGCGAATTTGCCAGGACTGGTGCTTACGTCAGCCTTCACGTCGATAGTCTTGCCCTTGACAGTGGCCTGGGTAACCCATACGATACCGGTCTTGTTCTCCCATGCCACGGTTGGGGCACCGTTTTGGCGCTGGAAATCAAATGCCAAAGTTACAGGTTCCTCACGGTCGTTGAGACTAACCTCATTCTCTGTGAATACAGGGGTAAGCGTTACATCCTGCGCTGGCAACGTAATCTTTTCACCAAGTCCGTAAACGCCAGTGCCGTCAGTCCAACCTGTCAGAGTGTACCCCTCCTTGTAGAGAGTGAAGTTATTGGCAGGGATGGTATATATGTCGCCAGCGTTATACTTGCCACCGGCAGGCAGCAGGTCACCCTCGAAAGTCTCACTGCCAGCAGCGTAAGCCACCTGAACTTCAACAGGCTCATCAATGCCGCCCTCAGAGTCAGGAACTGGATATGTAGCTGTAACGCTTGCGATGTAACCCATGCCACCTGCCACGATGTCAATGGTAGAACCTGTACCATTATATGTGCCAGTCTTGTCAGTTGCCGTAGCACCTGCAATGGTGGTTGATGCGCCATCTCCATAAGAGTCGAATGATACGGTCATACCCTTGTATGCAGGGATGGTCATCTTAGTGCCATCGGTACACTGTGCCCATTTGTCGCCACGCCCTACATTGTTGAGTTTTCCGTTTGTAGCGTCAATATCCATCTTAACGTCAATCTTTGCCTCACCAATGGTAGCCTGAGCCACAACGATTGTAGATTTTCCCTCAGCGCTGAGTGTACCTACGCCGTTGCCCTCACCAAACTGCCATACGAGAGTAGTCTCAGCCGTGCGGTCAGCGAATGACACTGCATTATCAGCGAACACTGGTGTCAGTGTGATGTCTTCATTTACCGTAACCTTGTCACCAGCAGCGTAAGTAGATGTGCCGTCAGTCCAGCCTTTCAGGGTCTTACCCTCTATATAAAGAGTAGTGTTGGCAGGAATAGTAACTTGCTCGCCCACGGTCACTTTCTGCTGTACGGGGGCAGTTCCCTCCGCACCGCTGTCGGCAGTGTCAAACGTAAGAGTAGCCTCGTTAGGTATCTCGCTTGCGTCAACTGCCGTTACCGCAATGAATGGACAATAGCCGTTATAGGTAATGGTCAGAGTGGTTTTCTCTGTGCCACCGTAGTAAGCGGTAACCACTTTGCCGTTGGTTGCACTCCAGCAAGCCTTGGAAGCATTGGCCTTGATTTCGGTAGTATTACCGTTGGTATCAACGATGGTGCCATTCTGCGCACCAAACGCACAATCACCGAGCTCAACCTTCACTGGACCATCGACAGGTACGGTGAACTCACAGTTTACCCAACCGTGCTGTGCATCATTGTAACGTGCGGCAGTCCATGAGAATATAGCATCTGCATCATCAGCAGATGTATCAGAGTAAGAGCCGTCCGTAGCAACTTTCACACCATGGCTCATCACGCTGGTATTAAAGATGGTGCCATCATAAATGTTTACAGCGAAGTCGCGGAATGAGCTTTTCTCACTGCTGCCGCCTTCCTGAATTCCACCTTCTTCGCCACCCGCAGCGTCAGCGTCACGATAGCTTATAACCTCTATCTTTGTGATGAAAAGGTTTGTAGCAGTGACGGCACGTGTCATAGTGAATGACTTACTTCCTTCAGCAGATTCTGGCACAAGTACCTTGACTGTGTTAGGCTCTGTACCACGATTCTGGTCTGCAGCAGAAGCATCAGACTGGTCTATGTTGACAAACTCCAGACCTGTGCTGCCTGTTGAAGCTGTAGTAGAGCCTTTCTCAAACTTAATGAGAGCACCCGACTGCTTGTTGGCAGCGTTTTTGTTACGATAGCCTGTGATAGCGATGGAATCGCCGGCCTTCAGCTCCTTTTCAAGAGCAACATTAATCACATAAGTGGTAAATTCCTTTGCTCCACGCAAGCGAATAACATTGTAGGTGCTGTTGACCATGTTAATGTCAGCTGATGTGAGATCTGCATTAGCAGCATCAACCACAGCGCCGGTGTTCTTGTCAGTCACGTTGCCAACGGTAGTTGCCGTCGCCGTACCACCTGACTCGATAGCACCATCAGCGTTGCCCTCCCAGGAATAGAGGACTGTCCTCTTCGCTTCATTAGCCTGCAGGCTATTGCCTACAACCCCTTTGACAGCGAGAGCACTTACTGTCACTCCAAGCAATGCAAGGAATGACCAGACAAAACGTCTGAAGTAGTTCTTTGTCATTTGTTTAATTGATTTAGTTAAGTGATTCGTTAGTATAATCTGTATAATAATTCCTACTTTACAGTTTTCACACGTATCCTTTAATACCTATTTCCGAATATGATAATATGTATTTACAGATACCTGCTTATCTTGCCTCTCGCAAAAACGAATTTGAGACAAAGGTAAGAAAATAAACTCTTATATTACAAAAAAATTACCACTTTAACATAATTTTACCCTCTGACTGGCACAAAATAACCACCAAACGATTACTCAAGCCATAGTCTTTTCCCCTCTGACATAGTAGCGGAACAACACACTATAATCCTTTATACCATCGGGATAGTCCACAGTGGCAGACTGTTGAATAAGTTCTCTGTCACTCTTAAACTCATGTTTCCACTTCTTAAAGTCGCGCCTTGCCTTAAATACAGCCTTAAACTCTCCCACACTACGGTTAAGCAGCAGCATCTGCAGCGCTGCCACATAATCCAGGAACAGGCGCACCAACATCACCCTACGCAGCCTTCTCTGCGGCAGGTTCTTATAAAGCATGGTCAGGTTATTGCGGAAGTTAAGATATGTCTTCCTTGGATTACCTTGCGGCAATGTTCCTCCTCCAAGATGGTACACCACACTCTGTGGCACACACACCACTTTCCTGCCTTTCATATTAAGTCGCCAGCAAAAGTCTATCTCCTCACAATGGGCAAAGAAACGTCCATCCAGTCCGCCCGCCTGCCAGTAGTCTTCACGACGCACCATAAGACAAGCTCCCGTAGCCCATAACACCTCAGCCACATCGTCATACTGTCCGCAGTCCTTCTCCACCGTGCCAAACACCCTGCCACGACAAAACGGATAACCATACTTATCCATATATCCACCACAAGCGCCTGCATACTCAAAATACTCGGGACTGACATCGCTGAGCAACTTAGGCTGACATGCCGCCACCTCCGGATGGGCATCCATATACGCCGTCATGGCATTGAGCCATCCCTCGCCTACCCTCACGTCACTGTTAAGCAGTACATAGTACTCCGGCAGCGGCCTGTTCTCTGCCTTGTTCTCCTCCTCATATTTTGCAAAGGACTTGTTATAACCGTCTGCGAAGCCCCAGTTTCTATCCAGTGTGACCACACGCACCGTGGGGAACTCGCGCGCCAGCATCTCCAACGAATCATCAGAAGAGGCATTATCTGCCACAACCACCTCCGCATCACCACTGTTAGCAACAATCGAAGGCAGGTATTTCCGCATCATAGCAGAGCCGTTCCAGTTGAGAATCACTATTGAGACACTGCCGTGAGTTGCCGGCTCCCACCCGAGGGAGGATGAAGTATATGTATTTGCTGTATTCATTTATTTCTCTTAATCAAAAGGAATAAGAAGAAGACCTACGACGGCTCCTCCTACATCTTCCACATATAGAATAATCTGGTTATGCTATATTATATATAAGGTGTAAGCCACAAGCGTACCCCCCCTTGTATATTGCAAGGAGAGAAAGAGGAAGAGCCTTAAACAAGGGCCTCAACCCTCAGCGCACTCTTGTCATGGTTAAAACCACCTAACCTCACTCTGACTATCTTGTTGTCATATTCATCTGATGCCATACGAGCCGGCAGCTCCACCCTGACATAATTAGGCGTAAAACCATGCATTGCTTTTCCACGACTCGCCTTCTCAAACAACACGTCCACCTCCTTATTAATATATAAGGTGTAGAACTCCTCCGTCTTTCTGTTTGACAACTCTATAAGCCTCTGACTACGCAGATGCTTATCCTGGTCGCTTACCACATAAGGTATCTTTAGCGCCGCCGTGCCCGGTCGTTCACTGTAAGGGAACACATGCAACTGAGTAACCGGCAGCGATTCCAGCAGCCTGTATGTCTCCTCAAAGCACTCCGGGGTCTCGCCGCGACAGCCAACCATCACGTCCACACCTATAAATGCATCAGGCATCAGTTCCTTAATCTTATATATCTTCTCTGCAAACAGCTTAGTGTCATAATGGCGGCGCATAAGGCGCAGCACCTCATCGCTTCCGCTCTGCAGCGGAATATGAAAATGAGGCATAAAGGCACGACTGCCGGCACAGAATGATATCAGCTCATCAGAAATAAGGTCGGGCTCCAGACTGGATATCCTGTAACGCTCTATGCCCTCTATACTGTCAAGAGTCCTCACGAGGTCAAGGAAACTCTCCCCCGTGGTACGACCGAAATCACCTATATTAACACCTGTCAGCACTATCTCCCTGCCCCCCTCACTGACCACCTGGCGCGCCTGCTCAGCCAGCGAAGCTATTGAAGCATTACGACTGTTGCCACGCGCAAACGGTATGGTGCAGTAGGTACAATAATAGTTACACCCATCTTGCACCTTCAACCAGAAACGGGTACGGTTACCGCGACTGCAACTCGGTGCGAATGACTTTATGTCGCGTGTTTTCTCTACCTTATATGTTGACTCCCTGTTACCCGAGCCCCACTTCTCGCTAAGAAAACCTATAAGATTAGCCTTCTCATTACTTCCCAGCACCAGGTCAACGCCCTCTATATCACATATACGCTCGGGCGACAACTGGGCATAGCACCCCGTCACCACGGTGAAGGCTCCCGGGTTCTTCTTTATCATACGCCGTATAGCCTGACGGCATTTGCGGTCTGCCACCTCCGTCACGCTGCACGTGTTAATAAGACAGATGTCAGCCTTCTCTCCATCCACGGCGGTATGCACACCCATCTCCTCCAGCATTCTGCCGAATGTGGATGTCTCCGAGAAGTTTAGTTTACAACCTAAAGTATAATAAGAGGCACTCTTGCCCTGAAAAGCCGATGTATCTATCAAAGTTTTGAGTTATGAGTTATGAGTTAAAACCCCACCCCAGCCCTCCCAAAGGGAGGGAGCATTAATTGGCTCGTGGGAAAATTATTAATTCAGAGACGAAGTAAGTTCGCCATCTATGATGACAAAGTTACTAAAAAAACGTCGTACAGGCAAATAAAAGCCGCCCTAAAGTGTTAAAAACAGCCTTGTGCACGAACACAAAATAATTTTAACTTTTATTTACAGTTTGTAATCATCACACTATCAACACGTTGTAAAAAAGTTACAAAAACGGTCAAAAAAAAAGTAAAAAAATGTTTGTGAGTATTGGAAAAAGTGGTTAACTTTGCATTGTTTTAATAAACAAGATTGTTTTACAGATTTTTAAAAGCTTAGAAAAAATGAAGAAATTAGTTTTCATGTTCGTAGCAATGGCTGCAATTTCATTTGCATCATGTGGTAACAAGACAGAGCAGGGTGCTGCACAGGACACAGTTGATACAGCTGCTGTTGATACAGCTGCTGTTGATACAGCTGCTGCTGACACTGCTAAGTAATCTTACATTACGAACAGTAAAAAAGCTACACTGCCGGTCTGACGAGAGTCACCCCGGCAGTTTTCTTTTTGTCACGATATCGTCAGATTTCGTGACATTTTGATTTTCCGTACCCTCGAAATACGGCGATATTTGCGAGCAGCTTGCAAGTTGCTCGCAAATTCTTTATTCTCGCTAATTACAGAACTTACTAATTATCACCCAGTTAGCATCCAAGCCGTTTTCCTCCCCTCGTTTTTCCGTCATAAAAGCTATCAAATCACGTTGTAAAAGCATAGCTTTCACGATGTGAAAGCTATCACTTCACACCATGAAAGCTATCGAATGACAGTGTGAAAGCTATCGAATGACACAAAAACCACACAATAACACCTCAAAAAGCTGTTACAAAGGCTTCTCTATAAGAGCTTCCTCTTCTATTTTGCAACTATCAGCTGACTCTCCGCAAAAAGCAAATTATCATGGATACATACATTTTTATGTCTTTTTGATACATCATGACGATTTAACGTACCATGACAAAAAATAAAGAAAAAACATATCATGTCTATCAAAAAAACTTAGTATCTTTGCATATATTCATTTACAAACTATGAAAAAATCTATTACTATTCTAACCATTGCTACGCTTGGAGGCATGGCTCACGCTGAGACAGCGAATGACTCTATTAATCTCAATGAGGTTGTAGTTACAGGAACACGCAACGCTACAGACACACGCCATTTACCTATGACAGTATCAGTGATTAATCGCGACCGACTGGCAGTGGGACAGCAAAGCAACGTGCTGCCTACCGTGATGCAGCAGGTGCCGGGCATATTTGTCACGAGCCGCGGAGTCATGGGCTACGGTGTTTCCACCGGCGGCTCGGGCGGCATCAGTGTACGCGGACTCTCTGGCGGTGCCGGTCAGGCCATGGTGCTTATTGACGGCCACCCACAATATAACGGAGTATATGGACACCCCATATCTGACAGTTACCAGACACTTATGGCCGAGCGCGTAGAGGTGATGCGCGGACCAGCCTCTGTACTCTATGGCTCTAACGCCATGGGTGGTGTAATGAATATCATCACACGCAAGACAAAGAAAGACGGAGTATTCACCGACGTAAGCCTCGGTGCCGGCAGCTACGGAACAGCACAGGCAGAGGTGAGCAACCAGATAAGGAAGGGCGGTTTCTTCTCTACTGTGGCAGCACAGTATAGCCGCACTGACAACCATCGTCCCAACATGGGCTTCGAGCAGTATGGCGGCTACATAAAGTTAGGCTACGACTTCTCACAGTTCTGGAGTGCATACATTGACCTCGACCTCACACACTTCAATGCAAGCAACCCCGGCACCGTAAGCGTACAAAAGGCTGAGAACGACCAGTATATCACACGCGGCGCGGCAAGCCTTGTAGTGGAGAACCACTACGGCAAGACAAGCGGTGCGATAAGCATATACGACAACTTCGGCATACATAAGATTAATGACGGCTATAACATCAACGGCGGCACACCACAAACCGACCTCTTCCGTTCAAAAGACGCAGTGGCAGGCTTCTCCCTGTGGCAGAGAATCAGCTTCTTCAAGGGCAATAACGTGACCGCCGGCTTTGACTATCAGAACATCTATGGCAATGCTTACTACACAAACCGCGAGACCGGCGAGCGCGTGACCACACCGAAGCGCAAGATGCAGAGCGCACGCAACCACGAGGATGAGTATGCCGGATATGTGGACTTCCGTCAGGACCTGGCACAGTGGCTCACCATCGATGCCGGCGTACGCTATGACTACCACACCGTGGCTGGAGGCGAGTGGATACCACAGGGCGGCATCATCATCCGTCCGGTAACCACTGGCGAGCTGAAGGCTTTTGTAAGCAAAGGATTCCGCAACCCTACCACCAAAGAGATGTATCTGTATGGCTCAGCCAACCACGAGACGCTGCGTGCAGAGCGTATGTGGAACTACGAGTTGTCATGGCGTCAACGTCTGGGCAGCCTCAACTATGGCGCTAACGTATTCTATATCAATGCCGACAATCTGATACAGACTGTAGCAGGCAAGAATATCAACACCGGTGAATTGAAGAACTGGGGCTTTGAGTTTGATGCGGCATATCGTTTCTCTCAGCACTTCAGCGTCAACACCAACCACTCTTTCCTCGGCATGAAGAAGAAAGTCATTGCCGCTCCTGAATACAAAGGCTTCCTCGGTGCCGACTACACCTGCGGCAAATGGACAGCCAACGCCGGCGTGATGTATCTGAACGGACTCTACACCAGCGCTGACGACAAGCAGAACGTTTGTCTGGTCAACGCTTCCGTGGCATACCGCCTTACAAAGTGGCTGCAACTGTGGGCACGCGGCGAGAACCTGCTGGCACAGAGCTACGAGATTAATGCCGGCTATCCTATGCCAAGAGCCACCTTCATGGGTGGAGTGAACCTGAATTTCTAAAAGAATAAATCCTACAGGGACTATAAATACTATAGTAACTATAGGTACTATAGAATCTATAAGCACTATAAAAAACTATAAACAACAACTAACTTACATCCATGAAAAGAAAGACAACATTTTTAGCAGTGTTGCTGATGATGTCATTAGCAGCAATGTCACAGAGCAAGGTGTATTTCACAAAGGAGATAACACCTGAGTCATTAGTTAAGATATACAAGGCGCTGGGCGTGAAGCCCCATGGGCGCGTAGCCGTAAAGATTTCCACAGGCGAGGGCGGCAACACCCATTACCTGAAGCCTACGCTGATACGCAACCTCGTGGATGAGGTTAACGGCACTATAGTAGAGTGCTGCACAGCATACGGCGGTACACGCCAGGACATAAACAAGCACTGGGAGACCATACATGAGCACGGCTTCGACTCACTCTTCGCCGTGGACATAATGGATGAATACGGTCAGATGCGCATACCCGTGCAGGACAAGACGCACATGAAGTACGACATAGTAGGCGACCATCTCGCAAACTACGACTTTATGATAAACCTTGCCCACTTCAAGGGACATGCCATGGGCGGATTTGGCGGTGTAATGAAGAATGCCAGCATAGGCGTGGCGTCAACTGCAGGCAAATGCTATATACACACTGCAGGCAAGACCGACGACCCGAAGTTAGCATGGACACCAGACTATCTTGCCCAGGGCGAGACACAAGACCTGTTCCTTGAGTCTATGGCTGCTGCGGCACAGGCGGTACACAATTATTTCTCAGGCCAAGTGGTATATATCAACATTATGAACAACATGTCTGTGGACTGCGACTGCGACGGTCACCCGGCAAAGCCAGAGTTGCAGGATATGGGCATCATGGCTTCACTCGACCCTGTGGCTGTGGACCAGGCATGCCTTGACAAGGTGTTCAACTACCAAGGTAAGCCCGGCGATGACAATAAGCCTCTGATACAGCGCATCAACCGCCAGCATGGCACCTACATCACAGACTATGCAGAGAAGATAGGACTGGGTTCAAAGAAATACAAGCTGATTAATTTGGACAAGTAGTTAAGATATTTAAGGAGTTAAGGAGTTAAGGAGTTAAGGAGTCAAGGAGTTAAGGAGTTAGGGAGTTAGGGAGTCAAGGAGTCAAGGAGTTAAGACATTACGTCTGCTGTCCAACAAGTCAAATACATAAGTCTTCACTACTTAACTACTTAACTACTGACTACTTATTTTGGAGTTATAAGGAGTTAAGGAGTTAAGGAGTTAAGACATTACGTCTGCTGTCCAACAAGTCAAATACATAAGTCTTAACTCCTTAACTCCTTAACTTCTTAACTACTTAGCTACTTAACTCCTGAAAAAAAAATTTGCTTAATTGAGATACTTTTTGTATCTTTGCCGGAAAACCAAATATAATACTATGTTACAAGAAAAAGACCTAAAACAATTAGCTGCCAAAGGTATAAGTGAGCAGCAGATGGAAAAACAGTTGAAACAGTTTGAGACAGGATTCCCCTTTCTGCGCCTTGAGGCGGCAGCAGCCGTAGGCAAAGGCATCATAGCGCCAACGGCAAGCGAGCAGAAAGACTATGTAAAGGCATGGGAAGACTATAAGGCCGAGGGCAAGGAGATAGTAAAGTTCGTTCCTGCCAGCGGTGCTGCATCACGTATGTTCAAGGATATGTTTGCCTTTGTCGATGCAGACTATGACGTTCCCACCACTGACTTTGAGAAGATATACTTCGCACACATCAAGAGCTTCGCTTTCTATGATGCTCTCAACGAGTCTTGCAAGAAGAACCTGGGCAAGGACATAGACACTCTTATAAGCGAAGGCAACTATAAAGCCGTGGCTGCACAGATGCTGCATGCCGACGGACTGAACTACGGTCAGTTGCCTAAGGGTATGCTGCTGTTCCACAAGTATGCGGAAGGCTCACGCACACCTATGGAGGAGCACTTGGTGGAAGGCGCACTCTACGCTGCCTCTAAGGGTAAGGCAAACGTACACTTCACCGTCAGCCACGAGCACCTGCCACTGTTCAAGCAGCGTGTGGCTGAGAAGATGCAGCAGTATGCCGACAAATACGGCGTGACATACAACATCACCTTCTCTGAGCAGAAGCCATCTACAGACACCATCGCCGCCAATGCCGATAACACTCCGTTCCGCAACAGCGACGGCTCACTGCTATTCCGTCCGGGCGGTCACGGAGCACTCATTGAGAACCTCAACGAGATTTCGGCTGACATCATATTCATAAAGAATATAGACAACGTGGTACCTGACAGGCTGAAACCTGAGACCGTTGAGTGGAAGCAGGTGATAGCCGGCGTACTGGTTACACTGCAGAAGCAGGCTTTCGAGTATATGAGAGTATTGGAAAGCGGACGCTATGACCATGCCAAGCTTGAGGAGATAATACGCTTCGTACAGCAACAGCTATGCTGCAGAAAACAGGACATAAAGAACCTGGAGGACGCTGAGCTCGTAATATACCTGAAGAAGAAACTGAACCGTCCTATGCGCGTTTGTGGCGTGGTAAAGAACGTGGGCGAACCAGGTGGCGGCCCATTCCTTACCTACAACCAAGACGGCACCGTTTCCCTACAGATACTGGAGAGCAGCCAGATAGACAAGTCAAACAAGGAATATCTGCGTATGTTCACCGAGGGAACACACTTCAATCCCGTTGACCTTGTATGCGCCGTACGCGACTACCAAGGCAAGCCGTTCAACCTGCCAGACTTTGTTGACCCTACAACAGGCTTCATATCTGAGAAGTCAAAGGGCGGCAAGGAACTGAAAGCTCTTGAGCTGCCAGGATTATGGAACGGAGCGATGAGCGACTGGTCAACAGTCTTCGTGGAAGTGCCATTGGGTACATTCAACCCTGTGAAGACCGTCAATGACTTGCTGCGCGAACAGCACCAATAAGAGTCTTATAAACGCAAACAACGGATTTCACGGATTACACGGATTTTTGCCATTGCTGATTATCAGCAGGTTATCAATCCGTATAATCCGTGAAATCCGTTGTTAAAGCTACGTCACACCCTTGTATTTATACTGTGCGATGAAAACTTGAGACACTACATACGCTTCACAGATTTTACGCCCTTAATATTTTGCAATTTGCGGATAAGAGCCTCCAGACGCGAGGTGTCATCCAGAGCCACGGTAATGACTCCTTTGAACAAACCGTCATCGCTGTCAATATTGATGGCTCTCAGTGCTGTATTCTCCTCTTTTGATATTACAGACGTTATGTTGTTGACTATGTCGATGTCATCATGGCCTATCACCTGCATGGTAATGTCATAACGACCGGAGCCTTTCTCACTCCAACGGGCCTTGACGATACGGTAGCCGTAACGCGAACGCATCTCTGGTGCATTGGGACAATCCTGCCTGTGTATCCTTATGCCGCCCGACACCGTGACAAAGCCGAACACATCATCACCATATATAGGATTACAGCATTTTGCCAAAGTGTAGTCCACCCCTTTCAGGTTACGGTCTATAACGAGCACATCATCATCACGACGCTCCTTCATGACATACTCAGACGCACTCTTACGAGGTGCGCCCTCGCCGTCATCGCCTACCGAGGCCTGGGGGTTCTTCAACTCCATGTAACGGTCTATGACAGTCAAGACGTCAAGTTGCTCATTGGCTATGGCTATATAGAAGTCTGACACTTCCTTATACCCCATCTTCTTTATCAGTTGCTGCAGAAGTGGTTCGTCAACCTCTATCTTCCTGTTCTTGAAGCGACGGTACAACACCTCCCTCGCATACAGTCCGTCAGCAGCCTGCGCCTCTTTTATGGCTTGGCGTATCTTGCTCTTAGCATGAGATGTCTTAACAATCTGCAGCCAGTCACGCTTCGGCTTCTGCTGAGCCGACGTCAGTATCTCCACGGTGTCACCTGAGTGCAGTTCCTCACGTATCTGCACATTACGACCGTTTATACGCGCGCCTACGCACTGGTTTCCTATGCGCGAGTGTATAAGGTACGCAAAGTCAAGCACAGTAGCTCCCATGGGGAATTTCTTTATTTCTCCCTTAGGAGTGAACACAAACACCTCATCTTCATAAAGGTCCATGCGGAACTGGTCCATCACCTGCATGTCATCTCCAGCCTCCAACGCACGCCTTACTATGGCAAGCCATTCCTCCATGCCGCCGCCGCCGGCCTTAACACCCTTGTAACGCCAGTGGGCTGCCAGTCCGTGCTCTGCTATCTCATCCATACGCTCGGTACGTATCTGTACCTCCACCCACTTCTGCTCCGGACCGAGCACCGTGATGTGAAGCGACTCATAGCCGTTGCTCTTTGGCACACTGAGCCAGTCGCGCAGACGCTTAGGATTAGGCTGGTACATATCTGTGATAATGCTGTAAACCTGCCAACAGTCCTTTTTCTCCTGCTCTCCCTCACTGTCAAGGATGATACGTATGGCAAAGAGGTCATAGACACCCTCAAAGGGACACCGCTGCTTCTTCATCTTCTGCCAGATGGAGTGAATGGACTTGGTGCGCCCTTTCATGTGAAAGCGCAGTCCGGCTGCCTGTAACTTCTCACGGATAGGTCCGATGAAGTCATTGATATACTTGTCGCGCGCACGCTTGGTGGCAGACAGTTTTTCCTTTATATGATAATATGCGTCATGCTCAAGGTACTTCAATGACAGATCCTCAAGCTCACTCTTCAACTTATACAAACCCAGCTTATGCGCCAATGGGGCATAAAGATAGCTTGCCTCCTCTGCCACACGTCGCTGTGACTCAATATCCGTCACATTGCGTATCTCACGCATCACATTGACCCTGTCAGCTATCATGAGGAGGATAACCCTCATATCCTCTGCAAACGAGAGCAGCAGGTTACGGAAATTCTCTGTCTCTATGACCGGAGTCTTCTTATAAAGCTCCTGTACGTGCAATAACCCTTGCAAGATATTCTTCGGTCCTGCACCGAAATCACGTTCCGCCTCATCAAGCGTATAGCTGTCAGTAAGCACCAACGGGGTGAGGAGCGTGGCTATCACACTGTCACGACGCAATCCTATCTCATTAACGGCAATATAGGCGGTCTGCATAGACATAAGGATAGGATTCAGCCCAAAGGTGTCCCTGTCTATCTGCCCCTCCCTGATTGCAGTAAAAAGAATACGGCGCAACCTCCCTTCGTCGTCGGGAAGCAACGCCGTATTCAAACGTATTCTGAGACTGTTTATAATGCTCAGAGCTTTGTCTTTCTCTCTGCTGTCAAATATCATTTCTCTGTCATGTCTCCTTCTATGTACAGTCTTACCATCTCCGGGGTGCCGTTAGAGCGTACCGTGATGGTCTTCTTGAAGTGTCCAGGGAACTTACCCTGACCGTTATAGACAACCTCTATTGTTCCCTTAGCGCCAGGAGCAACCGGTGTCTTTGTGTGCTTAGGCACTGTGCAACCACATGATGCAACAGCCTGATTGATGACAAGAGGCTTGTCTCCTGTGTTGGTGAAAGTAAAGGTGCACTTCTGAGTGGCATTAGCCTCAGAGAATGTGCCAAAGTTGTGTGATGTCTTCTCAAAAGAGATTGCCGGCTCAGCCATAATGTTCATGCTCATAGCCATGAGCATTATGAATAAGGATAGTGTCTTTTTCATTATCTTACACATTTAATTATCATTCATTATTATTGACTATCTTACGGGTGGAAAGGTTTAATTATACCAATTCAAAGAATTCAGACGGAGTCTTACGCTTCAGGTCCTCCACCTTGAAATCCTTACCCATCACCAGACCGTATGACCTGAGTGTCTGCTCTATGGTCTTGAGTGCCAACACAGGATGGTTGTTTTCCTCACTGAGATGACACAGCCACACATGTTTGAGGTTTGCCGTAGCATAGTTTGCCAAAGCCTCTCCGCAGTCCTTGTTTGACAAGTGTCCCGTAGGACCGTCTATCCTGCTTTTCAGGTGTGCGGGATATGTTCCGCCATACAGCATCTCCGTATCATAGTTGGCCTCTATAACAAGATAGTTGGCCTCTCCTATGTAATGCTGCATCTGTTCTGTCACATGGCCTACATCCGTCATCAGACAGAACACCACGCCATCAGCCTCAATGCGGAATCCTACATTGCCAGAACTATCATGTGGCACTGCAAACGGAGTAACAACAAACTCCCCCATCACCTGAGACTTGTCTTTTTCTATCAGCCTGCAGTTGTCTGAGGGTATCTTCTTCGGTACGCAATAGTTGCGCCCTATTCCTGCATGTACTTCTTGTGTGGCATATACAGGTATATTGAATTCGCTGCTGATTACGCCTACGGCCTTTATGTGGTCGGCGTGGTCGTGGGTTACCAGTATGCGCTTCACATTACTCAGGCTCAAACCGCACTTATGCAAATGGTTCTTAACAGAGCGAATACCCACACCGGCATCTATCAGCATTGCGTCATTATCAGTCTGAAGATAGTAACAGTTGCCACTACTGCCACTGCCCAGTGAAATGAATTTAAGCATTTTTTAGTTTATATTTTATGCAAAAGTACCAAAAAAGTGCGGTTTATCCAAAAAAATAACTTACCTTTGCTTATATTTTAAGAATTATTCAGACTATGACTGAAGAACACCCCTTGACTCCCCAACCGACACTGGCGGTATATAAAGCCAGTGCTGGCAGTGGAAAGACGTTTACACTTACCATTGAATACATAAAGTTACTTTTGCATAATCCCTATGCGTATGAGAACATCCTGGCTGTGACATTCACCAACAAGGCTACAGAGGAGATGAAGATGCGTATTCTGTCACAATTGTATGGACTGAGCCATGGGTTGCCGTCATCTGACAGTTACCTGAACGTACTGATGAATGACATGGATGTAAATGAAGAGTTTGTACGCAAGCAGGCTGGCAAAGCTCTAAGTTTGTTGCTGCACAACTATCATTTCTTCCGTGTACAGACGATAGACACCTTTTTCCAAGGTGTGTTACGCAACCTTGCGAAGGAGTTGGGACTCAACGCAAACCTACGCGTGGGACTGAACAACGAGCAAGTGACAGACCAGGCCGTGGACCAATTGATTGACGGGGTTACCAGCGACAAGAAGTTGCTGGACGTCGTAGTAAGATATATGAAAGACAGACTTGATGATGACAAATCATGGAACGTGATTGCAGACATCAAGCGCTTCAGCGGCACAATATGGAGCGAAGTGTATAAACAACACAGGAAAAAGATGGATGTTGTGTTTGCCAAAGACGCTTTTTTTGATGAATACCGCAAAGAGCTTACTACCTTACGCAATAACCTTGAAGGCAAATACTCAAAAGAAGGACAAGATGTGCTGGATATCGTAACCAATGCCGGACTCGACATTGACAATGACTTCAAAGGCAAGGGGCGCAGCATCATGAATTACTTCAAGAAACTCAGCAACGGAGAATTTGCCGCCTCTAATGTTCGCAACAAGACTGTCGAGGCCTGCATGGACAATGTTGACGCATGGGTTGCAAAGAACTCTGACAATGAGCAGGAGGTAAGGGATTTGGTAGAAAGCACTCTTATACACAAGCTAAGGACGATAGAGGGGTTCAGACCCGATGATGCATGTAAATATAACACAGCACAGGCAACGCTGAGACACCTGAATGACCTGAGACTGCTGAAAAGGATAGAGGACTGTGCCAAGCAACTCAATGCCTCCGTCGGACGCTTTATGCTGAGTGACACTCAGACATTGCTGAAAGATGTAATGGAGGACAGCGACTCTCCTTTTATATTTGAAAAGATAGGAGCGCGTCTGGAGCATATCATGATAGACGAGTTTCAAGACACCAGCACTGTGCAATGGAAGAACTTCAGAGTATTGCTGGAGGACTGTATGGCAAGAGGATGTAGTAACCTTATTGTGGGCGACGTGAAGCAAAGCATCTACCGTTTCCGCTCGGGCGACTGGCGTCTTCTAAATAACATTGAGAACGAGGTGCAAAGTGACCAGATATCGTTCCACCCCATGACGACCAACTGGCGTTCTACACGAAACGTGATAGAATTCAATAATGCATTCTTTGGAAAAGCAGCAGAGATAGAGGTTAACAATCTCTTACCTTACTCGTCGGAACGTGCGCAAGAACTGAAGAAAGCATACGCTGACGTAAAACAGGATGTGCCCGCAAGCAAACCTCAGGAGGGTTTAGTACATATTGAACTGCTACCTGAAGACAGGTATGATGAAATGTGTGAACGCACACTTGACACCATTATATCTCTTGTGGAGGGTTACGGCATAAAGCAAAGCGACATAGCCATACTCGTAAGAAATGGTAACGAGATAAGCAAGATTGCAGAATACATAGAAGAGACAGGCGCCGGCATTAAGATTGTATCGGCAGAGGCTTTCAGACTTGATGCCTCAAAGGCTGTCAACACTATTATTGATGCCATGACTTTATTGGCACACCCCAATGACTCCGTAGCACGCGCATCACTGAGCCGCAATGTTACAGATGAGCAGTTACAGGCGTTTGATGAAGAATATGACACTCTTACAGATATGTCTCTCCATGACATGGCAGAGACTCTGCTAAGACTCTTTGCTCTCGGCGAAATAACAAAAGAGGGTGCATACATCACTAAATTCTTTGACTACCTACATGACTTCACGGCAGACATGACTCCCGTATTAGAGGATTTCCTTTCTGCATGGAGCGACGACATCTGTAACAAGACAATACAGACAGCTGAGTGTGACGGCGTACGCATAATGACAATCCATAAGAGTAAGGGATTGGAGTTCAAGCATGTAATACTCCCCTACTGCGATTGGAAGCTGAATCCTACACATGCCGTAATGCTATGGTTGCACTCTGATGAAATGCCTTTCTCTAGACTTCCCATTATACCTGTGGACTACTATTCCGTAAACACCTTGATGGATACCTTATATAAGGAAGATGGCATTGAAGAGCATATACAGACTGTGGTTGACAACCTTAACCTGCTATATGTGGCCATGACACGCGCTGCCCATTCTTTATTCATATTAGGCAAGCGATACAAGCCATCTGCACGGAGCAAAGGTGATGAGCATCCTAAAGCCACCATACGCTCTAAGATAATAGAAGACGTGATTAAATGTCTGCCGGATAAAATAAACGGCGTGCCTCTGCATATTGACGGAATAGAAGATGCAAGTCAGCCTTTGACACTGACATACGGTCAACTTACAGATATGCGCAAGGATGTAGAGGAAAAGACCTCTGCAAGTCCAGTCTCAACAGATATTGACACTTCCACCGTCAATGTGTTCGATATCATTCCCCAACAGATTGATGTACCTGTATTATCGTATGAGAATAAGGTGGAGTATCGACAGAGTAACGAAAGCAGGCGTTTCTTGGATGACTCCATAGACGACAATGACCGTCAACGTTACATACGCATCGGTACGATAATGCACCAGATATTTTCCCGTATCCATACTCTTGATGATGTAGAACCCACATTAAGGAACATGGAAACAGACGGTCTGCTATATGATGACTCCCTTACGAAAGAAGACTTACTGGCCCAATTACGCCAGAAATTCCAAAAGCCTTTGGTAAGGGAATGGTTCGCCCCTAAGTGGACCGTGCGTAACGAGTGCTCTTTGATTACGAAGGATGGGGAATATCGTCCAGACCGTGTAATAACTGACGGCAAGGAGACGATTGTCATTGACTTCAAGTTTGGCAAGCCTCATGATGAGCACCGCGAACAAGTAAGGCATTATAAACAGTTATTAGAAGAAACAGGATTGCCTAATGTCAAAGGCTATCTTTGGTATGTATCACTAAACAAGGAGGTTGAAGTATGACGTTCCTAAGTGTTGTAGCAAAGGATTTATTAGATAAGGCAGGCAATGACTTGTCTGGATATAACGTGGTGTTTCCAAACAAACGCGCGGCACTCTTCTTTAACAAAGCCTTGTCACAACACTGTGACAAGCCCATCTGGAGTCCTACCTATCTCAGCATAGATGATATCTTTACAGAATACAGTGATGCGGAGAAGGGAGACCACATACGTTTGGTCATCGAGCTATACAATTCGTATCAAGAGGTGACGCACCTGAAAGAGTCTTTGGATGAGTTTTACAACTGGGGAGAGCTGATGCTGGCAGACTTTGACGATGTTGACAAGCATCTTGCCGATGCTCAACGTGTATTTACGCTCATAGGCAATCTGCATGAGTTAGACAATGTAGATTACCTGACTGAGGAGCAGCAGAAAGTGTTGCAACAGTTTTTCAGCAACTTCACGAAGGAACATAACAGCGAACTAAAACGACGTTTCTTAGAACTGTGGAACAAGTTCTATGACATATACACCAACTACCAAGAACGATTAAGAAAACAAGGCATCGCATACGAAGGTATGCTTTATCGCAATGCCCTTGAGAAGATAAAGCAACATACACCGGAAGGTAAATATATATTTATAGGCTTTAACCTTCTCAACGATGTAGAGCAACAACTCTTCCTCATTCTGAGCAAAGAGGGAAAGGCCAAGTTCTATTGGGATTACGATGCTTATTTCATTGACAGCAAACCAAACAAAGTAAGCCATGAGGCCGGGAAATACATAAAGGAGCACCTGCGTCACTTCCCTAACGAACTGCAATATGACAATCCTATTTACCAGCAGTTTCTGAAAGAGAAGGACTTGACATTTATCTCTTCATCCACAGACGACCTACAGGTGCGCTACATCTCAGAGTGGCTTACCCCCGAGCGTATCGCGGCAGGCAGGCGCACAGCCATTGTCCTTGCAGACGAGTCTTTGTTAGAGACAGTACTACACTGTCTGCCACCCACCGTGAAACACGTCAACATTACGACAGGCTACCCTCTGTCACAAGCCCCCATAACTTCATTCGTACGAATACTTATGATTGCGCTTGAACATGGGTCGCTTACCTTGCATAATGTAAACGCAATATTACGACATCCATACGCTAAATATATCAGCGAGAAGTCAATAGAGCTACATAAAACTCTAAATGAGAGGAAAATATTCTATCCTAAGGAAAACGACCTCGCACTTGACGAGCAGCTCAAAAGGCTCTTCTCTCCTGTAGGGAAAAGTGAAGACCCAACGATGAGCGACAGACTGATATGGGCTGTACGCACCATAGCACAAAACATACGCGACGTGGCTGACGATTTCCACAACGAAGGTGTCTTCCGTATGTACACGCTGCTTAACAGATTAAAGTCTATACCTGAGGTAACCGAACAAACCTCTCTGTACCCACGCCTGCTGACCCAGATCATACAAAGCACATCAATACCTTTCCACGGCGAACCGCTTGAGGGCATACAGATAATGGGAGTATTAGAGACACGAAACCTTGATTTCGACAACCTTCTTGTATTGTCATGCAACGAGGGATGCCTACCGGCGAAGGTGAATGACAGCTCTTTCATACCACACAATGTCCGTCGTGCCTATAATCTGACGACGGTGGAAAACAAGGTCGGCATATATTCATATTACTTCCATCGCCTGTTATCACGCACAAAGAACGCCACCCTTATATATAACAGTTCCACAGAGGACGGACGTACAGGTGAGATGTCACGCTTCATGTTGCAAATGATGGCAGAGACGTCGTTTGACATAAAAAGGGCGACACTCGTATCAGGACAGGATGCTACACCGTCAACGCCTAAAGAAATCACGAAGACTGATGACATGGTTCAGAAACTGCTGGAGCGCAAGGAATTCTCTCCCTCAGCATTGGGTAAATACCTGCGTTGTCCCATATCTTTCTTCTACCAATACGTCGCAGGCATCAGCGAGGATGATGACAGCGACGAGGAGGAGATGGACAGTCGCGCCTTCGGAAAGATATTCCATTATGCGGCAGAAAGAATGTACAAAGACTTCACTGGCCGTGAAGTGCCACGTCAATACCTTGAGGACCTGCTGAAGGAGAAAGGCAACGTTACCCTGAAGAGATTTGTTGACGAGGCTTTCCGCAAAGAACTGTTTCAGATTAACGACCCGAAACGCCCCACTCCTGAGTTAGGAGGACTACAGGTGGTAAACCGCGAGATGGTAATACAGTTCTTACTCTCTCTCTTACATTACGACATAAGACGCAGTCCGTTCCAGATACGCGCCTTGGAGCAACATATAAACCAAGAAATCAACGTAACCGTAAACGGCAACAAGAAAACAATAAAAGTTGGCGGTATAGCCGACCGCATAGACGTATGCGATGTAGGCGGAAAAGAAAGCGTAAGGGTCATTGACTACAAAACCGGTGTGCTATCCAGAAAGCTCAACATGAGCAGCATAGATGACATCTTTGACTCCACACAAGTGAAGAATCACTCCAACTATTTCTTGCAGGCTCTGCTTTATTCAGGAATATTGTATGATAATGGTGAGACCAAGCCAATAACGCCGGCATTGCTATACCCTCACCACGCTTCATCAGACGACTACACTCCTGCCCTATTCATCAACAAAGAGGCCATAGAAGATGCCAAAATCTACATGGAAGATTTCTACGAAGGACTCACCACGCTGATAGAAGAGATACTCAATGCAGACATTCCGTTCACATTGCCATCTGACATGAGCCGTTGCACCAATTGCCTGTTCAAAAAGCTATGCTATTAGTTATTGGAGCGTCGTGGTGAAGACTCTGTGAGGAAGCCATGACGGTAAGCATATAACAACTCACGCAGGTCTTCTATCTGCTTTTTCAGTTCCTTACCACGGTCTGTATCCTCAACATGCAGGCGGTGTCCTGTGGTGGCAACTATCTGCGTGGAAGACTTAATGTCACGTCCCTCCTCTACTGCCGTCTCCACATTCGTGAACGGTTCATGCTGCACCAGTTCAAACTCACGACTGTGATACACCAATGTATATCCGGCTATGCCAGTTTCCTTATGATACGGTTCAGCAAAGCCTCCGTCTATAACCATAAGCTTTCCATTTGCCTTGATAGGTGTCTCACCTTTCTTTACATGTACAGGCACATGTCCATTGATAATATGTCTGTTGGCATCAGTCACTCCGAAGGCATCAAGCACGGTGTCTGCCATACGCTCTGCCGTCTGCTCGTCCTTATCACGCAACTTAAAATACCATCCTTTCTCCTCCACATGTGTCTCTTTCTCTGCAAGGAAGTAACGCTCAAAGGTTGCCATCTTCGACTTATCAAACAGAGAAGAGTCACGTCCACACCACAAATACAGGAAATAGTCGCGAGCATATCTTTTCTCCTCTGCCGGAGTATCAGCAGCAAAGGCTGAGCGCACTAACATTCCTGTACGCTTAAGCAACAATCTGCCCGAGCATTTCACACCAGGCATTATCTCCACCTCACGCAGCGTACCGTCCTCATTGAGAGGTATAGAGGCATGGAACAACAGGTTATTGTTGTATATGGCATACATACATCCATGCGTCAGCAAGGTACGGATATGTCTGCTCAGTTTCTCTGACACCCTGAACGAATGGTGCAAGCGCTCCATCAGCGTCTTCTCTTCCTCTGTATATGCATTTGGAGCATCAGCACTAACAGTAGGGAAACACATGTCAAGCATTTTGTATTTCTTACCGTCAAGAGAACAGGTGCCGTCCTCAAAATCTATATGCGACAACAGACAGCGCTCATTCATCTCCCATGACGGGTTACGCTGTATTATCTGCGCCTCAGCCTTAAACTGCAATATGCTGACGGCCTTGTGCATCATAGCCATCAGGCGCAGAGTCTTCTGGTCAAAACGGTCTTTGTTTTCCGGATTCAATATAGGATAAAACGCCTCACAAGGGTCGTCTCCGTATGTCTCCATGGCAAACGTGGCAAGCGGCATCAGGTTAATGCCGTAGCCATCCTCCAATGTCTGCAAGTTGGCGTATCTCAATGACAGGCGTATCACATTGCAGATACAAGCGTCGTTACCGGCACACGCGCCCATCCACAACACGTCATGATTACCCCACTGAATGTCCCAGGAGTGATATTCAGACAACTTGTCCATGATGATATGTGCACCCGGACCACGGTCATACACGTCGCCCAGTATATGTAACTGGTCAATAGCCAAACGCTGTATCACATTGGCAAGCGCCGTGATGAAGTCATCTGCACTGTCAGTAGATATTATGGTATCAATGATAACATTCACATACGCAGCCTTATTAGCCTCATCTGTGCGTGTGTGCAACAACTCCTCAAGTATATAGCTGTACTCCGCCGGCAATGACTTGCGCACCTTTGAGCGTGTGTACTTTGAGCTAATCACGCGGAACACCTTCACCAACTGATACAGCGTCATACGGTACCACTCGTCCAAGTCCTCCTCACGCGCCTTTATCAGCTCCAGTTTCTTCTCTGGGTAATAGATGAGCGTGCACAGTTCTTTCTTCGCCGCCACTGGCATATACTCGCCGAATATCTCATTCACTTTCTGCGATATGCGTCCTGAGGCGTTCTTCAACACATGCAGGAAAGCCTCATGCTCTCCGTGTATATCCGCGAGGAAATGCTCTGTTCCTTTCGGCAGGTTAAGTATGGCAGAGAGGTTTATTATCTCCGTTGATGCTGCTGCCGCATTAGGAAAAGACTTTGACAGCAGTCTAAGGTAATTTATGTCGTGCTCTATATTGTACTTCAATTCTTCAATCCTTATATTCTTAGAATATATCATAACCTTGAGGCAGGTTATAGCTGTCCCTCAATCTTCTCTGTATTCTCACCGTGAACGATTTCAGATGCTGATGCTGCAGCTCTTCTGCCACCATATCCTCATCAAAATCAATGTTGCGGAACATGTCATACAGCTCTACCCACTGCCTCATGGTCATACGCTTCATGGTCACTCTCTTCGCTCCGGCTATCATCTTCACCACCTTTATCTCTTTCTCTTTGTCGGCAGGTATTGCTATCTTTCTTGTTTTAGCGCCAACATCTGCAAGTGATATGCGGTTCTTCGCTTTCTTACTCTTATACCGTCTTACCTTACTCACATCGAGCAAAGGCGGCATAGGTCGCTCTGTCTTTCTCGCTCCCTCCGTCAGCAAGTCTGTCACGTCCTCATCATAGGCATACAGATAGATACGACGGAATGACAGTCCTTGGTTCTCAGGTAATACGCTCCCGTCGTCATCTCTTACCACAGCTATCCTCACAGCGTTCTCCACAAACGCCCGTTCCTCATCAGTAATATAGTTGAGGTATGAAGAGTCAAGCGCCTTACGGTATGCAGCCATGACTGCACCCTGCAGTTCCGCCTCCTCCGCCGGGAGCGTCTCAATATGGCTTTTCAGCTTTATGCTGATTATATCAGAACGCTCTGCATCATCAAGCGCCAGTACTGCAGTACTACTGCGTACCATGACAGTCTGGTATGCCAGCAGCCGTGGCAGCTTCTCCTTCCAAAACGATGTGTTTATATTTACCGTTGCGAGTCCTCTCAACGGCGACACTATCGTCACCACTCGCTCTTTGCGGGCACATCTCTCTACGATAGCACCGGTCATGTCCCACGTTCCCCATATATGCACTATATCAGGCCTTATCTCACGGATAACCTTCCGTACCTTACTGTTCTCTGTATATATACGCAACGGCATGATACGCTTTACACACGGCAACGCATGAACTGTCACCCCATACTGTTCCTTCAGCATCTGCAGCCTTTCCTCACTCAGTTGTGAGAATGTAAGCAGATGCGTCTCTGTCACCTTTGACGTTGACAATACTATACTCATCAGGGAGTATGGCATATTCAGAGTGACACCGTCAATATCCCGTATGTAGTGTAACACCCGCATATTCAGAGCTTATGCGTTATAAAGTCGGTTTTATCTGAGAAAATATAGCTTATGCGCAGCGCAGTATTACGTATGCTTATAGTCCACTCCATAATAATAGCCGCCAACGGACTTACCGAGTCAAAATAGCTCAGCTTGTTACTATACACATACATACGCTCCAGTAACGATATAAGCCATGCCAGCGCCGCACCTCCGAGAAGCGCAAGGCCATCATACTGCATAAAGACATTTGGGAGCAGGCTGTCAAGTTGGCTTTTGCCTATCCCTGTCATTTGCACATACGCCAGCAACGCGCCACACACCATAACTATCAGCGTAAGGAAGTTAAACACATGTATGCTATACAGGTCCGTCTTGTATAGTGTCTTGAACCCACTGCTACGACTCAATCCCTTCAGTGCATCGATGGCAAAGAGGCGCTTCATCTTTATATACTCCTCTGATGGTTCCATCTGTGTCATGCGCGCCTCGGGTTCTATGGCTATTGCACACTTATCCTCTGCAGCAAACTTATTTACAAGGAACTCAAACTCTGCCCTTGCGAACTCCAGGTTACCGAGGAAGCCGCGCTTGTCAAAGAACTCACTGCGACGCATCATCAGCAGCGACTGGTTCGTACTGAATGCCATTCCCTTCTGCGCGCTACGCAAATGATACAGCATGGTACGCATCTGCTCAAAGCGGAAGTATGCCGGTGTATCCTCCTCATACGGTGTCATGCCGAGCACCATATTACGGTCGTCTCCACAATGTCTCGCCACAGCCTCCAGCCATTTGTCTGATGACGGAGCGCAGTTAACGTCTGCAAAGAGCAGCCATTCATACTTGGCAGCCCTGATACCCAGCGTCATACCCAACTTCTTGCGGCTCACATATCGCGAAGAGTCTGGCAAGAGTGTATAATACAACCGCTTGTGTTCCTCACACAACAGCTTCAGGTAGTCCTCTGACTCAGTATCGCTCTGATCTATCACTACCACCACTTGGTAGTCAGCGCCATAGTCCTGCGACAGATACAATGGCAGCACCTTCTTCAGATAGTGCGAGCAGTCATGCTCCGCCAGCACTATAGAGACAGGTGGTAACTGGTTAGCGGCAGTGTCCCCCTCCTCGTCGTCACCATACTCTGGCTCCACTTTACGAAAGAAAGGACTGAAGAGCGGCGTTACCAGCGCAAGCAGCACCATCACCGCCAATGTGATTATCACAGGTATTGATATCATAACAGTTTACAGTTTACAGTTTTTAGTTTACTGTTTATGGTTTACGGGTTTGTGGTTTACGGTTTTCGTCTTCGTTTTCGTTTCCTCCACGAACCGTACACTTACATAAGGTATGCCTTAGGCAGTTTTCTGCAGTTATACTGACATGCCATTATCTCACCATACGCACCTGCTGAACGCAGCGCTATAAGGTCACCACGATGACAGGCAGGGAGCATCTCGTCCTTGCCGAACACGTCACTTGACTCGCATATTGGGCCTACCACATCATACTTCTCCTGTGGCTCCTGGCTTGTAATGTTCTGTATCACATGGTGAGCGCCATAGAGCGCCGGACGTATCAGGTCACTCATGCCTGCGTCAACTATGCAGAACTGCTTCACCTGGGCATGCTTCACATAAAGCACCTTGGTGATTAGCGACCCCATCTGGCCTACCACTGCCCTGCCCAACTCAAAGTGCATCTGCTGTCCTTGGCGCAACTGCAGTCCGGCAGCATAGGTATCAAAATACTTCTTAAAGTCTGGTATTGGCTTGCCGTCCGGATCATCATACGCAATGCCCAGTCCGCCACCTACGTTGAGGTTCTTCACTGTGATGCCCTGTGCCTCCAGACGGTCTTGCAGCTCGTTGATACGGCGGCACAGTCCCTCAAAGTCACCCATCTCAAGTATCTGCGAACCAATATGGAAGTGCAGTCCTATGAACTCAATGTTCTTCTTCTCCAGTGCGGCCTTGATGGCTGTCTCCATGTCATCCATGGCAATACCAAACTTATTCTCTGCCAGTCCGGTAGTGATGTTAGCATGTGTATGTGCTCCCACGTTAGGGTTTATGCGGAAACATACGCGCGCGGTCTTGCCCTTGGCAGCAGCCAGCTCGTTTATTATGCCGAGTTCCTCAAGTGACTCCACGTTGAAGCAGAATATGCCTGCGTCCAGTCCGAGGTTTATCTCCCAGTCGGCCTTTCCCACACCGGCATAAACTATCTTATCCGCAACGAAACCAGCATCAAGTGCACGCTGTATCTCGCCGCCGCTCACCGCGTCAACGCCAAATCCAGCCTGCTGTATCACGCGCAGCACATCTATATTAGCATTAGCCTTTATGGCATAGTGCAGATGATACCCCTCATGCTTTGACAGCTCTGCCTTTATAGCAGCAAGGGTTTCCTGCAGCAGAGCCTTGTCATAGTAATAGAATGGTGTCTCTATGCCCTCAAATTTCTTTATATCCATCATCTTAGAACAGTTTTGCTGACAAGTTCTGCAGAGCCTGCTTCTTGTCTGCCTCACGTATGAGGAACGAGATGTTATAGTTAGAACCACCGTATGATATCATACGAACAGGTATATTAGCCATAGCGTCTGTCACAAGTGTCTCAAAGCCCACGTTGCTCCAGTCAAGGTCACCAGCCACACAGATGATACACATATCCTCATCCACTGTCACTGAGCCATACTTCTTCAGTTCATCGACTATGCGGCCCAGGTTAGCCTTGTTGTCTATGCTGACGCTTACGCCCACCTCTGAGGTTGTAATCATATCTATTGGTGTATTATTCACCTCGAATATCTCAAACACCTTACGCAGGAAGCCCGTAGCGAGCAACATACGTGATGACTTTATCTTTATAGCGGTGATATTATCCTTGGCAGCCACAGCCTTAATCTTGCCACGTACCAGCTCATTGTTTATGACGGTACCCTCAGCATCTGGCTCCATGGTATTCTTGATGCGCACAGGTATTCCAGCGAACTTAGCCGGCTGCACACATGTAGGGTGCAATATCTTAGCACCGAAGTAAGCCAACTCGGCAGCCTCCTCAAAGTTCAGCTGATGCACAGCGTCGGTCTTCTCCACAAAGCGTGGGTCATTATTGTGCATACCGTCGATGTCGGTCCATATAAGTATCTCCTCAGCATCCATAGCCGCACCTATAAGTGAAGCGGTATAGTCTGAGCCACCACGCTGCAGGTTGTCCACCTCGTCGTAAGCGTTACGACATACGAAGCCCTGTGTGATATATATCTGGTAGCCCTTGTTCTGGCGCATTACCTCTGCCAGGTGCTCCTTGATGTAAGGCATATCAGGCTCGGCATTCTTGTCTGTGCGCATAAAGGTAAGAGCATCGAGCAATACGGTCTTGACACCCTGCTCTGTAAGATAGTTGGTCACCATGTTGGTTGACATTACCTCACCCTGTGCCACTACTATCTTCTCCTCAAACGAGGTAAAGGTATCCTTGGTGAATGAACGCAGATAGTCAAACTCCTTCTTCAGGAATTCGCGTGTCTTCAGCTTCATCTGGTCTGTAGAGTACAACTCCTCCACATGGCCCATGTACTTCTGCTCCAACTTGTTGATAACCTCCTGCGCGCCCTCCGGGTTCTTCTTATAGAGGTAGTCTGAAATCTCAACGAGAGAGTTAGTAGTGCCCGACATAGCCGAAAGGACTACGAATGTGGGTTCTCCTGACTTTGTGATGAGCTTTGCAACTCCCTGCATACGCTCTGGCGACCCTACCGACGTGCCGCCGAATTTCATTACTTTCATTTGCGTGTATGTTATTTTTTATTATATTCTCATATCAAAAATGCAAAGTTACATATTTTTCCCGAAACAACCAAAATTTACACATCTTTACTTGTACGTTTCAAAGAAAAAAGTAACTTTGCTACCAGAGGAATACTTGAGTGAGCAATTAAAGAAAGATTCACCGCGACTGGAGAAACAAATAAAAGAACGCATCAAAGACACACAATCAAAATGACAGGCTATCACCTATATTCGTGACATTTTGTTATTTCGGAATATTCACCTGTGAGGGATGAAACAGAAACGCGGAACAGCCGGAAAAACGTCTCATGACGACTTTTCCGGCGTTTTTTATGGGGCTGCGATGTCATTCGATAGCTTTCACACTGTAAAAGCATAGCTTTCACGGTGCAAAGTGATAGCTTTCACAACGTAAAGTGATAGCTTTCACAACGAAAAACGGCGGTTTTATGACCGCCGTTTTTATACTCTAAAACCACTATAGCTGATTATCAGCAGGTTACAAAAATCCAAATTTCAGCGCACAGCAAACCAGCGGCGAGAAATTTCCAAATAACGCAAGGAAACAGCAGTTGCAATTTTCAAAATGAAAGCAAAAAAGCCATTTCCGTGACACTTTGCTATTTCCCCTCACACATACTGAGGAAGTAACGATGCAGACGCACATCTGCCGTCACCTCGGGATGAAATGCCGTGGCGAGCTGCTTACCCTGCCTCACGCCCACGATATGGCCGCCTGTCTCGGCTATCACCTCCACGTCTGCCGACAATACCTTGTTAACGTATGGTGCACGAATAAACGTCAACGGGAAATCACTTCCCACGCCTTTCACCTCGCCTGTGGCATTGAAACTGCCTAACTGCCTGCCATAGGCGTTACGACATACGTCAATATCCATGGTACACAGTCCGCCACGCGGCTGTCCGCCTTCCTGCTTTGCCAGTAGTATAAGTCCGGCGCAGGTGCCAAATACCGGCAAACCGTCAATGATGGCTTGGCGCACAGGTTCAAGTAACCCGAGTTCGGCAAGCAGGCGCGTCTGCACCGTGCTCTCGCCACCCGGCAGTATCAAACCGTCCTTTGGCTGCTGCCAGTCTGCCAGCTGTCTTACCTCAAAGCAGTCAGCGCCCAGGCTCGCAAGCATCTGTTCATGCTCTATGAAGGCTCCCTGCAGAGCCATTACCGCTATTCTCGCCATTATTGTCCTGTCTGTCTTTATTTTCCACGCTCTGCCATCAGCAGCTCTATCTCATGCTCGTTGATACCCACCATGGCCTCGCCAAGGTCCTCAGAGAGCTCCGCCAACAGCTTCGCATCATTATAGTTTGTCACTGCCTTCACTATGGCCGCTGCCCTCTTGCGTGGGTTGCCGCTCTTGAATATGCCGCTGCCTACGAACACGCCCTCTGCACCCAACTGCATCATCAGTGCCGCATCTGCAGGAGTAGCCACACCACCGGCGGCGAAGTTCACGACTGGCAGTTTACCATTGTCATGCACAAAGCGTACCAGCTCATACGGTGCCTGCAACTGCTTGGCAGCCTCAAAGAGCTCGTCCTCACTCATTGACACCAGACGGCGTATCTCGCTCTGCATTAACCTCATGTGACTCACTGCCTGTACCACGTCGCCCGTGCCTGGCTCACCCTTGGTGCGTATCATCGTAGCACCCTCGGCTATGCGTCTCAGAGCCTCGCCCAAGTTCTTGGCACCACATACGAATGGCACCTGGAACTTAGTCTTGTCTATGTGATAGATATTATCGGCAGGCGACAGCACCTCACTCTCGTCTATATAGTCTATCTCAATAGCCTGCAGTATCTGCGCCTCAGCCACATGACCTATACGACACTTGGCCATCACTGGTATGCTCACAGCCTCCTGTATGCCGCGTATCATCTTCGGATCACTCATTCTTGACACACCACCGGCTGCACGTATGTCGGCTGGTATTCTCTCCAGTGCCATAACGGCGCATGCCCCAGCCTCCTCGGCTATGCGCGCCTGCTCCGGTGTTGTCACGTCCATTATTACTCCGCCCTTCAGCATCTGTGCCAGTTGGCGATTCAGTTGTTGTCTTTCGTTAATTGTATTTGCCATTGTATTTATAAATGTTTTGAATTTCAAATTACGTATGCACCGCCCTGTACTCCGTAGGCGATACCCCCATTCGCTGTCTGAAGAATCGGGACAGGTGAGCCTGCGACGAGAACCCCATACGCTGCGCCGTCTCCTTCAACGACAACGAGGTTGTTGTCAACAGTGACGTTATACCAGCTATAATGCGCTCATCTATAATAGTCTTAGGCGACCTGCCAGAGACTGTCCGCGTGACCTGTCCCAGATAACGCGCGCTAACGTTAAGCCGCTCCGCGTAGAACATCACCTGCGGCTGACTATCATAATAACGCTCCACGGCATCTATGAACTGGTTATACAGTTCTCCACTCCTGCCTCCGGCATCGGCATAGCCGGCAGGCAACTGCCTCAGGTATGTCTGGGCATGGAGCATAGCGTTATCTACATTCTCACCTTGACTGAGGTAATACGCCACAGCCGACGACAATTGGTTGGCACTACCGTGAATGCGGCGACCGTCAGGCAGGTCTGTCTCCTCCAGCACTACACTGCACATAGGCAGCAGACGACGGCTTATCACCTCATAGACTCCCTCTGACACCAGTCTCTCTCCCCTCGCCGACCTCAGCACCGGGGCATAGATGATGTACTTAGGCTGATGCCGTCTCAATACGTCAACAATAACCTCCACCACATCGGCGCGCCTCAGCAGACCAATCTTCACCACCTGCGGCTGCAGGTCGTTGACGATGGCCTCAAGCTGCTGTCTCACAACCACTGCAGGCAGATCATGAAACTGCTGTATGCCCAGTGTATTCTGCACCGTTATCGATGTCACCACCGAGGCAGCCGTACCGCCCAACCCGCTTATGAGCCTTATGTCGGCCTGCACACCCGAGTCGCCCGTGCCGTCACTACCCGTTATGGTCAGTATTGTCTTGTGCATCGTAATAGATAAGTTATGAGTTATGAATTGTGAGTTATGATACCCACCCAGTCTTCAATTGTCTTTTTACTCCCTCGTTTCCCGAGGAAAGGAGTTGTAAGCAGTGAATCCTTGCTTAGGCAAGCGTCGCTGCGTGCCGAGCGATGAATTATGCATTATGACTGCTTTAGCTTGATGAGCTTATGCGAATAATTATGCATTATCATACAATTCTTTTGCAAAGGAATAGAAAATTATTGATACTGCCAAACTTTAATCCTTTTATGATAAAAGATAATGCAATAATGCAAAAACAAGGGAGCTGACAACCAAGTTCCCTTTATTCCAATTACGCAAACACGCTTGTCACTGCCTCAACGCCTCAGCAGGCGTGACACCGTAACGCTGCTTGTAGCAGCGCGAGAAGTAGCGTGAGTCGGAGTATCCGCACTGATAAGCCATCTGAGCCACGTCACGGAGCACATCGTCGGCAGGAGACGTGATAAGTTGGTGCGCACGCTGCATACGCGCGTCGATAAGCAGCTGCCCCGCCGTTATTCCCACAAGTGAGCGCAGCTTACGGTTAAGGGTGCTGCGGCTGGTAGCGGAGTAGGATGCCATATCCTCTATGCTGGCATCACTGTTGCCTATGTTCTGCTCTATGTACTCCCTCACCTTGTCGAGGAAGCGGCGGTCATCAGCGCTCAGCGTGGCAGGCAGGGCGGCGGCCAACGGCCCCTCTGACGGTTCCGCCACCGCCGGCTGACTTATCGTGCCGGCAAGCAGTTCCATATACCTGCCAAGCAACTCACGGCGCTGGCGGTGAAGACGGCGTATGTGACCCACTGTGGTCACCGCCCCAGCCACTATGCCGATGACCAGCAGCCACGCCACGATGCGCGCCCACAGCGTCTCATACCAGTAAGGCCTCACGACGATAACCATCCTGCGCGTGTTGTCTATCCAGCGGCCGTAACGGTCTGTTGACTGCACGTAAAGCGTGTACTCGCCCGGCGGCAGGTTATAGAACGACACTGAGCGGTCGGCTGCGGCCCGGCTCCATGCTCCGTCATCCAGCCGCGTGCGGTATAATATGCCGCTGTTGTCCGTATAGTCAAGGGCGGCGTAGCGTATGGTGAAGCTTCGCTCAGCGGCTTCAAGCGTCACCGTGTCCCTCACGCTGACACCTATGTCGGCCATCCCGCCGCCCACCTGCAGCTCCGTGAACACCAGCGGAGGCTGGTAGCCGCGTGTCTCCATGTTGTGAGTCGTGGCGATGTAGGCTCCCTGCTCCGTACCGAACACCCATGCGCCCGAGGGCAGACGGAGCGGACGCTCCTCTGAGAAATGACACCTCTCGTCCCAGAACTTGCGCGAATAGGTGACGGTGCTGTCGGCGTATGGCGAGAAGTCCATCACCCTGTCAGTGCTTACTATCATTATATGTCCTTCTCCCTTCACGGTCATGGCTATACACGCGTCTGACGTAAGCGAGGACGTGCTGGTCAGGAAGTGCTTGAACACTGGTTGACCGGCTGTCAGATTCTTCCCGGCTATCATGTCAACGCCGTCATTCTCCGTGGCTATGAATACATTGCCCCTGCCGTCCTCCACCACGTCCATAACGTCATTGCCACACAGGCTGCCATAGTGCTTGCCATCTCTCACAATTCTCCTGAAAGACACACGCGAGGCATCCGCATGACCTATGTCTCCGACCACCAAGCCGCCCCGGGTGGCGCAGACTATTTGTCCGCCACGGGTTATCAGCATGCGCCTGACGTATGCCGCCTCGCCGGCAAACGCTTTGTCTTTTACGTAGTTCACGCACCGCGGCTTATCGTCATGGGGATTGACTATGCACTGCACACCTCCGCCGAATGTGGCAGCCCACAGTCGTCCCTTGTTGTCCTCGACCAAGTGATAGACCACATCGTTGGTCAGGCCCTTCATATTCATTCTCTCTACGTGATACGCGCCGTCGGCACGCTTGCGGAGGCGCAGCAGGGCTCCGGGCTTGCATCCCACCCATACGTCGCCGTGGCTTGTACGCATGATGGCGTAGGCCGACTCGCCAAACGGGGTTTTCTCCCTGTGCAGCCTGCCGTCACTGCCCAGATAGCCCGTCAGCGTGTTGCTGCCGTCATATACGCGTATGCACTTGTCCTCCTTCGTGGCCAGCCACCAATGCCCCGTGTCATCTGTCATAAAAGCGCGCGCCTGCACACCCTCCGTGCCGCTGACGATGGTGGCAGGATGATGTACAGGCGATGTCTTGGTCACGCCGTAACGCCCTATGCTCCACCGATTGCCCTCCCTGTCGGTCAAGGCCGCGGAGGTCTGCCGAGATGACCTTACGGAGGCGGCTGCCACGTCACGCAGTTTATAGTTTCTCATGTCAAGCATGAACACGCCGTTATCCGTGCGGCAGACTATGTCGCCGCGCGCGTCGCTCCATATCTGGCGTATCACGCTCGATGTTATGCCGGTACCGTCGCCCGGACTGGCCTTGACCTGACGGAACTCGTAGCCGTCAAAGCGGTTCAGGCCGTTCCATGTGGAGAGCCAGATGAAGCCCTGGCGGTCTTGCAGGATGTCTGACACCACCCAGTGTGACACCCCCGACGTGGTGTCATAATACGTGGCAGTCTGCGCCGTGACGGTCAGCACCGCGATATTGGCGAGTATAAGACGGATATAGTTCCTCATGATTATATATATGTCCACATTATATATATATCCACACTGGCGTAAGGAAACGCCCGGGTGGTGATTTTAAGGCAAAGGTAGTAAAAAAAAAGCACAATGCATCTCTTTACGCGTCAGATTTTCATCTTGCGCCTTTTTTTATTTCCTCTGCGCCCTTTTTGTCATTCCGCTGATTATCTTATTACTATTTTTGCGGCACGAATCAATCATAACAAATAACCTGACAAAATAAAAACAAAAATGAGAAGAAATGTATTAACGTATGCCGTAGTGCTGCTGTCGCTCCTCGCCGACGTGACAGAGGCGATGGCAAGCCAAACGGCCGTGGCCAAATGGGAGTTTACCACGGGCTATGACGTAGAGAAGAGCGGCACCGCCGCCTACTACACCCCCAATACGCTGGGGTGGTCACAAATCAGCAACACGCAGTGGTCCAAGACGCAGCCCTATTTTTTGCCTAACGAGTGCGCGCTGGTGCCAGAGGACTGTCATGTGACGGTACACACCAGCGACGGCAAGTGGCAGGTAACATCAAGCGGCTCCGCACCCAACTATCTGCTGCGCCTCAACACAGCCTCAATCACTAACTTCACCGCCAAGGCTGACTATGCCGACGGCACGAAGCACGACCAGTATTTTGAGGTGTCTATGCCCACCACGTCGCTGAGCAATGTGAAGCTGAACTTCGCCATTGGCGACGGCTCAAGCTCAGCCACAAAGTTCGGCGTGGTTTACTCTGTTGACGGCGGCGACACATGGACAGTACTCAATGACTACACCTCTGGCTCACACTGGAATACCTACGTTGACGCTAACTACAACCTCAACGCCGATGACAAGGAGAGCCTTATAATACGCTTGCTTATACAGTCTGCCACCAAGACCAGCAACTATAACCTGAAGTATCTCAACATACTGGCTGAGGACACCCAGACACCCAAGGTGATTGAGCTGACACCTGCCGACGGTGCCGCGGACGTGCTGCCTACCGGCAAGGTGGCGGTGCGCTTCAACGAGGGCGTGACACTGAAGTCTGGCTCTGTGGCCACACTGAGAAACAACGTCAGCGGTGCGACGCAGGACATCATCCCGACGGTGAACGTGAACAAACTGTCACTGCCATACTCTGACCTTGACCTCACCACCTCTTACACCCTTACGCTGCCGGCCGGCAGCATAGCCGACCTTGCCGGCAACGTGTTTGACGAGGCACTGAGCATCACGTTCACCACCTCTGACACACGTCCTGTGCCGCCGCCTGTGCTTGACAGCAAGAACCGCCTGTGGTATCACCGTCCCGCGACTTACTGGGAGGAGGCTCTGCCTTTGGGCAACGGCCGTCTGGGTGCGATGGTGAGCGGCAGCGTAGCTGTTGACACCCTGCAGCTCAACGAGGACACCTTCTGGGGACAGTCGCCCAACACCAACTATAACGCTAACGCCAAGGCGGTGCTCTCACAGGTGCAACAATACATATTCAACAAGGACTATGCCTCGGCGCAGAAGCTGGCCATTCCTAACTGGATGTCTGAAGCCTCTCACGGAGCGCAGTATCAGGCCGCGGGCTGCGTGCTCGTAGGTTTCCCAGGGCATCGCTATGATGACGAGGAGATGGGACAGACCACCGGCTCCACCGACGCACAGGGCTACGTGCGCTCACTCGACTTATCTAACGCCACCGCCAACACGCAGTATGTAATTGACGGGGTGACTTACACCAGAACCGTTTTCACATCCTTCGAGGACAACGTGACAGTAATGCGCATTGAGGCTTCCGAACCCGGGAAACTGAACTTCAACGTCTGCTTCGCCGCTCCAAACAAGACTAACATGGAGAAACTGGATGTTAACAAAATCACCTCTGACGGCATGATTGAGGCATCGCTGATACCAGCCAGAGACAAGTCTGAGAACGTGGCGAACAAGCTCAATTGTTACACTTTCATAAAGGTGCTCAACGAGGGCGGCACACAGACCAGCGACACAAAGCAGAACGTGATACAGTGGGGACTGGTGGCTGGCAATCCCTCCACGCCAACCATAGAGGTTAGTGACGCCACGGCGGCAACTATCGTGATATCATCAGCCACAAACTTTGTGAACTATCATGACATCAGCGCCGACGCGGAGGCCATAGCACTGGGATACCTCAACGCCTATCTGGCCAAGAACAAGACCTTTGAGACCGCGCTGGCCGACCACGCCGCACGTTACAGCGAGCAGTTTGACCGCGTGAGCCTCGACCTCGGCTCTAACGCTGAGCAGGAGGCGAAGGACACCGAGACACGCATCAAGGAGTTCCGCTCCACACAGTCTGACCCGGGACTGGTGGAAAACTATTTCCAGTTCGGACGCTACCTGCTCATATCATCGTCACAACCCGGCACACAGCCTGCCAACCTGCAGGGCTTGTGGAACCCTAACGCACGTCAGTACCCTGCATGGGACTCAAAATACACCTCCAACATCAACGTGGAGATGAACTACTGGCCTGCCGAGGTGACAAACCTCCCGGAGTGTCACAATCCCTTTATCGAGATGGTCAAGGACGTGGCTGTCACCGGTGCCGAGACGGCGCAGCAGATGTACGGAGCACGCGGATGGACACTGCACCACAACACTGACATCTGGCGCACCACGGGTGCCGTGGACAACGGCTCCGTAGGCGTGTGGCCTACGTGCAACGCCTGGTTCTGCTCACATCTGTGGGAGAAATACCTCTTCTCCGGCGACAAGACTTACCTTGCGGAGATATACCCTGTATTGAAGGGATGCTCAGAGTTCTTCCAAGACTTCCTTGTGAAAGACCCCAACACAGGCTACATGGTGGTGTGTCCGTCTAACTCTCCAGAGAACCATCCCGGCATATCCACCTACACCAACGAGAGCGGAGCCACAGTCAACTGCGCGCTCTTCGGCGGCGTGGCAATGGATAACCAGATGGTATATGACGTGCTGAAGAACACCGCCGAGGCCGCGCGCATACTTGACGTTGACGCTGACCTCGCACAGGAGCTTGACGCGCTCAAGGCCAAGCTCACTCCTTATAAGATAGGTAAGTACGGACAGGTGCAGGAGTGGCAGGAGGACTGGGACAGGGAGTCCAACTCTCACCGTCACCTCTCTCACCTCTGGGGAGCATACCCCGGCAACCAAGTGTCTCCTTATACCGACGCCACTGTTTACCAAGCCGTACACAAATCGCTTGTGGGACGCGGAGATGCGGCACGCGGATGGTCTATGGGCTGGAAGGTGTGCCAGTGGGCCCGTATGCTCGACGGCGACCATGCCCTGTCAATCATCAAGAACCAACTGAGACTGATGGACCCTAACGCCACCATGAACGATGCTGACGGCGGCACATACGCCAATATGTTTGACGCTCACGCCCCGTTCCAGATAGACGGTAACTTCGGATGCTGCGCCGGCATAGCGGAGATGTTGCTGCAGAGCCACGCCGGCTTCATACACTTGCTGCCGGCACTGCCATCAGCATGGCCTGAAGGCGAGGTGTGCGGTCTGCGCGCCCGCGGCGGCTTTGAGGTGAGAAACCTGACATGGCAGATGGGCAAGGTGATGAGCGTAAGCATCAAGTCAACCGTCGGCGGCAACCTGCGCCTGCGCTCCAACACTCCGCTGAAGATGGCCGACGGCACTCCGCTGACCGAGGCCGAGGGCGACAACAGCAACACGCTGACACAACCCTACGTCATGCCATCGGCCATAGTGGTGAACCAGGCTAAGATACCTTCCACCAGCCTGCCCACGACCTATCTGTATGACATCCCCACCGATGCCGGCCAGACCATAGAGCTGGTCAGCACCGACACACCCACCGCCGTCAAGGCAGTGAGCGCCAGTGACGGTAAAGCGGCCGCGGAGGCTCTCTACACCTCCTCGGGCTGCCGCACTGACAACAGCCACAGGGGCCTCACCGTCAGGAGCGGACGCAAGTTTATCAGATAAAACCCTTGCCGTTTGGAAAAAAAGATGTAACTTTGCAAAAACATAACTATACACTTATATACATTATGAAGCAGAACATCTTTGAGTGCCACGGCACATGCTCCAAGTTCATCAACTATGAGCTGGACGACGAGGGACGCGTACACAACGTGAAGTTTATGGGTGGCTGCCCCGGCAACACCGTGGGCGTGGCAACATTGGTTGAGGGTATGCCGGCCGCCGAGGTGATAAGCCGCCTCAAAGGCATACGCTGCGCGGCAAAACCTACGTCATGCCCTGACCAACTGGCACAGGCTCTGGAGAAAGGACTGTAGCCCCCTGCTACTCTGCTTACGAGACGACGGAGGAACGTCGATTTTACTGAACAACGGATTTCACGGACTACACGGATTATTTATGACTACTGCCTATCAGCAGTTTGCCTATCCGTGTAATCCGTGAAATCCGTTGTTATGGAAAGGGATATCAATAATCAAGAACCTGTCTATCCGCGTAATCCGTTATAAAGGAAAAGTCACAACTTCCTACATACCAGCAGCGCGTGCGAGCCGTCTGCCAGTGTGGTGGCGAAAATATAGGTATCGCCGCCCTCGCCTATTTTCAAGCGGCGACGCAGGTCGTTTACGGTGGAGGGGAAGTTGCGCAGCGTTATGTTGGCCTGTGGATGCTCCTGCCTCAGCCGCCTCAGCGACTGCTTGCTGAAGTCGCACACCTCACTGATGACAAAGGCACGCGCCGGCAGTTCAAGTCGAGCATCGGCGACAAAGAGGTTACTCTTTGGATGCAGCTTCACCAGACCATGACAGGCGGCAAGCATATCCTGCACACCTGCCTTCATAATGCTGGCGTTAGGCTCATAAAGGTACTGTCCCTCACGGGGCACTGCCGTAGCCACAGGCTGCCGCGTGCCGTCACATACGAAAGGCTCGTCACTGGTGCCGAGGTTCACGCAGTGATACACCGGTGCGGCATCAGCGTCACGCATCATCACAAACAGCAGTTCCTTACACTCTCCGCCTACGCTTACCACATGCACCTCACTCACATGGTGCAGCGTGCGCAGCGCCTGCGTTATATCGAGCATGGGCGACAACTTAACCATCACGCACGGGGCACGTTGCAGCAGTTCTTCCTGCAACGCTGCCACATCGGGCGTGCAGTCCTCTATGGCATACACCTTACGTCCTACATCGTCACGCCGGGCTGGGTCTATATATATCAGCGAACAGTCCTTTCCGCTTGGCGTCATCCTCACCTCTGTATTTTCTATTCCGAGCAACGGCAGGTTGTGCCTCACCACATCACACAGCACCTCCTGACGCTCCACATACTCCGCCCTGCGGAATAACGGCGCAAGATGACAGAAGTCCACGCCGAAGCCGCCTGTCAGGTCAGTCATCATATCACGGTCTGCCACCACCCTTTCTGCCACCTCGGCCTTGTACTCAGCCGTCAGTTCACTGGAGCACTGCTCCATCGACAGTCTGGGCGGCCACCATAGCCCGTCCACGGCAGCCCACCGCGGCAGCTTGCGCCTGGCCAACTGCCAACCCTCTATCTGCCGCAGGCACCATAACATATCAACGCCCTCCGGCGCCTTCCTCAGCGCCAGGGGGCGTATGTCCTCCTCCCTATGCAGTGATATGAACTCCTCGTTACACATGTTCTTTTTCCTTCTCTCACAAAATTAGTAAAAAAGAATGACACGCACAAGCATAACGACAGAAAAAAAGCATGGCCAGGCTCACGCCAGACCATGCGTCGGTAAATATGTAAAAAACGCACAACTACAACCCTATGGTGAAGCCTGCCACCAGATATGCCTTCTGCGTAGAAGGGTTACATGACACCTCTCCGAACACAGGCAGGGCAAACTTCTTACACAACGGCAGCTCCTTGGTACAGCGCAGCGCCACATTGGTAACGGCAAAGCCGTTGACATCTGCATAGAACGATGTGTAGTAAGGCACTATGCCCACAGTGGCGGTCCAGTCACACTTAGCCAACTTGAAAGGTGCACTCACCTCTGCATACGATGAGTAGGCGCGCTTGCCGCTCTTGTTTACGCCGTCGGCGCCGGCAAAGTTGGTAAACCATTTCACTGCTGCCACACCGAAGTCATAGCCTACGTATGCCTCCCACACATGCTGCGTGGAGTGTGCACGATAGTCCAGATACTTGTTCTCTGCTCCGCGCATAGAGAAATAGTAGTCGGTCACACCCACGGAGAAACCGCCCTTGGCATACTCCAACGTCAGGTCAAACTCCTTTGCGTCATCCTTGTTGACAAATCCGAAGCTGCCCCATGCCGTGAGAGACAGCCCTTTGTAGGCCAGTCCTGCCGTAGGCTGTACGGCAGCATCGCCCAGCTCCTGACCACGCCATATATATCGTGTTACTACATCGGCACCTACTGTACCCTCTATCTTATCCTCGGCTTTCGCCACGCCCACACATGCCATTATCATGGTCATAAGGGCAAATATCTTTGTTCTTTTCATACCTTCTAATCTTTTTAGTTTTTAATCTTCGTTTTCGTCTTCGTTTTCGTTTTCGTTTTCGTCTTCGTTTTCGTCTTCGTTTTCGTCTTCGTTTTATAACATATAATTCTCATGTAATCGACCACGCGCTCGGCGACGTAAGGAGACGCTTGCTACCATAGGGACGCAAGAATTTTTCATTAATTATTTTATTTCAGGATTATTACTCATAACTATTCTTTTTTACAATTCGCAAAATCCGTATAATCAGTCTTAATCCGTTGTTAAAGAATAATCATTGTAATCACTGTAATCTGTGGTCGTCTTCGTCTTCGTTTTCGTCTTCGTCTTCGTCTTCGTTTTAGTCTTCGTTTTAGTCTTCGTTTTAGTCTTCGTTTTCGTCTTCGTTTTCGTTTTAGTTATAGCAGCTCTCTCCGTGCTCATATACGTCAAGACCTTCCTCCTCTATTATCTTGTCGCAACGCAGACCGTGAGTGTACTTGATAGCGTTGAAGATTATCATACCTGCCACGAAGGCAAACGCTGCAACAACAACAGCTCCCAAGGCCTCCACGCCCACACGGCCCAGCACCGTTGATGCGCCACAGTCCACACCGCTGATAGCAGGGTCACAGAACACACCGCAAAGGATTGTTCCGAGCAGACCGCCAACACCATGTACTGACACAGCACCTACAGGGTCGTCAATCTTACATTTCTTATCAATGAATGCAACAGACAGACACATTACTATACTTACCACTGCACCGATGATAGCAGAAGCGCCGATGCTCACGCAGTCACATCCAGCCGTGATGCCCACCAGTCCTGCCAATACGCCGTTACATACCATTGACAGTGACGGCTTACCGTCAACGAGCCATGTATATAGCAACGCCGCCAGTCCACCTGTAGCAGCAGCCATGTTGGTGGTAACAAACACATGACTCATGCTCACTGCATTAGCATAGCCAGTAGCAGCCACAGTAGAACAAGGGTTGAAGCCAAACCATCCTACCCACAGGCAGAACACACCAAGCGCGCACAGCGCGAGGTTGTGACCCGGTATGGCGCGGCTGTTGCCGTTCTTGTCATACTTACCAATACGTGGACCCAGCACCATGGCACCGGCAAGTGCCAGCGCACCGCCACACAGGTGTACCACCGTAGAACCGGCGAAGTCATGGAAACCAAGCTCAGAAAGCCAGCCTCCGCCCCATGACCAGTGGCCCTCTATAGGATACACAAAGGCAGATATCAGCATGGAATAGACAAAATACATAGAGAACTTTGTACGCTCTGCCATGGCACCTGATACTATCGTAGCTGCCGTAGCGCAGAATACCGTCTGGAAGATAAACGTACACTCTGCCGGCACGTTAGAGTCGGTACCGATAAAGCCGAAGCCCTCCCAACCGAAGAGGCTTGTGCCTGCGCCGTACATTATGGAGAACCCCAGCACCCAGTATAGCACCGAGCCGCACATAAAGTCACAGAAGTTCTTCATCAATATGTTAGCAGTATTCTTGGAACGTGTCAGTCCTGCCTCCACCAGCGCAAAGCCCGGCTGCATCCAGAACACCAGCATCGCTCCCAGCAACACCCACAGCGTGTCCAGTCCGTTTACATAGTCTTTGGCCTCCTCGGCCACAGCCGTCACAGGCGCGGCCGTCATCAAAATATCTGTAATCATAATCTTAATCGTTTTAGTTTTCTAAAGAATAATTAATGTTTAATTACATGGGCATTGATGGACATTCATATTCAAAGAAAACAGAATGAAAAGTACCGTAAACGAATTACCATAATTCATCATAATTTCTTTAATTGTCAGTACAATCCGTGTCATCCGTCTTAATCCGTTGTTCAAAACAATCCGTGTCCATCAGTCTTAATCCGTTGTTCAAAATAATCCGTGTCATCCGTCTTAATCCGTTGTCCAAAATAATCCGTGTCCATCAGTGCAATCTGTGGTCGTCCCTTTGTGAGTCCCGAATTATCAAATTCTCTGGTTACATCAAATTCTCTTTCTAAAGAATAATTAGTGCAATCCGTGTCATCCGTCTTAATCCGTTGTTCAAAACAATCCGTGTCCATCTGTGCAATCTGTGGTCGTCCCATTTTGAGTCCCGAAGTACCGAATTCTCCGGTTACATCAAATTCTCTTTCTAAAGAATAATTAGTGCAATCCGTGTCATCCGTCTTAATCCGTTGTCCAAAAAATCCGTGTCCATCTGTGCAATCTGTGGTCGTCCCTTTGTGAGTCCCGAATTATCAAATTCTCTGGTTACATCAAATTCTCTTTCTAAAGAATAATTAGTGCAATCCGTGTCATCCGTCTTAATCCGTTGTCCAAAAAATCCGTGTCCATCTGTGCAATCTGTGGTCGTCCCTTTGTGAGTCCCGAATTATCAAATTCTCTGGTTACATCAAATTCTCTTTC
>CAMEWL010000018.1:0-48989 GCA_945941025.1 uncultured Prevotellaceae bacterium
AGTGGCTATAGTGGCTATAGTGGCTATAGTGGCTATAGTGGCTATAGTGGCTATATCTTGTTCTTTTGTATTTCTTGCATCAGTTTGAGCCAGTTGCCACCCCATATCTTGCGGATGTCCTCTTCTGAGTAGCCGCGGCGCAGCAGATGCATGGTGAGGTTGATGACCTCTGATGCGTCAGCCATGCCTGATACGCCTCCGTCGCCGTCGAAGTCGGTGCCAATGCCCACGTGGTCTATGCCCATGATGGCGATGGCGTGCTCCAAGTGGTTGATGGCATCGAGGATAGTGGCCTTGCCATCCTGTCGCAGGAAACCAGCGTAGAGGGTTATCTGCATTATGCCTCCGGCCTCTGCCAAGCGGCGCATCTGGTCGTCGGTAAGGTTGCGCGGATGGTCACACAGACTGCGGCAGTTGGAGTGTGAGCATACTATCGGGGTGCTGCTTATCTCAAGAGCATCGTAGAAACTCTTCTCACCGGCGTGACTGAGGTCAACCATTATTCCGAGGCGGTTCATCTCGCGTATCACATCCTTTCCGTAGGCAGACACGCCGTTGTTGATGCCGGCACCCTTGGCAGAGTCGCATATAAGGTTGTCGCCGTTATGACACAGCGTCATATATGTTATGCCACGCTCGGCGAAGTGCCGCAGGTTGTTGATGTCATCCTCGATGGCGAGGCCGTTCTCTATGCCGAGGATGATGCTCTTGCGTCCCTCCGTCTTGTTAGCCTTGATGTCGGCTACGGAGCGTGCCTGTGCTATCTGTCCGTGGCTGTCAGCCACTATGCGCTCTATCTCGTCGAATATAAAATCGGTGTACTCGCGTGGGGAGTTGATAGGGTAGTGCACCAGCTCACTGAAGGTCTTGCCCTTGCGAGCCTCAGGTGCTCCGTTGTCGGGAGTCCAGGGCTGTGGCAGGTAACATACCATGGTAGTGGCGTCAAGCCGTCCCTCACGCATCTTGTGCAAGTCAACGAGTATTCGCTGGTCGCGTTTCAGGAAGTTTACCCCTTGATGGAAGAACATCGGGGTGTCGCAATGTGAGTCAACAGACAGTATGCGGTTATGCACCTCCTGCGCCTTGCGATACTCTGCTGCATGTTGCGTCAGCCACTGGAACAGCGGCAAACCGTCGTTGCCGAGCCATTCCGGATGCCATTGCACGCCAATGATGCTCTTGAACTCACAGCTCTCCATGGCCTCAATGATGCCGTCAACCGACGTGGCCGATGCGATGAGGTGTCTGCCAGTATCATCCACCGCCTGATGGTGGAAAGAGTTGACATACAGCGTTGACGTATTGTATATGGAGGCCAGCGTGGCCCCCTGGGCTATCTCTACCTGATGGGTAGGCTCCGTGCGGTCAGCGTCTTGTGAATGCTTTATCAGGGGATGTGAGGCGAGAGCATCCTCCCTTGGTGCGGTGTAGATATCTTGTGTCACATGTCCGCCGAGTGCTATTGCCAGCGTCTGCATACCACGGCAGATGCCAAGCATTGGCATGCAACGGTTATAAGCCAGTCGTGTTATGAGTAGTTCGGCGCGGTCTCGTGTAGCGTTGATGTTTCCCAACCTTGGCGACGGCTGTTCATTCATCCACAAAGGGTTGTGGTCGCCTCCTCCTGAGAGGATGAGAGCATCGATGCGGTTTAGCGTCTGGCGTATCACCTCAACATCGTCAATGGCAGGGATGATGACGGGCACACCGCCAGCTCTTACCACCTGTTGGCAGTAAGCCTCGCGCAGCGTGGCATCCATTCCCTCGTGGTTTGCCGTTATGCCTATGACAGGTCTGCACTTAATGTCAATACCCTCGTAGGCGCTGTCGTACAATGTGTCTAGTGAGAAACGCTTGTCGTTCATTCTTCCTCGTCCTCGTGAATTGGGAAATCTCTTTTTATGCTCTGGTCAAGAGATATGAGAGTCTCTGTTGATACCACACCCTCAATAGACTGCAGTGTGCCGTTAAGCAACTGCATGAGCTGCTCGTTGTCGCGTACGTAGAGTTTTACGAGCATGGTGTAAGGACCGGTTGTGAAGTGGCACTCCACTATCTCAGGTATTCCCTCGAGTTTCTTTACCACGTCGCGGTACATAGAGCCGCGCTCCAGTCTTATACCTACGTATGTGCATGTGCTGTAACCCACAGACTTTGGGTTTACAGAGAAGCTGCTGCCAGTGATTACGCCAGACTCCTTGAGCCTTTCCACACGCTGGTGTACGGCGGCGCGTGACACGTCGCAAGCCTCAGCTACGTCTTTGAATGCGATGCGGGCGTTCTTTGAAAGTATGGACAGGATTTTCTTGTCCAGATTGTCAAGTTTCTCCATTTTTTCTTTTTCCTTTTATTTTAGTATATAAAGTTACATTATGAAAGCAAAAGTACTGCTTTTTGTTGAAATGTGCAACAAAAAGCAGTACTTTTTTATTATTTAGATTTCTTTTTCTGACGTTTTGCTATCACCTCATGGCGAGAGCCTTATTCTCTGCCGCCTCCATTATCTCGCGTTCGCCCGGACCTTTGTCGTTGATGCCGCAGAGGTGGAGAATGCCGTGTATGATGACGCGGTGTAGCTCCTCCTCGTATGTCTTGCCAAACAGTTCTGCATTGGTGCGTACGGTGTCGAGTGATATCACGAGGTCGCCATTTATCTGGTCGCCCTCGTCGTAGTCAAATGTTATGATGTCGGTGTAATAGTCGTGCTGAAGATATTCGCGGTTTACCTCAAGTATCTTCTCGTCATCACAGAAGAGATAGCCCACCTCTCCCACAGTGCGGTTATATGTGGCTGCCACCTTCTTAATCCATGCCGAGGTATCGCGCTTGCGTATCTTGGGCATCTTTACGTTTTCAGCTGAGTATGTTATCATTCGAAGTTATGAGTTATAAGTTATGAGTTGTTACGGCAGGAACTTGCTTACATCCTTGCCGAAGTGCTGCAATGTCCTTACCGCACTGCTTGATACGGCAGCCAACTGTGGACGAGCGAAGAACAACACAGTCTCCAGTCCGTCGCCGAGTAAGCGGTTGTATTCAGCCTGGCTGCGCTCATATTCATAGTCTTGTACCGAGCGCACACCCTTGACCACTGCCACTGCATTGTGACGTGCGGCGAGGTCTGCTGCCATGTCGCTGTAAGCCTCCACCTTTACTCGCGGCTCATCCTTGTACACCGCTGCTATCTGTACTATGCGTGCCAGCACGTCAGCCGGCTCCGTCTTCTGCGGGTTGTGGCCTATACCTATCACCACACAGTCGAATATCTTCAGCGCGCGCTCCACTATGTCGGCGTGGCCTATGGTAAAGGGATTGAAAGACCCTGTGAATATAGCTGTCCTCATATTGTATGTCGTTTAGTCAAAGAATGACGGTGATAGGATGTTGCTTCCCTGTTTGTAAGGGTTGCGTCCGAGGTGAGCGTATGCCAGTTCGGTGACCATTCGTCCACGCTGCGTACGCTTTATGAATCCCTCCATTATCAGGTAAGGCTCATATACGTCCTCTACAGTGCCGGCGTCTTCGCCTATGGCGGTGGCTATGGTGCTGATGCCCACCGGACCTCCGCTGAACTTGTCGATGATAGTGAGCAGAATCTTGTTGTCTATCTCATCAAGTCCGTACTCGTCAATATTGAGAGCCTCCAGTGCGGTCTTGGCTATCTGCATGTCAATAGAGCCGTTGCCACGCACCTGTGCGAAGTCGCGTACACGTCGCAGCAGTCCGTTGGCGATACGCGGCGTACCGCGTGAGCGTCGTGATATCTCGTCGCAGGCGGCATCGCTTATCGGAACCTGGAGCAGTCCGGCGGAGCGTCGTATAATCTTTGCCAGCGTCTGCGGGTCGTAATACTCCAGGTGCATATTGATGCCGAAGCGCGCACGAAGCGGTGCGGTGAGCAGTCCGGAACGTGTGGTGGCACCGATGAGCGTGAAGGGGTTGAGGTCTATCTGTATGCTTCGTGCCGACGGACCCTTGTCTATCATTATGTCAATGCGGTAGTCCTCCATGGCGGAGTAGAGATACTCCTCCACCACTGGTGACAGTCGGTGTATCTCATCTATGAACAGCACATCGTTGGTCTCGAGCGACGTGAGCAGTCCGGCAAGGTCTCCGGGCTTGTCAAGCACTGGGCCGGAGGTGAGCTTGAACCCCACGCCCAGTTCGTTGGCTATGATATTGGAGAGCGTGGTCTTACCCAGTCCCGGCGGTCCGTGGAGCAGAGTGTGGTCAAGTGGCTCGCCACGGTATTTCGCAGCGTCAACGAACACGCGGAGGTTCTCTACCACCTTCTGCTGACCGCTGAAATCATTGAAGTCCAACGGGCGCAGAGCCTTCTCAAACTCTTTCTCGGCAGAGCCGGTGCGTTCCCTGTGTATGTCAAAGTCTTCTGTCATATCGCATACAAAATTACGAAAAGTTGTTTGAAAAGCCAAATTTAATTGTGTATTAGAAATAAAATCTCTACCTTTGTACGAAAAAAGGAAGGAAAACTACATGAATGAGAATACTACCGCGCGGCCTATGACAGAGACGCGCCCTGAGGTCCTTGACTGCGATGTGGTGCGCTTTCAGAACGAGAAGGAGAAGTGGCTGGCTTTTGTAGGACTGCTTGACGGCAGACCATACGAGATATTCACTGGTCTGCAAGACGACGAGGAGGGCATGATAGTGCCTAAGAGCGTCAACAGCGGCAAGATAATAAAGTGCGTGCTGCCCGATGGTACCAAGCGCTATGACTTCCAGTTTGTGAACAAGCGTGGATACAAGACAACCATGGAGGGCTTGTCGGGCAAGTTCAAGAAAGAATACTGGAACTACGCCAAGCTTATCTCTGGTGTGCTGCGTTACGGCATGCCTATAGAGAGCGTGGTGAAACTGGTGTCCTCTCTTGATATGGACGGTGGCATAGACACATGGGCTAACGGCGTGGCGCGTGCACTGAAGAAATACTGTAAGGAACAAGACTGACGCACTGTGCAGGGCGTTGTTTTACGGGTGTGATGAAAAAGGTGGTTTGGACAGACAGAATACGCCAGGTAAAGATAACCCTTGTGGCGATGGCGGTGCTGATAGCCGCTGTGTCGCTGGTGGCGAGCCATTTCCTTGTGCGTGATTTGGCGCAGGAGGAGCGGAAGCGCATGGAGATATGGGCTGAGGCTATGCACACGCTGAGCCTGGCTGATGAGAACACAGACCTTAACCTGGTGCTGAAGGTTATAGAGCAGAACAACACCATACCCGTGATAGTGACCGATGCGCATGGTACGGTACAGACATACCGTAATGTGACTATAAAGGCCAAGGACGAGGCAGACACGCTCGCCGTGGTGAATGACGCTGCAAAGAGGATGAGTCGCGGACACCAGCCTATCAAGGTGCAGACGGGCGAGGGAGCAGACAACTATCTCCTGGTATGCTATGACGACTCGCTGCTGCTTACCCGACTGGCTTACTATCCTTACATACAGCTCGGCGTGGTGATGATATTCGTGGTGATAGCCATCTTTGCATTGCTTACGTCAAAGAAAGCAGAGCAGAACAAGGTGTGGGTAGGACTGTCGAAAGAGACCGCACATCAGCTCGGCACGCCTATCTCCAGCCTTATGGCATGGACGGAGATACTCAAGGAGACATATCCTGATGACACGCTGGTGCCAGAGATGAGCAAGGATGTGAAGCGCCTGCAGCTAATAGCCGACCGCTTCTCAAAGATAGGTTCGGCACCAGAGCGTCACAGCGTAAGCCTGCGGGAGGTGTTGTTCAATGTGGTGGAATACATGAGCCGTCGTACATCGCAGCGTGTCAATATATCGCTGCATGCCATGGATGACTTTATACGTGTGGTGGTTAACCAGCAACTGTTTGAGTGGGTGTTTGAGAACCTTTGCAAGAATGCCGTGGATGCCATGGAGGGCGAGGGCAGGATAGATATCACCGCCACCAACAGGGGCAACCGTGTCATCATAGATGTGACAGACACAGGCAAGGGCATAGAGCGTAGTAACATAAAGAACGTGTTCAGACCAGGCTTCACCACCAAGAGGCGCGGATGGGGACTGGGACTGTCGTTGGCACGGCGTATCATAGAAGAGTACCATCACGGGAAAATATATGTGCTACGCTCGGAAATAGGCAAGGGAACGACGTTCAGAATAGAAATAGAGGGTGAGAAATGCGATAATGTATAAAAAAACACATAAAAGTTTGCGCAGATGGAAAAAAAAGCGTAACTTTGCATTTGTTCAGTGGAATGAGGAGCTCAGAAACATGAGTTCCTCATTCTTTTATTAAAGAACAGGTATCGCAAAGTACATGTGAAATAATAGACATAGTATGATAGAGAAGAGTAAAGTAAAGAGCATCGTAGAAGAGTGGCTGGAGGGAAAAGAGTATTTCCTTGTTGATGTGGAGGTGTCGGCAGACGACCGCATAGTAGTGGAGATAGACCATGCTGATGGTGTGTGGATAGAAGACTGCTGTGAGTTGAGCCGTTACATAGAGGAACATCTCAGCCGTGACGAGGAGGATTATGAGTTGGAGGTAGGCTCTGCCGGTATAGGACAGCCTTTCAAGGTAGAGCAGCAGTACATCAACTGCATAGGAAAGCAGGTTGAGGTACTCGCCGGCGACGGGCAGAAGTATAAGGGAGAACTGCTCGGCGTGGAAGGAAGACAGTTTACTGTGAAGACGCAGGAGAAGCAACGCGTGGAGGGCAAGAAACGTCCCGTCATGGTTGACGTGGAACGTATGTTCTCCATGGATGACGTGAAATACTGCAAGTACGTTATAGAGTTTAAGTAAGATAGGCACACCCCGACACCGTTGTATGGAGGGGAATGCAGATTAAGGCGAATACTAATTTGGAAAATAAAAAATAAAAATATAAAATGGCAACTAAACAGAAGACACAACAACCAAGCATGATTGAGACTTTTCGTGAGTTCAAAGAGACGAAAAACATCGATCGCACTACTCTCGTCAGCGTACTTGAGGAGAGCTTCCGTAATGTTATAGCAAAGCTTTTCGGCAGTGACGCTAACTTTGATGTCATTGTCAATCCTGACAAGGGTGACTTTGAGATATACCGTAACCGTGTGGTAGTAGCCGATGGTGAGGTAAGTGATGAGAACAAGGAGATAGCACTGTCAGAGGCACAGAAGATTGAGGCTGACTATGAGATTGGTGAGGACGTGTCAGAGTGCGTGGACTTCGCCAAGTTCGGCCGCCGTGCCATCCTGAACCTGCGTCAGACACTGGCAAGCAAGATACTTGAGCTGGAGCACGATACCTTGTATAATAAGTATAAGGACCGTGTCGGTGAGATTATTACCGGCGAGGTATATCAGATATGGAAGCGCGAGGTGCTGGTAGTTGATGACGAGGGCAATGAGCTTATTCTCCAGAAGAACGACCAGATACCAAGTGACGTGTATCGTAAGAATGAGGCTGTGAAGGCTGTCATCGACCGTGTGACAAACGACAACAACAATCCTAAGATATATCTCTCACGTACCTCTCCGCTCTTCCTGCAGCGCTTGCTCGAGGCAGAGGTGCCTGAGATAGCAGAGGGACTGGTATCCGTGCGTAAGATAGCACGCATACCTGGTGAGCGCGCCAAGGTGGCAGTAGAGAGCTTTGACGACCGCATCGACCCAGTAGGAGCATGCGTAGGTGTCAAGGGTAGCCGTGTGCATGGCATCGTGCGTGAGCTGTGTAACGAGAACCTTGACGTTATCAACTACACACAGAATATCAAGCTCTTCATACAGCGTGCACTGGCACCTGCTCAGATTAACAGCATCAATATCAATGAGGAGGAGCACAAGGCTGAGGTTTACCTCAGACCAGAGGAAGTGTCACTGGCTATAGGTCGCAGCGGACAGAACATCAAGCTCGCCTCTATGATTACAGAGTACACCATCGATGTGTTCCGTGAGCTTGACAACGCCGAGGAGGAGGATATCTACCTGGATGAGTTCAACGACGAGATAGACCAGTGGATTATCGACGCTATAAAGGGATTAGGACTCGACACAGCTAAGCAAGTGTTGGGAGCACCAAGAGAGATGCTGATTTCCAAGGCTGACCTGGAGGAGGAGACCGTTGACCACGTTCTCAACGTCCTGAAGTCAGAGTTTGAGCAGCAGTAATCACCGCTCCACGATAATACCCCTAACCCCTAACAAATCTAAAAAAACGAAGCATGAGTATAAGACTGAATAAAATAATAAAAGAACTCAACATAGGTTTGCAGACTGCTGTCGACTTCCTATCAAAAAGGCCCGAACTGGGTGAAGTGAAAAATGAACTGGCTTTTAAGCTTAACGATGCACAGCAAGAAGCCTTGCAGGCTGCTTTCAGGGTGGATAGAGAGGTAAGGTCGCAAGCGGTGAAACTCTTTAAGAAACCAGAGAAGGAAAAGAAGCCTGGCAAGGAGCGTGCGGCTGGTGCCACTGCGGAGCCTGCCAAGGCCGTGACACCAGGTGAGGCCCTGCTTAACAGGCAGACAGCCAAGCCTCTGGGTAAGATAGACCTTGACAGTCTTTCAGGTAAGCCTGCCAAGAAGGAGGAGCCTAAGGAGGCTGCTGAGCAGAAGAGCGAGGCTAAGGCTGAGCCAGTGGTAGAGACAAAGCCTGCAGAGCCTGTGGCTGAGAAGAAAGAGAAGCCTCAGGAGAAGGCTGCCGCTGTCGTTGAAAAGGCACCGGCAGAGGCTAAGGCACCGGCAGACAATACCGCAGCCAAGAAGGCTGAGGCTGAACCTGCTAAGCCGGCAGCACCTGCAGAGGCAGCACCAAATGAGAAGAACGACGCACAGCCTGCCAAGGCCGCTGCGCCTCAGAACAATAAGGAGGTGGAGATATTCACTCTGAAGAGTGAGCGTAAGACCATCACCCGTCCTAACGTGATAGGCACCATTGACCTTGACGCTCTCAACCAGTCCACTCATCCTAAGAAGAAGTCTAAGGAGGAGCGCAGGAAGGAGCGTGAGGAGAAAGCCTCAGAGAAGAAGAAGCGTAACCGCATAGGCAAGGAGCGCGTAGATGTGAATGATGCCGCTAACCAGCAGCAGGGAGGCAAGAACGGCAAGAATGCCCGCGTTACAGCAGGTAAGGCCGGCAACCAGCAGCAGGGTACAGGCAAGAAGAAAAAGAATAAGAAGAAGGGAGGACAGCAGGAGGTCAGCGAGGAGGATGTAGCACGTCAGGTTAAGGAGACGCTTGCACGTCTTACCAGCAAGGGCTCACAGACCAAGAAGGGCGCCAAGTATCGTAAGGAGAAGCGTGATGCCGCTGCACAGCAGCGTGAGGAGGACGCACTTAATACCGAGCTTGAGAGCAAGACACTGAAGCTGACAGAGTTTGTTACTGTGTCTGAGCTTGCCAACATGATGGATGTGCCTGTGACCAAGCTCATCGGTACGCTGATGTCTGTAGGTATCATGGTTAGTATCAACCAGCGTCTTGACGCAGAGACTATCAACCTGGTGGCTGACGAGTTCGGCTTCACTACGGAGTATGTCAGCGCCGAGGTGCAGGAGGCCATACATGAGGAAGATGACGATGAGAACGACTTGATGTCACGTGCTCCTATCGTTACCGTCATGGGTCACGTTGACCATGGTAAGACTTCGTTGCTTGACTATGTGCGTAATACTAACGTCATTGCCGGTGAGGCAGGCGGTATCACACAGCACATCGGTGCTTACAACGTAAGACTGGAGGACGGTCGCCGTATCACATTCCTCGATACCCCAGGTCACGAGGCGTTTACCGCCATGCGTGCCCGTGGTACTCAGGTAACCGATATCGCCATCATCATCATTGCTGCCGACGACTCTATAATGCCTACTACTAAGGAGGCTATAGCACACGCACAGGCTGCCAATGTGCCTATGGTGTTTGCCATCAACAAGATTGATAAGCCGGGTGCTAACCCCGACAAGATACGCCAGGACCTGGCTGCCATGAACCTTCTTGTAGAGGAGTGGGGCGGTAAGTACCAGTGTCAGGAAATCAGTGCCAAGAAGGGTATCGGCGTTGAGGAACTCATGGAGAAGGTGCTCCTTGAGGCTGAGATGCTTGACCTGAAGGCTAACCCTAACCGTAAGGCTACAGGCTCTGTCATAGAGTCATCACTTGACAAGGGTAGGGGATATGTCTCTACAGTGCTTGTAAGCAATGGTACACTGCACGTGGGCGACATCGTGATAGCCGGTACGGCATGGGGCCGTGTGAAGGCTATGTTCAACGAGCGTAACCAGAATGTTGAGGCTGCAAAGCCTGCGGAGCCGGTTATCATACTGGGTCTGAACGGTGCGCCTCAGGCCGGCGACTCGTTCCACATCATGGAGACCGAGCAGGAGGCTAAGACCATAGCTAACAAGCGTCTGCAGCTGCAGCGTGAGCAGAGCCTCAGAACTACCAAGATATTGTCGCTGGAGGAGATTGCACACCGCGTGGCACTGGGCGAGTTCCACGAGCTCAACCTCGTTGTCAAGGCCGATACACAGGGTTCTGTGGAGGCCCTCTCAGATTCGTTCATCAAGATGTCAACAGAGAAGGTACAGGTGAACGTCATAATGAAGGCCGTAGGCCAGATATCAGAGAACGACGTGATGCTCGCTTCTACCGCCGAGAACGGTATGATTGTAGGCTTCCAGGTGCGTCCGTCTGCCGCAGCCAAGAAACTGGCAGAGCAGGAGGGTGTGGAAATCAATACCTACTCTGTCATCTACGATGCCATGGACGATATCAAGGCTGCCATGGAGGGTATGCTCGACAAGGTCAAGAAGGAGGTTTCCACTGGTCAGGTGGAGGTCAAGGAGGTATTCAAGATTTCCAAGGTCGGCGCGGTGGCTGGATGTATGGTTACCGACGGCAAGGTACACGCCAAGGACAAGGCTCGCCTCATACGCGATGGTATCGTAATCTTTACAGGCGAAATCAACGCTCTGAAGCGTTATAAGGATGACGTCAAGGAGGTTGCCACAGGCTTTGAGTGTGGTATCTCTCTCGTCAACTTCAACGATATACAGGCAGGCGACGTGATAGAGACCTTCACCGAGATAGAGGTGGAGCAGAAGCTCTAAAAAACGTCCGTGCACGATGCAGCATTTTAGTGCGAATCGCTAAAATGTCCTATTTTAGGCTTAAATTCCTTGCGATATTTTTCACCAACTTCGGTTTTGGGCTGAAATATCGCAAGGATTTTGCGTTTTGCGTTAGGTGCTGTAATACAGCACTATACAGAACAGAGGGGTGACTGACTTGTGACATTTTAGGGCCTTTTCAGCGTGAAAGCTATGCTTTTACATTGTAAAGTGATAGCTTTCACACCCTAAAAGCTATGCTTTTATGACATGAAAGTTATGCTTTTAGAAGCCAAAAAGGCGCTTTTTAGCCTGGAAAACGAAAAAAAGAAGGTTGTGAGTTGTTACAACCTTCTTTTTTATTATTACTTTTTTCTTGCTGTTTTCTCTAGATTGCGAATTGTAATGAAATGTTAAATCACCAAAATGTCCTATTCCCTCCTATGGGAAGAAGGTTATCTCATTACCGTCTTTTTGCCGTTCTCTATGGCTATGCCCTTGAAGCCTGAGCCTACTTTCTGTCCGGCGAGGTTATAGCGCGCTCCGTTCTCTGCCTTTGCGGCCTTGACGTTCTGCACTCCGGTGGTGTTGGTCTGCGCACTGATTATCGCTGCAATCTCCTCAGAGGTGAGAGCCTTGTTATAGACGGCAAAGTCGTCGAAGGCGAATGCCGGGTCGGGGTCGTTCCATCCGAAAGCCTGATTGCCGCCGAGGCAGAAGTGCGTCAAATGTTATAATAATGGAGGCAGTTCAAAGAGCCTCATGGTGTTAGAGCCTTTTATCAGTATGCACTGGTCCTTGAGAGGGTGGGAGAGCAGTTCCTGCTTCACAGCCTCCACGTCGGCGAACTTGCGATAGTTGCACTCTATTTTGCCGAATTCCTTACCCACGAGCCATACGTCGTTATATCCGTGCTGTGTGAGGTAATTGACGATGCGCTGGTGCTCGTCATGGCTTACGGCACCGAGCTCTCCCATGCTGCCGAGGATGGCCATCTTTGACGGCATGGCCATAAGGGTGAAGTTCTCAAGCGCCGCCATCATTGACGTAGGGTTGGCATTGTAGGTGTCAACCACCAGCTTGTTATTCTCCGTCACTGTCAGTTGTGAGCGGTTATTGCTCGGCACATATTCTGTCAAGGCCTCGTTTGTCTGTGCAGGCGTTACACCGAAGTGCATGCCTATGGTGGCAGCCGCGAGCATATTATATATATTGTACGCGCCTATAAGGTGGGTGTTTACCTCGCCACCGTTCCAACGGAAACGCAGGAAGGGGTCGCAGGCTATTACCTCGCCTTTTACTGCCAGTGTACCGGCATCGCTCTTCACACCGTACTTTATCTGCTCCAGGTCGTGGGCAATGCCTGCCAGGTGCTCGTTGTCGGCATCTATGAAGACCTTGCTGCCGCCTTTCTGACGCAGGAAGTCATACAGCTCGCCCTTGGTCTTTATAACACCCTCAAAAGAGCCGAAGCCCTCAAGGTGGGCCTTGCCTACGTTTGTTATGATACCGTAGTCGGGTTCCACGATGTTGACGAGGGTCTTAATCTCCCCCGGGTGGTTGGCGCCCATCTCTACCACTGCTATCTCGTGCTCTTTGGTAAGGCGCAGCAGAGTCTTTGGTACTCCGATGTGGTTGTTGAAGTTGCCTTGCGTGTAAAGCACGTTATACTTCTTAGAGAGAACAGCGGCTATGAGCTCCTTGGTGGTAGTCTTACCGTTGGTGCCTGTCACGCCTATAATCCTTGTGCCGAGCGCACGGCGGTGCTCGTTGGCAAGTTGCTGTAAGGCTGTGAGCACATCTGGCACCAGGATGAAACGGTCGTCGGCAGCGTACTCCGCCTCGTCCACCACGGCGTATGCGCAGCCCTTCTCCAGTGCTGCTCCTGCATATTTGTTGCCGTCAAAGGTCTCGCCCTTCAAGGCGAAGAATATGCTGCCCTCAGGGCAGTCGCGGCTGTCGGTGGTTATGCCTGTGCTGTTGAGAAAAATATTATACAGATTACTCATTTGTCTTAACTACTTAACTCCTTAACTTCTTAACTCCTTGACTCCTTAACTCCTTAACTCCTTATCTGTCCGTCACCTTCTATAATCCACTTGTAGGTGGTCATCTCCTCAAGTGCCATAGGTCCGCGTGGACCGAGTTTCTGTGTGCTGATGCCAATCTCAGCGCCCAGTCCGAACTGTGCACCGTCGGTGAAGCTTGTAGGAGCATTCCAATATACGCATGCGGCATCCACCTCTTTCTGGAAGCGTATGGCGGTCTCCTTGTTCTCTGTTATGATGGCCTCTGAGTGACCGGAGCTGTATTTGCGTATATGGGCCAGTGCCTCATCAAGAGAGTTAACCACCTTGATAGAGAGGTCGTATGACATCCACTCCTTGCCGTAGTTGTCATAGTGGAACTGTACCTTGTCTTTCATCAGTTCGAGCAGTGCTGGGATGTCAGCCTCACGGTCCTTGTGTACCAACAGGCAGTCAAGGGCGTTGCAGACAGACACGCGGCGTGTCTTGCCGTTGTTGATGATACGCTTGCCCTTCTCCAGGTCGCCGTCCTTGTCAAAGTACGTGTGTACCACGCCTGCGCCAGTCTCTATGACAGGCACCTTGGCATTGTCGCGTACAAACTCGATGAGCTTCTTGCCACCGCGAGGTATGCAGAGGTCTATGTAGCCTACGGCATTGAGCATCTCACCCGTTGACTCGTGGGTGGCAGGCAACAGGTTGATGACGTCAGGGTTGATGCCTTCCTCTGTGAGTATCTGCTTAATCATGGCTACGATGGCGCGGTTGGAGTCGTCGGCATCCTTGCCACCCTTCAACACGCAGGCGTTACCACTCTTGAAACAGAGGGAGAATACATCAAACGACACGTTAGGACGTGCCTCGTATATCATGCCGATGACACCGAAAGGAACAGAGACGCGGTAGAGTCTCAGGCCGTTCTCCAGTGTGTGGTCCTTTGTTATGTGACCGAGAGGTGTAGGCAGGTCTGCTACATGGCGCATGTCAGAGGCTATGCCGTCAAGGCGCTCCTTAGTGAGCTGCAGACGGTCATACAGAGGGTTTGACTGGTCCATACGGCTGAGGTCCTTGGCGTTTGCCTCAAGGAGCATATCAGACTGCCGTCCTATCTCGTCAGCTATGCGACGCAGTACGGCGTTTTTCTTCTCGTCATTGATAAGGGCCAGTGATAGGCTGGCATCCTTTGTAAGTTGGAACTGTATATTCATGACTTTTGTGTTTAATCCTTAAAATAAACTCTTTTCACACGCTCGGAGATGCCTGTGAGTATCTCGTAAGGTATGGTGTCAAGACGGTCTGAGAGCTCGGTTACGGGCAGGTTGTCGCCGAATATCTCGACGCTGTCGCCCTCCTTACACTCTATACCTGTCACGTCTATCATGCAGACGTCCATACATATATTGCCTACATACTCAGCCTTCTTGCCGTTTACCAGGCAGAAGCCGTGGCGGTTGCCCAGATGACGGTTCAGTCCGTCGGCATAGCCTATAGGTATGGCGGCGATAAGGGAGTCCTTGTCAAGCGTGGTGCGGCGTGAATAGCCTATGGATTCGCCGGCTTTCACATGGCGTAATTGTAGTATTGTGGTTTTCAGTGATGCCACATTATTTATTATCGCGTTGTTACGCGGGTTGACACCATAGAGGCCTATGCCCAGACGGCACATGTCCATCTGTCTCTCTGGGAAGTGCTCTATGCCAGCGGAGTTACAGATGTGTCTGAGTATGTGGTGTGGGTAAGCCTCTTGCAAGGCGTCAGCGCCTGTCCGATACATCTTATACTGCATTGCAGAGAACTCGTCGAAACAGTCGTCATCGCTTCCTACGAAGTGTGAGAACACCGAACGGGGTGTCAGTGCGTTTTGTTTCTTCAGGTAATCAATGAGCCTTGGCATATCGTCCACGGGGTGGAAGCCCAGACGGTGCATACCGGTGTCGAGTTTGACATGTATAGGCCAGCCTGTTATACCCTCCTTGCGTGCGGCGTGTCTGAGTGCGTCAAGCAGACGGAAGGAATAGACCTCTGGCTCCAGGTCATAGTCAAACATAGTCTTGAATGCCGTCATCTCAGGGTTCATCACCATGATGTTGGCGGTTATGCCGGCCTGTCGCAGTGCCACGCCCTCGTCAGCTACTGCCACGGCAAGGTAGTCCACGCGGTGCTCCTGCAGTGTCTTGGCTATCTCTATTGCGCCGGTACCATATCCGTTAGCCTTAATCATGCACACCAGTTTGGTGCCACTGTGCATCTGCGAACGGTAGTAGTTAAGGTTGGCAACGATGGCGGAGAGGTTGACCTCAAGCGTTGTCTCGTGTACCTTGTTGACCAGCAGCTCGGTGATGTGGTCAAAGTGGAAGCGCCTTGCGCCTTTTATGAGGATGACCTCATTGCGCAGTGCGGCAAAGGCATTGCTGTCAAGAAACTCCTCTGTAGTCTTGAATGTATGGTAAGACGGCAGAGACTGTGGCGTAAAGTCCTGGAACTGCTCGCCTATGGTGATGAGTTTCTCTATGCCCCTGCTCTTAGCCATGGCCTCTATGCGGCTTGTTATCTCTTTGCATGACAGGCCCGTCTGGTCAATGTCGCTTATTATAAGCGTGCGGCGGCGTCCGTTGTGGTCGGGACGGCGGTGCATGAAGTCAAGGGCTATGTCAAGTGATGCAAGGTCAGAGTTGTAAGAATCATTGATAAGGGTGCATCCGTCGCGTCCCTCCTTTACCTCAAGGCGCATAGCCACAGGCTCCAGCTCTGCCATGCGCTGGCACAAGGTGTCAGCGTTCATGCCGAGGTGTAGTGCGGTGGCAGCACAGGTGATGGAGTTCTCCACAGACGCGGTGCTTATGAACGGTATGGTATAGGAACCTTTTGTACCGTTGAAGGTGTAGTTCACTGTGGTGGTCTCGCCGTTCTGCTCTGTACTTTCAACATAGAACGCGGCAGAGGTGTCATTGGCTGACCATCCTATCAGCTGTCCTTTGTACTGCGACTGCTTAATGGTGCGGAAGATGATGTCTTTGTCCATTGGATAGACCAGCGTAGGACAGTCCTTGAACAACAGCAGCTTCTCACGGCATTTCTCCTCCATGCTGTGGAAGTTCTCCTGGTGCGCCTCGCCCAATGTCGTGATGATGCCAATGGTAGGCTGTATGATGTCAGCCAATCGCTGCATCTCGCCTGCCTGACTGATGCCAGCCTCAAAGATACCCACTTGTGTCTCTTTGCGTAGCTGCCATACGGACAGTGGCACGCCTATCTGCGAGTTGTATGAGCGTGGTGAGCGTGTCACGCATGCATCGGGGGAGAGAAGCTGGTATAGCCACTCCTTCACCACCGTCTTGCCATTGCTGCCGGTGATGCCGATGACAGGTATCTGAAACTCATCGCGCTGGCGCTCTGCCAGTCGTTGTAGTGCCGCAAGGGAGTCGGGTACCAGTAGCAGGTTTGCGTCCTCGGGTATATTCTCCTCGGGCAGGCGCTCTACCACGAAGTTACGTACACCGCGCTTGTAAAGCTCGCCGATGTACTTGTGTCCGTCGTTCCTCTTTGATTTAAGGGCAAAGAACATAGCCTCCTCAGGAAACGACAGTGAGCGACTGTCAGTAAGCAGAAACGACACGTTGCCCTGTGACGTGCCGTATCTGTGTGCTCCTATGAGGGTTGCTATCTGGTCAACAGCGTATTTCATTCCTCCTCCTCATCATATTTTATGTCGCCTATCTCAGCTATCTGTCCAAGCTTTTGATTGATGGCGTAAGCCAGTCCGCAGAGTAGTGTCACTCCTGCGGTGACAAAAATGCCTAAAAGGCCTTTGCGAGTTGATTCTTTCATTTTCTTCTGTTATGGTTTTACTTTTAGTTTTATCTTCGCTGGCTTCAGTCCGTCGCAGGTGGCGGTGATGTTTACGTCGCCTCCGTCGATGCCTGAGCGCAGTATTGCCTGTACAGAACCGTTGTAGAGCATGCGGTGGTTGGTAACGTGCAGTTCATCGGACATCTGGTTGCCACTGCCCATGGCTACCAGTGTGGCAGCCTTGCTGTTTACCTCAACCTTCACATCGCCTACAGCGGTGTAAACTCTTCTGCCCTTGCTGTCCACTGCATATATGCGCAGATGCTGCAGGTCTATGCCGTCTGCCTTCCAGTTGGCGTTGTCGGTATCTATCTTCAGTGCCACCGGCTTGCCGGTTGTCTCTATCTTGTGGCGTGCTACAACCTTTCCGTCGGTGCGTGCCACAGCTTCGCAGTAGCCGTTCTGATAGATGACATTGTTCCAACGTATCTGGTTGCGCATCTTGGCTGATGCCTTGTCGTTCTTCTTAGTGCCGTAGCTCTTGCCATTGACAAACAGCTCCACCTCGTCGGCATTGGTGTAGGTGGTAATGCTGAGGGTGTCGCCTGCCTTGCGGTTCCAGTGGTCGCTCTGTCCCTCGTTGCCTATCTGTACGCCGTTCCACATTACACCACCGGCATCTTCGGTTACGGCTATGTGTACCAATGGCTCATCATCCTTGAAGAAAGACTTCATGTAGTATGCCTTTGGCTTAGGCTCCAGGCTGATATCAAATACTCCCTGCACCCATCCTTTGGCTGGCCAGCCCTGACTCTCGCCGAGGTAGTCGATGGCTCCCCAGTATGCCATGCCGATTACCTTGTCGCGGTCCATGGCGAAGAAGTTCTCACCCATGGCAGATACTGATGCCTCACTCTGGTAGAAGTTCATCCAAGGGAAACGCTTGCCGTCGCCGGGGAAGTACATATAGCGGTAGTTGTAAGCCTGTATGTCTGTTGCCATGGCAAGGTCACAAGGCAGGGAGTCGGTCTCCCAATTGCGATAGCGTGGATGCATAGCCACTGTAACCTTGCGTGTGTTGTCAAAGCGTTGTATGAGAGTCTTCATCAACTTAAACTGAGTCACGCCGAAATCATTGAACGGTTGGTCGTTATATGACTGCAGCTCGTTACCCAGTGACCACATTACGACACAAGGATGGTTGCGGTCTCGTTTGATGAATTCTTCCACATGGTCCTGCCACAGGTCGCGGAAGTGTGCCCTGCCAGCACCTACATACTGGTCGTTCCACTTGTCATAAAGCTCATCAACGAAGAGAATACCGTTCTCGTCGCAAATGTCGAGGAAAGACTCTGAGTAAGGGTTGTGCGAGCTGCGTATGTGGTTAAGACCAAACTCCTTCATCATCTTGATGCGCTTCTCTATGGCACGTGGGTATGCTGCAGCACCTAATGCACCGAGGGTGTGGTGGTTGGCATAGCCTTTCAGCAGTACCTTCTTGCCGTTGAGCAGCATACCTTTGCCTGGTACCATTTCTATAGTGCGCACACCAAAACGGCTTGTTGCCTCATCGCAGACTGTTCCGTCCTCCTTATAAAGCGTCACCTTTGCTGTGTAGAGGTTAGGGTGCTCGCAGTCCCACAACTGTGCGTTGGGCAGGTCAATGGTCGGTATTGCTATCTCCTGACCGTAGCGGTAGTTACGGTTGCGCTTCAGGTCATACTTCTTGTCGCTGACAACAGAACCGTCAGGGGCTGTTATCGTTACCTGCATGGTCACATTGTTCTGCTTGGTGTTGCATTGCACGTTGGCAGAGATGTTGACCTTATTGTTGTTCTCAGTTGTGATATACAACGGGTGGCGCAGGAAGTAGAGCTGAGGGTCTGTATATACGACTTTGACATCGCGGAACAGACCACCGCCGGTGTACCATCGTGAGTCCTTTGGCCTGCCGGTGTCACAGCGTACGGCTATGGTGTTCTCCTGACCGTACTTCAGTTCTTTTGTTATGTCAATCTCAAAACCTACATATCCGTAGTCGGTGCCGCCTATGCGCTTGCCGTTGAGATACACGTCTCCCACATACATGATGCCCTGGAAGTCGAGCAGTACACGCTGGCCTTTCTTGTCGGCAGACGGGGTGAATGATTTTACATACCATCCTTCACCCATCTCTTTGAAGCCGCGTGATGACAGTCGGCTTCTGATGTTGGCTCCGGCATCGGAGTTGTCGGCCTTCTCGTCTGCGGTCGGTGCCACCCATGGCTGCTCTATCTGGAAGTCATGAGGCACGTTTATCCTCTGCCAGTCTGCAACCTCAGCCATTGTTACAGTAGGCTGGGATTTGCCGGGTTTGAAGAACCATCCACGGTTCATGTCAACAACTTCGCGTTGCGCTGCTGAGAGTGTCATTGCGCAGCATAGTAGGGTAGTTGAGATAATCTGTTTTTTCATTTTTTTAGTTAGTTTGTTATAGCTGATATTCCTTAATCTGCAAAGTTACTCAATAAAACTGACACTTTCTTCACTTTTGTGTTAAAATCGTAATGTGAGGTGTTAACGGGTGTTAATAGCAACCGTAAAGCATGAAAGCTGACAAATGAGGACTTCATCTGTCAGCTTCCATGGTGTGAGACTATAGCCTTGGCGGTTGTGCCTGCCGGCTTTTGCCTTACAGGGTGATATTGCGTGTGGTGTCGTTATGTCAGGAGCGTAGCTTCATGCCTCCGAATATGAAGAAGAGTATGATGCCGCTTACAAATCCTGTAATGGAGTCAATAGCATAGTGTGCCCGTATATACACGGTTGCCATGCAAAGGAAGAGATATGGAATGGCAAGTATGATGAGCATACGCCACATACGCATCTTTGTGCAGATGGCCATTACCAATGTGGCTATTGCCACGTGGCTTGATGGGAAGGCTGCCGTTGGTCTCTCACCGGCTCCGTGCAACAGCGCACATAGATGGTAGAAAGGTCCACCTTGCCATCCTGGGGCAGTAAGACACTCGGTGGAATCGGCAAAATATTTACCTATGTCGGGGAAAACTCCGTTGGCAATGTTGTCTATGCCAGCCGCCAGATAATAGTACTGCGGACCGGTTACTGGCAGGAGTATGAAGATGACATAGCAGGTAAAGAAGGAGCCGAGTAATATGAACGTGATACGCTCTAGTTGGTCATAGTATCTTGCGAGTGCGATGCATGGCAAGATGATGAAGAAGAGGTAATATGACTCATAGCCCATATACATCAGTTCAGACACTACTTTTGACGTGAACCTCTGTGAGAATAAGAGTGCAGGCTGGCAGTTGAATATAGTCTGCTCCCACTGCGCGAAGATATGGTCAAGGCTGCCAATCTGCTTGTTTATCTCGTATGTGTCCGGGTACCAGTATCCGAGCATTACTAAAAGATAGCCTATGCGGCAAGCCATTACCATGCGGCATGGCCATATCATATAGACAATCCACAGTGCCACGGTGCCTGATAGCGCTGTTACCCTTTGCCACACCAGAGAGGCAGGGTCCTCATGTCCCGTCCATGTGAACAGGATTATCAGTGCGGTGATTGCTGCATAGGCGAATTGTGCAAGTTCCGGAGCGATGAAACCGAACTTACCCATACCTAAGGGACCGCCCTTTGAAGTCTTCATGCGACTCTTCTCTACTACGAAAAAATCTGATATTGTATTCTGTCGTTTCATTGTGCGGCTATTTTGTGTTCTGTAACATTTCTCTTACTCCTTTCTCAAGATTCCATCGTGGTGAGAAACCGAGGTCGCGCTTTGCCGAGGTGATGTCACATCGCCAGTTGCGCTGCTTGAGCATATTGTAATGGTCATTATTTAACGTGGACAGTTTGCCGGTGATACGCATCCAAATATCGCTCACGGCGCATACGGTGCGCAGTACCCACAGAGGGAACGTGAGCCGCAACACATGGCGCTTGCCGAGTGTGCTTATTATGTAGTCGCTGAACTGCCGGGAACTATATATCTCGCCATCACTCAAAAAGTATGCCTTACCAATACTTTTCTCCGATTTTATCGAGAGGAATACAGCCTGTACTACGTCTTTTACGAATATGAAAGTAAGGTCTTGTCTCCTATATCCTACTGCCACGTCTATGCCACGACGGATGGAGTCTGCCATAATCATATAGTCTTTCTCTCGCGGACCGTACACGCCAGTGGGGCGCAGTATGGTAAATGGTAACCGGCAGTGCTCCTTCAGCCAGTTTTCTGCCAGCAATTTGCTCTCTGCATACGATGTATTGGGGCAAGGCGTGTCAGTGTCGATGATGTCGGTATGAGGCTCTTCCTCGCGTATAGCCCCCATCACACTTAGACTGCTAACAAAAACGAACCGTTTTATCGCGTGCTGAGTGTCTGTGAGCGCGGTTACAAGATGCTTGGTACCCTCAGTGTTGACATCGAAGAAATCGGACTTTTTCAGAGCCTTGGTCAGTCCGGCAGCGTGTACCACGTAGTCAAACTGTATGTTGCCCAGAACCTCTGTCATTTGGTCGGTGGAACCGAGATTCAGCTCAATGAGGTGTATGCGCTTATCTTGCAGGTAACGGGTGCTGCTGCTACGTCTTACTGCAGCCCATACCTCCATACCCTGTGACAGGGCCTCCTCGACGATGAAACCGCCGATAAATCCTGATGCGCCTGTTATGAGAATACGTCCTGGTTGCATTTCGAGAGGCAAAGTTACACATTTACTTCCATTTAGCAAAATAATTCTTGTTAGAAATATAATGGTAAATAATCATTGAAAGGTTTTGCTATGTCAAGCTTTTTTATTAATTTTGCGTAAATTGCAAAATAGATAAGCATGAAAAATAAGAAAAAGAGAAAAGATCGTAATGCCTTCAGTGGACAGTTAGGTTTTGTGCTTGCAGCAGCGGGTTCCGCCGTCGGTTTGGGAAATATATGGCGTTTCCCTTATCTTGCCGCGCGTGATGGCGGTGGTGTGTTCCTGCTCCTGTATGTAGTGTTAGCCGTGACATTTGGTTTTACATTGCTGATAACAGAGGTGGCAATGGGACGTCGCTCTCAGCAGGGACCTCTGACTGCATATAAGTTCTTCAATAAGCGCTGGGCGTTCTTGGGTTGGATATCCTTTGTGGTACCATATATTATCTATCCGTACTACTGTGTTATCGGTGGATGGGTGTTGAAGTATTTCTTCGTGTCATCATCATTCACTATACCTGAGGCCACTCAGGATGGCTATTTCGGTGAGTTTATCTCTTCTACGTGGGAGCCCATCGTGCTGATGACAATCTTCGCGGCTTTCTGCGTGTTCGTGGTATGGCGCGGAGTAGAGAAAGGTATAGAGAAATACTCGCGTATTATCATGCCGGCGCTGATTGTCATGGTGGTGTTTATATGTGGCTACTCGCTATGTATCAGCCATACGGACGCTAACGGAGTGACGCGTACGGGAATGGAGGGAGCCGGTGTGTATTTCTGGCCGAACTTTGAGGGCATGACTCTCAAGCGTTTCCTCACAATAGCCCTCGACGCCACAGGACAGTTGTTCTACTCTCTGTCCATAGCCATGGGTATCATGATAGCCTACGGCTCATATATGAAGAAATCGGTCAATCTTGGACAGGCTATTGACCGTATTGAGATATTTGACACCTTGATAGCCTTGCTGGCGGGCTTGATGATTATACCAGCCGTGTATGTGTTCATGGGTACGGAGGGTATGAAGGCTGGCCCCGGACTGATGTTCATCGCTTTGCCTAAGGTCTTTACTCACATGGGAACTGCAGGTTCGGTGATAAGTTTCGTATTTTTCCTGATGGTCACATTCGCTGCCATTACCAGTGCGGTGTCAATACTTGAGGCAATAGTGTCAAGTGTGATGGATAAGTATAAATGGTCGCGTAAGAAGGCTGTCGCAGTCATGGGCGGCACGGGGTATCTGTTGTCATTGCTTGTTTGTCTTGGCTATAACAAACTTTATTTTGATTACCAGCTGCCTAATGGTGTGACCGGACAGATACTTGACATCTTTGACTATGTAGCCAATAACCTGCTGATGCCTGTGCTTGCCATCTGCACCTGCATACTTATCGGTTGGGTGGTTAAACCGAAGTTGCTTATCGGCGAGATGCGTATGAACGGATATCGTTTCCGCAGAAAGGGAATGTATATAGTAATGCTGAAATATGTGGTGCCGGTATTGCTCTCAGTTTTGTTGCTCAGCGCATTTGTTAAATTTGGTTAATGACAATTTTGTCCTATTCGGGGCGTCTCGTTAACGCCTCGTGCGTGCGATATTTCAAAATAATTTACCGTTGGTTTCGTACAGCGCAATCTACAGAAAGTCGTAACTTGCTGATAATCAGTAGAGGCTTGTATTGGGACACTAAAAAACGATAGCTTTTACGTCGTAAAAGCTATCGTTTTTCGTTGTCAAAGCTATCGTTTTACATCGTGAAAGCTATCACTTTACACTGTAAAAGCTATCACTTTACGATTCAAACCCCGTAAAAATGACTTTTCAGCAGTGTTTTTTCCTGAAAATAGTCATTTCTTCACTCTGGTTTGCGTTTTTTCGTGAACGTTTTTCAAAACGCCAAATCACCAAAATGTCCTATTCGTACATAGAATCGGAACAGTGAAAATGAAAGCAGAATTGAATGAAAAACTGTCGTCATTCTGTAATCTGCACCCCTGCGCTTAAAGAGCCTCAAGCATTCTCTTGATTACCACCTCGGCGGAAATCTCGCGGTTTGCAGCCTCAGGTATTACGAGAGAGTTCTTTGACTCTATCACGTCGTCGGTTACAATCAGTCCGCGGCGCACTGGCAGACAGTGCAGGAACTTACCATTGTTAGTCCATGACATGTGCTCGGCATCAACAGTCCAGTGCATCATGTCATGATAGTCGGTGAGTATCTTGCCGTAGTCAGCGGGACGAGTGACACCTGGACATGACCAGTTCTTGGCATATACGAAGTCAGCCCCTTCGAGGGCCTTCTTCTGGTCATACTCTATAGTGGCGCCCTTTGTGAACTTCGGGTCAAGCTCATAGCCCTCAGGCTGGGTGATGACGAGGTCAACATTAGGTGCAGCTATCATCCACTCGGCGAAAGAGTTTGGAACAGCCTGTGGCAGAGCACGGCAGTGTGGTGCCCATGTAAGCACAGCCTTTACACGCTCTGTGGTGCGGTGCTCCTCTATGGTTATGAGGTCAGCAAAAGCCTGCAGCGGGTGGACAGTGGCAGTCTCCATGGCAAAGACAGGACGGCCGCTGTATTTTATGAATTGTCCCACGATGGTCTCGGCATAGTCATACTCACGGTCAGTGAGTCCGGCGAAAGAGCGGATGCCTATGAGGTCACAGTAGTTGCCCATGACAGGGATGGCCTCAAGCAGATGCTCAGACTTGTCGCCGTCCATGATGACACCGCGCTCGGTCTCTAACTTCCATGCACCGGCGTTGACGTCGAGTACTATGACGTTCATACCGAGGTTCATGGCAGCCTTCTGGGTAGAGAGGCGGGTACGCAGTGAATTGTTGAAGAACACCATCAAGAGTGTCTTGTTCTTGCCTAAATGTTGATAGGCAAAGCGGTCTCGCTTCACCTCCTGGGCTTCAGCCAAAGCAGCTGTAAGGTCACCCAGGTCTTTTGCGTTGAAGAATGTTTGCATTATATTTATTCAGTGTGTGTTACTCAAAATATGTTTCCTGGTGGCATATCTGTTTGCAAAGTTAACATAAATTTCTTAGAAAAATAATTAAAGCCTCAAAAAATTTGCTTAGACAAGAAGAAATTATTACTTTTGTACGTATGAATATAAAGATAATGGGCATACTGAACTGTACGCCCGATTCGTTTTTCGCTGGCTCACGCAAACAGACGGAGCAGGAGATCGCGCTGCGTGCGGAGCAGATACTGAGCGAAGGTGGTGATATCATAGATGTGGGAGCATATAGTACCAGGCCTGGCGCAACGGCGGAGGTTCCTGAGGAAGAGGAGATGCGTCGTCTGCACATGGCTCTCTCGGTAATAAGGCGTGAGCATCCTGATGTCACGCTTAGTGTTGACACGTTCCGCGCCTCGGTGGCGCGTATGGCGGCAGAGGAGTATGGCGTGCGCATTATTAACGATGTGTCAGAGGGAGCCGACGCGGAGATGTTTCCCTTGGTAGGCAGGTTAGGACTGAGTTATGTGCTTATGTCTGTGGAACCGACGGTGGAACGCATCATAAGCCGTTTCCGTACGGAGGTAAGTGCCCTTAATGAGTATGGCTGCAGTGATGTAATACTCGACCCGGGTTTTGGCTTCGGTAAGGATGTGGTGCGCGGCAATTATGACGTGCTGGCGCGCCTGCCAGAGATTCGTGAGGCATTCCCCGGATTATCGTTACTTGCTGGCATGAGCCGTAAGCGCATGGCGCGGATGCCGCTCTGCACCACGCCCGACAGTGATGCCGCGTTGCAAGCCACTATGATACTTAACACCATGGCACTCGTCGGTGGTGCGGACATATTGCGTGTGCATGATGTAAAAGAAACTTTGAATACTGTAAGAAGATGTTTCTCTCCTTCGGAATAAAAGATGCCATAGACATACTGCTGGTGGCGCTGGTGTTGTACTACACCTACCGCTTCATGCGTGAGTCGAGGACGCTCAATATCTTTGTCGGCATATTGGCGTTCATCGTCACTTGGCTGTTTGTCTCCAGGGTGCTTGAGATGCGTCTGCTCGGTGCCATCCTCGACCAGTTCGTCGGTGTGGGCGCACTTGCCATTATCGTGCTGTTCCAAGAGGAGATACGAAAGTTCCTCTACAGCCTCGGAGAGCATAACAAACTGCGTAAGGTGGTAAACTGGTTCACGGTGCGCAGGGATGAGAAGTCTGTAACGCCACGCGAGGCCATCATGCCTATAGTCATGGCCTGTATCAATATGGCGCGCGCCAAGTGTGGTGCGCTGATTGTGATAGAGCGCACCACTCCGCTTGACGACATTACCGCCACGGGTGACACCGTGGACGCGCAGATCAACCAGCGGTTGATAGAGAATATATTCTTCAAGAACTCACCGCTGCATGACGGAGCCATGGTTATCAGCCACCGCCGCATAAAGGCAGCGGGATGTATCCTGCCGGTAAGCCATGACTTCGACATACCGCGAGAATTGGGCTTGCGTCACCGTGCCGCAATGGGCATATCCCAGGCATCAGACGCTGTGGCTATAGTGGTGAGTGAGGAGACAGGACGTATATCCGTGGCAATCAAGGGACAGTTCCGTCTGCGCTTGTCTGCGGAGAATCTGGAAGCACTCTTGACAGAGGAATTGTAAAGGGATGACATTGTTGACATGAAAGACGCATAGACAGCCATGTAAGGAGATGTTGTAAGGAAAAAGTGGAAAAAACTTGCATAACTGCGTTTTTTTTGCTACTTTTGGCGAATAATTTGGAGGATAAAAATAAATAAGTATTCTAATATAAATTTAAAGACACACTATGAGTTTAATCGAACAGATTGTAGCGCGTGCTAAGGCAAACAAGCAGCGCATCGTGCTCCCGGAGGCAGAAGAGGAGCGCACACTTATCGCAGCAGACAAGGTTCTGGAGCAGGAGATTGCAGACCTTATCCTTATTGGTAACCCTGCAAAGGTTGACGCGCTTGCTAAGCAGCACAACCTGAAGAACATTGGCAAGGCTACCCTTATCGACCCAGAGAACTATGAGAAGTCTGAGGAGCTGGCACAGCTTCTGCAGAAGCTTCGTGAGAAGAAGGGTATGACCATAGAGAAGGCTCGCGAGCTTGTAAAGAACCCTCTTTATCTCGGATGTCTTATCATCAAGACAGAGGGCGCTGACGGCCAGATTTCTGGTGCTCTCTCAACAACTGGCGACACTCTGCGCCCTGCACTGCAGATTATCAAGACTGCTCCTGGCATCTCTTGCGTATCAGGTGCTATGCTTATGATTACCGACAAGCCAGAGTATGGTGAGAACGGTGTATTGGTATTCGCTGACGTTGCCGTTACCCCGATGCCAGACGCTGACCAGCTTGGTCAGATTGCAGTATGCGCTGCACAGACAGCACGTTCGGTTGCAGGCTTCACTGATCCACGCGTGGCTATGTGCTCATTCTCTACAAAGGGTTCTGCTTCTCACGAGGTAGTTGACAAGGTGGTAGAGGCTACAAAGATTGCTAAGGAACTTGACCCGGACCTCAAGATTGACGGTGAGCTTCAGGCAGATGCAGCTCTCGTTCCTGCCGTAGGTTCTAAGAAGGCTCCAGGTTCAGAGATAGCTGGTAAGGCTAACGTGCTCGTGTTCCCTAACCTTGAGGTGGGTAACATCGGTTATAAGCTTGTTCAGCGTCTTGCCGGTGCAACAGCTCTCGGCCCAATCCTTCAGGGTATCGCACGCCCAGTGAACGACCTTTCACGTGGCTGCTCTGTAGAGGATATCGTAAATCTCGTTGCCATCACAGCATGTCAGGCAATGGATGCGAAGAAGTAATCTCAGGTTGTAATATAACAAAACACTAAGGAGTTAATAATGAAGATTTTAGTTTTGAACTGCGGCAGCAGTTCCATCAAGTACCAGCTCTTCAACACTGAGAGCGGTGATATTCTTGCAAAGGGTGGCATAGAGAAGATAGGCCTTCCTGGCGCATTCATCAAGTTTAACGTTGCTGATGGTAAGAAGACCATCGAGCAAGACATTCCTGAGCACACAGTGGGCGTGCAGCTCATCTTCGACGTGCTCACAAACGCTGAGTACGGTGCGCTGAAGTCTCTTGAGGAGCTCGACGCAGTAGGTCACCGCGTGGTACACGGTGGAGAGAAGTTTGCTGAGTCTGTTGTCATCACTGACGAGGTGCTGAAGCAGATTGAGGCTTGCAACGACCTTGCTCCTCTGCACAACCCTGCAAACCTTAAGGGTATTGCTGCCGTTACAGCTCTGCTGCCAAAGCTGCCACAGGTAGCTGTATTCGACACAGCCTTCCACCAGACAATGCCTGCTAAGGCGTATATGTATGCAGTGCCTTACGCTCTGTATGAGAAGTACGGCGTGCGTCGCTATGGTTTCCACGGTACATCACACCGCTACGTTTCAGCCCGCGCTCTGGAGTTCCTCGGCATGAAGGCTGAGGGTACAAAGGTTATCACCGCACACATCGGTAACGGTGGTTCACTTGCAGCCGTTAAGGACGGTAAGTGTCAGGACACCTCAATGGGTCTCACACCACTTGAGGGTGTTATGATGGGTACACGCTCTGGTGACATCGACGGTGGCGCAGTGTCATTTATCATGAAGAAGGAAGGACTTGACGCTGACGGTATCTCTAACCTGCTCAACAAGCAGTCTGGTCTCGCAGGTATCTCTTGCAAGTCAAGCGACATGCGTGAGGTGTTCCAGGGCAACGTTGACGGTGATCCTAAGTGTCAGCTGGCTATTGATATGTACACATACCGCATCAAGAAGTACATCGGCTCTTATGCTGCTGCACTTGGCGGCTGTGACGTTCTCGTGTTCACTGCCGGTGTATGTGAGAACCAGTCAGACATCCGTGAGATGGTATGTAAGGACATGGAGTGGATGGGCATCAAGCTCGACACTGCAAAGAACGCAACGATACGTGGTGAGGAAGCTGTTATCTCAGCACCAGACTCTAAGGTTAAGGTCGTTGTCATCCCTACAGATGAAGAGAAGATGATTGCAAACGATACTGCATCATTAGTAAAATAAGATTATGAATCATGAGTGTTGAGCTATCAGTTCCCTGAGAACCACAGCTCAACACTCTTTGTTCATATTCTATTAACCAATAGTTCTAAATTCATAACCCATAATAGGCGAAGCATTATGCGAGTAATTATAGAACCAGATTATGATCGTATGTCAAAGTGGGCAGCGACATACGTAGCCAACAGAATTAACGAGGCCAAGCCAACGGCCGAAAAGCCTTTTAAGTTAGGATGTCCTACAGGTTCATCTCCATTAGGACTATATAAGGAACTTATCAAAATGAACAAGGCAGGCAAACTGTCTTTTGAACATGTCGTGACATTCAACATGGACGAGTATGTAAACCTTCCAGAGGCACACCCTGAGTCTTATCACTCATTCATGTGGAACAACTTCTTTAACCACATTAATATAAAGAAGGAGAACGTGCATATCCTCAACGGTAATGCCCCTGACCTCATAGCAGAGTGCGAGGCATACGAGAAGGCAATAGAGGATGCCGGTGGTATAGACCTCTTCATGGGTGGTGTAGGTCCTGACGGACACTTGGCTTTCAATGAGCCTGGCAGTTCGCTTACTTCCAAGACACGTATAAAGACGCTTACGACAGATACTATCATTGCCAACAGTCGTTTCTTTGACGGCGACCTCAGCCAGGTGCCAAAGCAGGCGCTGACAGTAGGTATAGGCACCGTGATGGCTGCCAAGGAGGTGCTGCTTGTCTGCAATGGTCACCACAAGGCGCGTGCCCTGCAGCATATCGTTGACGGTGAGGTAAGCCATAAGTGGACAGCCTCCATGCTTCAGATGCACCCGCACGCTATTGTGGTGTGTGATGAGGCTGCCTGTGACGAGCTTACCGTGGGTACGTATAAGTACTATCTTGACAAAGAGCGTGGCAACTTGTAAAGTTAATAGGATATAAGGTGGGAATTAATGTGTTCCACCATATAGAAATAAGAAAAAGGTTTTGAGTGTTGCTCAAAACCTTTTTTATTTATTGTCTATGCTTGTTCTGTGCCTCCTCAATGTCTGCGGCAATCTGTTTGCTCAGTTCCTCTGGGGAAGGGAACTGCCGCTCGTCGCGCAGGCGGCGCAGGAATCCCACTGTTATGTCAGTGCCGTACAAGTCCCCGTCATATCCTATTATGTGCGTCTCTATGCTAATGTCGGAGTCGTCGGTGTATGTAGGACGTGTGCCTATGTTAGTGACAGAAGGGTATGTTTTGTCGCCTATCATCGTGGTGGAGGCATATACGCCGTTGGCGGGAGTAATCTTCTCTTTCTGGGCCTTGATATTAGCAGTTGGGAAACCAATCTCCCTGCCGTGCTTGTAACCGCTGATTACCTTGCCGCTGATGGTGAAGGGCCTTGTGAGGCATTGTGCAGTCTCTTCCATCCGTCCCTCCTTTATCATGTGACGAATGCGCGATGACGACACCGTGACGCCCTCCAAGTCCACAGCAGAGGTCATCTCCACCTCTATGCCGAGTTCCTCTCCGTAACGTTTGTATGCATTGAAATCCTCATATTCGTTACGTTTGCCGAAACGGTTGTCATAGCCCAACAGCAACATCCTTATGTTCATCTTGTCATGTAGCGTGTCAGCCATAAACTGACGTGCGGTGGTGTCAGCCACGTTCTGGGTGAACGGAATGATGCGCACCTCCACTCCCATCTGTTCCAACAGCCGCCTTTTCTCGTCAGAGGTGCTGATATATTCAGGAACAAAGTGAGGGTCAAAGAGAGTGCGTGGATGTCTGTCGAAAGTGATGACTACTGGTTTCATCTTGCGCTGTGCCGCAGCTTTCTTCAGGGCAGTAATGACATGCTGGTGCCCAGTGTGGACTCCGTCGAAGTTGCCTATCACTGCCGCATACTTCTGCTCATTCAGGAAGTCAACCCAACGGTCACCCTTTGGGTCGCAGAAGGTGCTGATGCCGTTACGCTCCGCCGCCTCGCAGTTCTTCTTCGAGTCATCTATAAAGAGAATGTCAGACGGCTTGAGGCTTGCGTTGCCGTAGTCCTGCCTCATACGGTTGAACATCTCAATGTAGATGCAGTCGTCAGGCTTCACCATCCGCAGGTCGCATGACAGGAAAATGTCGTCAAAGTAATCATTGACGGTCTTGTTGTCAGCAGTAAAGAGATGCTCCAGGGCATACTGCCAGTGTATCTGGTTGGTGTTGGAAAGTATAGCGGTATGATATCCCAGGTCGTGACGCAGGTGATATATGAGGCGCAGCTTCTCTACGGGTATGTCGAGCAGCAGTTGGTTCCATGCCCAGCATATATCCTCGTCAGTAGCCTTGCAAGGGTGATATACGCCTTTCTCGTCTGTGTATGACGATTGCCGGCGTGCCTCATTACAGAAGTCGGCTATGGAACCGCCAATCTCCAGGTCATGAAACAAATCCTCCTGCCTGCACTCGTCCACATAGTAAGCTATGCGTCCGCAGCCTATCTGCTCAAGAGCCTTTACGCACTGCTCCTTGGACAATCCCACGAGAATGGTGCCAAAGTCAAATAGTAATACCTTCCTCATTCTTACAGCAATGACTCAATCTCCTTGTCCAAGTCCTTTATCTGTGCGTCGCGCTTATGCAGCGTGTTGGTGCGGTCTATTAAGAAGAATGTAGGTATCTCTGACACGTTATACTTGGATATGTTTGGTGATGACGCGCCGTCAGCATCGTGTACGCTAATCCATGGCAGGGCAGCAGTCTGTGTCTTCCAGAAGTGTATGTCGCTGTCAAAGCCGATCTGGTAAACCTGCAGTCCGCGCTGGTGATACTTGTTGTATATCTCGCGCAGCATCATGATACGCTCCGTAGAGCCAGGAGAGGAGAACACGTGGAAGTCGAGCAGCACCACTTGTCCCTTCAGTTCTGTCAGTGAGCGCACTTGTCCCTTGTTGTCTGGCAGAGAAATGTTAAGCAGTGATACCTCCTCTATCTTGTCGGCATCAACGGCAGGTCCGTATCTCTTGGCCTGGTTATGTCGCAGCACCTTCAGTCCCTCTATAGCTATGTTGTGCAGGTTCAGTCCGCGCTCAGCATCCGGGTAATATGTATCCCATGCTGTAGCAACGGCGGCGAAGGTGCGTATGTCCATATCGCTCTGCTGTGGGTCGAAGATTAGACGTGGACCGAGAGTCTGGAACAGTGCGAAGTAGGCGTAAGCCCTGTGTGGCTCCTTGAATATGTAATTGTTGCGCACATAGTCCTTGTATCGCTCTGTCAAGGCGTTGATGCTGTCCTCTGTCTGCTTTACGCCGAAGGTGTTGTCCCTGCTAATGTTGATGGCCTGTGCCAACAACTGCTGCTGCAGCAGTGCCAGTTCCTTTATCTTGGTACAGTTGTCGCTGCCCTTCACCTCATACTGTGTTGACATAGTAGGGTAGGAGGCCTTCACTGTGACGGTCTCGGTAGAGTCAATGCTGACGTTGATGATACCGTTGGCTATGCGCAGGCGGTAGAACTCAGGTGCGGCGACACCCTCGCCAGAGAAAGAGAACTCTCCTTTCGCATCGAGTGTTACGGAGTCAAGGACAACGGGCCCGTCAAGGCTCATGTGCTCAAAGTATAATACGGAGTCAGCGGCATCGGTTATCTCGCCTTCTATATGAAATTTGTTCTTGTTACAAGATGCGAGCAGCAAGACTATTGCTAACAGGCAGAGTGATAAAATGTTGTTATTATGTTTAAGCATAAGATATAGAAATACTTTGTTATGCTTGCAAAGGTACTAATAAAAATCAAATTATCAAAAATTAAGTAGCCATATCTGGATTTAATCGGAAACATCCTAAGGATTAAGGGGATTTTTGTTGCATAAGAACCGAGAGGATAACAATCCTATAATCCTAAACTCTGTAGAGAATGGTCTTTTGTTTGTCTAAGGATTTAAGGATTCATGGATTTTTTGTTGTATATGAATCATGAGAATGATAATCCCGAAATCCTAAAATCAGTAGATAAAACGAACTACATAGAATAGGACATTTTGGTGATTTAACATTTCATTACAATTCGCAATCTAGAGAAAACCGAAGGAAAATATAACCAATTCGGAAGAATAATATAACAGAGGATAAACTCGTTTTTTGCGATTTTTGAGCTAAAAAACGGTAAAATAACTTCTAAAAGCATAACTTTCATGTTGTAAAGTGATAGCTTTTACACCCTAAAAGCTATCACTTTACACTGTAAAAGCATAGCTTTCACGCTGAAAAAGCCCTAAAATGTCACCCTTTAGCTATGCCTTGTTCTGTATAGTGCTGTATTACAGCACTTAACGCAAACCGCGATTTCCTTGCGATTTTTCAGCCCAAACCACAGGTTGCTGAGTAATATCGCAAGGAAATGAAGCCTGAAATAGGACATTTTGGTGATTGGGGGTGATTGGCGGCCCTTGTGAGTCAGCAACCCGGCATGACTTATAGGCACAAAAAAATGCAGCTAATCTCACGACCTGCTGCATTCCCAGAATTTATCTACTAACCTAAACAATATTCTTTTTCAGGGTTTTTCGACCGTCCTTTTTGGGTAGGGGGTGGAGTAAGTAATTAACTTCCATCTCCTTGCCCAACTAGGTCTGCATCAAAAACTTGTTATCCTAAACTTTAACAAATCCTTTGTTTACCTTAACACCTCACGGTGTATTTGAAAACTAAAAACCTAAATCAATCTTTATATACTAACTAACCTAAACAATATCTTTATCTTTGACTTTTTGATAATCTCTATTATCTTTGTTTCGTCATCAGAAAATTTTGTTGCTTTCTTTTCTTGTTAGAAATACATCTTGTTTTCTTTTGACAATGCAAAGTTACAAACTTTTCTCTGTGTGCGCACACAAAATCTAATTTTTTTATCAAGAATCGCAATTAAATTGACTTTTGTCAAGCATTGTGTACGCACACAACGCAAAAAAGAGACTTTTCTGGGCTTTTTTCTGCCTTTTTGAGCAAAGAATGTGATTTTTCGTTTTTTTTATCCGGAAATATGCCTTATATATATAATAAGGTACTCAACTTTCGCTTGACAGTTTAAGGGATATTCCTTCTATCTCCCTTTATCTCCTTCTTACTACTTAGTTAGCCGTCTGTGCATTGCGCAACTCTATCACCTCCAGGTTGCTGATGTTCTTCCCGTCAATATTAAAACGCACGAGGGTGCGCACGGGTTGTTGGCCGTATAGTCCGGCAGCACCAGGGTTAATATGCAAGCAGTTCACACGGTGGTCAAACATCACCTTGGTGATGTGAGAGTGCCCGGAGATGAAAAGGTCAGGGGTTTTGTACTGCATCACCCACGTCACGCTGCGGTCATATCTGCCGGGATAACCGCCTATGTGCTTCATCAGCACGTCGGTATCCTCGCACTTGAAGCGTAATGTCTCGGGAAACTCGCGGCGCACCATGTCGCCGTCGATATTGCCGTAAACGCCCCGCAGGGGAGCAATCTCGCGCAGGCGGTCTGCTATCTCAATGCTGCCGAAGTCGCCAGCGTGCCATATCTCGTCGCAGTCATGGAAGTAGTGTTCGTAGCGGTCGTCCCAGTGTGCGTGGGTGTCAGAGAGTAGTCCAATTCGTTTCATACGGCAAAATTAAGAAAAAATGTAATCTCTACTTCACATTTTTTGCAAAACCATCTTTTTATAATTTTTTTTAACAAAAATAAAACTAAAATTTGCACAAAATTAATTAATTTTATGCTGCTTTTGTAAAAGCCTAAACAAACTTACAATAAAAACTATCAACTAAAAACTAACTATACTTATAAACAATGAGAAAAGACCTAATGATGCTATCGGCAGCATCTGTCGTCATGTTTGGTATGACGGCATGTGGACCTGATTGGGACCAAATGGACCCTCCTGCTGGTGGTCAAGTGTATTCCTCACTGGTGAAATTGGCTTCTTATACCTTTGATGAAGGCACAGCGGAGCCTGTCAACGGACGTGATTTCACTATGTATGCTTATGATGGTGGCGATTTTCCCGCATTGGCGAAAGAGGGTTCTGAATTAGAGAATCCACGTGCCACTCAGTTTCTGAACCTTAATGGCGGATATGCCAGAGTGCTTAATCCCGTTGCGCAGGCGCGCAGCGAGAGAGTGGCAGGCTCTACATCGCAGGATGCAGTGTCGCTCGTGTTCTATGTGAAGCAGAATGCTGAGCATGCAAGCACTTTCAAGCAGACCACATTGTTCTCCTTCCAGAATGCGGACGGCACACAGCAGGTGGCTATGACTGCCAATGGCGGTCTGGTGGTCAACGGTGTTGACGGCGACTACAGTTTCAATACCTCTGATGAGGTCACCACAGGTATGCTGCCGGCTGACGACGAGTGGCACAAGGTGGCAGTGGCCGTGCGTAACCAGAACTACTTCGTGTATGTTGACGGTGAGAAACGCATTGACTACACACCGCAGACAAGCTATAAGTATTCGCAGATAGACATGGGCAAGGTTGTTGACTTCATGGCTGTCGCACCTTATATATATATAGGTGAGAACAGTTATGAGACAGTGGAGGACAAAGCTGCTGAGTACGCATGGCTTGTGGATGACATTGATATCTACCGCAATACTATAACAGAGAAAGAATGGTCATATAAGAAAGACATTGGCGGCGGCGGTGAGACCGACATAGAGTTCTATGCTCCTGTTTACTTCCAAAGCTTTGACGGATACACCGGGGACTGCACCATATACGGTGGAGGCTCTATAGTATATCGTGATCAGCAACATGGCAAGGTGTTCGCTAACGTGGCTACTGCTCCGCGCAGCAACTATCTCGTCATGCCGTCAGACCTGTTCACCATGTGCAGTGAGACGCAGGAGATAACCATCAGCTTCTGGGTGAACCGAGGCACGCAGACCGCAGGATATTTCTATGCTCCGCTTTTCTCTGCGTATGCGCAGCATAACCCGACGGAAAACTCTTTCCCGATGATGGTATGCCAGACCCGCGGACTGTTACAGGTTAACAATGCAGGTTGGTCTGATTACACGAATGAACAAAATGTGAAAGGAGCCAACGTTGAGTCAACAGAGTGGCTTGATGACGGTAAGTGGCACTTATATTGTGCTACGTTTACTCCGACCACGGCGGCTGTTTACATTGACGGCGTGGTGATGAACCAGTGGGAGATTGACGGTGTGGGCAACACTGCGGCTGGATTGTTTACCGATGCCTCTGCCCTGCAGTATATCTGCCTTGGCGGTAACCAGGCATGGAATTGGGCAGACAATGATGCAGGCTTCTGGTTTGATGATTTCGCAATCTACAACCATTGTATCTCGACAGAGCAGATGCAGGCTATAATAGAAGACAAGGCTCCGTCTTATCTGAATACGTTTGAGGGAGGTGCCGGTGATGCCAGTGTGTTCGGAGGCGGTTCTTTCGGTAACGAGGGCTCATACTATGGCAATGTGTTTAAGAATGCATCGGGAGGTATGCGTACCAATTATTTGCAGTTACCAGCCGATGCCATCTCAAAGGCAGCAACAGGTGCGGAAGCTCTGACCATAGGTTTCTGGGTGAACAGGGGCAGCCAGACAGACGGTTACTTCTACTGCCCTCTGTTCTCGGCTTATGGACAGCAGAACACCGTTGAGAACACATTCCCGATGATGGTGTGCCAGAGCCGCGGTTTGCTACAGGTTAACAACGCTGGTTGGTCTGACTATACGCCAACTCAGAACCTTGCTGGTATTAATACGGAGTCAACGGTATGGCTGGATGACGGAAGGTGGCATTACTACACCTGTGTTATTACGGCCACTACGGCTGTGGTGTATATTGATGGTGAGGTGATGAACCAATGGGAGATAGACGGTGTGGCAAACACTGCTGCGGGACTCTTTACTAATGGCGCGGATCTCAATACTATCTGCCTTGGTGGTAATCAGGCTTGGAATTGGGCTGATCCTGATCCTGCTTTCTGGTTCGACGATATATCAATCTTCGGCAAGGCTGTTACGCCAGAGGAGATAAAGACCATACTCATGGCGAAGAAGTATAAGTAAGTAACAATAAATAAGTCATTAAGATGAATAATAACATAATAAGAAATATCATCCTCACAGTGGTGATGGCATTTACTGCCTCTGTGGCCATGGCGCAGGTCACCGTGCGTGGTCACGTCACTGATGACCTGGGCGAGGATGTGATAGGCGCCTCGGTGGTGGAGAAAGGCACGGGCAACGGCACCGTGACTGATATGACGGGTAACTTCTCACTGAAAGTGCCAGAGGGTGCCACGCTCTCCATCAGCTATGTCGGTTTCGCAACGAAAGAGGTGGCGGCCAAGGGCGGCTCTGTAATAGAGATACAGTTAGGTGAGGATAAGCAGTTGCTTAACGAGATTGTCGTCGTGGGTTATGGTGCACAGAAGAAAGAGTCTGTCATCGGCGCTATATCGCAGGTGGACTCTAAGGACCTGCTCGCTACACCGGCGGCTAACCTCTCACAGGCTATATCAGGTAAGATACCTGGTGTGATAACATCACAGACGAGTGGTGCACCAGGTGCTGACGACGCACAGATATTCATACGCGGTCGTGCCACCTTCGCCGGTGATGCGCAGCCGCTGATACTGGTGGACGGAGTGGAGCGCTCGTTCTCGCAGATAGCACCGGATGACATTGAGTCTATCTCAGTATTGAAGGACGCCTCTGCCACGGCAGTCTATGGTGTGCGCGGTGCAAACGGCGTTATGCTCATCACCACCAAGCGTGGTAAGGAGCAGAAACCAGTAGTGAGCCTTACTGCCAACTGGCAGATACAGTCACCTACAAGGACGATGGATTATCTCGGTACGGCAGAGTCTGTGGCACTGCTCAATGAGGCGTATGCCAATGACGGCATGACATCGCCTTACGCTGGATACACCTCAGACCAGATTGCCTCACTGCCTGACGTGAACTGGTATGACGAGGTGATACGCAGCACTGCTCCCGCACAGCGCTATAACGTAAACGTACGCGGTGGTACGAAGAGAATGCGTTACTTCGTCAGTGGTGAGTTCTATAACCAGAAAGGTCTGTTCAAGGAACTCTCACGTGATGAGTATGGTAACAAGTCTAACACTTCTTACTCACGTTATGCCTTCCGTGCCAACCTTGACTTTGACTTGATAAAGAACCTTCTCTTCTCGGTCAACTTCGGTACTCGCTTTGAGGAAAGAAACGGTCCTAACTCTAATGAGTCTGCCGGTTATTCTCAGGTGTTCTATAATGTGAACCATACACCTTCGTATGCCTTCCCTATAGAATATACACTTGAGAGTGGCAAGAGCATCTATGGCGGTACATCACAATATGACAATGTGTATGCGCTGCTTGCTGACGGTGGCTTCTATAAGGCTACGAACACCATAAACGAGACAAACTTCGTGGTGGACTATAAGATGGACTGGCTGCTGAAGGGACTGAAGGCGCGTGGTATGCTCTCTTTCGACTATGACGCATATTACAAGAAACTGTTTACGAAGAGCTATGCTACATATCAGCTTATACCAGGCAATGACCCGGGACAGCTGTCATCATATAACTCTTTCGGCACAAACGGTAACCTGACGTATGCAGGAAACAACCAGACTACGACATATAAGTTGTATATGGAGGCTCAGCTCTATTGGGCTAACAAGTTTAAGAAGCACGACATCACGGCAATGGTGCTGTATAACCAGAACGACTACCGCTATCAGGCAGACCTGCCTATGAGATATATGGGACTGGTAGGACGTGCTACTTATGGATATGACGAGAAATACCTTGCTGAGGTAAACTTCGGATATAACGGTTCAGAGAACTTCCGCAAGGGTAAGCGCTTCGGCTTCTTCCCAGCCTTCTCTCTTGGATGGCGTATCACACAGGAGAAGTTTATGGAGTCAACGAAAGACTGGCTCACCAATCTGAAGGTGCGTGTGAGCTATGGACAGGTAGGTAACGACCAGTATCTGGTGGGCGGTGTGCGCCAGCGTTTCCTCTATCTCTCGCAGTGGGCTCAGCTGAATAATATATATCTCTTCGGTGCCACTAACTCTGTTGCAGGTGTATGGGAGGCACAATATGCCAACTATGACGTTACATGGGAGAAAGCCAATAAGTATAACGCCGGCGTGGAGTTCAATTTCCTCAATGGCCTGCTTTCAGGTTCTTTCGACTATTTCTATGAGAAACGTGACAATATCCTTACCACCTATCAGACAAAGCCAGAGTGGCTCGGCGTTGCCGTTGCTGCCGGAAACCTCGGTGAGACAAAGAACTCAGGTATAGAGCTGGAGTTGCATCACAGTAACAAGATAGGCAAGGACTTCAACTATAACGTGGACTTTACCTTCTCACATGCAAAGAATGAGATATTATCACGTGACGAGGCTCCGGGTATGACTTCGTATCGTAAGACAGAGGGACATCCTATAGGACAGTTCTACGGACTCGTGGCTGACGGATTTATCACACAGGCAGATATCGACGGCGGTAATCTGCCAAGGTCTGCCTATACCGATAATCTGCAGCCTGGTGACCTGAAGTATCGTGATATGAATAATGACGGTTTCATTGACGAGCGTGACCAGACATTCATAGGTTACAGTGATGTACCTGAGAATACCTATGCCATCTCTCTCGGATGCAGCTGGAAAGGTCTGGGTATGAGCGTGATGTTCCAGGGAGTAAGCCACGTAAGCCGTTATTATGATGCAGAGGCTATGTATGCTTTCGTAAACGGTGGAAGGGTACGTCCGTTACATCTGGGACGTTGGAACCCGGCTTTGTCAGAGGCAGAGAACTTGGCACATGCCACCTATCCTTTGCTGCATTATGATGCATACGGTAACCATAACCAGCAGCAGAACTCTTTCTTCTTGCAGAACGGCTCTTTCTTCCGACTTAAGAACATAGAGGTGTATTATGACCTGCCACAGAAGTGGATAAAGAAGCTCGCGATGACACAGTGCAGAGTGTATGTTAATGCTAACAACCTCGTAACATGGGACCATCTTGATAATATCAATATCGACCCAGAGTCAAGCGGCTCAAATAAATATCCTATAATGAAAGCCATCAACTTCGGTATCAATGTGCAGTTCTAAACGATGCGTGTTGAATGTAAGAAGTGGAATGTTGAATGAAACCAGATATTTCAGTTATGAAAAATATAATAAATAATAATATAAAAGGTATGATGAGAGGCGCGGGAATGTCATTGTCTCTTTGTCTGTCGTCATTCCTGCTTTTCTCCTGCTCAGACTTCCTTGACCGTGAGGCTGGAGGCTCAGACTTCACAGAGGAACAGACCTTCAGTGACTGGGAGAATTTCACAGCCTACCATATGGACGGCTATAACTATCTGCGTCATGGAGCGCTGCGCATAAATAACTCTTGGCTTGACGCTGCCACAGACTTGGCTATGTGCAGCTATTCTGACGGAGGAGTGCGTAAGAGTTTCAATGTAGGTAACTATAACAGTTCTTTCGGTTCTGCTGAATTGACTTCTACTATGGAGCACTATTATCGCGCAGTGCGTAAGTATAACACGGTGATTGCACGTGCAGAGATAGTACCGAAGCCTACGGATGCTGCAAAGCTGGCATCATATACCCAGGATAAGCAGAACTTCGTGGCAGAGGCACGCTTCCTCCGTGCTTGGGCTTACTGGGAGATGTTCCTGCGTTATGGTACCATGCCTATCATTACCTCGCGTCTGAATCCCGATGGTAATCTTATAGAGAGTATCCTGTATGATGAGAATGGAGAACTGAAAGACGAGGGCGGCCGCCCAACGGTAAAGCAGTATGTGGTGGACTTTATCCTCGCAGAGCTTGCCGACTGTGAGAGCGGACTGCTTGATAATATGCGCGGTGATACTCGTGACGGACGCATTACTAAGGGAATGGCGCGCGCCCTTGCCGCACGTATATACCTGTATATGGCAAGTCCGCGTTATGCAGAGGAGTCTGGAGTGACATGGCAGCAGGCTGCAAATGCCCAGCAGGCTTTCATGAATGATTTCATGGGTGACTATTCATTAATGCCAGACTATAGCAGTGCTATCCTCAAGACTGTTAATGCAGGAAACACAGAGGTGATATTCTGGCGTAATGACGGCACAGTAGGATGGAGTGCTGTGATGCGTGACGTGCCACCGGCAGAGGGAGGCATGGGAGGCAACTGCCCTACGCAGAACCTCGTGGATATGTATGATATGCTTGATGGTTCATCTCCTTTCACAAGCTATGATGTGACGGGCGCACCTGTCTATGGAACTGACCAGATGACACCGACGGTGAACGGCGCAAGCGGATATAATGACGAGAACCCTGTAGAGGGACGCGACCCACGTTTGGCTGCCACGATTCTATACAATGGCGTGCATTGGGGAACTAAGGACCTTGACATGACAGAGGGCGGCGCAGATAACGCTTATGGTGACGCCAACGCTACCAAGACAGGTTATTATATGCGCAAGTATGTACCAGAAGACATCTTCAATACTACTGCTCATTCTGGTAATGCCAGCCGTAACTGGATATTCATTCGCTATGCAGAGATATTGCTGAACTATGCTGAGGCTCTCAATGAGGTAAGCTATGATGCAAACAAGAATACTATTTGCAACCTGCTTAACCAGTTGCGTGGTCGTGCCGGCATAGAGGGAGATTTGCGTAATCGTCTTACAGAGGACCTTACATCGCAGGAGGCTATGCGTAACTTCATTCACAAGGAACGCACTGTTGAACTGGCAATGGAGGAACACCGTGCGTGGGACGTACGTCGTTGGCAGTGTGCCACAGAGGCTCTGTCTCGTCCTATAATCGGTATGACCATTACGAAGTTAGGAACAGGCGAGGATGTATATACCCGTAAGATTGCGCAGACGCGTATATTCGAGGAGCGTATGTATTTGTATCCTATTCCGGAAACAGAGATATGGAAAGTTGGTCCTTACGGGTTCAAAGATAACCCGGGATGGTCAGAATATTAATCACTTAAAGCAGACATCAAAATAAGTATGAGACACAAGATATCAAACATAATACTCACAGCTTCGCTCCTTGCCGTCTGCACGGATGCCATGGCACAGAAACCTGTGTTGCGCGGCAGCGTGGTGGATCAGGATGGAAAACCTGTGGTGGGAGCCTTGGTGAGCGTGACTGAGACCAATAGACTGGCTGTGACTGATAAGCATGGCGAGTTCTTGTTGAGAAACGCGCGTCAGGGAGACGAGCTTTGTATAGATGCCGAGGGCTACTATAGAAAGATAGAGATGGCTAAGGGCGATGTGCCTGTGTTCACAGTAGTACGTGACAGTGACATCTATGCGGCTACGGCACCGCTACCGTTTACGGAGAAGAAGAAAAAGCACATGACTGAGGCTGTAAGCGTGGTGACTGGTGAGGAACTGGAGAAACATCCTGTTACTGTGTTGCAGAATGCCTTTAACTCAACAGTGACAGGCGTGCAGACCTTTGAGAGCAACTCTGAGCCAGGCTGGTCAGAGACATCAATGTATATCCGCGGCCTGCGTACCATGAACGGTAATGCGCAGCATCCGCTTATCATCGTTGATAACGTGGAGCGTGACCTGTCATTCCTTGATGCCTATCCTATAGAGAGTGTCACCGTGTTGAAAGATGCAGCGGCAGCGGCTATCTATGGTATGAAGGGTGCTAACGGCGCAATCATCGTGACAACAAAGCGCGGTGAAGCAGGCAAGACTAAGATAAACTTTACGCAGGAGGTAGGATTCCAGAGCGTAGCAGGTTATCCTGAGCAGCAGAATGCTTACAACTATGCATTGTCATATAATCAGGCTTTGTATCTCGATGGCAAGGCTCCATATTATTCTGACTATGACATAGAGCAGTATCGTAAGCTCGTTAACGGAGAACAACTGACCGGCATGGACCAGTACAAGTATTTCAATACCAACTGGGCAAAGGTGGGACTGCGCAGCTATGCGCCGCAGTACCGCACTAACCTCCAGATAAGCGGTGGCTCAGACCGTGTGAAGTACTATGTCAGCTTCTCTTACCTGCGTCAGGAAGGTTTGTATAACACCGATTGGACAAACTACAATAACGAGAATGACACTCAGCATGTGTTAAACCGTTTCAACCTGCGTGCTAATGTTGATGTGAATATCAACAAGTTCCTTACACTCAATGTGGATCTTGGCGGACGTATTGACAACATCATACAGCCTACTGCCACATGGGGTGGAGCGGGCGATGCGGCTGACGCATGGCAGATATTCTGTTTCGGTATAAATGAGAATAAGCCTACCAACCCGGTGTTCTGTCCAAACGGAGAGTTCTTTATCCCGACGGATAACCACTCTAAGAACGTGGCTTACATGATATCAAGCAACGGCACGGAGCAGAACCGCCGTCGTAACCTGTATTCTACAGTTAACCTTGTGGGTGACTTCGGTTTCCTAACCAAGGGGTTGAAGGGACACATCACTTACAGCTTTGACGGATATGAGACGTTCCAGAAGTATCAGGACCGTGAGGCAAACGGTTTCTATTATGATTACATGAAGGACTATACCTCACTTGAGGAGATTTCATATACCCGTCAGCGTACATACTCCGCACTGTCAACGGCTATCACGGTGCCGCGCGACTACTATTACAATATCAACATGAACATGGGCTTTGACTATGCCCGTCAGTTCGGCAAGCATTATACGCAGGGTAACGCCTTCTTCCGCACATACCAGCACAACATACGCGGACAGTACTCATCATATCGTTACGCTTCATTTAACTTCAGCGGCACATACGCATACGATGACCGTTACCTCTTCACCGCCAACCTCTCACGTATGGGCTCAGACAACTATTCCCTGGGCAACCGCTGGGACACGTTCTATGGCTTCTCTGCCGGTTGGAACATCAACAAGGAGCCTTGGTTCAAGAAGCAAAACTGGAAGGTTGACCTGCTGAAGATACGTGCCAGCTACGGTCGTGCCGGCTATGATATTGTGAACTCAGGCTCAAGCAGTCAGGACGGCACCACAAACCGCTATCCATTCCAGAGTGAGTACTCTCAGGGAGCCAGCTACTCTTTCGGTCGTGTGTCGGGAGCCAGCCAGTCAAACGTGATACCTACCTATTATGAGTCAAAGATGGGCTCTGAGGCTATCACATGGGAGATATCAAAGATGTTCAATTTCGGTATCGACTGGGATGTGTGGAACCATAAGTTCTACGGCTCGTTTGATGTGTTCAAAGAGTGGCGCTCTGATATTCTTATCTCACCGTCATCAACACCTATATTGTTAGGCATCACGCCTCCGCAGGAGTCATTGGGCAAGGCGGAGACTCACGGCATAGAGCTGACGATAGGCCACTCACACCGTTATGGTGACTTCAAGTGGAGCATTGAGGGTATGCTGACATGGAACAAGAACAAGATAACCTATATGGACGAGGTAGAGCGTACTTATGACTATCAGCAGCGCACAGGCAAGCGTATAGGTCAGGGCTTCGCATTGAAGTTCCAGCAGTGGGCTTCAGATGAGAATCTCATAGCTACCTCTCAGCAGGATGCTATAGACCATCCGGAGAAATATCCGTACAACACATTTGCCGGCGCATCATTTAAGTTGGGTAATGCCGTGTTCCAGGATACTAACGGCGACCGCCAGATAGACGTGGACGATAAGATTGCTATGGGTTACAATGTTGATTTCGACCGTATCCCTGAGCTTACACCGTCTGTCAAGCTCGGATTTGAGTGGAAGGGATTTGATGCTCGCGTCATCATGACAGCTTATCTTAACCGTATCGCATTATGTCGTGAGAATGTGGACCACAGCTTCGGATGGGGTGGTGCCACCACGCATGAGATTGTCAACTCATGGGGCTACTACACAGATGACCCAGCCGACCCACGTAATATCAATGCAAAGTATCCACGTCTCTCAGCTGCGTCATTCAGCTCAGCTGACCGTAATGACGACACACGTGAGTCAGACATCTGGTGGATGAACGGAGATTATCTGTCACTGCGTAATATCGAGATAGGTTACTCCTTCCCACTGCGTTGGATATCACGTCTGGGAATGACCAAGTTGCGTGTTTACTTCTCTGGCTATAACCTTTACAACTGGTCACACCTTGGTGACGGATTTGACCCAGAGAATCCTACAAACTATATTTGGACTTATCCAAAGACGAAGTCATTTACTTTCGGATTAAACATCTCGTTCTAAGTGAGTAGTGATGACAGAGAGTAGGAGAGTGAAAAGTTGAATGTGACATAAAAACTCTATTATGAAATATAAAATGACAAAAGATATAAAAAGAATATTCAAAGGTGCCGGAATGATATTGCCTCTTGGTCTCCTTGCGTTTTCGCTGAACTCCTGCAATGATTACCTTGATAAGGAGTATGACGCGTCGCAGTCTGACGACAAGGTGTTTGGTGATGAGACCATGACACGTGGTTTCCTTGCAGACTTGTATAACTACGCACCCAACGGGTTGTCTATCTTCAATGATGACCAGCGTACGGCATCTTCCCGTGACTGTATGACAGATAATGCAATTTGCTTCTGGGGTTTGCACTATTACACATTTGTAGCCAATGATGCATATACCTCCACCAACCATGCTCTGACAGGTTTCTGGGGAACAGACACCAAGTCGGCGCGTGCGTGCAGTCAGTTCATAGAGAAGGCAGACCCTACGGTGATAGGCAACAAGGTTATCAGCGGCAGTGATGACAGCCGTCTGTATGACCGTAACATACAAGAGGCTACATTGCTGCGTGCGTTGGCACACCTTGACCTCGTAGCTTGGTTTGGCGATGTTCCTATCATAGACCATGTGCTCACCACCTCTGAGGCGTCAGCCATGACACGTACGCCGGCAGGCGATGTGCTCCAGTGGGTGGCTGACGAGTGTGACCGTGTTGTCAACAGCGGTTGCCTCCCTATGCGTTATCAGAATGAGAACTCCAACTGGGGACGTGTGAACGGTTGTATGGCATACGCCATGAAGAGCCGCGCCCTGTTGTATAAGGCATCACCGCTTAACCTTGCCAAGACTAATAATGCTGTCAGCGCACAGGATGCATGGAAAGCTGCTGCAGACGCTGCTGACGAGGCGATACAGAAATGTCAGGAGAACGGCTATAAGCTCAACGGCACAGAGGGCAGCTATGATACCTCGGCAGAGGGCGACTACTATAAGGTGTTCGCCTCAGACCCTACACAGAGTAACGAGATTATCTTCGGTTCACAGGTAATGTTTAATACCCAGGTGGAGAAGATGCTTATGCCTTTTGGCTTCAAGGGCAGCTCGTTCCAGTCAGCAGGCCGTACCAATCCTACCCAGAACTTCGTTGACTCTTATGAGACCATCAACGGTCTGGCTATAGACCAGGACCCGGACTATGACGAGCAGAACCCTTATGCCAACCGTGACCCACGTCTTGATCAGACTATCTTCCATCAGGGCTCCCGCTTCGGCGATGTAGGTACTACGGTAGGCCGTAATGTTGACGTGCGCGAGGACGGTGGTGAGGACCTCGGCTCTGCCGGTGAGGCTGGTGGCACACATACAGGCTATTACCTTAAGAAATGGTGTTACAACATAGACATCAACAATGCCTCAAACATGCCACACAGCTGGATACTCTTCCGCTTTGCCGAGCTGCTGCTCAACTCTGCTGAGGCACACTTCAACCTCTATCTGCTCAACGGCAGCGCAAGCGACCTGAACACAGCGCTTACCAATATCAATAAGGTGCGCGCGCGTGCCGGTATGCCTGCATACACTGCAGAGACATTGACACTGGAGCGCCTGCAGAACGAGCGTCGTGTGGAGTTGTGCTTTGAGGACCACCGCTTCTTCGACCAGCGTCGTTGGATGCTTTTCGAGGGTGTGACAAGAAGTGCGGAGGTGACAAAGCCACGTTATCAGCAGATGCTTAACATCTATGGCGTTCAGGTAGGTGGTACCACTGCGGCTCCTACATACGTATATGCACGCTCAAAGGCTAATGATACACGTACTTTTGTAAGTCCTAAGAGCTATCTGTTCCCTATACCATATACAGAGACTAAGGCTGCTCCTGGTCTGGGTCAGAACCCGGGATGGTAATAACAGGTAATATACCGATATTACAGAGAATAACGGAAGATAAAAAGAATGTAGAACGTAATATGAATAATATATTATGAGAATAAACAATATAAATATAGGAGTAATAAAGGCGGCAACCCTCTCCTTGCCACTCTACCTCTTCACTCTTTTGCTTTTCAGCTGCTCAGACAGTGACGAGGCATTGTCAGAGGCAGACCTGCTGCATTTTGATGCAGTGACGTTAGAGAGTGACGGCAGTGATGTGACCGCCGCAGCGAAGTTCTATTCAGAACTCTCTCCCCTCAGCGCATACGGATATGTATATACCACCGACGCTGAAAAAGACCCTACCATCGCTGATTATATATTGGAAGGCACAGTGTCAAGCGGACAGAGAACCGTGCAACAGGGTTCCTACATACGTAATATAGACTATCGTGAGGTAAGTGCCACATTCCCTTCAGCATTGCTGGAGCAGTATGGCGCAGTCTATGCACGTGCTTTCGTAACGGTGTATAACGGTAAGACCTACTACTCAGACAAGATAGAGGTAGGTACATCACAAACCGCTGAGGCTCTGTTGCAGTCATACGAGGCTCCGACATATTTAGATAACTATACCACAGCAAATACGGCGTGGACACACCGTAACCAGTGGAACCTGGCTAATGTGCATGACCCGTCGGTGATGCTTGCTGATGACGGTTACTATTATATGTATCAGACCGACGCCTCATGGGGTAATGTGCACGAGGGACACGGCCACTTCATGTGCCGCCGCTCAAAAGACCTCGTGAACTGGGAGTTCCTTGGCGCTACTATGCAGGAGTGTCCTTCATGGTGCTTGGAGAAACTCAACGAGATGCGCGCGGAGGTTGGTGCACTGCCACTTTCTAACGTGCCAGACTACGGCAATGGCGCATGGGGCTACTGGGCACCAGTGGTGCGTAACCTCGGCAACGGCACCTACCGTATGTATTACTCCATTGTGGCACCGGGTTACCTCTTCAATGCCACCACCTCAGGCTGGGGCGAGCGCGGCATGATAGGCATGATGGAGACGCAGACACCAGAGGACGTCACCTCATGGGTGGACAAGGGATATGTCATCAGTTCACCTTCAGACCGTGGCGTAAACTGGAATGTGTCACCTACCAACTATGGCAACTGCTATTTCCTGTATAATGCCATTGACCCTTCATATATCATTACCCCTGCGGGTGAGCACTGGCTTATCTACGGCTCATGGCACAGCGGCATAGTAGCCCTGCAAATCAACGCTGAGACGGGCAAACCGCTGAACGAGCTCGGCCCATGGTATGGCTCAAGTGCGTCTGCCGTGTCTAACTATGGCAAGCGCATCTATTCACGCGTGGCATCAGGTACATGGGCACGCTGGCAGGGCAGTGAGGGACCGGAGATTGTCTATAACCCGGAGACACAGTATTACTACCTCTTCCTGGCATACGACGGTCTTGATGTTCCATATAACACGCGTGTGTTGCGCTCACGCAATGTTGACGGTCCGTTCCTTGACATCACAGGTGCAGACCGCACCGCCAACCCTGGCGATGCATATCCTGTAGTGACACACCCATATCACTGGACATACTCTGCCAATACATGGGTAGGATTCTCTCATGTTGCTGTATTTAATGACGGTAAGGGACAGTGGTTCATATCTTCACAGGCCCGCCTTACTGACCCTAATGCAAATATGCTCGGTCATGTGCGCCGCCTGCTGTGGACAGAGGACGGATGGCCTATCGCAGTACCAGAGCGTTACGGCAACGTGCCTCAGGCTAAGATAACAGCGAGCGAGATACGTGGTACATGGGACTTCATCGATATCACCTATGAGAAGGACGTAGCCAGGGAGGGCGTAACCTTCGAGATGCGTCAGACAGGTAAATGCACCGGTGGAGCGTTCAACGGTCAGGCTTGGTCATTTGACGAAGAGCAGCAGACACTCACCATAGGTTCTCAGAAGTTCCTCGTGACACGTGAGTGTGACTATGACTCCAACCCTCGCCGCGCCACTATCTGCTTCTGCGCTTACAGCAGTGACGGCAAGCATACATACTGGGGCAAGCGCCTGTGGTAACATAGTTGTGTGATTAAGCCAAAAGAGAGTGTGTCAATGACACACTCTCTTTTGGCTTTTTCCGGTTTTTCCGGTTTTTCCGGTTTTTCCGGTTTTTCCGGTTTTTCCGGTTTTTCCGGT
>CAMEWL010000019.1:0-46532 GCA_945941025.1 uncultured Prevotellaceae bacterium
TGTTGCTCAGGCACTTATAAATAATGTTAAACTATAGTGTTGCGGAATTAAGGATTATGTTTTTTTCAGAGTGCAAAGTTATTAAAAAGAAAGAAGAACGCCAAGACTTTATTAATAAAAACTTTGGCAATTTACGTTACTTTTTGTAAATTTGCAGTGTGATAAATTATCTACTGTAGAATGATTAGAAAGTTATTGTTCCTCTTGACAGTATATGGCTGTGTGGCTGTGTGCTCACTGGCAAAGGGATATGAGTATAATTCCTTGACGTTGCATTATGACCGACCGGCAGAATATTTTGAGGAGGCCTTGCCTATAGGTAATGGTACTCAGGGTGCTATGGTGTATGGTGGCATGCGTCAGGACCGCTTGTCGTTGAACGACATAACGCTGTGGACGGGTGAGGGCAATATGTCGTCGGCACGTAAGCACCCTGCGGCAGAGAAGTGTGCCGAGGCTCTGCAGCGTACCCGTGAACTGCTGCAGCAGGAGAACTACAGGGAGGCAGACCGTGTGTATCGTGCAGTGGAGGGGCCGCACAGTGAGACATATATGCCGCTGGGCGATCTGCATATAACATACCTTGACCCTGTGAACTCTAAGTATAACGGCTATCAGCGTAGCCTGGATATCAGTACGGCAATATGCCGTACGTCATACATGGTAAATGGGTATAAGCGCAGTACGGAGTATATAGCGTCAGCCCCGGACTCAGTGATAGTAGTGCGCGTCAGCACTGCTGACCCGGAGGGCATCACGGCACTGTTCTCCCTTGACTCCCAGCTGCCGCATCGGACATCAGCGGAGGCGGTGTCTTCCTCAGTCGCCACTTTGTCATCACAGGGCTATGCGGCTTATCATGATGAACCGGGATATTACAAAGGGGTTGATGTCCATTCGTTGTATGACCCTGAGCGCGGTATGCGTTTCCAGACTATATTGACGGCAAGATGTGACGGCGGACGGCTTGTGGTCAGCGATGCCGGACAGGTGAAGGCCGTAGGGTGTAAATCGGTTACCCTGTATATAGTTAATGTGACAAGCTTTAACGGTGTGCAGAATAACCCTGCCACTGACGGTGTGGACTATAAGGCGGTGGCGTGCAGGCGTGCTTGTGCTGTCAGGGAAAAGGCTTACGAGGATATACGTGAGGCGCAATGTGCGGATTACCAGCGTTTCTTCAACAGGGTGAGCCTCTCTCTGGGACATACGGTAGACAGCGTGCGCGTGTTGACAACCGACAGTCAGTTGCTTCGCTATTATGACTTGAAAGAGAAAAACCCGGAGTTGGAGGCTCTCTATTTCCAGTATGGCAGATACCTGCTTATCAGTTGCTCGCGCACGAAAGGGGTGCCGGCAAATCTGCAGGGATTGTGGAATGAGCATATTACTCCACCATGGAGCTGTAACTATACCACTAACATAAACCTGGAGGAGAACTACTGGCACTCTGAGACATGTAACCTTACGGAGATGCACCAGTCCTTGCTGGAGTTTATAGACAAGCTTGCCATGAGCGGTGCAGAGACCGCGCGTCACTACTATGGCGTAGAGAGAGGATGGTGCATGGGGCATAACTCTGATATATGGGCTATGACCAATCCTGTGGGACTTGGTGTGGGTAACACCTCATGGGCCACGTGGAACATGGGTGGAGCATGGCTCGCAACCCATATATGGGAGCACTATATGTTTACCCTTGACAAGGCTTTCCTGCGCCGTGCCTTCCCTGCATTGAAGGGAGCAGCGGAGTTCTGTCTTGGCTGGTTGGTGGAGAAAGATGGTTGGTTGATGACTATGCCGTGTACGTCGCCGGAGAACAGGTATGTCACGGATGACGGTTTTAAGGGTGCGGCGTTCTATGGCGGAGCGGCTGACATGGCTTTTATTCGTGAGTGTCTGCAAGATGCGCGTGAGGCGGCAATAGTGTTGGGCGGAGAGACAGAGTTCGTGAAGGAGATAGACAAGACATTGCCAAGGCTGTTGCCATATAAGGTGAGCAAGACGGGGGGATTGCTGGAGTGGTATCATGACTGGGATGATGAGGACCCGCAGCACCGCCACCAGACACATCTGTTCCATATCTTCCCGGGACACACCCCTATGGGAACAGAGAAGGCAGCGGCAAGGACTTTGGAGATAAAGGGAGATAACACTACTGGTTGGAGCACTGGATGGCGCGTTAATCTCTATGCACGCTTGCATGATGCGAAGGGAGCGTATCATATATATAACAGGCTGCTGAAGTATGTGTCGCCAATGAACTATACAGGCAAGGACGCAAGGCGTGGAGGAGGTACGTTCCCTAACCTGCTTGACGCGCACTCTCCGTTCCAGATAGATGGTAACTTCGGCGGCACAGCCGGTGTGGCAGAGATGCTTGTGCAGTCTGAGTACCATCGTGGTAAGACAGTGGTCAGCCTGTTGCCTGCATTACCGGAAGAGTGGTCTGACGGTGAGGTCAGTGGCTTGTGTGTCAGGGGTGGCTTTGAGATAAGCATGAAGTGGCAGAGTGGCGTAGTGACAGAGTTTACTATAAAAAAGCGTAGTAAAGAAGCATGTGATACTGTCACATTAATATATAATGGAAAGAAAAAGAATATAAAAATAAACAAGAATGGAATATATAGTTTCGGCACGAAAGTATAGGCCGATGACATTCGACAGTGTGGTAGGACAGTCTGCGCTTACCACAACGCTGAAGAATGCTGTGTCATCAGGGAAACTGGCTCATGCCTATCTCTTCTGTGGTCCGCGTGGCGTGGGCAAGACCACTTGTGCCCGCATATTCGCGAAGGTGATAAATTGTCAGAACCCTACGGCTACGGGTGATGCTTGCGGTGAATGTGAGAGTTGCGTGGCATTTAACGAGGGACGCTCACTGAATATCTTTGAGCTTGACGCTGCGTCTAACAATGGTGTGGAGCATATCAAGGCTCTGATGGAGCAGACACGCATACCGCCACAGACGGGTAAGTACAAGGTATTTATCATAGACGAGGTGCACATGCTGTCCACGGCGGCGTTCAATGCCTTTCTCAAGACTCTGGAGGAACCGCCGGCACACGTGATATTCATTCTCGCCACTACGGAGAAGCACAAGATATTGCCTACCATCATATCGCGTTGTCAGATATATGACTTTGAGCGGATGACGGTGCAGGGCATCATAGGACACTTGAGGAACGTGGCGGAGAAAGAGGGCATACAGTATGAGGAAGAGGCTCTTAACCTGATAGCAGAGAAAGCAGACGGAGGTATGCGCGATGCTCTGTCTATATTTGACCAGGCGGCATCATTCTGTCAGGGAAATATCACTTATCAGAAAGTGCTTGAGGACCTTAACGTGCTTGATACGGATAACTATTTCCGCATTATAGACTTGTCGCTGGAGAATAAGGTCAGTGATGTGATGCTGGTGATGAATGACATATTGTCTAAGGGATTTGATGCCGGACAGATGATAACAGGCCTGGCTGCGCATGTGCGTAATGTGCTTATGGCTGTTGACGAGCAGACCACACAACTGATAGAGGCGAGTGAGCAGCAGAGACAGAAGTATGCTGAGCAGGCAAAGAGGTGTACGCCTAAGTTCTTGTATAGTACATTGAAGATACTCAATCAATGTGACATCAACTATAGACAGTCAAGTAACAAGCGACTGTTGTGTGAGTTGACACTTATACAAGTAGCGCAGATAACGCAGGATGACGGCGATGAGGCCGGAGTGGGGCGTGGCCCCTGTAAGCGTTTGAAATCCCTGTTTAAGAAATTGATTCGTCAGACCCAGTCAAAGGTAGCAGTGCAGGTGGCTCAGACTGGTGAGGTCTCACTGAGTTTGAAAGAGGAAGGAGAGAAGAAACAGATGCCAAGTCAGGAGGCTGTGGCTGTTAAGCAGACATCACAATCTTCGCAGACGCCACAGCCGCGTGTGAAGTTGAGCAGGATAGGTGTGTCGTTCTCAAACATTATGCATGATCCGAAAAAGGACAAGGTAATGGAGGTGGAGGCAAGCCTGGGTGATGCTGCTAATGAGTCAAAAAGCTTTACCGATGACGATTTGAGGCGTGAATGGCTCTCAATGTGTAACCGCATGAAGCTTGACAGGCAGTTCTGCGCTTTGGCTATGCGTATGCAGAATGTGCATTTGCATATCACGGAGTTCCCTAAGGTGGAGGCCGTAGTGGAAAACAAAGTGCTGTATAATGATGTGGCGGTTATATTACAGCGTGTGCAGGTAACTATGGCTAAATATCTGCATAATGGTGCTCTGACGATTACGCTCAGACTGGCAGAGCAGAGTGAGGTGGTACATAGGTTGACACCTTATGAGTTTATGCAAAAACTGGTAGAGACAAACAAGGAGTTTGCCGTAATGAAGGAGACTCTGAAATTAGAATTAGAATAATATAACAATGGAACCATTAGCGGAACGTCTGCGTCCAAAGACTCTTGACGAATACATAGGTCAGGAACACCTCGTGGGTGAGGGGGCTGTGCTGAGAAACATGATTGAGTCTGGGCATATCTCTTCTTTCATACTGTGGGGACCTCCCGGTGTGGGGAAGACCACGCTGGCGCAGATTATAGCCAATAAACTGGACACTCCTTTCTATACATTGTCGGCTGTGACAAGTGGAGTGAAAGAGGTGCGTGAGGTAATAGAGAAAGCCAAGGGCAACCGTTTCTTTCAAGCGGCTTCGCCCATCTTGTTTATTGACGAGATACACCGCTTCTCAAAGTCGCAGCAAGACTCCCTGCTGGGTGCAGTGGAGCGGGGCATTGTAACCTTGATAGGCGCTACGACAGAGAATCCCTCGTTTGAAGTTATCAGACCATTGCTGTCACGATGCCAGCTTTATATACTGAAGTCGTTAGAGAAGAAGGACTTGGAGAAACTGTTGCAGCGTGCCGTAACTACGGATGTGGAACTGAAACAGTTGGATATTAAGTTGAAGGAGACTGCCGCCTTGATGCGCTTCAGTGGTGGCGACGCACGCAAGTTGCTTAATATACTGCAATTGGTGGTTGAGGCTGAGTCATCTAAGACGATTGTGATAAATGATGCTCTTGTGGAGAGCAGGTTGCAGCAGAACCCTTTGGCGTATGATAAGCAGGGAGAGATGCACTATGATATTATATCGGCATTCATAAAGAGTATACGTGGCAGTGATCCTGATGCGGCACTCTATTGGATGGCACGTATGATAGAGGGAGGGGAAGATCCGCAGTTCATCGCGCGCAGATTGGTTATCAGTGCGTCTGAGGATATAGGACTTGCCAATCCTAATGCTCTGTTGCTTGCCAATGCTGCTTTTGATACAGTGATGAAGATAGGATGGCCGGAGGCTCGCATTGCCCTTGCTGAGGCTTGTGTGTATCTTGCCACATCGCCTAAAAGCAATTCTGCATATAATGGAATTAATAGTGCGTTGCAGTTGGTAAAACAGACAGGTAATCTGCCGGTGCCGTTGCATCTGCGTAATGCACCTACTTCTTTAATGAAGGAATTGGGGTATAGTGATGGCTATAAATATCCGCATGACTATCCGGGGAACTTCGCAACGCAGCAGTATATGCCAGACGCATTAACTGATAACAGACTGTGGCATGCTCAGCATACGCCTATGGAGGAGAAACAATATCAGCAGATGCTCAGACTGTGGGGAGAACGTTATAAGTAGTTACGGCTTGCGGTAAGCGAGTGAAGCATTGATAGACTGTGAGATGTGTTTGCTTACTTCATTCATTATCTCACATTCCGCTTTTCCTACTGGCATTGTGTCGGGTTTGTCGGGCCATAGGGCAAGGAATAATGTCTGGCCTTTGTCGCATTGCTCCTTGTCGTGAAAATCCACGGAATGAAGTTGGTTATATAATTCAGATGCCATATACCAATCGGGCATCATTTGGTGGTGTGTAGCATAGTCTTCATTTGATGGATGCCATAATTGTTGCATGGCACCACCGTAGATTATAATATGTGGTAATTCGTTTAATCTACATGCTTTTAATATCTCCTTTTCGCTCCAAGAGCGGAAAGGAGATATTATTGTGGTCTTTTCTTTCTTGCATTTGGACATCAGACGTTCATATTCCTCAAAGAACATATCCTTTGTAATGCTTCTTGACATCCTTACATTCTCTATATGGCAGGAGGCAGTGAGTAGCGATATGTCTCCATACGCGCGAGCCTTTATGTAAGGTGTGCCGTTATCACGGCTTTTCTTGAGGAATGATTGCGTCAACTCAAGGTATGAGTTGGCGTATGGCCTGTCATTGGCTTCAGCACCATGGCGATAGTCTATGCTCCGCCTCTCATCCCAGTATAAGGCAAAGTCCTTAAGTCGTTGCGCTGCTGACAGAGGTATATATATTATGATGTCCTTTGCAGTCATATAGATAATGGTATATAGTATTATAGTTCCAGCCAGTTCTTTAACATGGTTCTGCCTTCGGTTGTTAGCACACTCTCGGGGTGGAACTGTATGCCGTGTATGTCATAGTCGCGGTGGCGCATAGCCATTATCTGGCCCTCGTCGCTCTCTGCCGTAACCTCAAGGCAGGCAGGCAGGTTGTCCTTGCTTACCACCCATGAGTGGTAGCGTCCCATGATGATGCGCTGCGGCAGTGTGGCGAAGATAGGGTCGGTGCCAAACTGTGTGCCTTCGGTAGCGACGCCATGGAATACGTCGGATAGGTTCCCAAGCTTTGCACCAAACGCTTCGCCTATAGCCTGGTGTCCAAGGCATACGCCGAGGATAGGCTTCTTGCCGGCGTATGTCTTTATTACGTCAAGAAGCAGTCCGGCTTCGCTTGGTATGCCTGGTCCGGGTGACAGCACAATCTTGTCAAACTGCTCAAGCATAGGAAGGTCAAACTGATCATTGCGGTAAACGGTGACGTCGGCACCGAGTTCATTTATAAGGTGACTCAGGTTATAAGTAAATGAGTCATAGTTATCAATAATAACGATTTTCATGATTGTAAAACAACCCCCTCCCTTTGTCCCTCCCCGAGGGGAGGGGGGGATATATGGTTTTGTTAATATTATATTTGTATTTTTGTTATATACTGTAGTTCCGTATTTATCCCCTCCCCTCGGGGAGGGGTTAGGGGGAGGGGGTTACATCCCCTCTGCCATTAGTATGGCCTTTCGGAGAGCACCGAGCTTGTTGTTTACTTCCTGCAATTCATAGTCCTCGTTGCTCTTTGCCACAATGCCGCCGCCAGCCTGGAACCACAGTTCGTTGTTACGGCTAACGAATGTGCGTATGGTTATGGCTTGGTTAAGACTGCGGTCAAAGCCTATAAAACCTATGCAACCACCGTATGCACCGCGGTTATGTGGCTCATACTCTGAGATAAGCTGCATGGCACGCACCTTGGGTGCGCCGCTGAGTGTGCCGGCAGGGAAGGTGTCGATGAACGCCTTTATAGGGTCAGCACCCTCGTTGAGTTCACCACTCACACGACTTACAAGGTGTATGACATGAGAGTAGAACTGCATATCCTTGTAGAAATCCACGTGTACATTGTGGCAGTTGCGTGAGAGGTCATTACGTGCAAGGTCAACGAGCATCACATGCTCCGCATTCTCCTTAGGATCCTTCTGCAGGTATTCAGCGTTCTTCTTGTCCTGGTCGGTGTCGCCTGTACGTTTTGTGGTGCCGGCGATAGGGTCTATGTAGGCAGTGTAGCGGTCACCTTTCTTCTCTATGCGGCAGTGAGTCTCCGGACTTGAACCGAAGATGCGGAAACCACCGAAGTCGAAGTAGAACAGATATGGTGACGGATTAATGCTGCGCAGTGCACGGTAGAGCTTGAAGTCATCACCCTCATACTCCTGTTTGAAGCGACGTGAGAGTACAATCTGGAATACATCGCCCCTGAGGCAGTGCTGGATACCACGGCGAATGTTTGCTTTGTGCTCCTCATCGGTAAGCGTAGAAGTGTAGTCGCCAACGGGATGGAAATCGTATGTGCGAATCTTGCGGTTGTTGATGTCGCGCTCCAGTACGTCAAGGTCGTCCTGCTCTCCGTCAGCAAGCAGTTCTATGAGAACCATCTCGTTGCAGAAGTGGTCAAAAACCACTACGTCCTTATATAATATGTATAGCAGGTCGGGAGCGTCATTCTTCTCCTGAGTTTCATCTTTCACGTTGATGTTCTCAAAATAGCGTACAGCATTGAAAGATGTATAGCCGAAGAGTCCGCAGTATGCAGCATTGTCGCCGCTTACCTCAAAGACAGACAGGAAGTCGTTGATAAGTTGCGCTGAACCATATTCTTTTGTTATCTCGTGTTCAGTCTGGGTACCATCAGGGAACTTGCATATACCCTTGCCGTGCTCAATAGCGACGCTGGCAATGGGGTGTACGCCGATGAACGACTTAGAGTTTTCTCCGCCGTGATAGTCAGAACATTCCATGAGTGCCGACATAGGGTAGTCGTCACGCAGTTTCATATATGTTGACACTGGTGTATTGAGGTCTCCCAGAATCTTTTTGCTTGCGGTATGGTATATAAACTTCATAGTTGTGTTTGTTATTATTGTTGAAACGAATTATTCTAATTTATTCTGATTTTTTTTAATTTGAGTAGTCAGTGTAATCCTTCTTAATTGGTTGTCTTGAGGAAATCCTTCTGGGGGCAACGACACTGTCGTTGCTCACAAGGGAAGATAATCAGTGTAATCTTAATCCGTTGTTAAAAAGAATAATCCTTGTAATCTGTGGTCGTTTATTACTTTATAGCCTGTGAATGTTTCAGATACGTGTCAAGGTCCTTGTCGCCGCGACCTGATACGGTAAGCACCACTACATCGTCCTTCTTGAACTGAGGAGCCACCTTAGGCAGCAGAGCCAGCGCGTGGGCAGACTCAAGAGCAGGGATGATGCCCTCCATGCGTGTCAGTTCGAAGGCGGCACGAAGCGCTTCGTCATCGTTTGCCGGAAGAACCTGTGCACGACCAGTCTCATAGAGGTTGCAGTGCATAGGACCGGTGCCGGGGTAGTCAAGTCCGGCAGAAATGGAGTAAGGCTCAATTATCTGTCCGTCCTCTGTCTGCATCAGCTTTATCTTGGAGCCGTGCAGTATGCCGGTGGTTCCCACCTGCATTGATGCTGCGGTTTTGTCAGTGTCAACACCCAGACCGCCAGCCTCACCGAGTATGATCTTCACGCGCTCGTCATCAAGGTAATGGTATATAGTGCCGGCGGCATTAGAACCACCTCCTACGCATGCCATGAGATAGTCTGGATAGTCACGACCTATCTTCTCCTGCAACTGCCATTTTATCTCCTCTGATATCACACTCTGCAGTCTTGCCACCATGTCAGGGTAAGGGTGTGGACCCACCGTAGAACCTATGATATAGAAAGTGTCGGCAGGATGGCTGCACCAGTCGCGTATAGCCTCGTTTGTACCGTCTTTCAGAGTCTTGTTGCCGCTCTCCACCGGATGAACCGTAGCACCGAGCATCTTCATACGCTCCACGTTGACGTGCTGACGCTGTACGTCGAGTGCGCCCATATACACAGTGCAAGGCATATTCATCAGGGCGCAGGCCGTTGCCGTAGCCACGCCATGCTGACCAGCACCTGTTTCGGCTATGATGCGCGTCTTGCCCATCTTCTTTGCTATGAGAATCTGTCCCAAGGCATTGTTAATCTTGTGGGCACCGGTATGGTTAAGGTCCTCACGCTTGAGGTACAGCTGACAGCCATACTTCTCACTCATACGCTTGGCAAGGTACAGAGGAGAAGGGCGTCCTACATAGTCGCGCAGCAGTGCGTGATACTCCTTCTTGAATTCCTCGCTCTCAATGATTGGCAGGTAAGCCTTCTTCAGGTCTTCCACTGTCTTGTATAATATCTCTGGGATATAGGCACCGCCATAGTTGCCGTAGAATCCCTGTTCGTTTGCTGAATATTTCATATTATTTCGTTTTGTGATTTAGAAGTTAGGGAGTTTAGAAGTTAAGGAGTTAAGACATAGTGTAAGACTATCAAACACGCAAATAGTAATGTCTTAACTACTTATCTACATAACTACTTAACTACAGTTGTCTTAACACATCATATTCTTTTTTATTTCTCCAAAGCCTCATACAGTTTGTCGATTGCCTTGTCTGCATCGCCACCAGTTTCTTCAAGCAGTTGCACGAACTTTGAGCCTATGATGGCACCGGCGGCATTCTGCTGTGAGGTCTCCAGTGTTTGCCTATTGCTTATGCCGAAACCAATCATGCGAGGATTGCGCAGGTTCATGCTGTTGATGCGATGGAAGTATTCCTGCTTCTGCTCGTCGAAAGACTTCTGCGCACCTGTTGTTGAGGCTGATGACACCATATATATAAAGCCGTCAGTGTTATCGTCGATGAAACGTATGCGCTCGTCGCTCGTCTCAGGTGTTATGAGCATGATGATACGTATGTCATACTTGTCAGCCAGAGGCTTCAGCTCCTGATAGTCAGCGAAAGGCAAGTCTGGTATTATTGCACCGCTCACGCCGCATTCCACGCACATCTTGAAGAATTCCTCGAAACCATATTGCATGAACACGTTGAGATAACCCATCAGTATGAGAGGTATGTTTACCTCATCCTTAATGGCTTTCAGTTGTGAGAAGAGCAGCCTTAATGTCATGCCGTTCTTCAGTGCCTTTGTTGCCGCCTCCTGTATCACAGGACCGTCAGCCATAGGGTCAGAGAATGGTACACCCACCTCTATCATGTCGATACCACGTCTCTCTAATGTCTTGATAACCTCGCCGGTGTTATCCAGTTTGGCGCTGCCTGCGCAAAAGTATAGTGACAGAAGTTTTCTGTCCTTGTTATCTGTAAATAGTTTGTTTATCTTGTTCATTGTAACTTCGTAAGTTATGAGTTATGAGTTATGAGTTATGAGTTATGAGTTAAAGAGACCCACCCCGTCCCTCCCTGTGAGGGAGGGGGAATGGAGTCGTGCATTATGAGTTATGAGTTGTGAGCGATGAGTTATCGCATTATTAATTATGCATTATGCATTCAATAAATCTCTTCAGCTTCTCCACATTCTTTACTCCCGGCTCATCCTCAAACCTTGAGTTTAGGTCTATGCCTATGCACATAGGATGATTGAATTGCTTCAGTCTGTCGGCATCCTCAGGACCTATGCCGCCTGAGAGCAGGAAGGGAATGTTGCCATCGTATTTATCGAGTACAGACCAGTCAAACTGTTCGCCGCTGCCACCCACGCATTTGCATTTCGTGTCAAACAGCAGCAGGTCTGCCACATTCTCATACTCACGCCATCGCTTTACGTCGTCAGCCTCCCTTATGCTCAGTGCCTTTATAATCTTGACATCGGGCAGTATGTCGGGAATCAGCGTGCGCTTCAGGTTTTCTATATATATAGGAGACTCATTGCCGTGTAACTGTATATAGTCCAACCGGTAGTTGTATGCGTGTGTGATAACAGTCTGTGGCATCTCGTCAACAAACACGCCCACACGCTTTACCTTCTTGGCATTTCTTGTCACCTTGCTGTTTGGCAGGTTAGGCACTATGCCGGCCTTTACCGTTACACTCTTAACGTAGCGTGGACTCTTAGGCCAGAATATGAACCCCATCAAGTCAATGCCGAGTTCTGTCACCTGTTGTATGTTCTCCGGCTCACGCATGCCGCAAACCTTGATTAATTCATAATTCATAATTCAAAATTCTAACCCCCTCCCTTAGTCTCTCCCCGTGGGGAGGGAATATATATGGGGCAATGTTTTATGTAGTTATGTCTGTTGTTATGTTAGTGGGATATAATCAGGAGGAGCTTCCCTAACTGTTCCACTCCCTCTTGAGGGTTAGGGGTGAGGCATTATAAACTGTTTCAGCGCCTCACCCGGGTTCTCCGTTTTCATAAAGCTCTCACCGATGAGGAAGCCACGGAAGCCTGCCTGTCGCAGTTCGTTGATGGTCTGCGGATTGCCTATGCCGCTTTCGCTTACCTTGCAGGCATCCAGTGGCAGCAGTTCTGCCAGTCGGAAACTGTTCTTTACGTCAGTGACGAAGGTGCCGAGGTTACGGTTGTTGATGCCACACATATCGTTACCCAGTTCGGCATACTCCAACTCAGGTTCGCTGTGCATCTCAAGCAACACCTCCAGTCCGAGGTCGTGTGCCATGCCTATGAGCGACTTGCAGCGCTCCTTTGTCATGCAGGCGGCTATCAGCAGTGCGGCACTTGCTCCGCACAGACGGGCTTGCAGCAGCTGGTATTCATCTATCACGAAGTTCTTATATAATATAGGTATTGTGACACCAGACTGCCTTGCCTTCATGATGAACTCATCGCATCCACCGAAGAAATACTCGTCTGTAAGTATAGACAGTGCGGCCGCACCGTTCTCCTGATATGACAGTGGTATGATGTCAGCCTTGCCTTCCTCCTTTATCCATCCTTTTGACGGAGACTTACGCTTAAACTCAGCTATTATCCCGTTGCTGCTCTCTGTCAGAGCCTTGCGCATAGACGGGCATGGAGTGTCAAGCAGGGGCATCACCTCTTTCTCTATCTGGGAGTAAGACTTACGTTGCTTAAACTCCTCAAGTTCCATGCGCTTGTGCGCTACTATCTGTTCAAGTATGTCAGCCATAATTAACTATTTATCTCTACATATTTCTTGAAACATGCCAGTGCCTTGCCGCTCTCAATAGATTCCTTGGCCATGGCGCAGCACTCCTTGATGTCCTTCTTTCCGTCCTCTAATACCTGGATGGCAAAGGCGGCATTGGCTATCACCACATTCTTCTGAGCCTCTGTAGCCTCGTTGGCAAGCACGTTGTCAAATATCTTCACTGCCTCCTCCTTAGTCTCGCCGCCATATAGCTCATGTGCCTTAGCCACAGGCAGACCGATGTCTGTAGGTGAGAAGATGCGTTCGTAGTTGTTTGTCGTAATCTTGAAGTTGCCTGTCAGCGAGATCTCGTCATAGCCGTCTATGGAGTTCTCCACGCCGAAGTTCAGTCCGAGCTTGTGATATACGGCATTGTAAAGTCGCATCTGGTCAAGCGTTGCCACGCCCAGCAGCTGGCACTTAGGCTGTGACGGGTTGACTATAGGACCGAGCAGGTTGAATATGGTAGGGAATGAGATGTTCTTACGTATCGGTGCTACGAACTTCATGGCGCGTGCAAACAGCGGTGCGTGCAGGTAGGTGAAGTTGCTCTCGTTGATGCTCTTGTTGAGTTGTGCGAGGTCATTGGTAAACTTCACTCCGTGCTCCTCTATTACGTTTGATGCTCCACTGACAGATGTAGCGGCATAGTTGCCGTGCTTTGCAACCTTGTAGCCGGCACCAGCCACCACGAGGCATGAGCAGGTAGATATGTTAAACGTATTCTTCTGGTCGCCGCCGGTGCCTACTATGTCTATGTACTTCTCTGCGTCGAGTATGGCAGGCACACCCGTTGCCAATATACCGTCGCGGAAACCGAGCAACTCGTCCACTGATATTCCGCGCATCTGTAGTCCGGTAAGCAGTGCGGCAATCTGCTCCTGTGGATATTTCTCCTGTGTTATGCCGATAAGGATGTCATACATCTCCTGTCGGGTGAGGGTCTCGCCCTCCAGCATTTTTGATAATAGAGCTTTCATTATTGTGAGTATTGTATTGTTGTTATTGTCTTAACGCAAAAGAGGTCTGTCGCGATGTGCAACAGACCTCTTCTTTATTATAGTTCTTTTATCTTACTATATATAATAGGTCAACGCCTCACGACTTTTTGAAATCCTGAGTGCGCCACCACCAATATGTGCTGAATAACTTCATACTGCGTGCAAAGTTACGAATAATAATTGTAACTTCCAAATTTTTAAGCGATTTTTTTTGTGTTTTTCGCTGATTGAATTTCAGTCTGAGAGTCATTCTTTTTCTTAAATAATTAATGTGTAATGTTTGTGTTGTATATTCTCTTTTGTAATTGAATGTATATTTGTCATTTTGTCATAAAATCCGTTATTATCCTGTCATAATGATTTCTTGTTGTCTTCGTATTCTGTGATTTCTGTCATCGTGTCTTGTTTTTGTGTAAAAAAGTGCGTTTTTTGAGTCTTTGTAAAAAGTGTTGATTGTCAGATGGTTGCTGATAGGCGGTGATGATAGTTCCTTCTCTTTGTGCGGTGAAAGCTATCACTTTACCCTGTAAAAGCTATCGTTTTACCTTGTGAAAGCTATCGAATAACGATGAGAAAGCTATGCTTTTACACTGTGGAAGCTATCGAATGACATATAAAACTATGAAAACAGCAAAAAAAACAGGTGCCGCAGCGCATTTTGGGGTACTGTGACACCTGTTTCGTATCTCTTCGTTGAAGGGGTAAAAATAACAAAATGTTAGCAAAACTAAAGAAATACTGACATTTTGCAAATATCACACGCTCCTTTTGTGATATTAGTCCAGATAGAAGTCGGCGGTCAGTTCTTTGTACCACTCACTTCGTTGTCCGTCTTGTGTTAATACGGCAGTCTGGCAGGTAGGGTGGGGTGGTAAGGCTTTCTTTATTGTCAGTAGCACACGCTTGGGCTGCTTGCGCTCTGTGGTGCTTATGAGCAGACGGTCCTTGATGAACATTGAGGCGTATGCGCACTCCAGTTCGATGCTCTTAAGACAGTCGGTAGGCAACACGAGGTTCAGGGTGCCGTCATCAGTAAGCAGCCGCTTGCTGTGGGTTATGAGTTCGGCGTAGCTGAGTGATGTTGTGTGACGTGCTGTGTTACGGCTTTCGTCGGGGCAGTTGAGACTGTTGTCGTAATACGGAGGGTTGCACGTTATCGCGTCAAACGGAGTGTCGCAAGTGAATGTCTGCAGGCTTACAGCCTCAATCCTTACCCTGCCAGAGAAAGGCGAAGCCGCAGCGTTCTCCTTTGCCTGGGCCGCCGCCTCATCGTCAATTTCAATCCCAGTCACTTCGGCATCGGCATAGCGCTGTGCCATCATGAGGGCTACGAGTCCGGTGCCGGTGCCAATGTCAAGGATGTGCCTGCCGCCCTCTGCCCATGCACCGAGCAGTACGCCGTCGGTACCCACCTTCATGGCGCAACGGTCTTGCCTTATGTTGAATTGCTTGAATGAGAAATATGGGTTGCTCATTGTCGTTGGGATTGTCAGTCTTTGTCTTTTAGCGTGAATAATGGTATACCCTCCCATGTGACCAGTTCTCTGGGCAGGGTGATGACCTTTAGCCTCTCGAACCAAATGCGTGAAGATCCGGCGAAATGCTTCTGGGTGTGGCTGCTTATTATATAGTTCATGGCAGTGTAGTCATCCAGTTGGCTGAAGAAAGCGTTCTTTATGCGTGAGCATTTCTCGTTGATGGCGTTGTCAAGCGGATTGACGAGGTGTGTCACGCTCTCCTCTATCTTTGCCTTGTCCATGCTGCGTGCCGTAGCGTAGTAATAGCTCAGCAACTCGTCGCGCATGTCATGCAGCCGCTTGAACTCAATGCCCTCGGGGTGTGCCAGGAATAACAAGTACACGGCTTTGTGCACGGGCTGCAGGTCTATCTCCATGTCGTTGTAGTCAGGCAGAATGAAACGGTAGTTGCGCGTTATGAGCAGGCGGCTCAGGTTACGCCTTGCCGCCTCCATCTTGAGAAGTTCCAACGTAGAGGCACCGCCCAAGGCATCATACAAAAGACGGGTCTGTCCCGTCGATTTTATATATCCGGCGAGTTCTTCCAGCTCTTGTGACAGCATTTCCTGTGTATAGGTGTCATATCTGCTCATTACTCCTCTGCTACGATGTTGCCCAGCCAAGTCTTCCACTTGTCCAGAATGGTGTGTAGGTTTTTTGATGCAGGTGATTGCGCTGCCGGTTCCTTGTCGTTAGTATTGTCGCCGGTATGCTCTTCTGCAGTCTCTGTGTCAGTAGCCTCGGTGTCTTCGTCGTCAGTGTCAGCCGCCTCTGGTTCTTTTGGCACCTCAATATCAAATGGTGGGTCCTGTTTTATGGGTTCTTTGCTAGGTATCGGCCTGTAAAGTTGTTTTATCAGTTCCTCGTAATATTCTTCATCGTGCTCCGTCTCGTCAGTCTGGTTCCTTTCCGGATGACTCTCCACGTCTGATGCGAGGATGGTAACCTTGGCATCCTCGCCGAGACTGTTGTCTGTGGCAGTACCCCATATAACCTCAATGTCGGGGTTCAGTTGTGCGAAGAAATCGTCAATGTCGAGCAGTTCCTTAATCTTCAGCGGACTGTCATCGCTGGTGTATATGTTGAAGAGTATTCGCTTGGCGTGTTCGATGTCGTTGCCGTGTACCAGTGGGTTTTGAAGTGCGTCGGTTATGGCTCGCTCCACACGGTGGTCGCCACTGGCGCGTCCCATGGCCATGATGGCGCTGCCTCCGTTCCTTATTGTCGTCTCTACGTCACAGAAGTCGGAGTGTATCTCCTCGTCGCTTGGCAGTGTTATCAGTTCTGATATACCCTTCACTGCGTCCTTCAGTATGTTGTTGGCACATCTGAAGGCTTCCTTCAGGGTGAGTTCAGAGTCTGCATATATGTCGCTCAGGCGCTCGTTGTTCACAATGAGCAGGGCATCTACGTTCTTACGCATCTCCTCAACGCCTTTCAATGCCTTGATAACCTTTTTCTTCTTTTCAAAATAGAACGGTATGGTTACTACGCCTACGGTAAGGATGCCCATGCTGCGGGCTATGCTTGCCACTACGGGACTTGAACCTGTGCCGGTGCCTCCTCCCATGGCTGCGGTCACAAAAACCATCTTCGTACCATCGTCAAGCAACCGCTTGATGTCCTCTGCACTCTTCTCTGCCTCTGCCTTGCCTCTTGACGGGTCGCCTCCTACACCTAGTCCCTCGGTGCCCAACTGCAGTTTTACTGGCACCTCAGACTTGTTGAGCACGGCGCTGTCGGTGTTGCACACGGCGAAAGTAACGTTGTCTATACCTTCATGGTATATGCCCGATACGGCATTGCAACCGCCGCCACCTACGCCGATTACTTTTATGATACCTTTGGAACGGTCCTTTACCGGGCGCTCAAAATATGGTATGATACCGGGGAAATCCTTATTAGTGTTTACTTCCTGTGACATGTGATATTATGTTTTGATGGCAAAGGTAATAAGAAATATTCAATCAGTCAATTTTCCGCAAGGCTTGCGGAAAGGCATAGGCATGGTAGTGTTGGCATTGTGGTGGTGGGCTGCAGTGTCACTGCTCCAGTTGTTTTTGCAAAGCCACAATCTCGTCCCTGTATTGTGCGGCGAGCATGAAGTCAAGGCTCTTGGCAGCCTCTTTCATACGTGTAGTGGCGGTGGCTATGGCAGCCTCTATCTGTTGCTTTGTCATGTGCTGTATTACAGGCTCTGCCGCCATCGCACTGTATTTGTCCTCAGGCTCAATGTATGCCACAGGTTTGCTGCTCTTAGTCTCCTCCTCGCTGACAGGACGCTGTGGGATGTTCTTCACTATCTGCTGCGGAGTTATGCCGTTAGCTTCGTTATATGCTATCTGCTTTGAACGGCGGCGCTCAGTCTCCTCTATCGTCTGCCTCATGCTCTCGGTGATGTTGTCGGCATACATTATCACCTTACCATTCACGTTGCGCGCCGCACGTCCGGCGGTCTGTGTGAGGCTGCGGTGTGAGCGCAGGAATCCCTCCTTGTCGGCATCGAGTATGGCTACGAGTGAAACCTCTGGCAGGTCAAGTCCCTCGCGCAGCAGGTTGATGCCCACCAATACGTCATAGACACCGGCGCGCAGGTCGTTGAGAATCTGTACGCGGTCAAGGGTGGTGACATCGGAGTGTATGTAGTTTGTCTTTACACCGTGGTTCAGCAGGTACTCCGTCAGTTCCTCTGCCATGCGCTTTGTCAGTGTGGTGACAAGCACACGCTCGTGTTTCTCGGCGCACTGGTTAATCTCCTCCATGAGGTCGTCTATCTGATTCTCTGTCGGGCGCACCTCTATGACAGGGTCAAGCAGTCCTGTAGGGCGTATTACCTGTTCTACCACCACGCCTCCGGCTTGTTCAAGCTCATATTCCGCCGGGGTGGCAGACACATAGATAGTCTGAGGGCGCAGCTCCTCAAATTCCTCAAAGCGTAGCGGACGGTTGTCAAAGGCTGCCGGCAGGCGGAAGCCATATTCCACGAGGTTCTGCTTGCGTGAACGGTCGCCGCCGTACATTGCCCTTATCTGTGGCACGGATACGTGGCTCTCGTCTATAAGCATCAGGAAGTCTTTCGGGAAGAAGTCAAACAGACAATAAGGGCGCTCGCCTGGCTGGCGGCCGTCAAAGTAGCGTGAGTAGTTCTCTATGCCTGAGCAGTGGCCCAGTTCTTTTATCATCTCAAGGTCATACTCCACGCGCTCCTTTATGCGCTGCGCCTTGAGTTCGTCGCCTATGTTCTTGAAATAGTCCACCTGGGCCACGAGGTCGTCTTGTATCTGCCGAACAGCCGTGACCTGCTGGTCTTTTGTGGTAACGAAAAGGTTGGCAGGGAATATCTGGTATTCGTCAAAGTGTTCCAGCGCATGGTATGATGTGCTGTCAACCTCCTCAATGTCGTCTATCTCGTCATCCCAGAAGGTGACCCTGAGCACACGCTCGGAGTAAGCCATCCAGATATCTACGGTGTCGCCCTTTACACGGAACTCTCCACGGCTCATTTCAAGGTCGTTGCGCACATACAGCGCATCGACAAGCTTGCGCAGGAAGTCATTACGCTCAATCCTTTCTCCGCGACGTATGCTGATGATGCTGCCCTGCATGGCAGAGGGACCGCCCATGCCGTATATACATGACACGGAACTGACTACTATGACATCCTGTCTGCCTGAGAGCAGAGCCGAGACAGCCGACAAGCGAAGGCGGTCTATCTCCTCGTTGATGGCAAGGTCTTTCTCGATATAGGTGTCGGATGCCGGCAGGTATGACTCTGGTTGATAGTAGTCATAGTAAGACACATAATACTCCACGGCATTATGTGGGAAGAACCCTTTCATCTCCTCATACAACTGTGCCGCCAAGGTCTTGTTGTGTGAGAGTATGAGCGTAGGCTTGCCAATCTGTTGGATTACGTTTGCCATGGTAAATGTCTTGCCTGAGCCGGTGACACCAAGCAATACCTGTGCGTCATCGCCACGTCTCAGACCATCCACCAGCTGGCGTATGGCTTCAGGTTGGTCGCCCGTAGGCTTATACTTCGATGTGAGTTGGAAAGAGTTCATAGTGCAAAAGTACACAATTTCTTTATAATAAATGTTATAATTAAGGAAAATTTACTGAAAAATATGGAATTGAATTTGCCTATTTCGATAATAATGAGTAACTTTGCACTCTGAATGAAGAAAAATGTCCTTTTTATAATATTCTGTACCGTCATGCTACTTACCAGTTGCGTGTCGGAATTTAATTATGTGTACCGCTCTACAGACTACAGCTATCGCTATGAGTATGCAAAGGAACAGTATACAAAGGGAAAGTACAGTCGCGCCAATCTCCTCTTCGGTGAGATGGTGACGATGATGAAAGGAACGGACAACGGTGAGGAGTGTCTTTTCCTCTATGCCATGTCGGCGTATATGATGAAGGACTATGACTCCGCTGCGGAGGTGTTCAAGAAATATTTTACTTCTTACCCTAAAGGAATGTATGCAGAGGATGCGTGTTACTACATAGCAGAGAGCCTGTACCGTAACGTGCCGGAACCACGTCTGGACCAGACTCCGACAGTGGCTGCCATTAAAGCCTATCAGGACTATATAGACATATTCCCATATAGCGAGAGAAAGACTACGGCAACAAACCGTATGTATGAGTTGCAGGACAAGTTGGTGCTGAAAGAGTATCTTAATGCGAAATTGTATTTTAATCTCGGTACCTACTTTGGTAACTGCATAGGCAGTGGTGGTAACAACTATGAGGCTTGTATCATTACTTCGCAGAATGCCTTGAAGGATTACCCTTACACCACTCTCAGGGAACAGTTTGCATCACTTATCATGCAGAGCAAGTATGAGTTGGCTATTCATAGCGTGAAAGAGAAGCAGGCAGAGCGATTCCAAGACGCGGAGGATGAATGCTATGGATTTATGAATGAGTATCCTGACTCGAAGGACATAGCCCTGGCAGAGAAATATATAGACAAGTGCAAGAAGTTCAGTGCAGGAAAACTGACATTCGACTGATTGCGGGTCTCTACATTATTATATAGCAATAGGAAATAAGCATTACAAATAATAAAGACAGAAAATGGATTACAAGAAATCAAAAGCACCTACAAACACTGTAACACGTAACATAATGGAGCTGTGTGATGGAACAGACAATATCTATGAGAGCGTTGCAATCATAGGAAAACGTGCTAACCAGATATCTGGCGAGATAAAGCAGGAGTTGAGCAAGAAACTGGCTGAGTTCGCTAACTACAATGAGAGTCTGGAAGAGGTGTTTGAGAATCGTGAGCAGATTGAGATAAGCAGATATTATGAAAAGCTGCCAAAGCCAACGCTCATAGCCACAGAGGAGTTCCTTGACCATGACATATATTGGCATGACCCAGCCAAAGACAGACGTAAAGACGAGGAGGACGACTATTAATTATGTGGCAGCGTAAACAAACAATATATCTGTTGCTGATAACCACGCTGCTCGTGGGAATGCAGGTGTTGCCGGTACTCTTGCTTAATGACCCTGTAGTGATGTCTGCTACTGCTACTGGTATGCAGGGGATGCCGCGTGAAGTGTATTCAGCTTTTATATATAATCCCAATAGTGGGGAATATACCTTTGGCTGGATGACTGCGCTTGCTGTTATCTCTATTGCAGTGGCAATGTTGTCTTTTCTTACTATCTTTGACTATAAGAACCGCCGTCGTCAGATGCGTGGATGCCGCTTGGGACAGTTGTTGCTGTTGCTGTGGTGTGTAGTGTGTGCTTTAGTTACTTTCGTTGAGAAGCAGGGTGGTGTCACCCCACAGTTTGGCGTGTGTCTCCCGATAGTGAGCATAGTGCTCTATTGGCTTGCGTACAAAGGCATAAAGCATGACGATGATTTGGTACGCTCTGCGGACAGGCTGAGATAGGATTTTACATAAGATAGAATCTTACATGAGATAGTTTACAATAAAATAGTAAATGATGCGACAAATATCAGGGCTTTCCTGCGTATTTGTCGCATTCTTTTTGTCATGTCGTTGAGAGCGGGGATTTTTTGTGTCTTACGGAAAGATAGATTTGTGTATATAGGGAAAAAACATTACCTTTGTGGTATGGCAAAGATGGTGAATGAACTTAACCTGCGTGATGTGTCGTTTCTAAACCTTATGCAACGACGCATTTTCAATGTGCTGATAGTGGCAAATCCATACGACGCGTTCATGCTTGAGGATGACGGGCGTGTGGATGAGAAGATATTCTCTGAGTATATGCAACTGGGATTGCGCTATCCGCCGGTGTTCAAGCAGGTGTCAACAATAGACGAGGCTGCCGCCACGCTCAGCGGCACACAGTATGACCTCGTTATATGTATGCCGGGTAATGCCGACAATGACGCTTTTGACGTAGCACGTGCCGTGAAGTCAATGTCGCCGGACATACCATGCGTGGTACTGACGCCGTTCTCACACGGTATCAGCCGACGTATGCAAGACCTTGACCTGAGTATCTTCGACTATATCTTCTGTTGGCTGGGCAATACAGAACTTATACTCTCTATCATTAAACTGATAGAGGACAGGATGAATGTGGATAATGACACGCGCGAGGCAGACGTGAAGTGTGTGTTGCTCGTAGAGGATAATATCAGGTTTTATTCTTCCATCCTGCCCAACCTGTATAAATATATCCTTACGCAGAGCCTGAACTTCGCCACCGAGGCGCTTAACTCTCAGGCGGAGATGCTGCGTATGCGAGGCAGGCCGAAGGTGTTGCTCGCTCGTAGTTATGAGGAGGCGTGGCAGCTTTACCAACAGTATAAGGATAATATGCTTGGCGTTATCTCTGACTGCCGCTATCCGCATAACGGGGAGACAGACCCGAAGGCGGGGCTGACTTTTCTGAAGAATGTGCGTGAGCAGGATGAGTTCCTGCCGCTGATACTTGAGACATCTGAGACAGACATAGTGATTGACACCATAGGAGTGCGTATGCTTGACAAGAACTCAAAGAAGTTCAATGTGGACTTGAAGCATATCCTTGAGGAACACTTTGGCTTCGGAGATTTCCTCTTCCGTAATCCTGATTCGGGTGAGGTGATCGCCGTGGCGCATAACCTGAGAGATCTGCAGCATCTTGTATTTGAGTTGCCTCATGATACTATGCGCTATCATGTCAGTCGTAACCATATATCACGTTGGCTTGCTGCGCGTTGCATATTCTCTGTAAGTTCGTTCCTGCGTGATATAACGTGGCATAAATATCCAGACGTTGACATGCACCGTCAGGTTATATTTGATGCCATAGTGGCTTACCGCCACATGAAGAACCTCGGCGTGGTAGCCGTGTTCAACAAAGACCGCTTTGACTCTTACTCACACTTCGCGCGTATAGGTGACGGCTCGTTGGGAGGAAAGGGTAGAGGCCTGGCATTCCTTGACAATATAGTGAAGAAGCATACCGAGTTGCAGCAGTTCCCCGGCGCACGTGTTTATATACCAAAGACGGTGGTGCTGTGTACCGACCTCTTTGACCAGTTTATGGACTCCAACCAGTTGTGGGAGATAGCTCTCAGTGACGCTTCAGATGAGGAAATACTGCATGCTTTTGTTGCCGCCAAGCTGCCAACGTCGCTGCTTGAGGATTTCAATACTATCATTGATGCTACGCACAAGCCGCTGGCCATACGCTCGTCATCGCTGCTTGAGGACAGTCACTATCAGCCATTCGCTGGTATATACAGCACATATATGATACCATATACCGAGGACCGTGAGCTGATGCTCCGTAATCTCGGAACTGCGATAAAGTCTGTTTATGCCTCTGTGTATTACCATGACTCAAAGGCTTATATGACAGCCACGCAGAATGTCATAGACCAGGAGAAGATGGCTGTGGTGATACAAGAGGTGGTGGGACAGCAATATGGCACACATTACTATCCTAATATAAGTGGTGTGCTGCGTTCGCTGAACTATTACCCTATAGGCGAGGAAAAGCCAGAGGAAGGCATTGCTGCACTGGCTCTTGGACTGGGTAAGTATATCGTTGACGGTGGTCAGACGCTGCGAGTGTCGCCTCATCATCCTAAGCAGGTGATGCAGATGTCAGAGATGGAGATAGCTCTCAGACAGACACAGACACAGTTCTATTCCATAGGTCTGCCTACAGGAAAAGAGGTGAGCGTGAATGATGGTTTCAATATAGAGAAACGAATGGTGAAAGAGGCAGATGAGGATGGCTCTTTACAATATATAGCTTCCACCTTTGATCCCTATGATCAAGTAATAAGACCGGGGCTCTATGAGGGCGGACGTAAGGTTATATCTTTTAATGGAGTGCTTGAGCAGGAGGTGTGGCCCTTGCCAGAACTGATGCAGATGACATTGCGCCTTGGTGAGGAAGAGATGCGGCGTCCGGTGGAGATAGAGATGGCTTGTAACATCCATCCTGATAAGACGGGAGAGTTCTACTTGTTGCAGATACGCCCGATAGTGGACAGCAAGCAGGTGCTTGACGAGGACTTGCTCGCCATACCTGACGAGACTCTGTTGCTGCGCTCGCACAACTCGTTGGGACACGGTATCATTGAGGGTGTGAAACATGTGGTGTATATCAAACTTGATGACAATTACTCTGCATCTAACAATGACCTTGTGTCTGATGAGATAGACTCACTTAACGATAAGTTCCTTGCCAAAGGCGAGGGGTATATCTTGATAGGCCCGGGCAGGTGGGGCAGCAGTGATTCATGGCTCGGTGTACCGGTGAAGTGGCCTAACATCTCCGGGGCGAAACTGATAGTGGAAGAGATACTGCCAAGTGCATACGTGGACCCGTCACAGGGTACACACTTCTTCCAGAACCTGACATCACTCGGCGTCGGTTATTTCACTATCGATGTGTATCATGACAAAGAAACCAACCCTATAGACGAAAATCGCGAATATCAGCAGGCGGAGCTGGAGATATTAAACCGCCAGTACCTTGATTCTCTGCCTGCCGTGCACGAGACGCAATTCATACGTTGTGTGGAACTGCCACAGGCATGCACCATCAAGATGGACGGTATGAAGCAGGAGGGTGTGGTTGTAATATAATGGTAAAAAGAAAGCAGAACTAAAACTTAAACATAAATGATAAAAGGATTTCTCTCTAAGATGTGTAGCGTTGCGACGCTTCCATTCTTGTTATTTTCATGCAGCGTTATGGCGCAAAGTACAGACAAAAAACTCTTGTTAAAGAACACTACAGACACTTTGTCAGAGCTAACCGTCTATCTTCCAAATGCTAAGGCGGCTACAGGCAGGGCGGTGGTGTGCTGTCCTGGTGGTGGCTATACCCATCTGGCTATGGAACATGAGGGACATAACTGGGCGGAGTATTTCAATGCTCAGGGTATAGCCCTCGTTGTGTTGAAGTATCGTATGCCGAACGGTGACCGTAACATTCCGCTCTCTGACGCTTACAGTGCTATTCGTATGGTAAGGGATAACGCCAAGGACTGGCATGTAGATCCTAATGATGTGGGTATCATGGGTTCCAGTGCAGGCGGACATCTGGCTTCTGCAGTCTCTACACATGCGGATGAGGCAGTAAGACCAAACTTCACCATACTCTTTTACCCTGTCATATCAATGAATGAGTATGAGACTCATAAAGGTTCTTGTGTGGGTTTCCTCGGCGACAAGCGTAATGACAAGGCATTGCAGTGGGAGTGGAACTCGGCAACGGCAGTAAAGCCAGGTACTCCTCCGGCAATAATCCTGCTTGCCAGCGATGACAATGCCGTGCCGGCACTCACAAATGGTGTGTCATATTATACAGCAATGATAAAAGCCGGTAATAGGTGTGCACTGATGTGCTACCCTTCAGGTGGACATGGTTTCGGCTTCAAGAGCACATTCAAGTATCATGACCAGATGCTTGGCGAACTGACCCGCTGGCTTGAAACTTTGCCGTCTAAAAAGTAATATACACCAAGTGACAAAATGAAAGCTATCACTTTACGATGTAAAGTGATAGCTTCTCATTATGTTGAGGGTTTGGAGCTATGGTTTTGATATTGAAGAAAAGAGGTTGTATCTTATAAAAAGACACAACCTCTTTTGTTATATCACGAATAAGTGAATTAGTTGTTCTCAGGACGCAGCTGGCGAACGGTCTCAGCTGTACGCCACATCTCAGAGTCGTGGAGAGCTGCGAGTTCCTTCTCAAGACCTACGCGGTAGTCAGGCTTAGAGTTAGCGTCGATAGAAATCTGTGCCTCGTTACCAGACTTAACAGATGCATAGAGCTTCTCTACTACAGGCTTGCATGCGTCGTGGAAAGGACCCATCCAGTCAAGAGCACCGCGCTGTGCGGTTGTAGAGCAGTTAGCGTACATCCAGTCCATACCCTTCTCAGCGAAGAGAGGCATAAGTGACTGTGTGAGCTCCTCTACTGTCTCGTTGAATGCCTCAGAAGGAGTGTGGCCGTTCTCACGGAGAACCTCATACTGAGCAAGCAACAGACCCTGGATTGCACCCATCAGAGAGCCACGCTCACCAGTGAGGTCAGATGTAGCCTCGCGCTGGAATGTGGTCTCGAAGAGGTAACCAGAACCGATACCGATACCAAGAGCCAGTGTACGGTCAAGAGCCTTACCTGTAGCATCGTTATATACTGCGTAAGAAGAGTTCAGACCGCGACCCTCGAGGAACATAGTGCGGAGTGATGTACCAGAACCCTTAGGAGCTACCATGATGACATCAATGTCCTTTGATGGAACGCAACCTGTGCGGTCAGACCATGTGATAGCAAATCCGTGTGAGAAGTAAAGAGCCTTACCTGGTGTGAGGTACTTCTGCAGGGTAGGCCATACAGACATTACAGCTGCGTCAGAGAGCAGACACATAATGATGGTACCTTTGTCGGCAGCCTCCTCGATAGAGAACAGAGTCTCACCTGGAACCCAACCGTCGTTGACAGCCTTCTCAAAGGTCTTACCTTGACGCTGACCTACGATAACGTTGAAACCATTGTCGCGCAGGTTGCAAGCCTGACCAGGTCCCTGTACACCATAACCAATAACGGCTATGGTCTCGTCTTTCAAAATTTCACGGGCTTTCTCAAGTGGGAATTCCTCACGTGTCATTACCTCTTCGATAACGCCACCAAAATTCATTTTTGCCATAGTTTGTTTTTATTTAATGTTTATGTTCAAATTTTTTTATCTGTACTAAGTTGCAAAGTTAGTAATTTATTTTGAAACAAGCAAATATTTCTCTATTCTTTCTTGAAAAGAAGCATTACTCGTGCCAGTTCTGTCTCTTCTTCGCCGTCATTATGGCGTGCCAGACGGAAGTAGTGCATTTCTTCTGTGTTTTCTGTCTTGTCCTCAACAGTGTGATATATACGGACTGTGTCGCCCCAATGTCCCTCTGCTACATAGGCTATCTCAATGCGGCTCATCTGGTGATTGCGGAAATAATCGGGTGCCAGTGTGTCCATTATATGGTCTATGTATCGCATTGAGTTGAGGTGACAGTTGACGTCAAGGTCACCGTAGAGCACCTTAAACGTGGTGTATTCTGTCATCTCTGGTGTCTTGACTCTCGATACATCCTTTATGGGGCATTGTTTCTCCGGGTATATGTAGTCTTTTATCTTGCCGTCATGGATGGCAAGAATGTCCTGGGGCTCACGTGTGTTGGTGTCTATCATTGCCCAAATGCTCTTGGCATAGCCATAGACGGTTTTGTTGTCCTCAGACACGATGGCCCAGTTACGTTTGGTGAAGAACTTCATGGCATTCTCCACCCATGTCTCAATATAGAATTTATCATGCTCCTTCGGAATACTTTCAAGCTCAATCGCAAGTCGGGAGAGTACCCATGTCTTGTTCTGAGTCCAAAGGTATGTCATACCAAAGCCGCGCTCAGTGGAGTGCATGTCAGAGGCGTTGAGCAGGTCGTTGCCGAGATGACCTATGCACAGCTTCTTCGTAAAGTCGCAGTGAAAGGCATCGGCAGAGGTATGGTATAGAGGTGTGGTTTTCTCGTCTGTCATGTAATATTCTTTTATTGGTAAACACGGATAATGCAAGACATACCTATATTATAATAGGTGTATGCTTGTATTATCCGTGTGGGTTTCTAAGTATCGTGTGTCACGAATTATCCTATGCTGGTTTAGCAAGGACGGGTCTTAGGCAGGTTGAATACGTCCTGTACCTCTTTCATAGCCTCTGGTGTCATGCCGTCTGGCTCGCTGCCCATGTTGCGTGCGCACATATATATGTTTGCGGCCTTACAGAGCACGTCTGTCTGGTCGAAGGCATCCATGATGTCCTGGCCTACAGCTACTGTGCCGTGTTTCTCCCACAGAACAACATCGTGTTTCTTTATCTTCTCCAGTGTGTCCTTGGCAAGTTCCACTGATGATGGCAGACCGTAAGGTACGATACCGATACCAAGTGGAGCGAAAGCAAGAGTCTCTGGAATCATAGACCACAACACGCGCGTCATCTCATCGCCACGAAGGAAACGCTCTATATGGCTCATGGCAACGAGCTCAATAGGGTGTGTGTGCAGTGTAGCCTTGTAGCATGAGCCAGTCTCAAGCAGATAGTTCTGCAATGCGAGGTGTGTTGGCAGCTCTGATGTAGGTGCAACTGGTTCGTCGGCTATTATCTCATAGCTGGCACAGTCATCGCAGATGCGCACGATAGAACCGTTCTGCATAGGCCAACGTGCAAGGTCACGCATACGCTTGCCGGTACCCTTGCAATAGAAGTACTTGCCCTTCAGCTGTGGAAGTACCATGCCAATCTGCTTTACAGGGGCGATTGCAGGCATTGCCTTACACTCATCGTCCATAAACTCAGTTACATTAACGGTGATGTTACCGCCGTTACGCTCTGCCCAACCTTTCTGCCAGAGGTAACCTGTTACCTCTGCAACTTGGTCAATGACAGCTTTCAGCCCGTCACGGCCATCAAGAATACTTTTCATTTCTTTTTATATTAGATTAATTGTTTTAGCTTCGCTAATGTTCAACGTATTTGTTTTTTCGGTAGTTGGGGAGTTCAGTAGTTGAGACGTATGTCTTGCTTGCTTGTTATTCCTAATTGTTCTTCATATTTTAGGAGTAATGTCTTAACTCCTCTACTCCATAACTCCTTAACTTCTCTAAAAATTATATCAACTGTGGCAGGAAGCAACTTATGACAAGTACTATGATACCCACGATAAGCACGGTAATAGTCTTCTGTGAGCATCCCTTCCACTCTTTGAGTATGATGCCCCATACGTTAGAGAATACTACGTTGAGTGCCATGAGTATGCAGAATGCCAAAGTGGTAAGTGTAGGAGACTCTGTGAGGAATCCCTTGCCCAGTGACAGTCCGAAGAACTGGCTGTACCACAGTGCGCCAGCCAGGAGACAGAACAACAGGTTGTTGCCCCATACAGAACTCTTTGTATAGTCGCTCCATGTGCCATTCTTCTGGTTCTGGTAGAAACAGTAGATGGCGTTGGTGATGAATCCGCCGAAGGTAACGAGGAATGTTGCCGGCAGTGTGCGGAACATTGGGTCTGTGAGTTCACCGAAGTTTATATCCTTACCAAACTCAAGACCTACGTTGAAGCAACCGCTCATGAAACCAGCGAGCAGAGCTATGGCAAGTCCCTTTGGGAAGTTGAAGTCCTTAACTGCAGCCTTCTTCTCTTCCTCTGTGAGTGATGCCGCTTTCATGCTACCTGCCATGCCGATGATGGCAATGCCTAAGAGTGTTACTACAACACCTATGATTACTGCGTATGTCAATGAGTCAAGTGCGTTGAGTTCCGGGAAGAAGATGTTGAGCAACACCGGACCCATGATTGTGCCGAGGCCGGCGCAAGTACCGAGAGCGATAGACTGACCTAATGCTACGCCAAGGTAACGCATTGACAAGCCGAAGGTCAAACCGCCGACGCCCCACAGAACGCCGAAGAATATTGTCATCCAAAGGTTAAAAGATGGTGCATCTGCAAACAGCCCGAACAGAGACTCGCCTGCTGGAACAGCTAACAATGCTCCGAGGAAAGGCAGTATGAGCCATGCGAATACACCCTGTATAATCCAGTAAGACTCCCAAGACCAATCCTTAATCTTGTTTATAGGCACATAACAGCTTGACTGGCAGAAAGCACCTATTGCTATTATTAGCAAACCTAATATTATTTCCATTTGTTCTTTAATAAAGTAAAAACGGATGAAAGAAGAAAGCTCATTTTAATGAATAAACTTTCCTCCTTCATCCTTATTCATTTGTTAGAAAATTATCTCTTGCTTGTTACGTCAGCTACGTACTTGTCGATGTCTGCTATGAACTCCTGACCTACAGGTACGTTGTTACGTACGCAGAACTCGTCATATACAGCCTGCCATGGCATAGCCTTCTGCTCCTCAATAAGTGCGAGCACCTTGTAGCCCTCACCTGCGAGCTCAAGCTTAGAGATGCACTCTTTTGGCTCAAGCAGAGCGCGGAGCATGCACTTCTGTGCAGAACGAGAACCGATAACGTATGCACCGATACGGTTTATTGAGCCATCGAAGAAGTCAAGGCCATAGTGTACACGGTCAAGAGCACCGGCACGTACAATCTCGAAGAACAACTCCTGTGTTGGGTCGTCCATGATTGTAACGTGGTCTGAGTCCCAACGTACTGGACGTGAAACGTGAAGCATCAGCTCCTTGATGAATGGAAGAACGGCAGAAACCTTGTCTGCTGGAGACTCTGTTGGGTGATAGTGACCAGTATCGATAGTCAGAATCTTGTCGTTCTGTGCTGCGTATGCTGTGTAGAAGTCATGTGAACCAACGGTGAATGACTCGAGACCGATACCGAATACCTTACCCTCGATACAATCCTTCATCATAGGCTGCTTCTTCTCGAATACCTCGTCAAGAGACTTCTTCAGAGTGTTACGATAAAGAGCGTGGTTTACAGATACGTCCTTGCAACCGTCGTGTACCCAAAGGTTCATGATACATGGGTCATTCTGTGCCTCACCCATAGCATTTGCGATGTCACGGCAACGCTTTGTGTGCTCTACCCAGAACTTGCGGATGCTCTCGTCAGGATTAGCGAGTGAGAGAGAACCAGACTTTGGATGTGAGAAAGAAGAAGAGTTGAAGTCAAGCTTCGTGTTGTTCTCCTTAGCCCAGTCAATCCAAGACTGGAAGTATTCAACGGTTACCTCGTCACGGTCAACTACCTTGCCCTTGAAGTCACCATATATCTCGTGAAGGTTCAGACGGTGGTTACCTGGAATGAGTGACTTAGCCTTCAGAATATCCTGACGAAGCTCGTCAATATTGCGTGCGGCACCTGGGAAGTCGCCAGTTGACTGAATACCGCCAGACATAGCGCCTGCCTGTACCTCAAATCCCTTCACGTCGTCTGCCTGCCAGCAGTGGAGTGACAGGTGGAAATCCTGCAGCTGCTGGAGTACCTTCTCGGTATCTACACCAATCTCAGCGTAGCGCTCTTTTGCTACTTCATAAGCCTTTGAAATAAGTTCTGTTTTCATTGTTTTGGTTTTTTAGAATTATTGATTGAATTTATTGTTAACAAATTTTTTGTGTATTATGAACTGTGAACTGTCACATTATCCTTTCTTCGCAATAATCTCCTCAAACTTCTTGAAGGCAGCATCCCATTCGCTCTTGTCAGCAGGGGTGAACCTCTTAAGTTCAAGGCTGTTGGCTATCACACCGCGCATGTCCCAAAGGTCTTTTACCTCACCAGCAGCTTTTGCCTGAACCATGATATTGCCTAAAGCAGTACCCTCCTGTGGTCCAGCAAGAACCTCTACTCCGCATGAATTAGCAGTAAACTGGTTAAGATAGTTATTGAGAGAACCACCACCGATGATGTGCAGTACCTCGATAGGGAACGATGCCATCTCTGTGAGATAAGTGAATACTTGTCTGTAACGAAGAGCGAGAGAATCAAAGATGCAACGGCATATCTCTGCATATCCTTGAGGAACATGCTGGCCTGTCTGCTCACAGTATGACTGTATTGCCTCTACCATTGATGAAGGGTTGGCAAACATTGCGTCATCAGGATTAATCAGACTTTGGAAGGCTGGCTGCTTCATAGCCTCAGCCTGAAGTTCAGGGTGTGATTTAGGTGCGTCAGTCCACTCCTTGCGGCAACGCTCATAGAGCCACATGCCGCAGATGTTTTTGAGGAAACGGGTAGTGCCCTCAATGCCACCTTCGTTAGTGAAGTTACGGTCGTATGACACCTTATTTATTATAGCATCCTTAGTCTCTATACCCATGAGTGACCATGTTCCGCTTGACAAGTATGCGAATTTCTCATCCTTGGCTGGTACAGCGGCAACGGCAGAGCCAGTATCATGTCCGGCTACAGCTACAACAGGTATGGCTCCAAGGCCTGTCTCCTTCTGTATGGCGTCGGTTAATGTGCCTACAAGGTCGCCAGGGTTAACCATACGTCCGAACTTGCTTTGGTTAAGCCCCAGAGAAGCAAGCAGGCGTGGGTCAAGCTGTTTTGTTCGTGGATCAAGTAACTGGGCTGTTGAGGCTATGGTGTACTCACATACCATGTTGCCTGTAAGCATATAGCTCAAAGCGTCAGGAATGAAGAGAATCTTCTGTGCGTTCTTCAATGCGCTGTTTCCGGCGCGCTTCATAGCATAAAGTTGGAAGATGGAGTTGAAGTTAAGGAACTGTATTCCTGTTACTCCATATACGTCCTCGCGTGACATTACATTGTCAAGATAATCCTCCATTGCATCAAATGTGTGAGGGTCACGATATGCTATAGGCTGGCTGATACTGCCATCCTCGGCTACACATACGAAGTCAACACCCCAAGTGTCAATGCCGATGCTTGTGATTTGTATATTCTGTTGCTTTGCTTTCTTCAGACCTTTTATAATCTCATAGTAGAGAGCGTAGATGTCCCAATAGAAATGTCCGTTTACTTCTATCAGGTTGTTATCAAAGCGTGTGAGCTCCTCAAGCTCGATTTTGCCGCCATTAAGTGCACCGATGATAGTACGTCCGCTGGTGGCACCAAGGTCCACAGCAAAAAAACATTTGTTATTCATAGTTAGTATCGTTATTTGATTGTTGGTCGTTTTTACGATTCATAGTATTAGGATATGCTATTACCCAAATATACCAATTAGAACACAAAGGTAAATAAAAATCTTGAAAATCTATCCAAAAACATCTTCAAAAGAGACTTTTTTATAATTATTTTCAAAAAAAAGTCATTAAAATTACTTTTGTATTGAAATTTTTATTATCTTCGCATTTAGTTTGCAAAGTAGACATTACAAAAAGAACTAATAACAAACCTTACATTTAATCTATATAAACATAACAAATGTCGTTGATTACAATTATTGTCTGTGCATTTGTCATAGGCTATGCGTTTATCGCTCTTGAGAGCGTGACAAAGATTAATAAGGCTGCCATTGCAGTCTTGATGTGTGTAGTGTGCTGGACCCTGTTAGCTCTTGGATATGAAGGGCTTGCTTTGCCGGATTTTGAGCTTAACGAGTCTATTGAGAAAAATCTTGGCGAGGCTGGTACAACACTGTTTTTCCTCATGGGAGCAATGACTATTGTGGAAATAGTTGATCAGCATGGGGGCTTTAACTGGGTACGTGGGGCGTTGGCTTCGAAAACCAAGCGCTCTTTGCTGTGGAAGATTGCCTTTATGACCGCAATACTTTCGGCGGTGCTTGATAATCTTACCACATCTATCGTCATGATAATGATATTGCGTAAGTTGGTGCAGGACAAGCAGGACCGTATATGGTATGCTGTATGCGTAATTATAGCTGCCAATGCCGGTGGTGCGTTCTCACCTATTGGCGACGTGACAACCATTATGTTGTGGAATGGTAAGATGATTACGGCTCTTGGTGTAATCAGTGAGATTATAGTACCGTCATTTGTTGCTTTTATCGTGCCTACGGCTGTCATGCAGATGCACTTGAAGGGTGAGTTGCCTAAGATTGAGGACAAGCGCGAGGCAGAGATAAGCCATATAACAAAGAACGAGCGCATCATGATATTCTGTCTCGGCGTGGGCGGTCTGTGTTGTGTGCCTGTATTCCATACGGTGACGGAGTTGCCAGCATTCATGGGCATACTCGGTGTACTTGGCATCCTCTGGTGTGTGACGGAGATTATCTACCGCAAGAAGGAGGAGCATGACCCAATGGCAAAGCGTGTTACAAAGATGCTCTCACGCATAGACCTCTCCACCATAATGTTCTTCCTCGGCATACTGATGGCTGTGGCCGTGCTGAGTGAGATAGGCGTGCTGACAAGCATCGGCAAGTGGCTTGATGTTACCATCGGCAATGATTACCTTGTCACAGGTGCCATAGGAGTGTTGTCCTCTATAGTTGACAACGTACCTCTTGTGGCTGGGGCAATGAAGATGTATGTCATCAATGCCTCGCCAAACCTCGTGGTTGACGGCATCTTCTGGCAGCTCTTGGCATACTGTGCCGGTGTGGGAGGCTCAATGCTCATCATCGGCTCTGCCGCTGGTGTGGTGGTGATGGGACTGGAGCACATCAACTTCGGTTGGTATATGAAGAATGTCACATGGATAGCCTTTGTTGGTTATGTGGCAGGCATCGTATGCTACTGGTTTGAAAAGACATATTTATTCTAATGGACGAACAGATATTTTTCGCTATAAACGGCGCTCACAACATCTTCCTTGATCAGTTAATGACATTGCTGACAGGGAAGATGGTGTGGGTGCCACTTTATATAAGTCTACTTTATGTTGTCTGGTATAATTACTCATGGCGTGGAGTCTTGGGAGTATTACTGATGGTCGGAGTGGGTATGCTCTTTACGGATATGCTTAACTCGCAGGTTATACGTCCGTGGATAGGCAGGCTTCGTCCGAGTAATCCTGATAATCCAATAGCCCCGTTGGTACACGTCGTTAATGGTAGGCATGGCAACGGCTGTGGTTTTCCTTCGGCGCACAGTGCCAATATGTGGATGCTTACGTTTGTCATGGCACACTGGCTGAGAAATTATGCCTTGTCATTTTCTATGGCAGCGTTGTCGTTGTTGATATGCTATTCGCGTGTATATCTGGGATATCATTATCCAGGGGATATCTTAGGTGGATTTGTCTGGGCGTTCATGGTAGTATATGTGTTACGGTATATACATATAAGGCGTTTTAAGTTTGCATCTGTTTCGTCCCCAGGTAGAATATGGGTGCCAATATCTGTCATGTGTGTTATCTTGGTGTCTATGCTCTGCTATTCCTTGATAGAAATATAATAAGAAAATTCGATGAGAAAAACCATATTGTTATTGCTGTTGTTGGCACATGGCGCTATATTGTCGGCACAGTCAAAGAAAATAGGAGACTATATAGAGTCTTATTCTTTTAACGAACCTACGAATCGTGGGGCGCGTGAGACGCAATATGTACCAGTTGGCGGGGACTTCCTGTGTGTGAATGGAAAAAACAGATACACCCGCGCTTTGTATGGCTCGAATACGGATTACAGGGTAGAGACGAGTGATAAACCTATATTCGCGTTGTTTAAGGCGAAGAACTATTGTAATGTCCGTTTTTATATTGACGGTGTACAGCTTGACAGTGTTGCTTACTGTGAGGCACGTTACGGTAAAGGCCGTAGAAGTTATGTCTTGAGAGATAAGCGATGGGGTGATAATGCGGAGTTGCGCATTGAGTGCGTAGCCATGCATGATGCGGAAGGAGTGTATTGGTATTTCCTTGCAAAAGACTTTGCTGCTAAAGAAGTCGTGTTGAGAAGTAAGATATGCAGGACGGTAGCGAAGAAACTTAGCAGAAATGGAGATATAGGTGCAGACAAACCCGGGTGTTTTGAACCGTCACCTACAGAGGAAGGTTTGGTAGAGAAAAGCCTGACATTCATAAGCGAAGCGATGGCGGTATCAACGCCATACGCTGAGAAAGAAAAGGGCCATACTCTTTCTCTGCAGTTGGTGACAGCGGATGTACTTGCAAAATATACGGCGTCAAAGAAACATTTTGAGACCTTGGCGGAGCGAGTGGTATTCCATACACCAGACCCTGTGTTTAACACCCTCGGCAGTACATTGGCTCTTGCAGCTGATGGCGTCTGGGATGGTGAGACATGGTTGCATGGCGCTATAGGATGGCGTATGCCGTTGGCCGGTTGGCGTGCAGGCTATCTTGGTGACGTCCTTGGGTGGAATGACAGAGCAGTGAGTCATTTCAACGCTTATGCAAACTCACAGGTGACAGATGTTCCTGCAACGATACCTTCTCCGTCACAAGATCCTGCAATGAACCTTGCGCGGGCGGAAAAGAAATGGGGTACTCAGATGTATTCTAACGGTTATATTTGCCGTAACCCGAACCGTAATGACCAAATGCATCATTACGATATGAACCTTAATTATATAGATGAGTTGCTATGGCATTTCCAGTATGATGCTGATACGGCATATATGCGTCGGATGTGGCCTGTGATAACATCGCATCTTGCATGGGAGAAGAGAAACTTTGATAAGGACAACAATCATCTCTATGATGCTTACTGCTGTATATGGGCAAGTGATGCCTTGTATTATAACGGTGGTGAGGTGACTCATTCTACCGCGTATAATTACAGGGGAAATCTGCTGGCGGCAAAGATAGCCCGTATAATAGGTGAGGACCCACAGCCATATCAGGAAGAGGCTGATGCCATATTGAAGGCTATGAACGAAAATCTGTGGACGGGTAATCACTGGGCAGAATATAAAGATGTGATGGGGCTGAAGAGGGTGCATCCCAATGCAGCGCTATGGTCGGTATATACACCGGTGGACTGTGGTGTGGGTACTGCACAGCAGATGTTCTCGACTACACAGTATGTGGACAGTAATATCCCCCATATTAAGGTGGAGTGTGCAGACAATAGAGGAGAGGACCTGTCGGTCGTAAGCACCAGTAACTGGATGCCTTATGCTTGGTCTATAAATAATGTGGCGTCGGCAGAGATAATGCACACGGCGCTCGCATTCTTTGAGGCTGGCAGGGCTGCCGAGGGAATGGAACTGGTAAAGGCGAACCTGATGGACCAGATGTATTTGGGACAGTCTCCGGGTAATCTGGGACAGATAAGCTATTATGACGCAGCGCGTGGTGAGTCTTATAGGGATTTCGGCGATAACGTGGGCATATCGGCGCGTGCCATAGTGCAGGGTGTGTTTGGAATAGTGCCGCAGGCACTTGACGGTCTGTGTATAATCCGTCCAGGATTCCCGTTAGAGTGGGACAGCGTAGAGGTTAAGACTCCATACCTCTCATATATATATATAAGGAGTGGGAATAAGGGCGTTTTCAAGATAAACCAAAACTTTACCCAGCCTTTGCGCTTGGTTGTCAGGATAAACGGCAACGGAGGCGACTACACGGACTATGACGTGACAGACGGAGAAGTCGTGGTGACTGTTCCTGAGCTTGCGGAGCCTGCAGTAGATGATGTCAAGAGTGACATCTACAATCCTTATGAGAAATTCAATGAGGTGAAGACTGGTGTCGATATGCAGCCAGTCGTTGTACCTTACAATGCAAGTGTCACAGACATATTCAGGAACCAATACCTCTCTCCACGTCCTAACAGCACATCGCTGGAGCTGCCGGTTCAAGGAATAGGAGAGTGGTGCCATCCTAAGTTTATGGTTGATATTGATGACAGTGGACTGCGTTCTATGATAGACAATGATAACATAGAGCTCGGAGGAGTCAATTGGCGTATGCCGTCAAAAGGAAAGAATGTTCTCTTTGCCTCATTATGGGATAACTACCCCGATGAGGTGGAAGTGCCTGTGGGCAAGAAAGCCGATGGTGTGAATATCATGGTGGCAGGTAGTACCAACCACATGCAGTTCGATATAGACAATGCCATGATTGTTGCTGTCTATGCGGACAACACTGCGGACACGCTGGCTTTGCGCCCGCCATATAACTATTGTCCGATAGAACAGGATTATTACGTTGACGGCAAGGCTTTCCGTGGTGCACAAAACGCGCCGTTGCGTGTCAGCCTTTCTACAGGAAAGATGTCACGACATCTGGGCAACGAGATGGGAGTGCCACCTACGGAAGTATATGGCAGGGAACTGAAAGGTGGCGCGGCACAGATACTGTCAATGCCGCTCAATGGCAGGAAAAAGCTGAAGGCAATAAGACTGCGTTGTCTGTCGAATGACGTGGTAGTGGGCATTATGGCTGTAACATTATATAAGAATAAATAAACAGATAATGATTATGCAGATTGATTATGAGAAATGTGGTGGTCTGGTGCCAGCCATTATCCAGGACGCAGTAACTAAAAACGTCTTGATGCTGGGGTATATGAATCAGGAGGCCTTTGATAAGACCATTGCCACAAAGAAGGTTACGTTCTGGAGCCGCAGTCGCCAGTGCCTGTGGACAAAGGGAGAGACAAGCGGCCATTTCCTTGATTTGGTTGATATCAAGGTTGATTGTGACAATGACACACTCTTGGTAAAGGTACATCCACACGGTCCTACCTGTCATACCGGTACGGACACATGTTGGGGCGAGGAAAACAAATAAAGGCAAAAATATTTTGTCAATTCAAAAAAAATGAGTACCTTTGCACTCGATTTGTGCAAATAGTGCATTGAATCATATAAAAAACATTATTAAAACATTATTCATTAATTAAATTAAAAAGATGAATCATTACGAAACCGTTTTCATTTTGACTCCCGTTTTGTCTGATGATCAGGCAAAGGAAACGGTCGCTAAGTTCAAGAAGGTTCTCACCGACAATGGTGCAGAGATACTGAACGAGGAGGCTTGGGGACTCAAGAAGATGGCTTATGCTATTGACAAGAAGTCAACAGGTTTTTACAACCTCGTTGAGTTTAAGGCTGAGCCAGAAGTTATTGCTACTCTCGAGACAGCTTATCGCCGTGAGGAGAGAGTTATTCGTTTCATGACTGTTAAGCTTGACAAGTATGCTTCAGCTTATGCTGAGAAGCGTCGTAACAAGCTTGCTAAAAAAGAGGAGGCTTAAACCATGGCAGAGAACAATTCAGAAATTCGCTATCTCAATGCGCCAGCCATTGATACTAAGAAGAAGAAGTATTGTCGCTTCAAAAAGAGCGGTATTAAGTATATAGACTATAAGGATCCAGAGTTCTTGAAGAAGTTCCTCAACGAGCAGGGTAAGATTCTTCCACGTCGCATCACCGGTACATCACTGAAGTATCAGCGTCGTGTAGCTCAGGCAGTAAAGCGTGCTCGTCAGATTGCGCTCCTTCCATACGTAACCGATTTGATGAAGTAAACAAAAAAGGAGGATTACACACATGGAAATTATACTGAAAGAAGATATCATAGGTCTTGGATACAAGAATGATATAGTTAATGTAAAGTCTGGTTACGGTCGCAACTACCTCATCCCAACAGGTAAGGCTGTCATTGCATCAGCATCTGCAAAGAAGGTGCTGGCTGAGAACCTGAAGCAGCAGGCTCACAAGCTTGCAGCTCAGCTTGCAGCAGCAGAGGAAGAGGCTAAGAAGCTTGAGGGCGTATCAGTAGAGGTTGAGGCTAAGGTATCAGCAACAGGCGTTCTCTATGGTTCTGTTACTGCTGCTACTGTAGCTGAGGAACTTGCAAAGAAGGGCATTGAGGTTGACCGCAAGCGCATCCTTATGAAGGATATTAAGACTGTAGGTGAGTATGCAGCTACTGTCGTATTCCATAAGGAAGTTAAGGTTGAGGTCCCAGTGACTGTACTTGCAGAGGGTAATGTTGCAGCAGAGAAGCCAGCAGAGGAAGCCGCAGCTGAGGCTCCGGTAGCAGAAGCTCCTGCAGCAGAGGTTGCTGAGTAATTAAGCTTATAAAAATTATCAATATAGGGTCCCGATTACCTCACGTAAGTGACGGTGGCCGGGGCTTTTTTTCATTTATTAATCTATTTATCCTATTCAAAGAATCATGAAAGCTTTTGTTTTTCCAGGTCAGGGTGCCCAGTTTACTGGTATGGGCAAGGATTTGTATGAGAGTAATGCCAAGGCAAAGGAGTTGTTTGACAAAGCAAACGAGATACTCGGCTTTGACATAACAAAGATAATGTTTGAGGGTTCAGCAGAGGAGTTGAAGCAGACAAAGGTTACACAGCCTGCAGTATTCTTGCATTCTGTGATTTCTGCAATTTGTCTGGGCGACGAGTTTGACGCAGAGATGACTGCAGGCCACTCATTGGGTGAGTTCTCTGCTCTTGTAGCAGCTGGTGCATTGTCATTTGAAGATGGTCTGAAGCTCGTCTCAAAGCGTGCTATGGCTATGCAGAAGGCCTGCGAGGCAGCTCCGTCAACAATGGCTGCAATCATCGGATTGTCAGACGATGTGATAGAGAAAGTATGTGCTGAGGTATCTTCAGAAGGCAATATTGTGGTGCCGGCTAACTATAACTGCCCGGGTCAGCTCGTTATCTCTGGTAACATTGACGCTGTCAATGCAGCTTGCGAGAAGCTCAAGGAGGCAGGCGCTAAGCGTGCTCTCGTTCTGCCTGTAGGCGGTGCGTTCCACTCTCCACTGATGCAGCCAGCAAAGGATGAACTGCAGGCAGCCATTGAGGCAACAGAGTTCAGCAACTCACGCATACCTATATATCAGAATGTTGATGCAAAGGCACACACTGATGCTGCCGAGATAAAGCAGAACCTCATAGCACAGCTCACAGCTCCAGTCAAATGGACCTACGAGGTTAAGCAGATGATGGCTGACGGTGCCACAGACTTCGTTGAGTGTGGACCTGGCAAGACTCTTCAGGGTATGATACTGAAGATTGCCAAGGGCGTAGAAGGCATATCAATCAGTGGAATTAACTGATAGTTATACCAGCGTAAAATAATGATATCAGTAGATATATAACATATAGACAATGGTTTGCATTTAGTCGTTCAGACTAATGCAAACCATTGTTATTTATATCATGACTTAAATAACAAATAGTGCGATACTTCTTATTATATATAACTATCCTTACCAGTATTACGGTGTCCTTTGCGCAAGGTAGCGTTACAAAGCCAAAGGCAAACGAGATAGGATTTGCCAGACATTTTGCAACGGATTATCTCGAGGCACGCGGGGTGAATGTCAGTAATATAAACTTCATACTGGAGGAATATACCGAGCGGTTGTTCTTCTTTAACGATATGGCTGCCAATGCCTTTATACTCATGGCACGTGAGGAGTATGCGGATTCCTTGAGCGACAGGGTGCTTGCATTCTCAATAGGCGTACCTCACTCCAAGGCACGTGATACGGAGACCTTCATGCACTTGTTTAGCTATTACGATAAGTTGATAAGTGACATCTACAGCGGTGAACTGCCCAAAGAAAACAGATTCCAAGTGCAGCCACTGAGGATTAATCCTATGCTTTATACCATTCGTTGGACACAGTTGGCTTTAGACGGAAGCTGTGTCGGACAGAATGAAGATGTGAAATATGGCTGCGGACCGGTGGCACTTGGACAGCTGATGAAGTATCATCAATGGCCAGACAAGACATCTGGCACATTCAGCTATAGAGACAAGTCTGGCAGACTGCAGAGTGTGAACATGGATGGTGTGTCTATAGATTGGACGAATATTCCGAACCATATTCTGAGGAAAACCAAGAAAGACACACGCATCAACCAACTCATGGAGATGATAGGAAAAGCAGTTAAGGCGGACTATGGCCATAATGAGACGTCTTCATCTTCATTTTATTTCAAGAGAGCCTTGGTGGAAAACTTCGGTTACTCGCCAAGGATGTATCTTGTTGACAAGCATGAAACAGATGAGACGGCAATCGTCACGTTGATACGTGAAGAACTTGAGCATGGCAGACCAGTCATACTTACAGGCGGTCACCACGTCTTTGTCTGCGACGGAGCCTATGACGACTTCCTGCATCTCAATATGGGGTGGGGCGGTTCGTATGATGGATGGTACCGCTTTCCTATAGTGAGGACGTCAACGAGTAAGTATTCTTTCATAGACACAGCCTTGCTCAATATTGCACCGCGGGAGGGTACAGGACAGACGAGAAGCATAACGCTCGATGAAGCCGGAAAACTGGCAACGGTGCTGAGCGCGGAAGAGTGTGCCAACATATCCGACCTTACCATAAAAGGGAAAATCAACGGTGATGACATCAGAATCTTGCGTAGGATGGCAGGGGGTGTGGAACCGTGCGACACGTTTTCGTGGTTTGGTGTACTTGCGAGGCTCAACCTTGCAGAAGCAGAGATAGTGCGAGATACCGTGCCTTATGTCAGCACCAACTCAAGATATTATGATTTCAGCAAGAGAACCAGAGAGGATATAATAGAATATCAGATGTTCGCAAAATGCGACAATCTGGAAAGTGTGGTGCTTCCGGTAAATACGTTCTCTATAGGCAACTACGCTTTCTGGCATAATACAAGAATAAAGGAAATTACCATTCCATCGTTGGCAAAGGTTTCGGCTACCAGTTTCAGCGACTGCACTTCGTTGGAAAAGATAAGAATATGTTCGGATTCTCCTTTGCTGGAAATATTGAATGATTCAGACAAGAAAGAAAAATTATTCGCGAATTGTCATCCGGCAATAAAGGTGGATATAGACACAACCCTTGAGACACATGCAGCAGCCAAGACGAGATATGTCGAGCAGCAGGTATCGGAGAGGAAAGATTCTGTTAAGCGGTCGGCAAGGCAAGCTGGGAAAGAGTCGGACAAGCAAGGCATGAATTATCAGCAGGGGACAAAGATAATCAGCCGTTACAAGATGGTAAATGGAAAGAGAAAACTGATAAGTCGCAAGGTAGTACCTGCGGAATAAAGGTAAAAAGAAGGTAAAAAGAAGGTAAAAAGAAAAGTTCGGTAAATTAAATTAGAGTGATTTTTATTTGCATATATAAAATAAAAAACGTAACTTTGATTACCTTAAATTTACAATACCCATGAATAATAAGATTCTTATTTACCAAGTTTTTACCCGTCTCTATGGCAACCGTAACTCTAATCGTAAGGAAAACGGGACGATAGAGGAGAATGGTTCTGGAAAGTTCAAGGACTTTAATCAGTCTGTGTTGAAACATATACGTGAGATGGGATTTTCCCATATATGGTTTACCGGTGTGATACGTCATGCTACGCAGACGGACTACACTAAATATGGCATACCCCGCCAGAATGCTGCTGTTGTGAAGGGAAAGGCCGGTTCTCCGTATGCAATCTGTGACTATTATGATGTTGACCCCGACCTTGCGGTCAATGTAAATAAGCGTATGGAAGAGTTTGAGGCGCTTGTAGCCCGTGTGCATCGTGCCGGGTTGAAGGTTATCATGGACTTTGTTCCTAACCATGTGGCGCGTCAGTATCATTCCATAGCTAAGCCCATAGGGGTGAAAGACCTTGGAGACGGTGACAACCAGTCAGAAGGCTTCAGTACACAGAATAATTTCTACTATTGTCCGGGATGTAAGTTTGAACCGCAGTTTGATGTGCAGGACTATGATGAGTATCCTGCAAAGTCAACTGGTAATGACCATTTTGACCCTCATCCGGGTGTGAATGACTGGTATGAGACGGTGAAGCTGAACTACGGTGTGGACTATTACACAGGGCAGGGACACTTTGATCCTATACCAGACACATGGAACAAGATGACAGATATCCTGCTTTATTGGACAAGCAAGGGCGTTGACGGTTTCCGTTGTGATATGGCTGAGATGGTGCCGGCAGCTTTCTGGGCATGGGCTACAGACAAGGTTAAATATCATAATCCTGATATCATCTTTATAGGCGAGGTGTATAATCCTGCAGAATATCGCAATTATATAAACGCCGGCTTTGACTATCTTTATGACAAGGTGGGAATGTATGACACGATGCGTAACGTGATATGTGACCATGGCAGTTCATCGTTCATAACAGGGGCGTGGCAGTCTGTTGACGACATTGGCAGGCACATGCTTTACTTCCTGGAGAACCACGATGAGCAGCGTGTGGCATCAGACTTCTTTGCCTGCAGTGCCCGTAAGGGCTTGCCCGGACTTGTCGCCTCTGTATTGATGCTGTCAAATCCCTTTATGCTATATGCCGGAGAGGAGTACGGAGAGCGAGGCATGGACAAGGAAGGCTTCAGTGGACAAGACGGGCGCACCACAATCTTTGACTATTGGAGTATCGACACCTTGTGCAGGGCTGCTGAGCAGAAACTGACAGATGAGGAAAAGTATATCTATGATGTCCACGAGAAAGTGTTACGTATTGCCCGAAAGGAGAAAGCCATAGATGGTGCGTTCTATGACCTGATGTACGTAAACCAATGGTCAGAGCGTTTTGACAACAACAGACAGTATGCTTTCTTGCGTAAGAAAGACAAGGATACACTGCTGATAGTCTGCAACTTCTCTGACAAGGAGGTGGATATAGACGTGAAGATATCAGGACACGCCGTAAACTTCCTTTCTATAGCAGAGAAAAAGTATAAGGCCGTAGATTTGCTCACGGGTGACGCCGCCACATTCCAGATAAAAGGTGATGATAGCGTGGCTATGACAGTTGCACCTTACTCGGCTCGTGTATGGAAATTCTGACGGAGGATAAATAGTTGTCCTGCTTTACGTTGAAATTCTTGCGATATAATTCGCTAAATATAAAAAGGCATCTGTGTGAAACTTTACGTACAGATGCCTTCTTCTTTGACCTTCTGGGGGATAATGGAGTATATGGTATTAAGGCTTCGGGTGATAATATTAAGTGTAATAGGAATAATTTGTCACAAGATGTCATTTTTTTGATTAATTAGAGCGGTATTTTCAAGAAAAAAGTGTACCTTTGTACTCATATTTAAGAAAATAGGTAAGAATGGAAAAGGTAATACTTACGGGTGACCGCCCGACGGGACGTTTGCATATTGGACACTATGTAGGTTCGTTGCGCCGACGCGTTGAACTACAGAACTCAGGAGAATTTGATAAGATATTTGTTATGATAGCCGATGCTCAGGCGTTGACAGACAATTTTGCCAACCCGGAGAAGGTGCGTCAGAATATTATAGAGGTAGCGTTGGATTACCTCTCTGTAGGTCTTGATCCAGAGAAGACTAATATATTCATACAGTCAGCCGTTCCCGAGCTTACCGAACTCTCATTCTATTATATGAACCTTGTAAGCGTGCAGCGCTTACAGCGTAACCCGACTGTAAAGACCGAGCTTGAGATGCGTAAGTTTGAGGGTGGCACTCCTACTGGATTCTTCTGTTATCCTATCTCACAGGCTGCAGACATCACATTGTTCAAGGCAACTACGGTGCCGGTAGGTGAGGACCAGAAACCTATGCTTGAGCTGACAAACGAGATAGTACGTCGTTTTAACCACATCTATGGCGGCGACGTATTGATAGAACCTCAGATACTATTGCCCGATAACCAGGCTTGTATGCGTCTGCCTGGCACAGACGGTAAGGCAAAGATGTCAAAGTCATTGGGCAACTGCATATACCTTTCTGATACAGCAAAGGAGTTGAAGAAGAAGGTTAACTCTATGTTTACCGACCCGCAGCACTTGCAGATAGAAGATCCGGGACACCTTGAGGGTAATACCGTGTTCACCTATCTTGACGCATTCTGTGAGGACAAGGATTTTGAGCAGTTCCTGCCAGAATATAAGAACCTTGACGAGATGAAAGCACACTATACCCGTGGCGGACTGGGTGACGGAACATGTAAGAAGTTCCTCTATAACGTGCTCAACTCTCGCTTTGAACCAATCCGTGAGCGCCGTCACTATTGGGAGCAGCGTATTCCTGAGGTGTACGAGATACTTCGCAAGGGTACTGAGGCTGCTCGTGAGCGTGGCATAAAGACACTCAATGAGGTAAAGCAGGCTATGCAGATAAACTACTTCGACGATAAGGAACTCATAGCAGAGCAGGCAAAGCGCTTCGCAACTAATTGACCCACCCCGCCCCTCCCTGTAAGGGAGGGTGTCCCAAACGACAAAACGACTAGTTCCCCAAACGATAAAACGACTAGTTCCCCAAACGACAAAACGGCTAGTTCCCCAAACGATAAAACGACTAGTTCCCCGAACGACAAAACGACTAGTTCCCCGAACGACAAAACGACTAGTTCCCCGAACGACAAAACGACTAGTTCCCCGAACGACAAAACGGCTAGTTTCCCAAACGATAAAACGACTAGTTTCCCAAACGACTAAACGACTATTTCCCCAAACGACTAATCATGATTTGGATATTACTCGCATTCCTCTCAGCTTCGCTGTTAGGATTTTATGACGTATTCAAGAAGCAATCACTTAAGGAGAACGCCGTCATACCGGTGCTTCTCCTTAATACTTTGTTTTCAAGTATTATATTCTTGCCGTTTATATGGCTGTCACATACAGGGCAGATAGCCGAAGGCTCAATGTTCTTCTGTCAGGAATACGGATGGGAAGGACATAAGTATATATTTATCAAGTCGTGCATAGTGTTGGCTTCATGGCTGTTGGCATACTTCGGACTGAAGCACCTGCCGCTGACGATAGTTGGACCTATCAACGCCACACGTCCTGTCATGGTGCTCGTTGGCGCCATGATAATCTTCGCTGAGCGCCTTAACCTGTGGCAGTGGCTTGGTGTACTCGTGGCATTGATAGGCATAGAGCTGTTGAAGAATACGAGCAAGAAAGAGGGCATAAACTGGTTTAAGGACAAGTGGATATACTTTGTGTTCCTTGCCAATGTACTCGGAGCCATATCTGGACTGTATGACAAATACCTCATGGCATCGCCAGCCAACGGCGGCGTTGGACTGAACAAGATGGCAGTGCAGGGTTGGTATAACATCTACCAGTTCTTTATGATGGCAGTTATGCTTATACTGCTGTGGTGGCCCACGCGCAAGAAGACCACCCCGTTCCATTGGCATTGGTCCATACCCCTTATCAGCATTTTCCTGTCAATGGCAGACTTCGTGTATTTCTATGCCTTGGGGCTTGACGGTGCGATGATAAGCGTGGTCAGCATGGTACGCCGTGGCAGCGTGATAGTCAGCTTCCTGTGCGGAGCGATGATATTCCATGAGAAGAACCTCAAGGCAAAGGCTTTCGACCTTCTCCTTGTTCTCCTCTCCATGCTCCTGCTGTATATAGGTTCCAACTAATACTGCAGGCTTAGAAGGAAATCTTATAAACGTAATAAGGAGTAAAGGCCTGTCCTTTACTCCTTATTCTTTACTCCTTATTCTTTACTCCTTATTCTTTACTCCTTATTCTTTACTCCTTAT
>CAMEWL010000020.1:0-46507 GCA_945941025.1 uncultured Prevotellaceae bacterium
CTAGGATACCGGCCTCTCACGCCGGGTACACGGGTTCGACTCCCGTACCCACTACTACAAGAGAAGAAATGACATCTGATTTTATATTAGGTGTCATTTCTTTTTGTTATATGGATTTTTTTGAGTAACTTTGTAACTTAAAAACAATAGCCTTCCAAAGGCCGTTATATTTACAACCATACCAAATATCTGTATGCGAAAAAGATGTTACATAATATTTCTTTTAGCACTGTGGCTCTCACATGCCGCAGGTGCTATCAAATGGAATTCCGCATATCAGAATTACATCAACAAATACAAGGACATTGCCATCGAACAGATGCATACATACGGCATTCCCGCATCCATAACATTGGCACAGGGACTCCTTGAAAGCGGCGCCGGGCTCAGCAGACTGGCAACCCAGGCAAACAACCATTTCGGCATAAAGTGCCATAACGGTTGGACAGGAAAGACTATATATGCTGACGATGACATAAAAAACGACTGTTTCAGGTCGTACTCAAGTGCAAGAGAGAGCTATGTGGACCATAGCAAGTTTCTGCAAGGTAACCGTTACAAGTCACTCTTCTCGCTGAAGACTACAGACTACAAGGGATGGGCTCGCGGACTGAAAGCATGTGGATATGCCACCAACCCACAATATGCCGACAAGCTGATAGAGATAATAGAACTTTATCAGTTGCACCAATACGACACAAACACCCCTTACAGGAGCACAAGCAAGAAATCTTCTGGTAGCAATATAGACATTGCTGAGGCAGGCTCATGGATTGAGAGAATATTCAAGTCTGGCAAGACAAACAAGACCAAGAAGAAAACAAAGAAAGAGGACTTACTGGGTAAAGTGGTGAAAAACCATCGCATCTACATGTATAATGACAACCTATACATCATAGCTCAGCAGGGCGAGACATTCCGCTCTATTGCCCTTGATGTAAACATAAGTTACCGTTCTCTGGCAAAATACAACGAAAAGGACAAAAACACTGTTCTCGCCAATGGTGATATAGTGTATCTGAAGAAGAAAGCTACAAAAGCAGAGAAAAAGTACAAGGGCTTCCTGCACACTGTCATGGCAGGACAGAGTATGTATGACATCTCACAGATGTATGGTATCAGACTCAGCAGCCTGTACAAGATGAACAATCTGCCTAATGACTACATGCCTCGTGTGGGTGACAGGCTCAGAGTGTATTAATATAGACTAAAGACAACAAACTGAAATAAAAATAACAACCCAATATACCAAAATGGAATTAGCAAGTAAATACTCTCCAAAGGAGGTAGAATCAAAATGGTACCAGTATTGGACCGACAACAAACTGTTTGCAAGTAAGCCAGACGGCCGCGAGCCATACACCATAGTTATACCGCCGCCAAACGTGACCGGCGTACTCCACATGGGACACATGCTTAACAACACCATCCAAGACATCCTTATACGTAAGGCTCGCCTTGACGGCAAGAATGCTTGTTGGGTGCCTGGCACTGACCATGCCTCTATAGCAACAGAGGCAAAGGTGGTTAACAAACTGGCACAGCAGGGTATAAAGAAGCGTGACCTCACCCGTGAGGAGTTCTTGAAGCACGCATGGGCATGGACCGAGGAGCACGGCGGCATCATACTGAAGCAGTTGCGCAAGCTCGGTGCATCATGCGACTGGGACCGCACTGCATTCACCATGGACGAGAAGCGCTCTGAGTCAGTACTGAAGGTATTTGTAGACCTTTACAACAAGGGCTACATCTACCGTGGCCTGCGCATGGTAAACTGGGACCCTAAGGCCCAGACCGTGCTTTCTACCGAGGAGGTTATCTATCGTGAGGAGAAGTCAAAGCTCTATCATCTGAAATACTATGTGGCTGACGCCGACACCAATCCTGTAGTGCTTACAGGTGAAGAGGGAGAAGTGTTCCACAAGGACGAGATGGGCTACTATGCCGTAGTTGCCACCACACGTCCTGAGACCATCATGGGCGATACCGCCATGTGTATCAACCCTAAGGACGTGAAGAACCAATGGCTGAAAGGCCATAAGGTAATCGTGCCTCTCGTAAACCGCGTAATACCTGTTATTGAGGACCGCTATGTTGACATAGAGTTCGGTACAGGCTGTCTGAAGGTTACTCCTGCCCATGACGTAAATGACTACGCACTGGGTAAGACTCACAACCTTGAGACAATAGACATCTTCAACCCTGACGGCACCATTTCAGAGGCTGCAGGCATGTACGTCGGTCAGGACCGCATGGTAGTGCGCAAGCAGATTGCCATCGACCTTGAGAACGCAGGTCTCATGGACCACATTGAGGACTATGACAACAAGGTGGGCTACTCAGAGCGCAACCAAGACACCGCTGTAGAGCCACGCCTCTGCAAGCAGTGGTTTCTCTCTATGCAGCACATGGCAGACATAGCACTGCCACCAGTGCTCAACGGCGAACTGAAGTTCTATCCTAACAAATATGTAACCACATACAAGAACTGGCTTGAGAACATACAAGACTGGTGTATCTCACGTCAGCTGTGGTGGGGACACCGCATACCAGCATACTTCCTGCCTGAGACTGCAGAGGGCGAGGAGCGCTTCGTAGTGGCACTCACCGAGGAGGAGGCACTAAAGAAGGCTAAGGAGATAGACCCATCCATCACCGCCGACCAGCTGAAGCGCGACGAGGATGCACTTGACACATGGTTCTCTTCATGGCTCTGGCCAATCTCTCTCTTCGATGGTATCAACAACCCCGGCAACGAGGAGATAAACTACTACTACCCAACAAGCGACCTTGTTACTGGTCCTGACATCATATTCTTCTGGGTAGCACGTATGATTATGGCTGGATGCGAGTATCAGAAGCAGATACCTTTCCGCAACGTATATTTCACAGGCATCGTGCGCGACAAGCTCGGTCGTAAGATGAGTAAGTCACTGGGCAATTCTCCTGACCCACTCGAGCTGATAGAGAAGTATGGCGCTGACGGCGTGCGTATGGGTATGATGCTTGCGGCTCCTGCCGGCAACGACATTCTGTACGATGACGCACTGTGCGCACAGGGTATGAACTTCTGTAACAAGATGTGGAATGCCTTCCGCCTCGTAAAGGGTTGGGAGGTAGCCGACATAGAGCAGCCGGAACCAAACAAGAAGACCATAGCATGGATGAATGCAAAGGTAAAGGCTGTATATGCAGAAATCAATGACGACTATTCTAAGTATCGCCTCAATGAGGCTCTCATGGCAGCCTTCAAACTGTTCACTGATGAGTTCTCAGGTTGGTACCTTGAAATGATAAAGCCTGCATACCAGGCTCCTATCGACAAGGCCACACTCGAGGCTACACTCAATATCTTCGACCAGCTTCTGCACATCATACACCCATTCATGCCGTTCATCACCGAGGAACTGTGGCAGCATATTGCTGACCGCAAGCCAGGTGAGTCATTGATGGTATCTGTGTTCAAGCTTGACACACCAACAGAGGACGAGCAGCGCATACTTGCCGACTATGAGGAGGCTAAGCAGGTTATCTCTGGTGTGCGTGGCGTTCGCCAGACCAAAAACATTGCTCCTCGCGAACCACTGACCCTCGAGGTTGTCGTCAGCGGAGCCAATGACAAGGTAGTTACGCAGTGTCCTGCCCTCGGTCCTATCATCAAGAAGATGGCAGGCCTCTCTGACATTAACTATGTACAGCAGAAGGGCGACGGCTCAAGCACATTCATGATAGGTACACGCGAGTACGCAGTGCCTTTGGGCGACCTCATCGATGTAGAGGCAGAGATAGCCAAGGCTGAGGCAGAACTGAAGCACCTGCAGGGCTTCATCAACGGTGTTCGCAAAAAACTCTCTAACGAGCGTTTCGTTGCCAACGCACCTGAGGCTGTCGTGGCTTTGGAGCGCAAGAAAGAGGCTGACTCTCTTGAAAAGATTGCCGTACTTGAGCAGACTATCAAGGAACTTAAGAACAAAGGATAAAAAGGAATAAGGTATAAAGTTTAGGGAATAAGGACATTAAACCCAAAACTGTAAACCGTAAACAACAAACCGTAAACGGTAAACTATAAACAGTAAACTCTAAACCATAAACCATGGAAGTCTATAAGGAACGCTCATACGTGGCATGCATAAAAGATGGTTTCGGATTCTTCATAAAGAATCTGAAACCACTATGTTATGCTATGTTGCCATATTGTATAGTTTTTTCAATCTTATCACTGTTTATTAATCTATACATTACAAATCAATATGTTTCTATTTTGGCAAACGGTGATATTCAACCATCAAGAATTCTGTATGGATATGGACTATTATTTCTTTTATTGATAGTTGAGCTGTTGTGTTTCTTGTATGCTGACGGACGACTGATGCTATATAACAGACAAATGATGGGCTTAGAACAAGAGGACACACTGTCTGGCAAAGGGAAACGGTGGGTAAACACAATAAAGCGTACAACCCATATGGTAATACGCATTTTACCGTTTACCGCTGTAGGCATGGCAATATTGTTTGTATTCATGCTGATAATAGCAGCCTTCGCTTCACTTGTTTCTGCATGTGGTATAAAGGGTATACTGTTTCTCTGCCTCATACCTGTACTATTGTTGACTATTATCGCTCTGTTGGTACTATTTCAGCCATTAATCTATTCTGGATATGAATTTCTCATCGAAGATAAGAAGATTAGCCTGTCAGCCATGTGGAAATCATATAAGACGGGCAGCAAATACATTCTTAAGTATATGGGAGTGACACTGCTTACATCATTTATAACATCGGTGATAACATTATTGCTTCGTTTGCCAGAATTTATATTTTCACAATCATATATGGAAAGCCTCAAAGAGAGCACCTTGACAAATGGCGACACGCAAATCTCTACCTTTAACATATCATTACTTTTGCTATTTAGTGCATTAGCATCAGCATTAGTATTTCTTATAAATTGCACACCGCTTAATTTTGTACAGCTTTATTTATATGGTAATGTAAAAGCAAAGGAAGGCTTACAAGTAGAACACAAAAGTTAAATTGACTTTATAATGAAAAGACTCCTATTCATAGACCGCGACGGCACACTTATCAAGGAACCTGCCGACGAACAGATAGACAGCTTTGAGAAACTGGAGTTCGTAGAGGGTGTATTCCGCAACCTCGGTTTTATACGCAAGAACCTCGATTTTGAGTTTGTCATGGTGAGCAACCAAGACGGATTGGGTACGGATTCATTCCCCGAGGACACCTTCTGGCCAGTCCACAACTTCATACTCCAGACCTTGAAGGGCGAAGGCATTGAGTTTGATAACATTCTCATTGACCGTCACTTCCCTGAAGATAACCACCCTTGCCGCAAGCCTGGCACAGGTATGCTGACAGAGTATATCAACAATCCTGAGTACGATCTTGCCAACTCCTACGTCATCGGCGACCGCGAAACCGATGCTCAGCTTGCAGAGAACCTTGGTTGCAAGGCTCTCATACTCGGCAAGGACGACATCACATGGGAGAAGATAGCTGAGATTCTCTTCGCTGGCGAGCGTACCGCTGAGATAACACGCACCACCCACGAGACAGACATCACCGTACGCATAAACCTCGACGGCACAGGCAAGTGCAACATACAGACAGGACTGGGCTTCTTCGACCACATGCTCGAGCAGATAGGCCGCCACGGCATGATGGACCTCTACGTGCGTTGCAACGGCGACCTGCACGTTGACGAACACCACTCCATAGAGGATACAGGCATCGTCCTTGGCGAATGTTTGCTTAAGGCCCTTGGCGACAAGCGTGGCATAGAGCGCTACGGCTACACCCTGCCTATGGACGACTGTCTCTGTCAGGTAGCACTCGACTTCGGTGGCCGTCCATGGCTCGTATGGGATGCAGAGTTCCACCGCGAGAAAGTTGGCGAGATGCCAACAGAGATGTTCCTCCATTTCTTCAAGAGCGTCAGCGACGCCGCCAAGATGAACCTAAACATCAAGGCTGAAGGCGAGAACGAGCACCACAAGATAGAAGGCATCTTCAAGGCTTTCGCACGCTCTGTACGCATGGCTGTGAAGCGCGACATCTACCACTACCAACTGCCTTCCACCAAGGGAGCACTGTGATTTTATATAAGATTCTTTTTACTACAGATTGTAGGGATTGCACAGAACTAATTACTTTGTTATTATAAAAACGACCGCTTGACAATGCAACATTTGCCAAGCGGTCGTTTTTTTGTGGATATGCCTCAATGTCAGTTATTCCTTGTATCGCCTTCTGAATACTAAGAGTTGGCTTTGTTAATTTGTGAAATCAAACAAAAAAGCATTGATTTGCACACCATACTTCATCTTACACCTTATAACCTCACATCCTATTTCTTCACCACTTTCTGATTGCCTATGATATAGATGCCTTCAGGTAGGTCGTTGAGGGCTTCGCTGACTATCACGTTGTGGCGTATCTTTATGCCGTCGGAAGAATAGACATCGACGTGGGTGCCGTCGGCCTTCAGCCGTGCTATGCCCGTGGCTACACATGTGACACGCAGTTTGCCGTCACTGAGGAATGTAGAGGAGTCAAACTCGTAAGTTATGCCGTCGGCCTCAGACTTAACGAAGAAATTACCTGTGTGTGCTCCCGTAGAGGAGAACACGGTTATCTCGTCCCCAACCTCCAGTTTGCAACCAGCAGGCACCTTCACCACGATGGTGTCGCCGTTGTGATTCACGCTGCCCGATACCGACAATATAGAGTTGGTGGTAGCAGTGAGTTGACAAAGCAGTCGTGCCCCCTTGTTCAACGTGAGGTCACTGCCAATGCCTTGCTCTCCGGTAGCAGTGAGTGTGCCGCCGTTAACTACGGTCACTGCACCTGTGGTCATTACCGCTGCTGATGGTCCGCTGAGTGACAGCGTACCGCCATTGATAGTCATTGGTGCCGAGTGTCCGGCTGTGTGGAGCGACAGCTTGCCGTTGCCGACTTTTACCATGCGTGCGCACTGTAGCAGTCCGTAGAAATCACTGTTGTCGTTCAGATAACCCACCTCGTATGTGCTTGCCGAGCCGCCAAGTATGCCATCGGTGGCAGTCTTGGCACTTGACAGAGAACCAATCTTCGTAGTTGCAGTAACAGCATTGCCTGAACCGCCTTTATAGTGCCCCACGTTGGTAGCTGCATCGATGATGACACGAGCCTTACTCATGTCGGTGACATTAGACATCAGTCGGAACTGGCTGCCTGAGAGGGTGAGCTCGCCAGAGTAGTCTGCAAATGTGGCACCAACGTCGCAACGCACATACTTAGATACTATGGTGAGAGCACCGCTGCCCTTCACTGTGCCGTTGATTCTACCGCGCGACGAACCGATTATCTTGTTCGTGGTGCCTGCCTCAACCGTCACTGCATGGTTAAACTCTGGCACCGTAGAAGTACTGTTGATGTCAATCTGGTGTACCTCGCCACCAGCCAGCACCATTGGTGAGCCGCTCTTGCCGAATGTGCTGTTCCATGCGCCCTGAGCAATGATGCCCTGTTTTAAGATGACACCAGCAAAGTTGTTAGCACCGCCGTATGTAAAGTTCAGCTGTCCAGCGCCATCCTTCACCAGATATCCCGTACCGCTGACATTACCTTTGAGCGACAGTGAGCTGTTTGCCTGTGCTATGCTGATGGTAGCTGTATCGGTAAGAGTTATCTGTCGGTCAGTACCCATGTTGTCTTTGCTCAATACCAGTTTACCACGGTTGAGCACGAGATTTCCCTGTGCAGCCTCTGCAGCACCTATGGCACTCTTCTGACCACCATCGTAGAAGTTTGGCACGGTGAGCGTACCGCCATTGACGATAGTGGCACCGGTGTAGTCGCTGTTCTTCATGTTGAGCGTCACATCAGCACCGTTATTCACAGTCACACTGCCTTCGCCAGAAATGCCACCCTCACCAGAGAGGGTATATTTGCCAGAGTTGAACACGATGCCGTTGGTTACCATCATCTCTGGCACGTTGATAGTGGTCTGAGCAGCGGTATTGTCAAACACTGCCTGGTCGCCAGTCACGTAAGGCGTAGCCTCTGCGTTAAGTGAAAAGTTGTCTGCCTTGTAGTTCCATGTGTTGCTCTCAGCACCAGTCCACAACACGTTCTCTGCAGCATCGCGCGAACCGTTGATGCGCAGTATGAGCTGTTTGTCATCAACAGTAAGGAGGTCGTAGTTGATGCCCTCTAGTCCACGGCACTTTAGGCTTTCCACATTGCAAGTCAACGTACCCGTACACTCTGCCAACAGATAGTCGGCAGTGTTCTGGCTTAGCAGATTAACTGTGATGTAGTTGGTATTCTTGAAGGTAAGGTTGCCGTCAACAGCCAGTTTGCCGCACTTGCCATTGTCTGCCTCTATCTCCATATATACGTCGCCTGGCAACGTCACAGCCTTGTCAAAAGCCATCACGCCAGTCAGTCCGGCAGGCATCAGTCGACAACCCTCATAGTTGAGTGCGCCCTCAAATGTCACAGTGTCCTTCAGTGTCATGTCGCCGCAGAGCGTACCCTTGGCGCGCAGTTCCACCGGACCAGCCACTGTTCCGTTTACACAGAGCGTGCCCTCGCTGACTATGGTCTGCCCTGTGTGTGCCAGTCCTTCATGAAATGTAGCCTTGCCCTGCATCGACTTCGTCAGCGTCATGTCGCCCGTGAAGGCACCGCTAAAGGTGTAGTCGTGGCCGAGAGGATTCATCAGGAACACTGCTGAGGGTTTCCTCCCGGTGCCAAGTGCTATGTCGGAGGCGTTGCTGCCAGAGAGGTCAAACATAAGGCTCTTACCGTCAGCGTAAGCAGCAGCTGTAGTCATATCGAAAGATGTGAAGCCATTGTCCACAGTACCGCCTTTCCATCTCAGGTCGGTGTCAAACACCGGTGGCAGTGGTGGCAGTGACATGTCGCTTCCGAGGTAGAAGCCTGTGTTAGGATGCTGATAGTAGCCGCGTGTGGTGCAGTCGCCTCTGTAGTGCGGGTCCTGCTGCAGACAATAAATGCTGTAATCGGTAGGCATGGCAGTGGTATATCCCACAAGCCCCGTAGAACCGTTGTCGTTCTGCTTGGCAAGGATGACCTCCTCACGCCAGTCGCCCGTGATGTCGCCCATAAAGGCAGGACGGGTGCCGTTAGCAGCATGGGTAGCCCATGATGATTCCTGCGAGAACTCCACCAGTCGCGACTTGTTGAGCACCTGAGTAATCATCAGGTTAGTACCATAGTTGGAACCGCCAGGCGAACTGAGTTCTTCGCGCTGCAGATTGCCGTCCCACCATACGCCCTCAAACATCTGCTTGATGCCGCAACCCGAACGAGTGTAGTCGGTCTTCTCACCCTTGCAGTCATATATGTAGTCGTCGGTGAAACTATACAGTTCGTAGCCCTTGCGCGATGCGTCAATGTCCATGCAAGCACCACGTCCTACGTCATATACCGATGGCAGATACCACTCCTTGATGCGCTCGGCTGTGTTTGCATCGTAAATCAGTTGTCCGAGCAGTGCACTCTGCTGTATGGCATACACCTCCAGGCCTGGACGGTCGGGGTCAATGTCGCTGAGAATGTAGCGGTCACCGTGGCCTATGCCTGGACTACAGAACCAACCCTTTAGCGGATTCACCGAGTAGCCACCCTGAATCATCTCGTCACAGCCGTCGCCGTTAACGTCAGCCACGCGCAGCTGGTGGAACTCGGCAGGCCACGGAGTTTTGTCATTGCGGCTCCATGTGGCAGAATGGTGCCAGTTTGTAGGAATGCCAGAACCCCAATCGTAGTCCCATGTAAACACATAGTTATGGTGGGTTTTGTTTGTCTCGCGATCAAGGCATTCCATTACCAGCGAGGGGTGAATGCCGTCAAGGTAGCAGATGGCAAAGTGACCGTCCATGGCAGCGTAGCCGTCGCTCATGTAGTCGCTGCGGTTGTCGCGCGTATAACGATCGGTACCGTCGCTCACCTCATCGTATTTCAATTCGTTGCAGGCAATCTCTTCACCCGTGGCACCGTCGATGACAGATACGTAGAACGGACGGTTGCGACTGGTCTGTGTGCGGTAGTCCACAATGCCGTCACCGTCCACGTCAGCCACATCACTGCCTTTGGCATACTTGCCCCATGTCTCGTTCTGCTTGTCCCAGAAGCGTGTACCGTCGCTCGACTTGATAATTACCTCGCAGCGACCGTCGCAGTTGATGTCCCAAGCCACCACCATGTCGTTCTGACCGCCACAGATGTTGACATTCGGTCCCATGTCTACAGTCCACATCAGTGTGCCGTCAAGCTTGTATGCCTGAATTTTGTGACTCACGTCGGCAGTGTTGTCACTTGCATTCTCGGCATCGTCGCTACTGGCAGCCCCGGCATACAGACGGTCAACTACTATGGCATCCACCTCTCCGTTGCCGTCAAGGTCCATCGGCCACACGAATTTGGTGCGGTAGTCATTGCTCGTAATTACAGTGTTGTCGAAGTCGAAGTTAAACCACACATTAGGATACGCCTGCGTTTTGTAGATGAAAGGCGCACTCATCTCCCCCTCTACGCCGTCGGGGGTAATAGCCGTCACAGCATACTCCGCATTGGCAGCGAGCGACGCAGGGGTGTAGTTAGTCTTTGTCAGCGGCTTGGAGTTCAACTTGGTGTAGTTTGATGCTCCAGCACTACGCCTGTAAACATTGTAGGTGGTGCCTTCCGGCTCCTGCGCCAATTTGCGCCATGATATAAGCGAACCCTGTCCGCCGGCAGACGTTACACTGCTTCGGATGGTACTACCCGAACGGTTCACGGCCACCACGCTGCGACTCAAAGGTTGTACTAGTCGCTGTGCCTGCATAGTCGATGGCATCAACGCCAACAGCACGGCAATTGCACTAATGATTTTGTTCATAAAAGATATCGTTAGCTAATATTCTTGTTAGTATTTCCAATCGCAAAGTTAACATATTTATTTGAAATACACATAAAAGAATCGTACGAAAAATGGTAATAGCATTCACATTACCATGTAAGAGGCATCACATTAACCAACATTTTGTCACTTTTTTCACTTTTTTCGTGACACTTTGATTTTTGCAACCTCGATTTCCTTGCGCTGAAACCCAGCAACGGGAAATTATTTTGAAAACCAGGCAAGATTTCAGCGTTTATAACTCACTGATAATCAACAATGAGATTTTTTATTAGTTGTAAAAGCTATCGTATTACATAGTAAAAGCTATCAAATAACGTCATAAAAGCATTCGTTTTACATAGTTAAAGCTATGCTTTCATGCTGTAAAAGCTATCGAATGACAGTGTAAAAGCTATGCTTTTACACCTCTATAACCATTTTCACCCTGAAACATACCAAAGAAAGTGCCACCTAAAACTCTATTTTGAATTTCCAGACGACACTTTTTGTTTTGACACTTTGTTAGGTAAATAAGAAAAACACCTGTCAAAGTATCAAAACTGATGGACCGCAATGAACTGATTTTTTGTGTGTGCACAAAATATTAAAGAAATAAAGAAAAACGTAAAATCCATGTCTCTATGTATGCCGAACCGTCTGTAATTACCACAGTAGGCACATCATGACATGATTAAATAAAATTTGTCTCTCCTTTTTCTTGTTCATCTGAAATAATGTTTGTAAATTTATGCTGCATATAAGGAAGTTGGAAATTAACACTATTACCAAACAACCATGACACAAGAACCACTATTAGGACAAGAGTGGCTGAAGTCGCTCAAACCATTATCAGAAGAGCAGAAGCAAAAGAACAGAGAAGAAGCGGCATGGATAAAGGAAAGGCAGCAGAGGTGCAGAGCCATGGAAGCCGAGTACATGAGAGAGCTTCAAGAAAACTCTGAAAAAAGAGAAAAGAGATTTAACTTCAATCAACGACCACAGGTTCTGTGCAAGCAAAGCGTCACCGCTCAGCACTATGTGATGCTTTGCCCGACAAAGAAAGTACAGAGCGACAGGGATTAATGGGATTGACTTTTCAACAACGGATTAATAAAATTTCTGAATAATTCATGGTTAATTATATGGGAATTTATGTTAAACGAGAAAGCATATAATTCCCGTAAATTATCCACGAATGAAACATTAATTTTTATTCTTGACAACGGATTGAAACTAATCAAACGGATTTCAGCAACGACCACAGATTACGTAGATTGACAGGATTTTTTTCAAACAACGGATTATATGAATTGATAAGATTTTCTTCAACAACGGATTAAAACTAATTAGACGGATTTCAGCAACGACCACAGATTACGTGGATTAATAGGATTTTGTCAAACAACGGATTACATCAACGACCACAGATTACAAGGATTAATGGGATTTTTCTCAAACAACGGATTAAAACTAATTAGACAGATTTCACAAATTATAATCAGTGCAATTAGTGTAATCCGTCTAAATCCGTTGTTTAGAAAATAATCTGTGAAATCCTTTCACAATCAATGTAATAGCAGTATTCGTGCAGAGCTAAAATCCGTTTAATCTGTTAAATCCGTGGTCGAAAAAAGGAGGTTTACAGTTCAATCTCTGCGAAATCCTTTCACAATCAGTGTAATAGCAGTGTTCGTGCAGAGCTGAAATCCGCAATCTGTTAAATCCGTGGTCGAAAAAAAGGTTTACAGTTCAATCTCTGTGAAATCCTTTCACAATCAGTGTAATAGCAGTGTTCGTGCAGAGCTGAAATCCGTTTAATCTGTTAAATCCGTGGTCGAAAAAGAGGTTTACAGTTCAATCTCTGTGAAATTCTTTCACAATCAGTGTAATAGCAGTGTTCGTGCGGAGCCGAAATCCGTTTAATCTATTAAATCCGTGGTCGAAAAAGAGGTTAACAGTTAAATCTCTGTGAAATCCTTTCACAATCAATGTAATAGCAGTGTTCGTGCGGAGCTAAAATCCGTTTAATCTGTTAAATCCGTGGTCGAAAAAGAGGTTTACAGTTCAATCTCTGTGAAATCCTTTCACAATCAGTGTAATAGCAGTGTTCGTGCGGACTGAAATCCGTTTAATCTATTAAATCCGTGGTCGAAAAAAGGAGGTCATGCAAATATATTTTGAAAGATTTTGAATAGATTTATGAGATTTCTGTCACGAAGTGACACTCATTATCTGTAATTTAGCACTTACGAAAGTAGAGTAAATAAAAAAAGAACTTAGCGATTTGCTAAGCTCTTTTTAGTAGTGGAGAGAGGGATTGGTACACAGCCAAATGACGCTTGCACTATGAATCGGAGTAAGAAACTAATCATTTTTCACTTCAGACACGAAGCAAGCCACAAGTCCATAGGTGATAGTCGGACGAATCCATATCTCCGTAAGCAGATAGTCTGTATATTCATCAACAGGGGTAAAGTATATGACATAATTATATAGTGCGGCTATGGCCACATCTACAAAAAATATCATCCACAAGTTGCGTTTGGAGTAAGACTTCCATTTTTTACGAGCATAGAAGAAGGTGAGCATGAGAAGAAGCAACACCGATAATGCAAGACATACAAGATGAAGTGGATAGTTTGCCAACGGTGGCGGGAAAAGGATGTCACGCAACAACACCGTGATGCCAACGCATACCGAGCACCAGTAGTTAAACTTCTGCGTGTCTAATCTGTTGAAGATATACATCCATATCATCAACAAGCATGCAATATAAAAAACATTAAGCACTAACTCTGGCCACGCCTCTCTTATTCCCAAATAACCTACCCCATATAGCATGATGCCCACAGAGAGCACTCCTGCCAGAGCCGTAATCACGACATCCACTATCTTCGTTTTATTCTTGTACCTTATATTCATAGAACCATTTTTAGTTAAACCATGTAACAAAACTGTTATTCCTCTCAGATGCAAAGTTAATGATCTTATTTCATACATGCAAGAGATAAAAGCAGTAATTTCCGAGAAGATCCTTGCAGCCTACAAAGAGGCATCAAAGCTCTTCCCAAAGGAGGCTATAGTAACCTATTCTGATGCTCAAAGTAAGCACACATTAGTTGTGAGACAGCCTATGAAAAGTATTGAGTGGCCACTATAGAGATTACGAAGAAGGAACAAGAGTATCTATACTATAGCACTCTAAACGGTGTATTCTTGGGAAATCGTTTGTCTATACCACAAGGATTATGCGGTTTGCAAGGCTCTTCACCATTTGCATTGGCAATATCGTTAAACAAAACATACATTTTGATTAACAGATCTATTGACGCCAGTGGGGAGGCAAAATCAGACTCAACCTTTATAATTGGAGTGTTACAGGGGAAAATGTCTGCCTTCTTTCCTCTCCACGACTTACCATCAATCAAGTTCTTCACAAACTCTTTCTCTTGGGGTGTAAGGAATAACACTAATGCAGAATCCTCCATGTGCTTTGATAGGAAGATAAACCTACCATGACACCAGTTACGATAATCGCACAACTGCACACTGGCTATTCCGCTTTCTATCATCTTTGACTCGAAATCAACAGCTACTGGTCTGCTCCATCCATTGTAAAGAACGATATAGTTCTTAATGTCTTTTAGTCTGGGAATAGAACCCTCTACCCTTGGACAATAAGAGAAACAATGTTTTGGTGTTAGATTCACAGGAAGCTTATCAAGTATTACATTGTCACCAATGAATACCCTGTAGAACAAGCCGAACTTGCAAACCGTATCCATTGTTGCAATAAACGAGCCTGGCTGGCTCAACCAGTCATATACAAACCATCTGGAGCCAACCTTTCTGAGTATCTTGACCACATCGTTATCATCACCTCCCTCTCTGACAATAGCACAGGTGTTCTCTGGATTGGCTTTTGCAGCCCGTTTAGCCACATATTTTTCATCATGTCCCCTTCCCTCACTTGTAGTGAAAAGAATTTTAGATGCTTTCAGAGCATCATCTGATACGGAAGACAAAGATAATGGAGTTAATGCCTTAGCCATCCCTTGATTCGCTTCATAAAGCAATGCTGCATAATCGACCGCACTGTATGAACCGCCGCTGGCAAGACAATACAGAGGTTTTTGTGAATCATCCATGAAGAAATCACGTAATTGCCTGATATCTTGTCCTTCCGCCCATTTCAGTGCTTCAGAAATCATATTAAGGCTATCAGCGAATGTTACCTTATTAGCCATATCTGTTCTCTTATTAGTTCCTAACTTTGTTCTCTATTAAGAAGATACTATGCCCTTTATCATCAAAAGCATCGATGACATTACACACCTTTCTCTCTCTTCATTGTAATCGTAGTTCTGCACTTTGTATTCTACATTACTTTCAGACTGGCGGCCTCAGCTCTTACGACTTCGGTTGAGCCCACGGAATCATCCAAAAGATAGTTCAGCATCCTTGCTGCCTTATCTTCATCCTTTTGACAATTGCATGGAATACCTGTCACCTCTTCAATGGTTGTATCTCGCACTCCCATATACCACAGATATAGACCTTTTATATCACCAACACCTTCTGCCATCATCTTCCAAATATCCTCTTCTGTAGAACAAAAATAGAGATAATGGAGTATCTCAACATCCGTAATATCTTGATTATCTCTTTTGAAAAAATCCAAATATCCATTAATCCAATCCGTCATGAAAGAGGACATAGGATGATGGTCAAGACTACAGAAAATGGTCATCAATACCTCCACTTGCAGATTCACGTCATCTATCTGGTCATACCCCCTTTCCGACATGAACCTATTCAGGTCGAAGTCATATATCTGGAATGCCTCCCATACAGGATGCATTTCCGGAATGACAGCATTCTCATTGAACGAAGACTTTTCATCAAACAACTTTCCACAGCAATATGCGCCAACCATTTTCTTCAGAGCCTCGTTCCCTATCCATACCCGTGGTGCCGTATTACTCCTTTCGTCTAACATATTTTTATCATACCAATTCATATTGTCTGTCTTAGTTTGCCAATGCCCAGATGATGAAGCAGACACAGAGAACAGTAAAAATGATATATCCAATGTTATCGCTGACGTTGCCCAATGACGCGAGCGAATCGCCAAACAATCCCGTAATCTCTTTAATTACCAGCCATAGCAAAGGAATCGCTATTACCAGTATAATTAGGGCCAACAAAATGAGGAAAAGCATTTTCAAGATACTACCCATAGCTATAAAATCTTTTATCTTCTACCATAGACTTCTGCATAGTTATACTCCTCATAGCGTTCTGCTATCTTATGGAGATGATGAGCGAACTCATTCTTTGAAGTATAAATCTCATATCTTCTAGCATACTCATCTATGAGGTCTTCCAGAGTCACCTTCTTATTTGAGCGATTAATACGCTCGTCAATAGCATCTCGCAGAGGATGCGATTTCGAAGCCTCGGATATACTGTACCCTATGGCTCCTGCAACTAAATCTTCAAAAAATCCCATACCAACAATTTAATTATTTATAATATTTAGCAACAATATAAACGTATATATCGATATGTATTATCAACGAGTTATATAGTCGGCAAATTTCTTTGCAACTTCAGAACCGATGATTCCTGCAAGTGTATGTATTATTTCTTCTTTTGGCATAGATGCAATTGAATCATATCTTTTACCAAACCTGGTCTCAAGGCAAGTACTCACTAATTCTGCACTTGCACCTACCCATGTGAGTGGTGAAACACCTGGAGCTGCAATAGGAAGTCCGTCGATTAGCTGTACTGGTTCATTAAAATCTTCTGGATAATTCATTAGATAGCTAATGATTTCTGGCAGAATATTATTTCTGTCCTTTCTTGTTTCGCTTGGCTTTTTTGCCCATTCCATCCATTCGGAATAACTGATGGATTCCATCCAATCATAAAATTCTTTCTGTTCCATATAATCCTATGTTTTATATTCTTTTTATCATCCGTTATCTTTGTCATCTTTAGGTGTAATTGCCATGATAATATCTAAATGGTGTAAAACTATATGTCATTCTTCCTCTATGTCTTTGAAAAACAAATAGGGGTTTGAATAATCCCAAGAATCATCCAAACATAAAGTATCATATTCAGGCTGTTCATCGTAACCGTAATAAAGATAAGCCGTCCCTTTGGGCACATAAAGTACACAATCAGATAAATATTCAGGACAGTAATCCGCTGGCACATCACCCCAAAACCATGATGCGATATTATTTTGAGGAATACAATTTTTAAGATGAAGCTCCTTTAGCCCATTGCCAATAAAAAATGCCCCTTCGCATATTTCACAATTGGGATTCCTTATTATGATTTTTTCTATGGGGTTACCATTGAAGGCATATATACCTATATAGTTAATATGCTTAGGAATAACAACTTCATTAATGTTGTTTGCTGCATAAGTACCTCCTTCGATTTTGGTTATACCTTTGGGGCATTTAAACACGGAAAGCCCCGTGTCGGCAAAAGCGTCGAATCCTATTTCTCTTACACTTTCAGGTATGTCAATATCTTCAATTTTACAGCAAATAAATGCCTCATTGTCAATCCGGCGTATTCCATCTGGTATAGTAATCTTGTATTTGACGTTTTCCTCCGAACAAATAGACTCTACATCGTCTTGTGTTATTACATCTGAATTTGAAGATAAAACAATGGATTTCACCTGTAGGGGTGCCGCTTGTAGAGGTGCCGTTGTTGCATGACAGTGAGGGTCAGTCAAACCATCATCATTTTGCTCATTTTTTTCCAATTTTGTCCATTCTTCAAAGTACCTCACAATTAGTTCAATTCCAAACTTAGACAACGTATCATGAATTAAAGATGTGTCACTTCCTGTCCAATCAATATCATTGTTTGAAATGCGAACATTATGCAGATTCTTACACCCATTAAATGCACATAATTCTATACCCTTTACTTTATCTCCAATTTCTACAACCTCTAAAGAGATGCAATTCCTAAATGCATAAGCTTCTATTCCATAAACATTTGGTAGATTAATATTATGAAGACTTACACACCCATCAAAAGCATGGTCTTCTACACATTCTATATTATCTCCTAACTTTATTTCCTTTAATGAGACGCATTTGCTAAAAGCGTAAGAACCAATTGTGCTAACACTTGATAAATGAATAGATTGAAGACTATCGCAACCATCAAAAGTATGTGCAGCGATATTATCCAAAGAGTTCCCTAAACGAATATCATTTAGAAAAACACAACGCCTAAAAGCATAGGCTCCGATATAATCAATGTTTGGCAAACTAACTGATTTAAGACTCAAACAGCCATCAAAAGCGTGGTCTTCAATCCGCCCAATCTTATCTCCAAGCCGAATTTCCTCCAATGATTTACAATATAAAAATAATCCAAAAGGAACTTCTGTATTATGTGAGGGGAAGTCTATTTGTCTCAAATTAATACATCCAGCAAATGCCATCTGACCAAAATCAATCTTTTCTGGAATGTTAGTGATTTCAGTGAGCGAAGAACAGCCAGCAAAAGCGTATTCACCAATTCGTTGTATGCTATCAGGTAGCTCAATCTGTTTTAGACTTGCACATCCCCGAAAAGCAAAATCACTAATTTCCCGAATCGTGTTAGGAAGATATATTTTTTGTAAATTTTTGCAGTTGTCAAATAAGGCTTCTGGAAGATAAACTAATTGAGTTGCAGACAAGTCTATTGCAACAAGATTCGTACATCCTGTAAAAGCAGCAGCTCCTATTGTCTTAACAGAGGATGGCAACGTTACTTTTGTGATTTGATTGCACCCCTTAAATGCCTCATAAGCAACTTTTATATAACTGCCATGTGATTCTATTTGCCCCTTTGCTTCTGCTGAACATTTCAATAGGGAGCACCCTTCTTCTTTAAACCATTTATTGTCCATCGTTGGTTGAATTTTAATTAGTAATCATTGATAAGATAAAACGAATATGTATTACTCCGATTCAGCACATCATACTCAGTATTACTCATATAATGGAGTATGCTTGCATCCAAAATCAAATCAGTACGTCCAACTTTATTTGTTGGTAGCTCCTTGTATGGAATGAAAAGAGTTGTTCTCGTTTTACATTCATCATAATCTGGCGATGTGTAGTCGCCTACAATAACATTACCATTGATTGAGCGATACTTTTCATTATTACTTGTCTGAACGAGGGGCGAACCATCATCATTATAGAAACGAACCATGCAGTATAATGTTTCACCTTTTAGGTTCTTTGAGGCGAACTCAACAGAAATCTGCATCCCCTTAGCCCCATCTCTTTCAACATTGTGTTCAACGTTGATGTTCTTGATAGTTGCTGATACGTTGTCAGAGTTATGCTCCTTCTCTTTTGCCTTCTTATCTGACACCACGGTAACTTCTTGTTGCTCTTTATCCTCAAATGACTGAAATAGTCGAGTAAATAAGCAATAGCCTATAAAACCGATAATCGCGAGTGTTATTATCGTTCCCATTAACTGGAAAATAAATTTGCCCATTTATTGTAAAGATCTTTTTGTCTTAAGGTTTCTTGATAATTTGTTACTGTATCTAACTCTACCCTTATTGCGTATAAAATTATAAGGAATTAAAATGTAGCTTATCTAGTAAAATCATTTAATTGTAATTGTTTCTCAAGTTTCTAAAAATACATTCCCTATTTTATTATACCCTATATAAGATGTAAAGCGTTACTTCACATCATAAAAGTGAAAGCCTGAAATACTAGGAACGTGCTCACAATCATATAGTTTTTTCTTAATCCAAGCTCTTTTCAAACGTTCATCTCGCATTAAGCGCTCCGCCTCTTCTCTTGGGAGAATTTCATCAAGTGCTCCAGGTCTGTCAAAACCATCTATACATCGGTAGTAACCTTCCCAAGTTACTCTTGTATAACGATTGTTGTCTTCATAATAATCATTATCTGAAGTGTTTTCTACGCTATCGTACAAATCTCCCATAGCATTCCAAATTCCTTTAAGAATCCCCATAACTAAATACACTACAATCCGTGACGTGCGCAACTTCTGTGCCTCGCTGTTCCCCGGTTTAGCGGTTAGTATGAACACAAAAAAGGCGTGGGAACATATCACTTATTATCTACTTGGCTCCTCTTGCGAGGTCTGGACTGCCCACCGTATAATAAGCAACTGCCCACGCCTACAGATATGATATGCTCCTATAAAAAAGAGTATAAAATACCCATGACGTGAGCGTTCTTGCTCATTACCTACGGTGAAGTGTCCAGTTTCAGTAGAAGGTAACTTCGCGAAAACGCCCTGTCGTTGTGACTACTAATAATCACATTGACACCTCAAATATACAAAAATAATTGAAAACAGACAAATAATCAGGTCATAAATTTGCATTTGCATGCACATTTTGATTAAATTGTGCAGAAAAAAAGTTCGTCCGACAATTAGAGTGATGAACCTTTTTTAGAGACAAAGACGCTTAAAGCGGCACTTCAAATGTTAAAATATTGCCAACCCGATTAACTTTAGTCTTGTTTATTACGTCAAGAACAAGACTTTTTCATAACTTCTCACCATCAAAAGCTATAGATATCCCTTAAAATTCTGAAAAAGAGAAAAGAGAAAAGAGAAATCATCAAGAAACATCTACAAACAAAAAAAGAGCTTAGCGAAATTGCTAAGCTCCTTTTGGTAGCGGAGAGAGAGGGATTCGAACCCCCGGTGCCTCTCAGCACGGCGGTTTTCAAGACCGCTGTAATCGACCACTCTACCATCTCTCCTTGCGGATGAATCGTCTTCTATAGAGAAGTGATTTCTGAATTGCGAGTGCAAAGTTAGTGTTTTATTTTTAATTACACAAATTTTTTTCTGTTTTTTTTCAAAAAAAGTTTATATCATTGTATTTTTTTAGTAATTTTGCAGTATGATATATCCCAACAACTTTGAAAGAAAGATAGGTTTTGAGAATATTAGGAAGCTACTTTGCGGTAACTGCCTCAGTACTCTCGGCTCTGATGCCGTGGGTAAAATGGAGTTCATGTCTGATGCGAGGGAGGTAAATGACAGACTTGCCGAGGTGAGGGAGTACAGACGACTGTGCGAAGAAAGCGACGACCTGTCACTACAATACATATTTGATGTCAGGCAATGTGTGGCACGGTTGAAGCTAAAAGGCACACACATGGATGAGGCAGAGCTGTATGACCTGATGCGCAACCTGCACACAGCAAACAACGTAAGGCAGTGTGTAGAGCCCTACCCTGCCCTATGGAAGATTGCCAAAGATGTAAAGACCTTCCCTGAGTTAACCGGGCTGATAGCCAGTCTCATCGACAAGTTCGGACACATGAAGGACAATGCCTCACCAACGCTGATGCACCTGCGCACAGAACTAAAGAAAGTGTCGGGCAGCATATCACGTACATTATATAGTATATTACAAAAGGCACAGGCTGAGGGTATAGTGGACAAGGACGTGGCACCAACCATGCGCGACGGCAGACTCGTTATCCCCATTGCTCCGGCATGGAAGAAAAGGATACCGGGAATAATACATGACGAGTCGGCTACAGGACGCACTCTGTTTATCGAGCCTACCGTGACGGTAGAGGCTAACAACAAGGTGAGGGAGCTGGAGGCAGAGGAACGCCGTGAGGTAATACGCATACTTAAGGAACTGAGCGACAAGATACGTCCGTATGCAGACACACTGCTGGAAACAGTGGGATTTCTCGGCACCATAGACTTCATACAAGCCAAGGCACAGTTTGCATCCCAGTATGACGCCATAGAGCCAGAGGTGGACAGCAAGCCAAGCATAGACTGGGTACACGCAGTACATCCGTTACTGAAGGAGAGTCTTAACAGACAGCAGAAAGACATTGTGCCGCTTGACATAGAACTGGGCACAGCCAAAGGCAAGGGTCGCATACTTATCATATCAGGTCCTAACGCCGGCGGAAAGTCTGTGTGCCTGAAGACCGTTGGACTGTTACAGTATATGGTGCAGTGCGGCGTGAGCATACCGTTGAAGGAAAACAGCCGCCTTGGCGTATTCGAGGACATCATGATAGACATAGGTGACGAGCAGAGCATAGAGGACGACCTGTCAACATACTCTTCACACCTTATGAACATGAAGGTCATGATAAAGAAGGCAAGCGCACGCACCCTGCTCCTCATTGACGAGTTTGGCACAGGCACGGAACCACAGATAGGTGGTGCTATAGCCGAAGCCATCCTAAAGCAATTCTGGAAGAAGGGCGCATGGGGAGTCATCACCACCCACTACCAGAACCTGAAGCACTTTGCCGAGGGACATCCCGGAGTCATCAACGGTGCCATGCTGTATGACAGGAAAGAGATGATGGCACTGTTCCAGCTGCAGACAGGCCGTCCAGGCTCTTCCTTCGCTATCGAGATTGCGCGCAAGACAGGCATACCAGAGGAGGTGATAGCAGATGCCTCAAACATCGTAGGACAAGACTACATACAGAGCGATAAGTACCTGCAGGACATAGTAAGAGACAAACGCTACTGGGAGCACAAGCGCCAGACAGTACACCAGAGGGAGAAGGACATGGAGCGCACCATCTCACATTTCGAGAGCAGTGTGGAAGAGATTGAGGCGGAGCGCAAGGCCATACTGAAGCGTGCGAAGCAACAAGCCGAGGAGCTGATAAAGGAGGCCAACAGACGTATAGAGAACACCATACGCGAGATAAGGGAGGCTGAGGCTGAGAAGGAGGCTACTAAAGCGCTGCGCAATGAGCTGAACGAATTCAAGGGTGACATAAACGACATTGACACCAACGCGAAAGATGCTGCCATTGAGAAAAAGATGCGTCAGATAATGGAGCGCAGGGAGCGAAAGGCCAAGCGTAAGGAAAACAGAGAAAAAGAGAAAGAGAAAATGGCACAAGCCTCTGGCGCTCTTGTCACGGCTGCCGGCACAAGAGAACAGGAGAAGCAGAAGAATACTGTCTTCCATATTAATGACTGCGTAAAGATAAAGGGGACAAACTCTACCGGTGTCATTGAAGACATCAAAGGAAAAGACGCAATGATAATAATGGGTGACATCCACACTCGTATTCCTTTGTCAAGGATAGAGCCGTCATCCCAAACCTACAACAACACCCCCGCACAGCCGTCAGGTGTAATAAACAGAATGACACGTGAGGTGATAGACCAGCACAGAGCACAGTTCTACCCTGACATTGACGTACGAGGTATGAGGGGCGACGAGGCGCTTTTGAAGGTACAGCATTTCGTGGACGATGCCATATTGATGGGAGTGTCAAACATAAAAATACTACACGGCAAGGGCAACGGCATACTGCGCACACTGATAAGGCAGTATCTTGATGCCATACCTAACGTTATAAGCTATCGTGACGAGCACGTACAGTTTGGCGGTGCCGGCATTACAAAAGTAGAACTGGGATAGAGATATATGCTAAAACTAAAGAACCTGCCGCTTGTATGCTCTGCAGAGGAGCTGAACAAGATTCCCGACGGGAAAATACTTATCAATACCATTAATGCGTTCTCTTATAACAACGCACAGCATGACGAGGAATTCGCCCACGCCTTAAGATGCTGTGACTATCTTATACCTGACGGCATCAGCATTGTGTATGCGTGTCGTTTCCTGAATTCGCAATACAAGCCTGTGGAACGCATTGCGGGCTGGGACCTGTTCCTGCATGAGATGGAGCAGCTGAATGCCAAGGGGGGAAAGGTAATGTTCGTAGGGAGCAGCGACAAGGTGCTGAGCCAGATAAAGGAACGCATCGCCAGGGAACTGCCAAGACTTGAGGCCGTCACCCTGAGTCCGCCATATAAGGAGAGATTCTCCGACGAGGACAACGCCGCCTTAATAAAGGCAATAAACGAAGCCGCCCCCGACTTGTTGTGGATAGGGCTCACCGCGCCAAAGCAGGAGAAATGGATTACACGCCACTGGGACCAGCTTAACATCAATTGTCACTGCGGCACCATCGGGGCTGTGTTTGACTTCTATGCAGGCTCTAAGAAGCGCGCACCACTGTTCTGGCAGCGCCACGGCATAGAGTGGTTGCACAGACTGATAACCGAGCCACGAAGACTATGGCGCAGATACCTGTTTGGCAACGTGATATTCCTGTTCCACATACTGGCAGAGAAACTCAGAGGATGAACGTGACACACATAAAACAAAGAAGGCTGACACATTACCTGTCAGCCTTTTATCGTCTCATATTTACCCAACGCATCACTCACCAGCGTCTTCACCCTCTCACTCTTCAGACGAGGAAGATAATTCTTCTTCAGCTCATGGTATATCTCATTGGCATAGTCGTCTATACCCAACGCTACGTATGACAAGAATATAAGTGTGCGCAACTTCACCGTGGTATTCTGCGTCTCTGTCTCTGCCACGGAGTAAAGGTTGATGAAACTCCTCAATTCCCTGCTCATATCCTCGTCTAACTCCACGCCAGACAGTCTCATGTCCACAGCCTGGTTAACCTTAGGCAGGAAGTTATCCATCTTGCGATATATATGCTTGTTCTCTGAAGAGAACCTGATAACCTGAATATATTCCGGTTCTATGTCCAATGTCTTTACAGACACAAGATGGGATATACTTACTACCACCTTGCCACCTACTTTTCCCTTATGTGTTTCAAGGACACCCTCTACACCATTAAAGGTGCCACCGATAACACGCACATAGTCGCCTTTCTCTATGTCATGTGTGTCAAAGTCTGTTATAGGGGCACCATTCTGGTACAGAGAAACGGTACGGATAAACATCTCCATCTCTGCATCGCCCACCGACAACGGTTTGCGTTCAAAGTTACCGTAGCTTTTGCCCTGTGCCACTCCCGGACGACTATACAGCAAGTGTATGCGGTTAATGTACCTTAGGGCTTCCTCTACCTCTGTACGCTTACCACGAATAAACACATAGTTGAACGTAAGCAGCTTGCCTGTCTGTCGTGTGGTTGTTGCAGTCCCTTTCTTCTTATCTGGCGACGACACAAGTACCGGAACGAATGTCTTGAAAGGGAGCTTCTCTACCTCCTCCCTTATCGACACCGTCATAAAGGCTGCCTGCGCAACATACCATTTCTCCTCGTTTATCATTTCTTCGCAGCGGGTATTCTGATTACAACAAATGAATATGAAGGCAGCGTCACCACAGTGCCATCCTTTACTGTCATATCACATGTGGTGTCGGCAGTCCATTGACGCTCCTTATCAGGCGCACCAGCAGAGGACAATACTGAAACCTTTGCATTTCTCTGCTCACTGCCTATTCCCTCAAGAGTAACATTTGTCACACATGGCAGCATGCTCACCATCTTGATTATCATATCTCCCGTAGAACTGTCTGTCACTACCGACTTGTCTATGCGGTTTGGAATATCCTTACGTGCTGCTCCTTTCGCATTATCCAGGTCAACGAACACGTCTGAATATATGTAAGTGTCACCACTGTTTTGTCCGACGGCACGCTGTACGTAATAGTTTGCCGTTGGCTTCACCTCTGTGTTGTTAAAGTATATGAGGTCAGGGTTCCAACTGGTATGTCCTTCCTTTGCCAGCAGCGGAGCGTATGACGACATGACTACCACATCGGCGTTTCTCTCCACATTGGTCATATATGCAGCTTCCACAAGTGCATTGCTCACGTTGTTGCCTTTCGACGCCCACTCACCCAGATACACCTTCGTGCCGTTTCTGTCATACCTGTCATAGAAGTCACGGTGATGGAAATACCATCCCAGTGTGTTGTAGTAGTGCTCGTCCACTATCTCCTTTTTCGTATTCTTAGCGTCATCCCATCCATATTCATAGTCTGAGCCTTCCCAGAACGGACCTACCGTTCCCACTATGGTTATCTCCGGATGCACCCTCTTCACTCCCTCTGTGAGGAAATTGTAACGTTCCAAGAACAAGTCGCTTATCAGGTCTTCGTTTCCTATTCCGAGATACTTCAAGTTAAAGGGTTTGGGGTGTCCCGCCTTAGCCCTCTGCCTTGCCAACGCTGATGTCTTCGGGTCGCCGTTGGCCCACTCTATCAGGTCTAACAGTTCCTGCAGATAACTCTCCATAGTCAGCGGCTTGCCGTGATATGTATATGGCGACGGCTTGCCGTTCAGGTCTTTCTCAAAAGGTATTCCTCCCTGTTGACCGTTGCCGCCACGTGATGAGTTCTGACACGGCACACCTGCTGCCAACACCGGCAACGCAAGGGCACCTAAATCCTCACAGAACTGGAAATACTCATAGAAGCCCAGTCCTCTGGTCTGATGGTATTTCCATATATTGAAGTCGGACTCACGCTCCCACAGCTCTCCTATTGACGACTGCCAGTGATATATATTGTCTATACCATTGCCATGAGTGGCACAACCGCCTGGGAAGCGCACGAAACGTGGTTTTATAGCCTCTATAGTCTCAGCCAGGTCACGCCTCAGGCCGTTCTTTCTGCCCTTGTATGTATCTTTCGGGAAGAGCGACACAAAATCCACCTCCACTACACCCTCTTCTAATGGCTCTATAACCAAAGAGGCGGTCTTTGCCGACTGTGCCGGGGTAAGCGTAGCACTCACCTGTTTCCATGTACCGGCACACTTCACCACCGTTGAGGCCAGTTCACGCGTTCCGTCAACGAGGCTAACCTTTACCTTGCCCCTACCACGGGTAAACAATGACAGAAGATATTTGCCGCCACCCTGCAGTGCTATGCCGTCCCAGCCGTCATTAACGAGCCTCGCCCCTACACGGGTAGTATTAAGCACTGCATAATGGGAATTATTCTTATGTATCGGGTTGTCTGTAGATATGGTCCAGTCAGTGCCGTCACCGTCCATACGCCACGCCGTCTTGGATGTCCACCCCTTTCTGTCGCCCGCGGTGTACTCAAAGTCACGGTTCTGTATCAGTTCGGCATATATTCCGCCGTCGGCAGCATAGCTGATATCCTCAAAAAATACTCCTACCAGGTTATTGCTTATCGCCTTTTTGTTGGCTTTATCTATAGACAACCTTGCATTCACCTCTTTTACTCCGACAAGATACTTGCCCGTCTCTACAAAGTTCTCCTGCTCCCACTGCATATTCAGCTCAGCCAGCTTCTTCCTGTCCATCAATGCCTGGAAGTCTGTCCACGGTACACGCACCACATTATTCTTTGACAATGACTTCTGCCTGTCCTTAAACACCGCAAAATCCTTTGGAGACAATGTAGTATAGTCCTGCGGTTTCCACAACAGAGCATCAGAAGACTCTGTGGCAGCGATATCATTGAGCAAAGTATCTGGAACGAATGTAGCTTTGTATCTTCCTCCTTCATAGGCTAATACCGGGTAATACATCTTCTTTTGCTTACCCCATGGACCGTAGTCACTTGAAAAGAGAGTGTAGTCAAGATGTGTCCAGCGCACCCCGTCAGTTGAGTAAGCTATCTGGAAGTCCCTGACTCCCTCACGCACATCAGGACGTATATATACCGAGTCTGGATGATTTGCATACAATGTTGTCACAGCAACAGCACTTAGAATTAACAAGAGCGCTTTCTTCATATTCTTCATTCGTGTTATTTACACAACAAAGTTATAAAATTATCGTAATATGCGCAAATGAGAAGAAAAAAATTTGCCATATCAGCATAAATTCGTACCTTTGTAGAGATATTGCAACACCCTTATTATATGATAAAAGTTGAAATAACAGATAAAGAGTTGTCACAGGCCGCCTCAAATGGCATCAGTGATTTCCTTGACCTGATAATAGAGAAAACACGCACTGCTATCGGCGGTGAACTGTCTGCAGACAATATGCAGCAGATGTCTTCACAGCAAATCACGCTTATAGGCTATGCCACACTGCGCGACGAACTGATGAATGGGGGATTCATACAACTTATCCATAACGGATATGGTGCGTTTTTCTTCCACAACCCCTTTGACGTCGCCATGAGGCAATGGGGTATCGATGACCTTTTCAGACTGATACGCAACGCCAAGAAGTTGTATGCCAAGTATCACAATGATATAGAGCAGGACATGACAGATGATGAGTTTATGGCCCTGTATGAGAAATTGCCATATTTCGAGGACCTTGACGATGATTTTGTCTCTCATGAAGAAGAGTGGTCTGAAGACATAGCACATTACGTTGACGAACATCTCACAGACTTTATTACCATAATATGAACAAGGAACAGCAAGAACTAAGGAAGAAGAGTCCTGTGCAGATAAAGAACAAGAAAGCTGCCTTCGACTATCATTTCATCGACACATATACCGCAGGCATCGTCCTGACCGGCACCGAGATTAAGAGTATCCGCATGGGCAAGGCTTCGCTTGTGGACACCTTCTGCTACATTCATAACGGCGAGATATGGGTGAAGGGCATGAACATCTCACCATATTTCTACGGCTCATACAACAACCACGAGGCTAAGCGCGACCGCAAGCTGCTTCTCAATAAGCGTGAGATACACCATTTGTTTGAGGACACCAAGGCACCGGGCTTCACCATTGTTCCTACCCTCTTGTTCATCGACGACAAGGGCCGCGCCAAGGTTGACATCGCTCTCTGCCGAGGCAAGAAGGAGTACGACAAGCGCGAGACCTTGAAGGAGAAACAGGACCGCCGCGAAATGGACAGGGCTATGAAACGGTTTTAGGGTGTCAACAACTCCGAAAATCAACTGACGCTCTCTTCAACAACGACCACAGATTACGTGGATTGACAGGATTATATTTTCAACAACAGATTAAGACGAATTATACAGATTGCAACAACGACCACTGATTACGTGGATTGACAGGATTAAATTTCAACAACAGATTAAGACGGATTATACAGATTGCAACAATGACCACAGATTACAAGGATTGACAGGATTAAATTTTCAACAACAGATTAAGACGAATGCGGATTTTACGAATTTTAATCAGCGCAATTAGCGTAATCCGTCTTCATCCGTTGTAAGCAATCTGTGACATCCTTTCACAATCAGTGTAATGGCAATGTCGTGCGGAGCTAACATCCGTTTAATCTGTTAAATCCGTGGTCGAAAAAAAATTATAGTTTACCGTTGTTTCGTTTTTTGGGGTGGCACATCTGTGAAATCCTTTTACAATCCGTGTAACGGTGATGTTCGTGCGGAGCCAAAATCCGTGCTATCTGTTAAATCTGTGGTCGTTATATATCGATATTAGGCATAAACAATAACGGCTGAAGATTTATTTCTTCAGCCGTTTATTGTTTTATGTGCTTTTGCGTAAAACTGTTACGGTTTGTACTCTATCTACATGTTACTTCACCACGATTTTTCTGCCGTTGCGGATGTATATGCCTTTTCTCAGTTGTGACGTGGTTGACTTCTTACCCACCAACTGACCGCCTACAGTGTAGATGGTGCCATCGCGACGCTCGTCATCGGCTGTGACGGTCTCAACACCTGTCTGGTCTAATACCGTCAGTGTGCTCTTGAGGTCGTCAGCCTCGTATGACTTGCTGATGTCTGTCTCAGTCATCAGGGCGTTCTTCACCACTACGTCATAGTCGCCGTTTGCTACGTTGTCGGCTATGTTTACCGTCAGGGTTGCTATCTCTCCGTCACCTCCCGCGAAGCTCTCGTCGTTCATTGAACTGCAAAGGAAGCGCACCGCACCGTCAGTCATCTCGTCTGCCATCAGCGTGTGTGCATCGCCGGCGGCAAGCCTGTCTGATGACAGAGAAGCCTCGGCATTGGCAGCCATGCTCACACCCTCTGGCAGATACAAGTCAAACTGGAAGCCGCGTATGTCGCTTGCGTTCCTCATGCGTACAGACAACTCCACCTGAGAGTTCTTGCTGCCGCTGACGTTCTCTACGTATATCACGTTCTCCGCGTCACTCTCGTCGGTCGCAGGCATTGCTGAGCCCTTGCTCATGGCAGCCTTTGCGTTGTTGTTTGTGCCACCGTATATAGAGCCGGTAGAGATGATTTTGGCTATACCGACGTAATCCCTTACGTCTATGTCTCCGTTCTCATCCACGTCGCTTGTCTCTGCGTCAAACGTCGCTGGGGTATCACCCATGATATAGTTTGCCACGCCAGAGTAGTCTTTCGCATTGACCACGTCATCGCCGTTACTGTCACCCTGCAGGTTGAATTTCTCTATGAAGAAGAAGTTCTTCCACTGGTCCGCCGCCTGATAGTCGTCTATGCTCTCCGTCGGCACGTACAGCGTACACTCCCACTTGTTGATGTCGTCAAGCGCCTGCGCACCGCACGTCGGAGGTACGGCAGCTCTGGTCTTGAACTTCGTCATTGACGTACAGTCAGAGAAAGCCTCCTTGCCTATGCTCTCCAGCTGCCTGCCACAGGTGAAGTGCTCCAGACTGCTGCAACCGCTGAAGGCGTATGCGCCTATTGACTTCACTCCGTCGCCCATGCTCACGTCAGTCAGGTTTGTGCAACCATAAAACTCATAGTCTGATATCTCAGTCTCCTTGTCCGTAAACTTCACTGAGCGCAGCGTGGTGTTACGATAGAACGGCGAATACCCTGCGCTACTTGTCGTCGTATAGCTGAGTTTCCTTCCTATATACACCTCGTCAAGCGGACAGTCAGAGAATACCTTATTGTTTTCTAAGACTATAGGAGTGTTATCCTTACTGTTCTCAAACCTTACAGTCGTAAGGCCGCTGCAGCCAGAGAATATAGTAGAGCCGATGCTGGTCACGCTGTTTGGAATAGTCACAGAGGTCAGTCCGCTGCAGCCATTGAACGCATAAGAGTTAATGCTGGTAACATCGTTGGGAATGATAAGTTTCGTTATCTCCGTATTCTTATCGCTATAAAGATGATGTGCATAGAACAGCGGATTGGCATAATAATCACCAAACTTAATACTGCACCAATTCTTTATATCGAAATTCGGAACAATAACCTTTTTCAGGCCGCTGCAGCCATTGAACGCATAATCACCGATGCTGGTCACGCTGTTGGGGATGGTAACTGATGTCAAACCTTTGCACCAATAGAACGCATAAGAGCCTATGCTGGTCACGCTGTTAGGGATGGTTACCGAGGTTAGGTCATAGCAATAAGAGAACGCATAAGAGCCGATGCTGGTCACGCTGTTGGGGATGGTCACCGAGGTCAGTCCCCTGCAGCTAGAGAACGCAGAAGAGCCGATGCTGGTCACGCTGTTAGGTATGGTCACAGAGGTCAGTCCGTCGCAGTCATCGAACGCCTTTTCACCGATGCTGGTCACGCTGTTAGGTATGGTCACAGAGGTCAGTCCGTCGCAGTCATAGAACGCAGAAGAGCCGATGCTGGTCACGCTGTTGGGGATGGTTACTGATTTTAACTTACTCATTTCATAACACATATATGCAGGAACACTTGTCACATCATCACCTATAATAAACTCCGTTATCTGAGTCCTTATATTGTAAAATGGACTAGATGAATAATTCTTCGCATTCCATGTTATTAATCTCAGGCCGCTGCATCCATCGAACGCCTTTTCACCGATGCTGGTCACGCTGTTGGGGATGGTCACAGAGGTCAGTCCGCTGCAGTCAGAGAACGCATAATTGCCGATGCTGGTCACGCTGTTGGGGATGGTCACCGAGGTCAGACCGCTGCAGCCCTCGAATGCAGAAGAGCCGATGCTGGTCACATCGTCAGGAATGACAAGTTTCGTTATCTCTGTATTCTCATCACTATAAAGATGATGTGCATAGTACAACGGATTGGCAGAATAATTACCAAACCAAATACTGCACCAATTCTTTATATCGATATTTGGAACAATAACCTTTTTCAGGCTGCTGCAATAATTGAACGCAGAAGAGCCGATGCTGGTCACGCTGTTTGGTATGGCCACTGAGGTCAGTCCGCTGCAGCCAGTGAACGCACCTGAGCCTATGCTTGTCACGCTGTTTGGTATGGTCACCGAGGTCAGCCCGCTGCAGCCAGCGAACGCACCTGAGCCTATGTTTGTCACGCTGTTGGGGATGGTCACCGAGGTCAGCCCGCTGCAATAATTGAACGCAGAAGAGCCGATGCTGGTCACGCTGTTAGGGATGGTCACAGATTTTAAGTTACTCATTCCATAACACATGTATGCCGGAATACTTGTCACTTCATCACCTATAATAAATTCCGTTATCCCAGAGCGTATATTGTAAAAAGGACTGGATGAACTACTGGATATGTCAGGATAGTTCTTTGCTTTCCATGTTATTGAAGTCAGTCCGCTGCAGCCTAGGAACGCACAATCACCGATGCTGGTCACGTTGTTGGGGATGGTCACCGATGTCAGTCCGCTGCAATAATAGAACGCATAAGAGCCGATACTGGTCACGCTGTTGCTGATGGTCGCCGAGGTCAGGCCGCTGCAGTCATAGAACGCATGAGAACCGATAGGGCCATCAAAGTTATATTCTAAAGTCTTGATACATGTATTACCATAACATATAGAGTTACCAACATTCTTGACTGTCATTGTTATGTTTTTATATGTAGCGGTATTACCTATCTTTGTATTTTCGGCAGACTCATTATAAACGCAGTCTATCGCATCACAGGTACGCTCCGACGGGCTTACCGGTACATACTTTATACCATCCACCTCAAACATACTGCTAAGGAATGGGTATATCTTCGTATTGCTAAGACCGCTATATGAGTCATTTGGCACATAGTTTATAGTTCCGCCAATACTGCCGTATCCACTCGGCGGAGTATTTGCCAACCAGATTACTTTTACAGGCTTTGCCCCATAATAAGAACTATAACTAAAAGCATCGGATGCTATAGTCTGTATGCCAGTACCTATGGTAAGAGATTTTATTTTCGTGTTGTAGAATGCATTAGAGCCAATCTTAGTCACGCTATTTGGGATGGTCACCGAGGTCAGTCCGCTGCAGCCATTGAACGCATCTTCACCGATACTGGTTACGCTGTAAGTCTTACCACCGTATGTGACGGTTTCAGGAATGACAACAGTTCCAGTGTACTCATTGGAATAACTGCTATAGGATGTTCCCTGGTATGTAACAGAAACAGAACTTCCATCACTGTTATAGTTGCAATAGATAGTCTTACCATTACTATTTGCTACCGCTATATCATGCGCGGAAGTCATAGTGGCGCACATGAGCAGAAGGAGAGTGAGGAAGGAACGAATTAGATTGTTGCGTATATTGTAAACCAAATTATTTTTACACATAACTATTTAGATTTAAAGTATTTTACATTCTTTATACCAATTCTCATGACGCTTCTCATCTTCTTTATGAGACTCATGCATTTCGTATAATCTACATACCACTTGGCTTCGGGAAAAGTTTTATTAATAATATCGAAATAAGTATCATCTATCTTATTCAATGAATGACCAAAAACAATTATTTTCGATATATCCTTCCATTTCTTTAAGAATTCTTCTAAGTCTTTAGTCTTATAGTCCTTTGACAAAAGTTTCAGGAGGTCTTTATATTGATAGTCAAAACTATCAATATAAGAATGAGATGACTCAATATTCTTGCCATGTCCAAAGATATACCCTGCAAATAATTCTTCATCTTTACGCGTTACACATTCGTGAATATGTTTTACAAGGGCTGGATCTATTCCGTATACCTCCTCTAACGTACGTGTATAGTTAAAACTGAGGAACAAACTGTCATCCTCAAAACAATAATGTCTGCATAAAGAAGAAATACATGAGTTTAAATAACGAATCCATTCTTGTAGAGCTTTTTTCAAGTCCCAAAAAAAGAGTTCAAACGAATCGTTATCTCGCTTATTTTCATTGTCTGTTTGGTTTAAATCATACCAATCCTTAAGACCCTTTTCTGAAGGCTCTCCCAAACCTTCTTCAAAATTGGACCACAAACCATCTTTTGAAATTTTAGGAAAAGCAGACTCAACCTGCTCAAACAGGCAAGGATAGTGTAATTTGCAATAATCTGCAAAATTACTAAATCGGGATGGAAGGTCATGTTTCAGGTCGAATCCATTACCTATAATATATAGTGTCATAACAAATCTTATTATTTAATACATTATTTTTATTGTCTCTATTACACCAAAATTCCACAGTAGTCCTATTTAATGACTTTTACAAGTTCCAGAGCAACAGGATATCGCTCTGAAACTTGAAATCAGCACACATGAATATTAGCTGTGGATTTTATATTGTAAAACTTTATCAAATTCTTCACATAAAACTTGCATCTGTTCTTTTTTTACCTCATCTGACAAAGTTTTATCTTTTAATATGCCATTTAATCTCAAAAGAATTTGCTCTTTATATGTTTCAGCGATGTCACTTGCCATTTTTGGCAAATCTACCTTGACATTAAAGTTTGCAAGTTTACCATCATGATTCTTTTTGTTTGTTTCTTTCTCTTTCATAATAGTTAGGTTTTTATGCCTACAGCCACCCCATACTCAGCGGTTAATAATAAATTTAAGGAATGAAAAAGACGTGGGTGCTGTACTCTTCGCTTATCCCATCTTCGAGGCTCTGGTAAACCTTACTCTTAGGATAAGCAACCAGTTAGCCCACGTCATGAGATAATATATACGAGTACAACACCTTATTATATATAACAATATAAAAGGTGGCTATCGTGATATAAAATCACCCACGTGGACGTTCCGATTGCGCTATCTTCTAAGAGTATTCAGAAAATTTACCAGATTTTCGAAGATAGAAGACAAACGTTTCGTAACGTCCTTTCTTGATGTCATGGCGGTGGTGCCTTCACGAGGCATTGCCGTATGTGCATCAAACCAATATGTCTTGAAAACATACGCCCAACCCATGGACTAACTGTTTTCAAAAGCAAATATATGAATTTTTCTTGATATTGCAAAATTATGTTATATTTTTTTTGCAAATAAGGAGTAATAGAACAATATCGTTAATAAACAAAATAATAAGATGAATCACTAAAATTGTTTGGGGTACAAAATAGGACATTTTGGTGATTTGGCTCTCTGAAAAATGTTGACGAAAAAACTCAAAATAGAATAAAAAAACTCCTTTCCCGGGCATTTGATAATGCGGAAAAGGAGTTTTTTTATGGTCGGAAGTGTAATATGATAGCTTTTAGAGCGTGAAAGCTATCATATTAGGTGGTGAAACGATAGCTTTCTCATGGTAAAATGATAGCTTTTACAGCCTAAAAAGTGCCACTTTTTTAGTCTCTATGAAATGCTACCACTGAATATCAGCGAGTTACAAACGGCTGATAATTCGCGTAGAATCAACCGAGGTAAAAGTTTTTCAAAAAACAGGCCTTTATTTGGACTTAAGGCAAGGGCCAAAATAGGACAAAATCGATTTTGGGGGGAGTTGTTTTTACAACGGAGTACGGTTTAGGATGGAACGACCGAGAGTCACCTCGTCAGTGTATTGCAATTCGTCGCCCACATTGATACCACGGGCGATGACCGACATCTTGAGGTCGGGGAACTGTTTCAAACGTCGTGAGATGTAGAAGTTTGTGGTATCACCCTCCATGGTACTGGCAAGTGCGAAGATAACCTCCCTCACCTTTGCAGAGTCATTACTGTCGGGCATATCATGAGAGGCTGCGATGCGGTCAACAAGCTCGTCGATGCGGATATCGCCGGGACCTATTCCATCCATAGGTGAGATGACACCGCCGAGGACATGGTACACGCCGTGATACTGCTGCGTCTGCTCTATAGCCATGACATCTTGTATGTTTTCCACCACACAGACAGTAGTGACGTCGCGGCGCTTGTCAGAACAGATAGGACACACATCGGTATCTGATATGTTATAACACACCTGACAGTACTTGACGTTGCGCTTGAGAGTGGTGAGTGCGTCAGTAAAGGCAGTGACATCAGCATCATCCTGACGCAACATGTGCAGCACCAGGCGTAACGCAGTCTTGCGCCCTATGCCAGGGAGCCTTGAGAACTGCGACACAGCATTATCTAACAGTGTTGATGGCATAAGAAAGTTACTGCATTTTCTTCAATCCTTCCCACTTCACGTTCCATTTGCCATTGCGTGGGAATCCCGGATTCTTAATGTCAGGACAGCCGTCCCATCCGGCACACATCATAGCCACCGCATCGAGCAGAGCCCCATTGCCAGGAAGATAGAGGCGCAGGCGCTTTGGTTCCTGGTAGTTATGACCTGAAACGAGGTAGGTGTTCTTACCCTTGTCAATGAGGAGAGCCTTAACGGCATTCTCGCCATCACCAAGACGCGCTGCACACATGGCTGTCATGCCATAGTCCCAGCCCCATGTAGTGTCCCAGTTCCAGTTGTCCATCACCCATGACAACGTACGCTGCATCTCAGCACGGTCATAGAGTCCATAGTCAGGCAACATGCCACAGGCACCGAGCACAGCCGGATGGTCAGAGCGGCACTTGAGGTAGAACTCACCCTCTGACAGTTGCTTCTTGCCTGTATCGCCACCATAGTTGAACGGGTCAAAGGCTGCAGCCTGCGTGGTGTCAGTGGCGAGGAAAGGCTGCGTAGGCATGCCAGCGGTATATATGCCGTCATGCTCAGGCAGCGAAGCCATACGCTTTATGATGTCGTCCCACTCGGCATGGCGTGGCAGTCCCTGGCGCTCGCGCCATGCCTGTGCTGTGGTGAGTCCGTAAACCCAGTAAGCCTGCTCAAAGGGGTGACAGTAAGAGAAATCCTTAGACATAGACTCCTGCATGGCTGTCTGTCCGTAGAGGCGTATAGGACCGTTGCCGGTGACACAAGAAAGAGCGAAGTCAGCCATGAACTCGGCAGTCTCCTCCACGTGCTTGGCATACTTAGCCACGGTGGCGGCAGAAGGGTTATGGCGGTACATCTCCTCAGCCATGTAGATATAATGCGGCTGCTGCCATGTGAGGAACGAACCCACGTTAGACGGGGACTCACCCACCCACGGGTCTGTCATCTTCATCCATCGTATGCCCTTGAAGTGCTGGCGCTCTGCTATCTGCTTAGCATAAGGATATGCCTTATTGTCGTACCACTCAAGTATCTTCTCCATGACCTCAGGACGGTTCCACAGTGAGAAATCGACCATGTGCCACCACGTCATCTCAAGGTGCGGGCGTCCGAACCATGAGTTATATGTAAGACCTGTCTCCTGTGGAGGTGTATCGTTAGCGCAGTTGATAAAGGTAAGATACTGTGACAGTACCACGCGGCGCTCAAGTTCCTTTGCCCTTGCGTCTGTGCACTCAGAGAAATCAACGATGGCACCCTCGTTCCACCATTTGTTCCAGAAGGCTGCCACATCGGCAAAACCCTTCTTCAGGTTCTTTGTGTCAACGGCGCCAGCCAAGTCACCATTTTCCACATAGCTAACCCTTACCGTCACGTCATCAGACTTTGGAACGAGTGCATAGGTATGTGACTTTATCTCTGTGACAGAGGCCTTACCCGTCCATGACATCACGACATAATAGACGGTATTATCTATGACATGTTTGATTTCCACACAGTTAGAATTTCTCTTTTCTATTTTAGAACTGTGCTTGTCAGCATTACCCCAATCTGACGCAGCATCTGCATGCTTACCCGTAACGTATGGCTGTGAAAGACAGATATATGCGTTTCCTTTCTTAAAGGCTTTTGTCTTTACATTGAAGAGCATTGCAGAAGAATAGGCATCTGCAGCGGTATTCACCGTATAAGCCTCGCCACCCACGCAGAATTTCGACGTGATGACGCCGTCATATAGGTTGAGTGTCTGGTTGATATCCTTAACGGCAGTGACGGGCAGTTCCTTGCCACCGTCAGTAAATACGAAGCCTACGTTGCCGAGGTTCAGTCGATGAGGGTTTACGCGGAAATACTCCGTAGCATCCTTGTTCTTTCCCTCCGTCTTATACTCTACGGCATACACCTCTTCATGGCCATGACCGAGGTTCATGGTCTTCTGTGTATCCTCAGGCTTGAGTCCCTTGGTGTTGGGGAACGAGTGCCATCCCCAGTCTGACATGGCACAGAGCGGCACACCATTCTCACATTCCTTAGGAAAAGACTGCAGTCCGGTGACATCAACGGTGACGGCGAAGTGGCCGTTGCCCACACTCAGTGAGTTGAGGGCATCAAACTGTGTCACTACGGGGTTATTACGTGTCACCACGGCCTTGCGGTCTATAGACTGCGCGTTAGCCGAGATACAAACTGCTAATAGTATTGATGTTATAATGCTTTTCTTCATATATTCTTTATCACCATAGATTGTTATTTATTCTTAATCAAACTGTCTTTCCTAAGGGAATCAACAGACAAGCTGTCTGGTTTCTCAGTCTCTTCCCTCTTTGCCGGAGGTGTGGTATGCGTATGTAACAACTTCACGTTACGTACGGCAGCCAGGCGCAACGTCGTAGAATAAGGGTCTGAGGAATCAGCATTCAGGTTCCTTCCCAAGATAAAATATCCCTTTATCTCTTTGACATGCAACCTCTGCACCTCATTGTTAACCGTTATGACACCATGACCGTCAACATTGACGTGAGTTACATTTGTTGATATGCTGTCATTATCATAATATACATTCATCACTGCTGTCACGTCACGATAGCCGTCCTGGAATATATACTGCACATCAAACTGCAATGTCAAGCGGTCACCATCCTCAAAAGTGGAGTCTGGCTCTACAGCATAAGTCAGGAGGTTAAACGGAGACTGTTGCATAAGGATGAACGCAGACTCGTTCTTCCACACATTGGTGGTGTCAGCCCCATCGTCCATCATGCCGTCAACCTTTCCTCCAAGCGCCATCACATCTTGCTGGATACGCTCATTCAGCCTTTTATATATGCCATGCAGCTTATCGGCATTACGACAATAATAGTTAAACGAGGAATCCCATTCCTCCTGGCTGATGTCATATTTCTTCAGCACACTTGCCCTCAACGTTATGACATTCTGCTCCTGGGGCGCATTCTCATAGACAGCCTGTGCCACATGCATGTCATACAACACATCCTCCATATCATCCTCGCTGAGCACGCCAGAAGGAAGGGAGGGAGCACATGCTATAAACATGAGCATCAACACTATGAAAGACAGACTCTTTTTCAATGGACTATCCCTGATAATTCTTTCTTACAAAATAGCAATAATGCCACCACACTGACAGAGATGCAGGCATCAGCAAAATTGAACACAGGCGAGAAGAAGATGAAAGGTTGTCCTCCCCATACCGGGAACCAGTCTGGATAATCCGTCACAATCAAAGGGAAGTAGAACATATCCACCACCCTTCCCTGCAAGAAAGGAGCGTAACCTGTACCGAAGTCAACGAAGAAAGAGGTATAGTAAGGAGATGCACCACTGAACATCATGCCATAGAACATACAGTCTATCAGATTTCCTGCAGCCCCGGCAAGTGTCATTGACAATAACAGAATCCACAATGTGCGGGCATTGCTCTTTATCTGCTTCCAAATATACCACACACCTACGCAGCAAGCTACGAGCCTGAAGGTACTCAGGGCATATTTCGGAATAAACGTCATACCGTATGCCATGCCGTTATTTTCCACGAACGACAGATAGAACCAGTCAGTTATGTGAATGCTTTCATGCAAACACATATTTGTCTTCACCCAAATCTTTATTGACTGGTCTATTATCAGCAATACTATTACAAACAGGGAATACATTATTCCTTGTTTCACGCACTTTGTCATACTTCTATCCGCTGTTTACTTCTTAATCATTAGGCAAATCAGTGGTCTTTCTTCATCTTTGACTCTACTGAGAGCGTAGCATGAGGAACAGCACGGAGACGCTCCTTCGGAATCAGTTCTCCTGTCATTCTGTCCACTCCGTAAGTCTTATTAGCTATTCTTATCAGAGCAGCCTCCAGTCCCTGTATGAACTTCTGCTGGCGCTGTGCAAGCATTATGGTCTCCTGACGATTCTGAGTTGTAGAACCCTCCTCCAGTATCTTGTATGTAGGAGATGTGTCTGCCACATCATTACCCTCGTCATTACGCAACGACTTCATCATATCGTTATAGTCACGATGCGCCAACACTAATTTTTGTTCTATAATCTCCTTGAACTCTGCAAGTTCCTCGTCGCTGTAGCGTTTTTTTATTTCTGCCATAATTGTTTAGATTTTATTGTTAGTCTTTATTAATACTTATCTTTGCAGTAAATTCTCCGAAATCTGTATCAACGCCGTCAGTCACCTCACCTGTTGTCAAGGCATTAGCCAGCACCTGAGCTGCAATATGCTCCTTGAAGGCATCCACAGCCTGTACCAGTTCCTGACGATTCTCTATTACCACGCTGATGCGGTCTGTTATCTCAAGGCCTGTCTCCTTACGGAGATTCTGTATGCGCTTGATGATAAGACGTGCCATACCCTCGTTTCTCAGTTCTGGTGTAATATCAATATCAAGAGCCACTGTTATCTTTCCTTCCTGAGCGATTGTCCATCCAGGGATGTCCTCTGATATGATTTCCACGTCAACGGCCTCTATCACAGTGCTGTTTCCTTCTACATCAAGGGTAATAGAGCCATTAGCTTCCAGTTCAGCTATCTGCTCCTGACTGATGCCCATGACTGCTGCATTCACAGCCTTCATCAGCTTACCATATTTCTTACCCATAGTGCGGAAGTTACACTTCACCTTCTTAACCAGCTGCATACCTGAGCCTTCCTCGATGAATGTCAGTTCCTTGACATTAGTCTCGGCAAGGATTACCGATGCCATGCGCTCTATGCGCTCACGCAACTGCTTGTCGCCGGCTGGTATAGAGATGGCCTGCAGAGCCTGTATCACAGGTATCTTCACCTTCTTACGCAGTGAGAGCACCATTGATGTAACCTGCATGGCTACCTGCATAGCCTGCTCCAACTCGGTGTCTATTTTCTTCTCATCTGCCTGTGGGAAGTTTGCAAGGTGTACGCTGAGAGCATTGTCCTTGCCTGTCACGTTGTTGAGGTCTCTGAACAGCTGGTCTGCATAGAACGGTGAGATTGGTGCTATCAGTCTTGAAAGCGTGTCAAGACAGATATATAAGGTCTGATATGCAGACAGTTTATCCTGTGTCATGCCACCGCCCCAGAAACGTTTCTTGTTCAGACGTATGTACCAGTTAGACAATTTGTCGATGACAAATGTCTGTATCAGACGGCCTGCCGGTGTTGGCTCGTATATTGAGAGTGTATTGTCCACTTCCTTAACCAGAGTGTTAAGCTCTGACAACAGCCAGCGGTCGAAGTCCGGACGCTCATTGAATGGTACGTCAGCCTCCTTGTACTCAAAGCCGTCAACGTTGGCATACATAGTAAAGAATGAATATGCCTGATACAGCTTCACGAAGAATGACGATGTAACCTCCTTGACGCCATCTGGGTCAAAAGACAGGTTATCCCATGGTGCAGAGTTGGTCATCATATACCAGCGTACTGCATCAGTACCGTATTTTGCTATGCACTCAAAAGGATTGATGACATTTCCGAGACGCTTTGACATCTTGATGCCGTTCTTGTCAAGCACCAAACCATTAGATATCACGTTCTTGAACGCTACAGAATCAAATGCCATTGTTCCGATGGCATGCAGTGTAAAGAACCATCCACGTGTCTGGTCAACGCCCTCTGCGATGAAATCAGCAGGGTAAGCCTTGCGGTCGTCGATGAGTTCCTTGTTCTCAAACGGATAGTGTATCTGTGCGTATGGCATTGCACCTGAGTCAAACCACACGTCGATAAGGTCGAGCTCACGCGTAAGCACTGAGCCGTCCTTGCCTACCAGCTTTATGTCGTCAACGTATGGACGGTGTATGTCTATACGGTCATAGTTCTCCTGTGACATATCGCCAGGGATGAAGCCCTTATCCTTCAGTGGGTTACTCTGCATAACACCTGCTGCCACGGCCTTCTCTATCTCGTTATACAGTTCCTCCAGAGAACCTATGCATATCTCTTCCTTTGTGTCGCGGTTTCTCCATATTGGCAACGGAGTACCCCAATAGCGTGAGCGTGAGAGGTTCCAGTCGTTCAGGTTCTCAAGCCACTTGCCGAAACGTCCGGTACCTGTTGACTCGGGCTTCCACTGTATGGTCTTATTCAGCTCTGCCATGCGCTCCTTGCATGCAGTAGAACGTATAAACCAAGAGTCGAGAGGGTAATAGAGCACAGGCTTGTCGGTGCGCCAGCAGTGTGGATAGTTGTGCACGTGCTTCTCAATCTTGAAAGCCGTCCCCTCTTCCTTCATCTCCAGACAGATAACCACATTAAGGTCCATATCCTTGGATGCTGCCTTCTCGTCGTACTTTCCGTCAACATTATATTTCGGGTCGTATGCATTCTTCACATAATCACCAGAGTGCTTCCAATAGCCCTCGTTGACGCACAACTGCTCAAACTCAGGATTCATGTCAGCCTTTACGAAATACTTACCCTGGAAATCAACCATAGGACGGGTATCTCCAGCCTTGTCTATGACAAAGAGTGAAGGTATGCCAGCATCTTTTGCCACCTTGGCGTCATCAGCACCGAAGGTAGGAGCGATATGTACCACGCCGGTACCATCTTCTGTTGTGACATAGTCACCAGGAATTACCCTGAATGCCTCAGCCTCCTTGTTTACTATCTTGTCGCCCTCCAGGTCACATGGCTTTACCCATGGGAAGAGCTGCTCATAGCGTGTACCAACGAGGTCTGTACCCTTACCGCGCCACAGTATATCCAGTTCCTTGCCTTCCTCGGCCTGGAAATAAGCTGACAGGCGAGCCTCAGCTACTACGAATACGCCCTCCTTGCCGTTATATGGGTTCTGCCCTTTCACTGCGACATAGTCTATCTTCGGACCTACACAGAGTGCGGTGTTTGAAGGCAGTGTCCACGGTGTGGTTGTCCATGCCAGTATATACAATGGCAAAGAAGTGTCGAGGTCCTTCAGTGCTGCGCTGCGCTCTGTTACAAAGAACTGTGCCGTCACCGTGGTGTCCTTAACGTCACGATAGCATCCAGGCTGGTTCAACTCATGTGATGACAAGCCTGTACCGGCAGCTGGAGAATATGGCTGAATGGTATATCCCTTATACAGCAAGCCCTTCTCATACAGCTTCTTAAGCAGATACCACAGTGTCTCTATATACTTTATATCGTATGTGATATACGGATGCTCAAGGTCAACCCAGTAGCCCATCTTGTTTGTTAGTTCCGTCCACTCGTTTGTGTACATCATCACATTCTCACGACAAGCCCTGTTATAGTCGTCAACGGAAATTTTCTTTCCTATATCCTCTTTAGTAATACCGAGCGATTTCTCCACAGACAGCTCCACTGGCAATCCGTGTGTATCCCATCCGGCCTTTCTGTTTACCTGAAAGCCTTTCATCGTCTTATATCGCAGGATGGTATCCTTTATGGTACGTCCCATCACATGGTGAATACCCGGATGTCCGTTGGCTGACGGAGGTCCCTCAAAGAAGATGAACTTCGGAGCGCCCTCGCGCTCGTCAATGCTTTTGTGGAACACATCATTCTTCTCCCAATCCGCCAGTACCTCTTCATTTACCTTTACGAGGTTCAAACCTTTATGCTCTGTAAACTTCATATTCTTTTGTTTATTCTATTCTCATTATACGTGCAGGCTGTATTGTTGACACATAGTAGCTTGGTAAAATCAATATCAAGGATGTTATCAACAGCGTTACCACATTCAACAATATTATCAACGGTATGTTTATCTCCACCGGCGCCTCACTGACGTAATATACCGAGGCATCCAGCTTTATCACACCTGTATATTTCTGTATCAGACAGAGGCCTATGCCTATCACATTGCCCCATGCCATGCCTTTCAATACTATAAACATAGTGAGCCACCTGAACGTGCGGCGCACCATAGCATTACGCGCTCCGAGTGACTTCAACAAGCCTATCATCGGCGTACGCTCCAATGTTATTATAAGCAGTCCGCTGATAATGGTGAATCCTGATACACATATCATAAGTACCAGTATTATCCACACATTAAGGTCAAGCAGCTCTAACCATGAGAATGTCTGCGGAGCCACGTCATACACCGTTACCGACGACAATGGATTCTCATCACTGTCATAGGTCTTGTTTATATTGTCTATAACGCCGTCCTCCACCACATTCAGCTGGTCGAAGTCGTCAATAGCCACCTCACATCCTGTCACCTCATAGCGGTTACTGTCCTTGTCACACTCCCACCCGTTCAGTTTACTGACCGTCTTCAAGTCTGTGAAGCATATCACGTCATCAAACTTACCCATGTTAGTCTGGTATATTCCTTCCACCGTAAACGGACGTATCTTTACATCGCCGTCACAAAAGAAATAGCCATATACCTTACTGTTCAATGACAACCGCAGCTTATCTGCTATGGATTTAGACACCAATATCTTCTGTCCGGAACGCTCCGCACTCATCTGTGGTATCTTTCCCTCTACGAGGCTCTCTGATATAAACGTGGTATCATAGTCCTCTCCTATGCCCTTGAACATCACTCCGAGGAAGTCCTTGTTGGTTTTCAGCACTCCCTGTTTGGTAGCATATCGCTGCACATGCCTCACACCGTCCAACTTGCCTATTGCTTTCACCAAACTGTCATTGGCATTTATCGGCTGTGTCTGGTCAGACGTCTGCAGCGTCATATAGTTAGACACGATGATATGGCTGTTAAAGCCTACTATCTTGTCTCTCACAGAATGTTTGAACCCCAACACTACGCAGACTGACGCTATCATCACCGCCATACCGACGATAATACCCAGCGTGGCAATCCTTACCGCCGGCCGACTTATCTTCTGTGCGTCGCCGCCCACGGCATACAGGTGTCTTGCTATGTAGAATGGCAGGTTCAACTTCTTGCTTTCTTTTTTCCTTTACATCATATAACCTGAGGGCGTTCTATTCATTATCCCTCTACCCTACCCGGATAAGCCTCCAGAGCCTTACGCAATACCACCAGGGCACGCTCAAGGTCTGGCTTCTTCAACACGTATGCTATGCGCACTTGGTTGATTCCCGCACCCGGCGTGGTATAGAAACCTGCACCAGGAGCCATCATCACCGTCTCGCCTTCGTATTCAAATTTCTCCAGACACCAGCGGCAGAACTTCTCCGCATCATCCACTGGCAACTGTGCCATGGTATAGAATGCACCCATAGGTATAGGAGAATAGACACCAGGTATGCGATTCAGTCCGTCTATGAGTACCTTACGACGCTCCACATACTCGTCATATACGTCACGATAGTAATCCTCAGGAGCATCGAGAGAAGCCTCTGCCACTATCTGACCAATGAGAGGTGGAGAAAGACGTGCCTGACAGAATTTCATCACAGCCTTACGTATCTCCTCATTCTTCGTTATCAAGGCTCCGATACGTATGCCACACTCTGAATAACGCTTTGACACTGAGTCGATAAGAACAACATTCTTCTCTATTCCTTCAAGGTGACAAACAGAGATATACGGACTGCCGGTATAGATATATTCGCGGTACACCTCGTCAGAGAAGAGGTACAGGTCATACTTCTTCACGAGGTCGCGTATCTGGTTCATCTCCCTGCGTGTATATAGATATCCCGTAGGGTTGTTAGGGTTACATATCATGATGGCACGCGTACGACTGTTGATAAGTTCCTCAAACTTCTCAACCTTCGGCAGCGAGAAACCCTCATCAATGGTCGTGGCGATAGTACGTATCTTTGCACCTGCCGAGATGGCAAACGCCATATAGTTGGCGTATGCTGGCTCTGGAACGATTATCTCGTCTCCAGGATTAAGACATGCCATAAAAGCAAAGAGAATAGCCTCAGAGCCGCCACTGGTAATGATGATATCGTCAGGACTGACGTTGATATTATATTTCGCATAATACCCCACCAGTTTCTCACGATATGAGAGATAACCCTGTGACGGTGAATACTCCAAGATATTCCTATCTATATTCTTTAAGGCATCGAGTCCCACCTGTGGTGTAGGCAGATCTGGCTGACCTATGTTCAAATGATACACCTTCGTACCCCGCTTCTTTGCCTGTGCAGCTAAAGGAGCGAGTTTACGTATTGGCGACTCTGGCATTTCCACACCACGATTTGATATTAAAGGCATGATTTTATATTATATTTTTGGCTGCAAAGTTACTATATTTTTTTTTATTAAACGAATAAAACCGAAAAAAGTTAGTATTACAGAATTTTGTACGCATATTTGTACGCATATCTAACGAACATAGACAGACATACACGACAAAGCGCAATCATAACAGACTAACTGCTGTGATTGCGCTTTTATTCTTTCAAACGCTTCGATTCCCGCATTTCGTTTTTAATGGTTTAACTTAATATGTATTCTAAACTACAATGGAAAATCCGGCTTGACTTGACCCCTCTCGCCATGTCATATTGACCCCTCTTTCCAATTTATGACTGACCCAATATAAAATAGAATTAAGGGGCTGCACCGTAAACCTTAATTACGACACAGCCCCTTATTTTCATCATCACTTTATTTTATATGCAGCTTTACGTGGATTATTTTTTCCGA
>CAMEWL010000021.1:0-45091 GCA_945941025.1 uncultured Prevotellaceae bacterium
TTAAGTTTTTCCAATAGCAAAGATACACAATAATTTATTATCTGACAACCCTCGCGACACCAAAAAACTCACTTTGACAGAAAAATGTATGTAAGATTGACGCTTTTCCGTTTTACCACATTTAATTCTCTAGTCAACCAATCAAAAAAAAAGAGAACGTGCCAAATTAAACGAACAACGGATTTCACCGATTACACGGATTAATAACTTACTGATATTCAGCAATGACAAAAATCCGTATAATCGGTGAAATCCGTTGTTGAAGAGAATTTCCTGGTGTTTTGACAAACACTCATATATATCTTTATCCCATTACCTTCTCTCCTTAAAGAAACTCTGCATCAGTTCCCTGCACTCGTCCTCACATACTCCTGTCACCACCTCTGTCTTAGGGTGCAATGCCGTGGGGGCTATCTTGCGGTAGCCACGTTTCTCGTCGACCGCGCCATAAACAACACGCCGAATCTGTGACCAACCCAAGGCTCCAGCGCACATGGGACACGGCTCCACCGTTACATACAGAGTGCAGTCTTGCAGATATTTTCCTCCGAGGGCATTCGCCGCGGCAGTGATGGCTTGCATCTCGGCGTGAGCAGTGACATCATGCAGCGTCTCCGTGAGGTTGTGCGTGCGCGCCAGTATCCTGCCGCGACACACCACCACAGCCCCGATGGGTATCTCACCCTCGGCGGCGGCCTGCTCAGCCTCGGCTATCGCCTTGCGCATATACTGCTCGTCTGTGGTCATGATGTCTGTTTTCTGCTTGTCAAAATTCATAATCGAGGACTACATATCACCATATCCGTTCATTGAGCCGGCATTCTCCTCGTCCTCCTGCTCCTGCAGCTTCCTCTTGCCCTTGCTGCTGCCGAAGTTCCACGTCAGCGTGAAGCGTACGGTGCGACTGCGACGGCGGTTTACCTGATGGCGTGAGAAGGTATCGCCCTCCGTATATGACTCCCACTTACGGCTGTCAAACACATCGCGGCAGTTGATGGAGAGGGTGAACATACGGTCGAAGAAGTTCTTCCTCACACCCATGTCAAGCCCGCAGCTCGCAGGACGGTATCCTTGCGCCAGCTGCTGACGTGAGTCATAGCGCGCGCGTGCCTGCACACTGATATCATAAGGCAGCTTCAGCGTAGCTATGAGGCGCGCGTTCCATGAGAACTTGTCCTGTCCCTTGCCGCTGACGGTCTGACCGTCTATCTCATAGTTGAAGTCGTTTATCTTATAATAATACGCATTGATATTGGTGGTGAGGTCAAGTATCTTGAAGAGTTTGTTCTTACCCGTCAGCTCTATACCTGTGGCCTGTGACTTCGCCACGTTCATTGGAGTGCTGTACATCAGTCCGTCACCGGTGTTACGGTAGTTAAGGCGCTGTATAACGTCGGTAGTGGGACGATAGTATGCAGAGACGAGGAGGGAGTGCTGTTCCCACGTCTTCAGATAGTTGAGCGCGAATGAGTTGGAGTACTCTGGGGTAAGCAGAGGGTTACCAAATGATACCATGGAGGCATCGCTGGTGTTACGGAAGCTGTTCAGCTCGCCTCCCCACGGACGACGCAGACGGCGTGTGTAGCTAAGCTGCAACTGTTGTGACTCGGTTATCTGGTATGTCATGAAGACTGAGGGGAACATCTGGAAATAGTCTTTCTTAAACGGTGCGTCCTTCTCTTTCACCCCGTTCTCCTGCTCCCATGACAAAGACTCGGTGTTAATACGCCAGAATTCTCCGCGCAGTCCACCCATCACGCTGAACTTGCCTATCTTATATGACAACGTGGTATAGAGAGCGTGTATATCATTGTCATATATAAACCTGTTGAAATAGAGCGGGTCCTCCACAAGGTCCGTGCCCTCCCAGTTGTCGGCCTCAAAAGAGCGCTGCGGTGTGTTCTCATGTGAGAACGAGCCGTTATATCCCGCCTCCACCTTGAAACGGTCTGTCACCTGATTCTCATATTGCAGTTTCACATCAGTATGGCGGTTGCGTATGTCGAGCGGACGGCTCTGGTACCTGCTGTAACCTGCTATGTTTTCATCCTCATACCATACGTTGTCCTGATAGATATTCTCATTATCCGCCTTCCAGTTCACGTGTGACGCTGTGAAGTCTATAAAGTGTTTGTCTGTGAAATTATGACGGTAGTTGAACTCAAGGAAGTAGAAACGCATGGGGCCAGACGAGCTGCTATTACGCAACTGTGTACGGGTAAGCTGCTCGCCCACGGGGGTATATGCGCCATAATAATAAGGCGTAGAGGAGTTAGAGTGGTTCTTGCCAGCCATGAGCATACCCGTCAGTCCGAGGTCGTCATGCTCCGTGACGTGCCACGTAAAACCGGCACGTGAGAAGAAGTTGTTGCCGCGCTGGCTGTTCTCCGTCACGTGGCGCTCGTATGACGTAGCCACCCCGTCTGTAAGGTTGTCCTGCTCACTCTCGTTTTTTCCACTGTTCTCGCGGTGACGATAGCCAAGGTCTATGAAGGCATCAAGTTTGGTGGAGCTGTAACTGAAGTTGAACGATGTGTTAGCGCCGCCGCGCGTGTCGGCTCCCACCTGTACCGAACCGTAATAGCCGGCCTTGCGATCTTTCTTCAATATTATATTGATGATACCTGCGGAGCCTTCAGCGGAGAACTTTGCCGAGGGATTGTCTATCACCTCAATGCGCTCTATGCTCTCTGCCGGTATCTGCTGTAATATCTGCGCCTGGTTGTCGCTGGTGAGTCCGCTGGAGCGGCCGTTTATCCACACCTCCACTGAGGTGTTGCCGCGCAGCGACACGTTTCCGTCGTTATCCACATCAACCGATGGCACCTGCTCAAGCAGTTCGGATGCTGACAATCCCGCAGCACTCACCATGCCTGCCACATCAAACGATTTACGGTCAACCTCCAGCTTCATAGTGGCGCGCTGCCCCGTCACCTTCACCTCATTGAGCATCGTGGCATCCTCAGCCATGTGCAGCGCAGCATAAGACACTGACGGTTTGCCCTGTGACAAGGTAAGCTGACGAATGACCGTCTTATAGCCCACGTATGCCAACGTCAGCGTATAAGTGCCGTAAGGCACCTTGTCCATGTGGAAACGTCCTTCTATGTCGGTGGTTATGCCTACAATGTGTGTACTGGCGCCCTGTGGTGTCAGCGTAACACTAACAAAGGGCATGGCCTCCGACGTTGCTTTGTCGAGTACCAAGCCCTTCACCTGTCCCTGTGCCATGGCCACCAAGCTCACGGCAACCATGATTATCTGCGTGAATATCCTTTTCATCACTAATAAAAATGAATAATACAATCTATTTTACCACGAGGCTTGGACCTTATTCTGCCAAGCCTGAACACCTTATAATTTTATGTTTTGTCTTTCTGAATAATACTTACTAACACATAAGCTACGATAACCACGCTGAATCCTGACCAGCAGAGGTGATACCTGCCTGTGGCAACACCTGCCGCCACTGCTGCTATCAAGACAAGTGCAGAGAATAATATAAAGCAGTATTTGATTTCGTTACCCTTGAAGCCCCAGTGCTTGAATTTCAAAGCGAACATTGGTATCTCTGCCACCAGCAGCCAACTACTGAGGAATATACCAAGCACTATCAACAGCCCATACAACTTATACTGCTCAAGCAACGGACCGAAGCCTACTATCAGTGCTCCCCAGAAGAGAGCATTGGCTGGCGTAGGGAGTCCGATGAACGATGTTGTCTGCCTTGTATCAAGATTAAACTTCGCCAGTCTTACCGCTGAGAATGCAGCAACGACAAAGGCCAGATAAGGCAGCAGTGTTGTTACTACCGGCATAGCATTCAGGAACGAAGGGTAGTCTAACACGCTCAACTCCGCGAAGATAATAGCTGATGGAGCCACGCCGAATGTCACGTCGTCAGCCAGTGAATCCAATTCCTTGCCTATGTCACTTGACACCCCGAGGAGTCTTGCCGACATACCGTCGAAGAAGTCAAACACTGCACCGATAATGACAAACAACAATGCCATCTGCGCATTAAAGTGCAAGGCGTAAACAACAGCGATGCAACCAGAGACAAGGTTGCAGCAGGTGATTATATTTGGTATATGTTTTCGCATAAATATAACGCTCTATATTTCGAGGTGCAAATTTACGAATAAAAACTCATAACTCAAAATAAAATACATGACAAGCCCCAGCCATGTGTTAATCACATATCCCCCGCACACAACAAAGTGTACGGGGGATATATTATTATTTTGAATTAATCTGCATACGGATACTAATATGTTATTTCAGTTTCGCTACAACTGTCTGGTTGCCAGTGGTCGACTGTCCCATAGTAACCTTTATTTCGGTACCAAGAGGCAGGAACAAATCTACGCGAGAGCCAAACTTTATGAAGCCGAGATGCTCGTCAATATAGCAATCATCACCTTCCTTGGCATACGTCACGATACGGCGAGCTACAGCACCAGCCACCTGACGACACAGTATGTCCACACCGTCAGCCGTGGTTATTATGATATCGGTCATCTCGTTCTCATCACTCGCCTTTGGCAGCCACGCACGATGGAAACGTCCGTTCTGATGGTGCACCATCTTTACCTTACCGTCAACGGGGAACCAGTTGGCATGCACATTGAACAGACTCATGAAAATGCTGACCATGATACGCTTCTCATGCAGGTATTTCTCCTCCATCACCTCCTCTATGACTACCACCTTGCCGTCTGCCGGAGCAACCACGACATGGTCGGTATCCACATCGTCATCAGCGAACTTACGTATCGGACAACGGAAGAAGTTAAGCGCTATGAGCCACACCGTACCAAAGACCGCCGCAAACACATAGAACGGTATTGGTGTAGGCACATAACGCCACAACACCCAACCAACGAACAATAGTGCTACGGCACTAACCACAAGCAGGTGCGTGCCCTCATGATGTATACGTATCTTTTTGAGTTTCTTTATTCTTTTTCCCATATTCGGCAGTTTTGAGCATAAGCAGCCAGCATATACACCGCTGGCCTCCTTCTTTTCCTGTCTAGTCTATTATCTTACAAAGTTATTCTTTTTTTTCCGTTCACACAAATATTTTTCTATGATTTTTCCTTTTGTGGCATATTTTGAGCATTTTTCCCAACTTTAACAATACTGAGTGTTTCAAAATTATGAACTTTTTGTAACTTTGCGTCACTATGCACAATTTTATTCACCTGCACACACATACATATTATTCTCTGCTCGACGGCCAGAGTCCTGTAAAGGCTTTGGTAAAGAAAGCCGTAAGCAACGGAATGCGCGGCATGGCCATTACTGACCACGGCAATATGTTTGGCGTGAAAGACCTTTTCGACGAGTGTAACAAAATCAACAAGGACCTGAAGAAAGAGGGTAAGGAGCCATTCAAGCCTATCTTCGGATGCGAGATGTATGTGGCGCGCCGCGGAATGAAACGCATGGAAGAGAAGATAGACCACGGTGGCTGGCACCTCATAGTCCTGGCAAAGAACCTGAACGGCTACAAGAACCTCATCAAGCTGGTAAGCCGCTCATGGGTTGATGGTTACTACTACAGGCCACGTACAGACCATGAGGACTTGGAAAAGTACCATGAGGACCTTATCGTCTGCTCTGCCTGCATAGGTGGAGAGATACCTAAGAAGATACTCGCCGACGACATAGAGGGAGCACGCAAGTCCATAGAGTGGCACAAGAAAATATGGGGTGATGATTTCTACCTTGAGCTGCAGCGCCACGAGGTAAAAGACCCCAACCAACGCGCCAACCGCGAGACCTTCCCTCTGCAGCAGAAGGTGAACCGTGTATTGATAGAGTTGGCGAAAGAGTATAACATCAAGCTCGTATGTACCAACGACTGCCACTTCGTCGATGAGGATAACGCAGAGGCCCACGACCACCTGCTGTGTCTTGGAACAGGCAAAGAACTTGATGACCCTACGCGTATGCTCTACACTAAGCAGGAGTGGTTCAAGACACAGGAGGAGATGAACGAAATCTTCAGCGATGTACCTGAGGCTCTTGACAATACGCTTGAGATACTTGACAAGGTGGAGACTTACGATTTGGAGTCTGACCCTATCATGCCGTTCTTCCCTATCCCGGAAGCTTTCGGCACTGAAGACGCCTGGAGACAGAAATTTACTGAGCAGGACCTTTACAACGAGTTCACTACGGATGAATATGGCAAGAACGCCTTGCCTGAGGAAGACGGCCAGAAGAAGATAAAGAAACTTGGTGGATACGACAAGCTTTACCGAATAAAGTTCGAGGCCGACTATCTTGGACGCTTGGCATACGAAGGTGCAAGCCGCCTTTACGGCAACGGATATGAGGAGATTCCCGACGACACTCCATTACAACCTGACGGACTGTCGGAGTGGGCTGCATCCCACGGCATACGCAAGGAGGTGGACGAGCGCATACGCTTTGAACTGCATATAATGAAGACGATGGGTTTCCCTGGCTACTTCCTTATCGTGCAAGACTTCATCAACTCCGCCCGCAAAGAGCTTGGAGTATGGGTAGGCCCTGGCCGTGGCAGTGCTGCAGGTTCGGTTGTGGCATACTGCCTGGGCATTACAAAACTTGACCCTCTGAAGTATGACTTGCTGTTCGAGCGTTTCCTTAACCCTGACCGTATATCCCTGCCTGATATTGATACCGACTTTGACGATGACGGTCGTGGCAGAGTGTTACAGTGGGTAATGGACAAGTACGGACACGAGAACTGCGCCCACATCATCACCTACGGTACGATGGCGACGAAGAACTCCATCAAGGACGTAGCACGCGTCGAGAAGTTGCCGCTTGACAAATCAAATGCGCTGTGCAAGGCCATCCCCGACCGACTGCCTGACGTTGACGGCAAAACACCGAAGATGAATCTCACCAATGCCATCAAGGCAGTACCCGAATTACAGATGGCAGAGGCTTCGCTTGACCCACGCGAGGCCAACACTATAAAATATGCAAAGATGCTTGAGGGTACAGTGCGCAACACCGGCATACATGCCTGCGGCTTCATCATCTGCCGAGACCCTATCAGCGACCACGTACCAGTATCTACGGCAGACGACCCCGACTTCCCAAATATAAAGACAGCCGTAACGCAGTATGACGGACACGTGATTGAGTCAACAGGACTCATCAAGATGGACTTCCTCGGCCTAAAGACTCTGTCAGAGCAGAAGGAGGCCGTAAAGATAATAAAACGCACAAGAGGCATAGACGTTGACCTTGACAACATACCTCTTGACGACGAACTGACCTACCAGCTCTACCAGAAAGGACAGACTGTAGGCACATTCCAGTTTGAGTCTGCCGGTATGCAGAAATACCTGCGCGAGCTTCACCCGACAGTATTTGAGGACCTCATAGCCATGAACGCCCTCTACCGTCCGGGACCTATGGATTACATCCCGTCGTTCATCAAGCGTAAGAACGGACAGGAGCCTATCACCTACGACATCGACTGCATGGAGAAGTATCTGAAGGACACCTACGGTATCACGGTGTACCAAGAGCAGGTGATGTTGCTGAGTCGCCAGTTGGCAGACTTTACACGTGGACAGTCTGATGCCCTGCGTAAGGCGATGGGTAAGAAGAAGAAGGACATCGTTGACCAGATGAAGCCTATGTTCATCGAGGGCGGCAAGAAGAACGGCCATGACCCGAAGGTATTGGAAAAGATATGGGCTGACTGGGAGAAGTTTGCGTCATACGCTTTCAACAAGTCACATGCAGCTTGCTACTCTTGGGTGGCTTACCAGACGGCATACCTCAAGGCACACTACCCTGCCGAATTCATGGCTGCGTTGCTCACGCGTCGTTGCTCAGATATCAAGGAGACAACGAAACTGATGGATGAATGCAAGGCACTCGGCATACCGACGCTGGGCCCTGACGTAAACGAGTCGTTTGCCGACTTCGGCGTTAACGCAAAGGGTGAGATTCGCTTCGGACTTACAGCCATAAAAGGCATGAGCACCGCTGCTGCTGATGCAATAATAGAGGAGCGCGAGGCTAACGGACCGTTCAAGGACATTTATGACATGCTTGAGCGCGTACCTGCATCAGCAATGAACAAGAAGGCACTTGAAGTGATGGCACTGTCAGGCGCATTGGACAACTTCGGCATAAAGCGCGAGCAATACCTTGCACCATCAGGAAAATACAACGTATTCCTCGATGCACTGACAAACTACGGTTCACAATATCAGTCAAGCAAGGCAGAGGCTGTCAACTCTCTCTTCGGTGACTTTGACTCCATCGAGATTAACAAACCAAAGCCTATGCAGGTGGAGGAGTGGAGTACCATTGAGAAACTGAACCGCGAGCGCGACCTGGTGGGCATATATCTGTCCGCCCACCCACTTGATGAGTTTGCCATCGTAATGGAGTGTATGTGTAACACATCATGCGAAGAGATATCACGTGAATACAAAGATAGTCACATGGACGTGCTATCCAATCGTGAACAGATAACTGTGGCAGGCATTGTAACCAATGTCGTTGACAGGCTCACGAAGGCTGGCAAACCCATGGGCATTGTCACCTTGGAGGACTTTAAGGGTGCGGGAGAGATTTTCATGGTTGACAAGCAATGGGCACAATACAAGGGTATGTTCACTGAGGGGGTTGCGGTCTTCGTCAAGATGAAGTGCGAGGAGCGTTTCCGCGGAACCGGAACTTACTCACTCAACGTCTATGGCGTGGACTTCCTGCGCGACGTGGCAGACAAGGAGATGACCGACCTGACCATACACATAGACCTTGACACTATGAGCAAAGACTCTGCATCCCCTGCTGACGAGGAATTAGAAGAAGAAGTCAACAGTACCGGAGGAAGCCTGCTTGCCGACCTTGCGTCAATAATAAAGGACAGTCCAGGTACCACCAAACTGTCCTTCTCCATACGCGACGCCCGACTGAGCACCCAGCCCGTACGTATGAGGTCGGGCATAAGGGGGGTAAAGGTCAACCGCCAGCTACTCGACTTTATCCATGCGCATGAATGTCTGCGCATATCAATGTAACATATAAACAAATAAGCATATAAAGAAAGACATGTGTCAAGAAAAAGACCCAAGAAATGACATATTGTATTATGCACGCAAATGTTTCAGGGACGAGGCCGATGCACTCACCGCACTCATTCCTCTCATTGACGACAACTTCGTGAAGGCCGTAGAGATGATTATGCAGTGCAGCGGCAAGGTGATAGTGACAGGCGTAGGCAAAAGCGGTCATGTTGGCGAGAAGATGGCCGCTACCATGGCATCACTCGGCACACCGTCGTTCTTCCTCAACCCGTTAGACGCCTTTCACGGTGACCTGGGCATGATATCTGACGGCGACGTAGTGATAGCCATAAGCTACAGCGGCTATACTGACGAGCTTCTGCGTTTCGTGCCATTGCTGACAGAGCGCCACATTCCTATCATCGGCATAAGTGGTAACCCCAACTCCTTGCTGGCACAGTACTCCGCCTGCCACCTGAACATACAGGTGGACCATGAGGCAGACCAGTTGAACCTGGCCCCTACCACTTCAACCACCGCCACCATGGTGATGGGTGATGCACTGGCATGTGTATTGGCAAGACTGAGGGATTTCCGCACACAAGACTTTGCGCAGTTCCATCCGGGAGGCACCTTGGGCAAACGTCTGCTGTCCCGTGCACGCGACTACATGGTAAGCACAGACCTTCCCATCGTAACACCTACCACAAACGTGATGGACGCTATCATCACCATCAGCAACGGCAAGCTTGGACTTGCCATAGTGATGAATCATGAAGGTTTACTCGTAGGTATAATAACCGACGGCGACGTCCGCCGTGCGATACAACGATACCGCAACGAGATGTTCGGTCTCATGGTCACAGACATCATGACACCGCACCCGAAGACCATACGTCCTGAGGCGAGCCTCAACGAGGTTGACCAGATACTGCGCCGCTATAACATCCACGCCCTTGTAGTAACCGACGAGCATGACCACGTGGTAGGAATCATCGACTCCTTCAGGGTTATGAGCTAAAGAGGCTGAGAATAACAGCCACATATCACTTATAAAGACAGATATCAGGTAGTAAAAACATTACACAATGAATATAGCACTAATAATAGCCGGAGGCTCTGGCAACAGAATGGGGCAAGACATCCCCAAGCAATTCATAAACGTATATGACAAACCTGTATTGATATATACACTTGAAAGTTTCCAAAAACACCCGCTGATAAACGCCATAGAAGTAGTGTGCATCAGTGGTTGGGAAAGCATGGTGCAAGCATACGCCAACCAGTTCAACATTACCAAACTAAAATGGATTGTACCAGGAGGAGGCTCTGCACAGGAAAGCATACATAACGGCGTACTCAATCTTGAAGGGATATGTTCAAAAGACGATATCATCATAATACACGATGGCATACGCCCACTGGTTGATGACACAGTACTTACCGATGTCATAGAGAAAGCGCAAGAGTACGGCAACGCCGTAACATCAATGCCATACAACGAGCAGATATTCGTAGTGAGCGAAGATGACGAAAGAACAACGACGAAGTTTATTCCGCGCGAGACACTGCGTCGTGTCTCAACGCCACAGGCATACAACTTCAAACTTCTTGACGAGAAATACCACGAGGCCTTTGAAAAGAACATTGGTGTAAAGGGGTCACACTACACTAACACTATGATGGTGGAATTAGGAGTAAAACTACACTTCGCAAAAGGCTCTGACAAGAATATAAAGCTTACGACGAAAGACGACCTTGAACTATTTAAAGGGTATCTGACAAAAGGTCAGGACAAATGGATCAAATGATGAACAAGAAACACCAATTATACCAAGAAGACCTGCACTACATCCTAACGACAAAAGGGATAGAATCTTTGATAGACAAGAGCATTCTCATAACAGGAGCTACCGGACTGATTGGAATGCAGATGATTGATGCTCTAATGATGCATGGAGGCATAACCATCTACGCCGTAGGACGCGACAAACAGAAAGCAGCCGAGCGACTCGGGGAATATTTCGACAGGCCAAACTTCTTCTTCATAGAGCAAGACGTACGCGAGCCTTTCGCCGACTCACTTAATGTAAACTATATCATTCCATGCGCCAGCAATACACATCCGTTAGCTTATTCGCAGTATCCCGTTGAAACAATGACGATAAACATCAAAGGAGCAGAAAACGCATTAGAGCTCGCGACAAGGTGCAAGGCGACAGTGCTGTATCCATCCACCGTTGAAGTTTACGGAAATGCTAACGGCAACGATGTCTTTACAGAAGATTACACAGGAAAACTGAACCTCTCTACAAGCCGCTCGTGTTACACGGAATCAAAACGAAGTGCAGAGGCCTTGTGCCAGTCGTACATAGCCGAGAAAGGTGCTGATGTGAGGATTGTAAGGCTGAGTCGCATCTTCGGTCCCACAATATTGACAAGCGACAGCAAGGCATCATCGCAATTTATAAAGAAAGCAGTGGCCAACGAAGATATAATACTGAAATCCAGGGGCAACCAATTCTTTTCATACACATACGTTGCCGATGCCGTAGCAGCCATGTTGCATATCATGATAAACGGAGAATCTGGGCAAGCCTATAACATAAGCAACGATGACTGTAATGTACACCTGAAGGACTTTGCTGGCATCTGTGCGGAATACAACAACAAATCTGTGATTTTTGACCTTCCATCGGAAAGCGAGGCTAAAGGTTACTCCATTGCTACCCAAGCAATACTCGACAATTCGAAACTCAAAGCCACAGGCTTCAAGCCTTCATACAATTTCAAAAACGCAGTAAAAAGAACGATAACTATATTACGAGATGAGTAATCTTGAAACATACAGGCAAAATAATATTGATGCCATACACAAGAAAGAACTTGCCATACTATGTGCCATAAGAGACATCTGCGACAAGCACGGCATAGATTATTGGCTTGATGGCGGCACATGCCTCGGGGCCGTTCGCCATGGTGGTTTCATTCCCTGGGATGATGACATAGACATTGCCATGCGCAAAGATGACTTAAAGCGTTTCATTAAAGCTGCCAAAAGCGAGTTACCAGAAGGAATGTTCCTGCAAACGAGGGAGACTGACCCAACGTATAATTCTCCTATAACCAAGGTAAGGGATACTAACTCTTTCATGGTGGAATATAGCGACGACCTCAACAGGCCCTATCAAAAAGGTCTTTTCGTTGATATTTTTCCGATGATACCATATCCAAGTTTATCAAGGTTAGTTTGCAAGAAAATAGCGAAAGGCTATTGCAGAGCAAACGATATACTCAACAAACCACACACTTATTCATGGCGCTCCGTCGCTGAGCTGTTTTGGTTTGGAGCCAAGAGAATTTTATTCCTCATATCATGGAAGATATCTTGTGCGCTGTTGAGAAAGAACAAGTTTCACGGTAACACTCTTGCAGAAAACGGATATGGAATAATGCACCGCACTGACTCTATTTTTCCAGTCAAACCGATAAACTTTGAAGGAGAGATATTCAAAGGACCAGCCGACCCCAATGCTTATCTCACAGACCTCTACAAGGACTATATGCAGTTACCACCGGAAGAGAAAAGAAAAGGACACGCCGTTTTCTATATAGACAAACTAGTATAGGGACCACATACAGTTGCGATGGTCTACTTTATATTTTTTCATTACTTTGTATTACGCAACTTGCGTAACGCAATTTGCGTAACGCTCATAAATTCCTAACTGCCAATATGAAAGAGAACCCTTTTCTTATACACGGATACAAAGGACCTGAGTATTTCTGTGATCGGCAAGAAGAAACGGCCAACATAATCGACGCCCTTAAAAACGGGTGCAACATAACGCTCATCTCTCCCAGAAGATATGGCAAGACAGGACTAATCCACAATGTCTTCCACCGTCTAAAGGAACTTGACAAAAAAGCAAATTGTTTTTATGTTGACATCTATGCCACGCACTCGCTAAACGATTTTGTACAGCTATTTGCAAAAGCCGTACTCGGACACCTTGACACACCACTGCAGAAAGCAGAGAACATTATCAGCAAAGTGTTCAGATACAGTCAGGTGACAATGTCGCCAGACCTTGCTACTGGAATGCCGCAATTTTCCCTAAAATTGTGCCGCTTTATAACCAAGGGGTTCTGTAAGGCCAACGGCATATTGCACAAGCAGCACCTGTACTCGTGGCACTCTATAGCGGAGCTGCTGTGGTTTGGAGCGAAATGCGGCCTCATGAGGCTGCTGTGGAACACTGTCAACGTTGTATGCGGCAAGGGAACATACTATGCTACGCTGATAGAGAACAACGGATTGGGATTCATGCACCGTAAGGACAACATCTTTCCCCTTGGCACGATAGAATTTGAGGGCAATCTCCTGCCCCAACAATCCCGACGCTTACCTGACAGAGCAGTATGGCGACTATATGCAACTGCCACCAGAAGACAAACGACAGATCCATGCAGTATTTTACAAAGAGAAATTAGTATATGAAGAAGAATAATACACCTAGCATCTCGGTTATAATGGCTACATACAACGGTGAGAAGTATATACGCGAGCAATTAGATTCCATCTTAAACCAGACATACCCCCCACATGAACTGATTATTCAAGACGATTGTTCAACAGACTCTACTCCTGAAATTATAAAGGAGTATGCGAAAAAACATGAGTGCATTCATTTCTTTCAGAACGAACGGAATCAAGGGGCGCACATGAATTTCAAGAGTGCCACTATGCGCGCTAAATGCGACTATATAGCATTTTCAGATCAAGATGACGTATGGTATCCTCAAAAATTAGAAAAGCAGATAAAAGCCATTACAGACTATGATTTGTGTTATTCGCAACATCATGTTGGTTATGACAAGCAACATTTGAAGGTCGTTTCCTATAAATGTGCTCCTGAGCGTCAACTGTTTGCTGCTATAGTCGGACATTCTTTTCTGATGCGTCGCTCCTATGTGCAAAATTCAAAAAACTGGTTGGACTACCTGCCGTTCCACGATATTTCTTTATGCCTCATGGCACACTTTGAAAACGGTGTGACATGCGTGAATGAACCGCTTAACTGGCATAGGAGCCATGCGGAACAAGTAAGTAGGTCACATATTGGAAAACACCAATCATCAGAGAAAGACTATTATAGACCTTACATCTACGGCTACAGTCGATTACGGTGTTTACAAACTAAGACCTCGTTTATTTCTTTTTTCAACGAGGTGGAGAAGAGAAGCGATGGAAGGAACACCCTCGTTCACAACATTTGTTTACTAATGCTCAAGAAAGACCTGCTATCACTACTAAAACTTTGTTTCTTATGTATGAAACACAGACAAACAGTTTATCCGACTGAGGCAAAAGGTGTAAAAGGACTTGTACGAGGGTTTTTCTATCCCTTTATTTACGCATATCATATTGATTTTTTCAAAAGGTAAATGGCAATGTTTAGCAGATAGTAATAATTCTATATAGACAAACTTGTGTAGATACCTATATATATACATCAAGGGCGGCAAGTCATCACGACTTGCCGCCCTCTCATTTTTAATCACTATCAAAAATTATCAGACAGTATTCAAAATCAGAATTGAAACCAATGTGTTGTATTATCTTCACTAACCAAACAAATCAATAACCTAAACAATATACTACAAAAACTACTTCGTAACAGTCTTTACCGTCTGATATCTGTTCCATTCGTCTCACTTAACGATGGCTGTGTTTGTGTATTTTATGATGATGCATCTTTGCATTATGCTTAGCATGCTTTGCACGCCACTTCAGGCATTTCTTGCAGCCCTTATGCTGGCCATGATGCTTCTTCAGATGCTTGTTCTTATGTTGCTTGTCTTTGTGCACCACTACCATCTCTGTGCGCTGAGCCGGATGATGGTTTGATACATAAACTACTCTCTTTGCTGATACTGACATCGCGCTCATCATGATGAGGCAAACGAGTGATAATATAGTCTTTTTCATAATCTTCAATCTTTTAGTTGTTAATACTCTTTGTTTCTTTTTTCTGAGAGCAAATTTACATCATAAAACTCACGTGACAAACTCTTTTTCCCTAAAGAGAAAAAGAAATTCCCTATCTCTGAGGAGGAAATCCCACCATAAGTCCGCATTTCTTTGGTCAATTGAGAAAAAAGCGTTACCTTTGCATACATATTATATATATAGTAATCACAAATTCACGACAGATGAAAGAATTACAACTGAAGTATGGCTGCAACCCAAACCAGAAGCCATCACGTATCTTCATGACCGAGGGCGAATTGCCCATCGAAGTACTTAACGGTCGTCCAGGTTACATCAATTTCCTTGATGCGTTGAACTCTTGGCAGTTAGTAAAAGAGCTGAAAGCCGCTACCGGTCTGCCGGCAGCCGCAAGCTTTAAGCACGTAAGCCCTGCAGGAGCAGCCGTAGGACTGCCGCTGAGCGACACTTTGAAGAAGATATATTTCGTTGACGATGTAAAGCTGCCTCTGACACCTATCGCCTCTGCCTACGCCCGTGCCCGTGGCGCCGACCGTATGTCAAGCTATGGTGATTTCATCGCCCTCTCTGACGAGTGCGACGCAGCAACAGCTACTCTCATCAAACGTGAAGTTAGCGACGGTGTCATTGCTCCGTCATTCAGCGACGAGGCCCTGCAGATATTACGCGAGAAGCGCAAGGGCACTTACAACGTGATTAAGATAGACCCTGACTACGTACCTGCACCTGTAGAGACAAAGCAGTGTTTCGGAGTAACATTCGAGCAGGGACGCAACGAGGTAAAGCTGGACGACCCGGCACTCTTTGAGAACATCCCTACAAAGTCAAAGACCTTCACCCCAGAGGCTAAGCGCGACTTGATGATTGCCCTTATCACACTGAAGTACACACAGTCAAACTCTGTTTGCTATGTAAAAGACGGACAGGCTATCGGCATCGGTGCCGGACAGCAGAGCCGCATACACTGCACCCGTCTGGCCGGCAACAAGGCTGACATCTGGTGGCTGCGCCAATGTCCTAAGGTGATGGCACTGCCGTTTAAGGCTGACATACGCCGCGCCGACCGTGACAACACCATCGACGTGTATATCTCTGACGATTATGAGGACGTACTGGCTGAGGGCACATGGCAGCAGTTCTTCACCGAGAAGCCTGAACCTCTGACACGTGAGGAGAAGAAGGCATGGATAGCACAGAACACCAAGGTAGCCTTAGGCTCTGACGCATTCTTCCCATTCGGCGACAACATCGAGCGCGCACACAAGTCTGGCGTAGAGTTCATAGCCCAGGCTGGCGGCTCAGTACGTGATGACAATGTGATTGAGACCTGCGACAAGTACGGCATCACAATGGCATTCACTGGTGTAAGACTTTTCCACCACTAAGAATAGCGGACAGAATGTCACTTGGATGGCACAAGACCTTCCTGATATTCTGCTACGAAAAAGGGGGACATCACCAAAATGTCCTATTTGCAGCCTTCCGTTAACGCCTCGTGCTTGCGATATTTCAAAATAATTTCCCGCTGGTCGCATACAGCGAAATCTACGAAAGGTTGTAACTCATTGATAATCAGCATGAGCTTCTGCTGATACATAAAAAAACGATAGTTTTTGCGCTGCAAAAGCTATCGTTTTACGTTGTAAAAGCTATCGAATGACACTGTGAAAGCTATCACTTTACATGGTAAAAGCTATGCTTTCACGAAAAAGGGGACGCAAAAAGCTGTTTTTTTGCGTCCCCTTACTATATTTTATGCCTTATTTTCTCCTGGTTTGCATTTTTTTGTTGACAAAATTCGGAGAGCCAAATCACCAAAATGTCCTATTCAGCGCTAAAATCGCAACGGCTGAAAAAATGGCACTTATCTGTCAGCATCGCCGTATGACAGATGACGTGCTTGCAGCTGATAAGAATAAGCCAACGTTGACGGTGAGAGCTTACCCTGCAGGTACTGCTCCATCATCACGGCACCGATAGGCACACCGAATTCTGCACCGAAACCACCGTTCTCCACATATACCGCAATGGCTATCTTAGGGTCGTCCATAGGAGCAAAGCCCATAAACACCGAGTGGTCCCTACCTCTGTTCTGCGCAGTACCAGTCTTACCGCATGCCACGTATGGATAGCGGCTCAGCGCATGACAAGTGCCGCCTGTGGCAGAAGCACGCATACCGGCAACGACAATATCGTATGCCTCACGCGACGCCTTGGTATAGTGTTTCTTAGTGTATGCAGTGTCCAAGCGCTCGTCCTGCACATGCTTTACCACATGAGGTGTTATCCAATATCCGCGGTTAGCTATGGTGGCACCAAGATTGGCTATCTGCAGAGGTGTAAGGTTTACCTCACCCTGACCAATGGATATAGAGATAATGGTAAGTCCGTTCCAAGAGCCCTTATAAGCATGGTCATAGTACTCTCCGTTAGGTATCAGGCCGCGCTTCTCGCCGGGCAGGTCGATGCCTGTCTTATAGCCGAAGCCCATTGACACCATATAGTCACGCCATACATTCATAGCGTTCAGCGGCCTGCCGTATTTCTTCCTGTTGCCCATCATGTGATAGAGTCCCCAGCAGAAGAAGGCGTTACAAGAAGTGGACAATGCTGGAACAACGGGCAGCGGCGATGCATGGCCGTGACATCCTACATGCAGTCCCTTAAAGGAGAAGCCGTGTGAGCAGCCGTATGTGGTATGCGGGGTTATTATTCCCTCCGTAAGGAATGTGAGTGCCTGTGAAGTCTTGAACGTAGAGCCCGGCGGATACTGTCCCATTATACTTCTGTTGAGCAACGGTTTCCACACGTTACGCTGCAGTGCCAGATGGTTCTTGCCACGCTTCCTGCCCGTCATTATACGCGGGTCGTATGACGGTGATGACACCATACACAGCACCTCGCCGGTCTTCGGCTCTATGGCTACGATGGCGCCTATCTTTCCTTCCATCAACCTCTCGCCGAGTGCCTGCAGATCCACGTCAATAGACAGTGTGAGGTTCTTGCCAGCCACTGCCTTGCGATCATACTTGCCGTTCTGGTAATGTCCCTGCACCCTGCCGTGTGCGTCACGCAGAAGTATCTGCACACCTTTCTCTCCACGCAACTGTTTCTCGTATGAGCGTTCCACGCCGAGTTTGCCTATATAGTCGCCACGCACATAGTAGTCGTCATTATCAATGTCACCTTGCGACACCTCTGCCACGTCGCCCAGCACATGGGCTCCGCAGGCATATTGATACTGTCGCAACGTACGGCGCTGCACATAAAAACCTGGAAAGCGGAACAGCTTCTCACGGAATACGGCGAAGTCTTGCTCGTCAAGCTGGGTGATGAATGTCTGTTGGGTATAGCTGGAGTATCCCGGATTCTTGTTCCGGTCCTTGATATCGGCCATACGCTTGTCAAAATACTCACGGGTAATACCCAAGGCCTCGCACAACTCCAGAGTGTCGAGATGCTCACGCGCCTCGTTCATCACCACCATGATGTCATAGGACGGCTGGTTATAGACAAGCAGTTTGCCGTTACGGTCAAATATGGCGCCACGCGCCGGATACTCCGTTTGTTTCAGGAAAGCATTAGTGTCGGCACTCTTCTGATAATCCTCACTCATTATCTGCAGAGTGAACAGTCTTATTATATACACTACCACAATGATGATAGCCGCACCACCGATGACGTATCTTCTGTTAGTATAGTCGTACACCATCGTTTACCTCCTCACGCTGTCTATGGTATAAATAAAAATAAGTGTAAGCACTATACTGCCTCCCATACTCTGCAACCAGTCAAGCCAGTCAACTACGGTAAATGCCTCCAAAGCGAAGAACGTGAGGCAGTATATCGTTACGAGAATAAATGCGTAAGTGGCAAATTTCATATTGCCGAGGGTCTTGAATCCCGGCATAAGGTCATGGTTATCCTCCTCACTCAGATATAAATCCAGTATATAAGGCTGTATGAATCCTGTCAAGGTCATTGAAGCAGCAGCCAGTCCCGGGGTGTTGGTGAACATATCTATGCACAGTCCCATGGCGAAACAGAGCAACAGCTGCAGCCAACGTGCGTAGGTCTTGGGGAACAGTAGCACGAGATATACATACAATAACGGAGTGGCAATACCCATAATGTGGATATTACCTACTATCAACGCCTGTAAGAGCGTAAAGACTATTATCAGTATTACGAATATCACTGTCTAAGAATTTGTATGAAGGCTCACTCTCCCCTTCTTTGTATCATCAATGAGTCTTGCGCTGCACGCATCAGTCTCAACTGCTCATGCATACGTGAGTTGTCTATCACACACACATCCTGCAAGTTTCCGAAATCAGTATATAGCTGTACCTTCAACTGATATGACAATCCGTCGGGTGAGTTATACACATGGAGTATCTTACCCACAGGAATGCCCGGCGGAAACACTGCTGAGTAACCCGATGTGACCACACGGTCATAAAGCTTGAAATGCGCATGACGAGGCACCTCGTCAACGTTAGCCATATTGCTTGCGCCACCATTCCAGCGCAGATATCCGAAGTAATTGGTATGCTCTATCTTACAACTGATACTTGACTTGGATGACAGCGCCGGTATCACTACAGAATAGTGCTCGCCTACCAGATATACGATACCAACGACACCCGTTCCGCTTACAACGCCCATGTCTTTCTTTATACCGTCAGCCGCTCCTTTGTCTATCGTCATAAGATTATCACGCTTGTCAACGCTGCTCTGCACCACGCGAGCCGGTATGACACCATAGTTTGCGGCATCCTTCAAGCCTGCTATATGGACAGTGTCCCTACCCTGCTTTCCCAGTTCTTCCCGCAACTCCTGCAGCTGAAACTCCAGATAGGTATTACGCCGGGTCAGTTCCGTATTCATCTGCGAGAGCGCGAAATAAGAGTTAAGCCCCGCCTGCTTCTCATATACGAAGCCGGCAATACTGTTGGCAGAGGATATCCACACCGAGCCCTGGTAACTGTTATAGCTGAACAGCAGCACCATGCTGATGCCCTCCAACAACAGAAAGAGCAACCAATGATAATGTTTTCTTATGAAGTCAAGGAGATTGTTCATATACAATAATTGAGAATTGAGGATTAACAACTAACCCTCAATTCTCAATTTCTTTTCGGTATTATCGCATTAGGAATGAGAAACGTCCGATATTCTTCAGTGCTATACCTGTACCACGTGCCACGCTGTGCAGTGGGTCGTCAGCGATATGGAACGGTATGCCTATCTTTGCCTCAAGGCGCTGGTCCAGCCCACGTAACAGAGCACCGCCACCACTGAGATAGATACCGTTTCTGACGATATCAGCATACAACTCCGGCGGAGTATTCTCCAATGCTGAGAGAACCGCGTCCTCTATCTTTGACACTGTGCGGTCTATACAGTGTGCTACCTCCTGATAGCATACAGGCACCTCCATCGGGAGAGCCGTTATACGGTTAGGACCACGCACGATATAGTCATCAGGTGCCTGCTCTCCAAGGTCTGTCAAGGCAGAGCCTACGTTTATCTTGATACGCTCAGCCATACGCTCAGACACCTTGACATTATGCTGACGATACATATAATCCTGTATGTCGCTTGTCAAGTCATCGCCTGCCACACGTATAGAGTTGTTACTTACGATACCGCCGAGAGATATTACGGCAATCTCTGTTGAGCCACCGCCTATATCTACTATCATGTTACCTTCTGGTGCCTCAACGTCTATACCTATACCCACAGCAGCCGCCATAGGCTCAAAGATAAGATATACATCACGTCCGTCGGCATGCTCCGCTGAGTCACGCACCGCACGCAGCTCAACCTCAGTAGAACCTGAAGGTACACCGATGACCATACGAAGTGAAGGAGAGAAGAGATGATGTCCGGTATTGACCATCTTGATAAGTCCGCGCATCATCATCTCACAGGCGGAGAAGTCGGCTATCACGCCGTCACGCAGAGGACGTACAGTCTTTATACGCTCATTGGTCTTTTCATACATGCTCTTCGCACGCTCACCTACAGCCACCATCTGGTTGGTGTCACGGTCTATTGCAACGACGGATGGCTGGTCAACCACGATTTTCCCGTCGTGCATAATGATGGTATTGGCAGTGCCAAGGTCCATCGCTAATTCCTTTGTAAAAGAGAAAAATCCCATGTCTTTTCTGATTGATAATCAATAATAGAATTTATATGTCTTGATTACATGGTCTTGGTAAACCAAGCGTTGATAGCAGTATCATAGTGTGAGCTCACACCGAAGGCACGCTGAGCGAACATACGACGGTCCTCGATATCTGTCTCAGCACCCTTCTTGTTAAGGATATCCAAGAGCACACCATACTCTGCCTTTGACGGTACAATCACCACGTCCTTGAAGTTCTTGGCTCCAGCACGGATAAGGGAAATACCGCCTATATCTATCTTCTCTATTATATCAGCCTCTGACGCACCGCTTGCCACTGTCTGCTCAAACGGATACAAGTCAACAATTACCAGGTCTATCTCTGGTATCTCATACTTAGCCATCTGGTCAAGGTCATCCTGCAACTCACGACGGCCGAGTATTCCGCCAAAGATTTTTGGATGCAGAGTCTTTACCCTGCCACCCAGTATTGACGGATATGTAGTAACCTCTTCGACGGCCTGACACTCATAGCCGAGAGATTCAATAAACTTCTGTGTACCACCTGTAGAGAGAAACTTCACTCCCTCTGCGTTGAGCTTCTTCAAGAGCTCGTCAAGACCGTCCTTGTGGAAAACGCTCACCAAGGCTGTCTTAATCTTTTTTGCTTCTGCCATTGCTTTTTACGTAAAAATAAAATGAACCGGTTTCGTTGATTTTTGATGCACAAAGTTACAAATTTTCTTCGTAACAGCAAAATTTTTACTCTGCATATTTAACGAAAACATGAAAAAAGCGGCAAAACAAGGAACAAACAAGAAAGAGGCAGGATGTCATCACGACAGCCTGCCTCCACATTTATCAAAAAGTGCAAAGATATAATTGTCTGCAAATTACATCTTTGTTATTATTCCTAACTGTGATGTACGGAGGAAATTAACAATATTGCCAATCTCCACCGATGATGGTATCTGCTGCTCTATCTGAGCACATACATTCATGATGTCATCCTGACCGTGGAACACAAGTCGGTAGGCGTTGGCTATGTGCGCCTTCACCTTATCGTCTATGCCATCCTTCTCTATCACGAACGAATTGATACCGCCGTACTTGATAGGATGTCCGCCCGCAACGATATACGGAGGAACATCTTTAGAGAAGCGGCAGCCCGACTGTATCATCGCACAGTCACCTACACGCACTCTCGGGTTGGCGATAACGCCTGATGAGAAGATGACATGGCTACCTATCTCCACGTCGCCTGCTATCTTTGTGCCATAACCCATGACACTCTCGTTGCCCACATGAACATCATGTGACAGGTGTACGCCTTCCATAAGGAAATTGCCATCGCCTATACGCGTCTCACCATCCTCATAGGTAGCACGGTTTATCACCACGTTCTCGCGGATGATATTGTCATTACCTATGACACACAGGGTATTGCCACCAGTATAGTTGAAATCCTGCGGTATGGCGCTTATCACCGTATTCTGGTGCACCTTGTTACCACGTCCCAAGCGTGTGCCGTTCATAAGGTTGACACCTGGGTATAGTATGCAGTCATCACCTACCTCTACATCGTCCTCAATATAGACGAATGGGTAAATGGTAACGTTCTGTCCTATCTTCGCTTTTGGCGATATAACCGCCTTGTCGCTAATGTTACTCATAATCTTAGTCCTCCTATGTTATTTACGTCCGCCTCCGAGGGCTGAATAAAGATTCACCACTGCCTGCATCTTGTTAAAGTCGTCAGTAACCTTTGATATCTTGGCGTTAAGCAGTTGTGACTCTGCCTGCAACACCTCAAGGTACGAGTGGTTGCGGTCGCTGCGGAAGAGCTCCTGAGTGTCCTCCACGTTCTTCTCAAGCACCGCCACCTGTTGTGCATCTATATCGCCCTTCATGCGTGCGCTGTTATACTCCACAAGGGCATCGCTCACCTCGGCCGCAGCCGTCAGCACAGAGTGCTCCCACTCTTTCTCTGCCACCTCATACTCTATCTGTGACACCTTGTAGGCTGCCTTTATCCTGCCGTTCTGGAAGAGGGGCTGCACCAGCTGCCCCATGAAGTTGGCGAGGAACTGTCCTGGGTTTGCCACCATAGAGCCGAGGCTGTTGGTAAACGCACCCGTGGCACTGATGGTAAGCTGCGGATAGAAGTTACTGCGAGCAGTCTCCGTGGCATAGAAACTCTGGGCGAGTTTCATCTCCGCCGCGTGAACGTCAGGACGGTTGGCAAGCAGGTTGACTGCCAAGCCTGTGCTGAACTTCTCAGGCATCTTCTGGTTCTCCAGCTTGCCGCGGCTGATGTGCTGCACGCTCTGTCCGATGAGGAGTGACAGCGTGTTCTCTACAGAGAGCAGCTGACGCTGCATATCTACCTTCTGCGACTGCACGCCGAGCATCGCAGCCTCTGCGCTCTGCACAGCCGTCTCGCGGACTCCGCGCAACTCTTTCTGCAGTTTCATCATCTCCCAAGTGTCCTTGGTGATGCCCTCCATCTCGTCAAGTATCTCGAGCTGGCGGTCAAGCATAAGGAGAGTATAGTAGCAGTTGGCTATGCCACATATCACCTTTGAACGCGTCAGATGCTCATAGTCACGGGTCATCTCGAGTGTCATCTCCGCTCCGCGCTTGGTGGAGAGGAGGTTACCGAAGAGATCCACAGTCCATGATGCCGACACTGGCAGCGTGTATGTCTTTGACCAATCACTCTTGTAGTCGCCCGTCAGTACCTTTGACAGGGTGCCTTGCGGAGCGAAGGCCACTGATGGCAGGAACGCCAGTCGTGACACGCTCAGTGCCGTCTCTGCCTTCTTTACGTTAGCGGCGGCAGAGAAGATGTCAACGTTGTTTTCCAGTCCCTGCTCTATGAGCCTCTGCAACTGGGGGTCAGTAAACACCTCGCGCCATGCCACATCACCGAAGCCTGTGCTGTCGGTGGTGTTGATACCGGCAACATCCGTGGCGTTACTGTCAAGTTTGTAGTCCATCTCCACCTGCGGACGCTCATACTTGCTGTAGAGGCCACAGCCCGTCAGCGAGGCAGTGAAGGCAAGGATTCCTATATTTCTTATTATCGTATTCATATTATATTCACGGAATGTTTATTTCACATAGTCGGTTGGCTGCTTGCTTATCTGCTTGGCAGATATGGCATACTGCTTCAGCTCGGTATCAACCTTGGCATTGTCGTCATTGAACTCTATAGGCTTGATGCGCTCCTGCAGCCATTCGAAGATGACGAACAGGCAAGGCACTACCATAACCTGGCAGAACGTACCTATAAGCATACCGCCAATGGCAGCCGCACCCAGCGTGATGTAACCGTTCTCACCCACGGCAGGTGCCATGAAGAGGCTCAGTCCTGGCAGACCCGTTATGACGAGTGGGAACAGGCCGATAATCATAGCAAGCGATGTCATCAAGATAGGACGCAGACGGGCAGTCGCACCAAGTATGGCAGACCACGTGATAGCCATACCCAGACGGCGACGCTCAAGGGCGAACTGAACGATAAGGATGGCGTTCTTTGCCAACAGGCCCACAAGCATGATAAGTGCAATCTGCATATAGATGTCATTATTCTTGCCGAAGAGGTTGGTGAAGATGAATGCTCCTGCCAGTCCGAACGGCACAGAGAGTATGACCGTCAGTGGCAACAAGTATGACTCGTACTGCGCTGCCAATATCAGATACACGAACACCAGACACAGCACAAGCACTATGGCTGTCGAGTTAGAAGACTCTGCCTCGTTACGTGTCAGACCAGAGAACTCGTATGTATAACCTGCAGGCAAGACATCCTTACCCACTTCTTCAATAGCCTTGATACAGTCACCCGTAGAGTAGCCGTCGGCAGGAGAGGCACTGACGTTGATAGAGGTAAAGAGGTTGAAACGCTCGATAACCTGCGGACCATACACCTTCTCAAGGTTCACGAACTCGCTCACGGGAGCCATGCCCTTTGGCGTACGCACGAATATGTTCTGCAAGGAACTCTTGTCCTCACGCATCTTAGGATCACCCTGCACATATACACGGTAGAGTTTACCGTAGCTGTTGAAGTTTGAAGAGTACATACCGCCGTAGTAGCCCTGCATCGTAGTAAGCACCATAGATGGCGATATGCCTGCCTGCTTACACTTGGCAGCATCAACGTGAATCATATACTGAGGATATGAAGCGTTGAAGGATGTCATGGCGTTAGAGAACTCAGGACGCTTGTTAAGCTCGGCAATAAACTTCTTGGTAATGTCGAAGAACTTGTCAAGAGAGCCGCCTGTGCGGTCCTGCATAGCAAACGTAAGACCACTCTGGGTAGAGAAGCCTGTCACCATAGGTGGCTGGAAGGCAAGTATCTGTGCGCCTTTGATTACTGCAGTCTGCTTGTATATCATGCCGAGCACCATCATAGAGTACTCAGAGCGGCTACGCTCATCGAATGGCTTCAGTTTTACGACAAAGGTACCCTGATTTGAACCCTGTCCGGCTATGAAGTTGTAACCAGTTATACGCATACAACCGTCGATGGCAGGGTTGTTGTCAAGCATACGCTGCACCTGATCCATCACCTGGTTTGTCTTCTGCAAAGAGGTAGCAGGTGGCGTTGACACTGTAACGAACACTGTACCAGTATCCTCATCAGGCACAAGACCAGTCTTGGTCACCATTGCCTCGATGCCCATAATGGCTATACCGATGACAACTGCCGCTATGGCTATCCACTTGCGTTTCACGATGCCTTCTACACCCTTCTGATACTTTGCCTGCAGCTTCTCATAAGACGCATTGAATCCAGCGAAGAAACGGTCCTTGAAACTTGACTTCATGCCTTCCTCACCCTCCTTGTTATGCGGCTTCAGCAATATGGCACACAAAGCAGGTGACAACGTCAAGGCATTGACTGCCGAGATAATGATTGACACCGCCATGGTAAGACCAAATTCTCGGTAGAACGTACCTGTAGTACCACTCATGAACGACACTGGTATGAACACAGCCGACATCACGAGCGTGATGGATATGATGGCACCGGCTATCTCGTTCATCGCATCGATACTTGCCTTCTTGGCTGAGCGGTAACCCATGTCAAGCTTGGCGTGTACCGCCTCCACCACCACGATGGCATCATCGACCACGATGGCGATGGCGAGCACGAGGGCTGACAGCGTGAGCAGGTTGATGGAGAAGCCTATAACCTTCAAGAAGAACATGGTACCTACCAGAGAGACAGGTACGGCAATCATAGGGATAAGCGTAGAGCGGAAGTCCTGCAGGAAGATGAACACCACGATGAACACCAGTACAAGTGCCTCAAAGAGAGTCTTCCACACCTCATGCTGCGATGCCTTGATAAACTCCGTTACATCCTGCATGAACCTTATCTCCATACCTGGCGGGAAGTTCTGCGAAAGCCTCTCCACAGTAGCCTTCACGTCGTGCGCTATTTGCGTCGCATTGGAACCGGCACGCTGCGTCACCATCATCATAAGGGCAGGATGTCCGTCAAGCTGGGTAAACACGGAGTAATAGAGCGCACCCATCTCTACCTTTGCCACATCCTTTACACGGAGCACATGGCCAAGGTCATCGGTCTTTATTATCATATTGCCGAACTCTTCCGGGGTCTTCAGACGGCCAGTGTATTTCATTGAGTACTCATACTGCTTATCTGACTGCTCGCCAAACTTGCCAGGAGCCGCCTCAATGTTCTGCTCTGCCAAGGCGTTTACAACGTCAGTAGGCATCAGGTTGAGGTCATGCATCTTCGCCGGGTCAAGCCACAGACGCATGGTATATGACTTCAGTCCGATTGACTCACAGTCACCGATACCCTCGATACGTTTCATCTCAGGTATTATGTTGATGTCTGCATAGTTGCCAAGGAACTTCTCATCGTAGCGATCGTCCGGTGATGTCAGTGCCATGATAAGCACGGTGGAGGTCTGACGTTTCTGCACTGTCACACCGCCTTTGGTAACCTCTGCCGGCAACAGCGCCGATGCCTGTGACACGCGGTTCTGCACGTTCACCTGTGCCATGTCGGCGTTAGAACCCTGCTCAAAATAAACAGTGATGGACGCAGAACCGTCGTTGGTTGCAGACGAGGTCATGTACATCATGCCCTCCACACCGTTTATCTGCTCCTCCAGCGGAGCCAACACAGAGTTCTGTACCGTCTGAGCGTCGGCACCAGGATAGTATGCGCTCACCTCAACCGTAGGCGGCGCGATGTCCGGATACTGCTCAATAGGCAGTGTCACCAAGCCTATTATACCGAGTATGACCACCACAACGGATATCACGGTGGAGAGCACCGGTCTTTCTATAAATGAATCGAGTTTCATCTTTAGTCGTTTAGTCGTTTAGTTATTTAGTCGTTTGGTCGTTTGGGAATATTACTTGTTGTCGGTCTCTCAGTCGCGTCGCAGGGAGTGTTATACAAATCCCCAAACGACTAATTAGCCAACAACCCAAACAACTATGATTTCAGTGCCTTTGCCACGGCAAGCACGCCGTCGCCCTGCACCTTGGAAAGCTCTTCTGCCTTCTTCATCTTCTTGGCATAGTCAGCCTCAGATATAGGTTTTATCTCCATACCCTCGGACAGCTGGTTCACGCCATACACTACGATGCGCTCACCCTTAGTCAAACCTGAGGTTACGATGTAGTTCTGTCCGTCATTCTGCGTGTCAACGGTAATCTCAGAGTATTTCACCTTGTTGTCTTTGCCAACCTTATACACAAAGTACTTATCCTGCACCTCGACACAGGCATCCTGCGGTATGATGATGGCTCCTGTTGCCTGACGAGGCATGATGACCTTGCCCGAGCCGCCCGACTTTATAAGTTTTTGAGGGTTAGGGAACGCCGCGATGAGACTCACTGAGCCCGTAGTGGCATCAACCACTCCGCTGGCCTTCACCACCTTGCCTTCGCTGCCGTAAATAGAACCGTCAGCCAGTTGCAGCTTGACAGCCGGCATCTGAGCGATAGCCGCCTGCAGAGAGCCTTCCTTGCGTACAAGTTCCATAACCTCTTTCTCGTTCAGAGAGAAATAGACATCTACATTAGAGCCGTTAGAGATGGTGGTAAAAGGCACCTGTATAGATGCACTTACCAATGCTCCTACCTTATATGGCAAAGAACCTACCACACCAGATGTAGGACTCTTGACAGTGCAGAAACTGAGCTGCTCGCGAGCAGAAACAAGTCCAGCCTTAGCCTGGCCAAGAGCAGCCTGTGCACTCTCATACTGGTTCTTGCTTGCCTGCAGTTCATAGTCGCCAATGACGTTCTTCTCGTGCAACTTCTGAGCATTCTCGTATGTCAGCTTAGCCGTATTGAGCTGGCTCTGAGCCGCCGTCACGGCAGCCTGTGCCTGGTTTACTGCCGCCTTGTACGTTACATTGTCAACGGTAAACAACACCTGTCCGGCACCTACCTGCTGACCTTCCTTAACAAAAATCTTTGTGATAAATCCAGAAACTTTCGGACGAATCTCCACGTCCTGCATTCCCTTGAATGTGGCTGGATAGGAACTCTCCAAGTCGGCGTTTGACACACCGATGGTTCGCACAGCATACTCGTTATCGCCAAAGTCGGGCTTGCCCTGCTTTCCTCCACCACACGATACCAGCATGGCAGCTACCGCCACGATGCTCATCATCATTGTTTTCTTCATAAATTACCCTTCGTTATTATTATCTTTTGCGCTACTATATTATCCTTTTCTACAAAAAACTAAACATTTTGATTAAGTTTTCTTTTGCAAAGTTACTCATTATTTTCAATATATGTACAACCCCATCACACTTTTATGCTTTTTTAACTCAACAAGTACTTAATACAAAAAAAGGTAGCAGGACAAAATCCTGCTACCTTATTATATAATGACATATTATTGTCTTTCTGCCAAACTTACTTAGGCTGCTTGCCGATGTAAGCGAGGATACCACCATCCACGTAGAGCACGTGACCGTTCACTGCATCAGAAGCCTTTGATGCGAGGAACACTGCCGGACCGCCGAGCTCAGAAGGATCGAGCCAACGTCCTGCTGGAGTCTTTGCGCAGATGAATGAATCAAATGGGTGACGAGAACCGTCAGCCTGACGCTCACGCAGCGGAGCTGTCTGTGGTGTAGCGATATAGCCAGGGCCTATGCCGTTACACTGGATGTTGTACTCACCATACTCTGAACAGATGTTACGTGTCAGCATCTTCAAACCACCCTTAGCGGCAGCGTATGCGCTGACAGTCTCACGACCGAGCTCTGACATCATAGAGCAGATGTTGATAATCTTACCCTCACGACGCTCCATCATCTCAGGAACGACAGCTGCAGCGCAGATATAAGGAGCTACCAAGTCAACATCAATGACAGCCTGGAACTCAGAGCGCTTCATCTCGTGCATAGGAATACGCTTGATGATACCGGCATTGTTTACGAGAATGTCAATCTGGCCAACCTCCTCGTGAATCTTCTTCACAAGCTCAGCCACAGCCACCTCGTCACATACATTGCACACATAGCCCTTAACGTTTGTGATGCCAGCCTCCTTGTAGTTAGCCAACCCACGCTCAAGAGCCTCCTGGTTGATGTCGTTGAAGATGATGTTCTTTACTCCGGCAGCAACGAACGCCTTGGCGATGTTGAAACCGATACCGTAAGATGCGCCGGTAATCCAGGCGTTCTTACCCTCAAGAGAGAAATCCTTTAAGCTTTCCATAGCAAAATGAATAATTTAAGTTATGAGTTGTTAGTTATGAGTTATTCGTGAACGTACTCACTGAAATCCGTCAGCTTCATGTCGCCCTTACGACGCAGTGTATCATGCATAGCGAAGGCGGCTGGCAGGTTATGATGGGTATGTCCTCCGGTAGATATTTTCAGATACTCACGCAACAGCGGACGGTAGTCTGGATGAGCACAGTTCTCTATCAGCAACTGAGCACGCTCCAACGGAGTCTTGCCGCGCAGGTCAGCTATACCCTGCTCTGTCACCACCACATTCACGTCATGCTCTGAGTGGTCCTGATGACTAACGAACGGAACGACAGCTGATATCAGGCCACCCTTTGCCACTGACGGACAGGTAAAGATTGAGATGTAGGCATTGCGCTCGAAATCGCCCGAACCGCCTATGCCGTTCATCATCTTAGTGCCGCATATCTGGGTAGAGTTAGCATTGCCATATATATCCACCTCTATAGCAGTATTGATGGCTATCACACCCAGTCGGCGTATCACCTCAGGAGAGTTGGAAATCTCTGACGGACGTATGGTGAGATGCTTTGCGAAATGGTCTATGTTGTCATACACCAGTCCCAGACACTCATTGTCAACGCTGAGCGAGCAAGTAGAGGCATCCTTCACACGTCCCTCAAGCATCATATCGACAATAGCATTCTGCAACACCTCTGTGTAGATATTAAAGTCCGGGATGCTCTTATCCTTGCCCACAGCACTGAGTATAGCGTTGGCAGTAGTTCCCACGCCACTCTGCATCGGAAGGAAAGAAGAAGGTATGATGCCGCGCTTCATGTCGCCGAGCAGGAACTGTGCCACATTGGCGCCTATCTGGTCTGTAACAGGGTCTGTACCCCTGAACGAACGTGCCTCGTCAGGCAGGTTACATTCTACAACACCCACTACTTTCTTCTTGTCTATCTCAAGATAAGGTGTACCAATGCGGTCACTTACCTTGGTTATCATTATCGGCTGACGGAAAGGTGCGTCCAGCGGCTCATACACATCGTGCAACAACGCCGCGCCCTCGCTGTGGAAACGGTTAAGCTCTATTATTATCTTCTCAGCCTTGTGCGCCACGGTGGGCGATATGCCACCGCCAGAAGTAAGGAACACTCTGTATTTGTCACCGGCATCCTCTATCTTACACACCTCTATTATACCCCAGTTCAACGGACCATAGAAACCATAACGCAACTCCTGCGCCATGTGTGAGAGATGCAGGTCATTATACCTTATCTCGTTCTTGTTCTCGCGCGTGCGAAACTCGCTGTTGGTGGTGTAAGGCGCACGAAAACCTATAGCACCCGCCGCTGCCAAATCACCATCGGTACTCTGGCCGGTAGAGGCTCCAGTAAAAAGGTTTATCTTAAACTCATTGCCCTTCTCATGCTCAGCTTGTGCGAGTTTCGCCAACTCCTTAGTCACCGCCTTTGGCGCACCCGCCGGCGTGAAACCACTGAGACCTACAGACTGGCCATTCTTAATCATTTGCGCTGCCTCCGTGGCAGTAATTGTAGTGTACATCTTACTTCGTAAGTTATGGATTTTGTGTTATGAGTATTACTTCTTTCTTACGTTAGGCATCCCTTTCAAGAATGCCGATATTCTATTCCATACGCAAAATTACTGAAATTGCACGAATTGTCCAAATTTGTGCAACTTTTTTTTTCTATCTAATATAAAAAAGGTATAAAAAAGAAGAAAAAAGTTTTTTTATTTGCCTATTTTGGAAAATATACTTATCTTTGCATTTGGTAATTTCATAATACAACATCACTCTGCATAACGCAGTACAGGATTCCGACCAATGTAGTATGTCCTTACGTGTACACATTACGGTTGGGGTTCTTCTTTTTGCATCTCAAGAGAGGAACTAACCACTACCTTCCATACAAGGAGAGAGCGAGAGAGTCTTATTTATTTAAGTTTCGCTCAACTTCTTAGGTTACAGGTTACAAGTTTTAAGGTTGCAAGGTGAAACATGATTTCATAAATCATTAGCAAGGCATACATCACCTTAAACCTGTAAGCGAAGCAACCTGAAGACCTGGACCCGACGAGACTTGAGCCTGCGAGAGTTGAGTTATTAACATTCACAAAGAAAAACGAAAACAAACTAAAACAATTATGGCTTATATGACAAAAGAAGGCTACGAGAATCTTGTAGCCGAACTGCACCGACTTGAGGCAGTAGAAATGCCCAAGGCAAGCGCAGCGATAGCAGAGGCACGCGACAAAGGCGACCTCTCAGAGAATTCCGAGTATGACGCAGCCAAGGAAGCCCAGGCACACCTGGCTGACAAGATAAACCAACTCAAGCTGACAATCGCAGACGCAAAGATAATAGACAAGAGCCGCCTGTCAACAGATGCCGTGCAGCTGTTGTCTAAGGTTGTCATGACGAACCTGGCAAACAAGGCACGCATGACCTACACCATCGTGTCTGCCAACGAGGCTAACCTGCGTGAGGGCAAGATATCCATCGAGACACCGATAGCACAGGCCCTGCTCAACCACAAGGTGGGCGACGTGGTGGAGGCACAGATTCCACGCGGCACGCTGAAACTGAAAATCGAGGAGATATCATACTAATACTTTGCAAGCTATGGATATTTTTTCTAAGATTGCCGCTGGTGAGATTCCCAGCTACAAGTGCGCAGAGAACGAGGAGTTCTACGCTTTCCTTGACATCAACCCTGTAGTGCGTGGCCACGTCTTGGTCATCCCACGCCGCGAGGTGGATTACATTTTTGACATGGACGATGACGAAACTGCACGCTACTTCTGCTTCGCTAAGCGCGTGGCAAAGGCTATCAAGGAGGCTTTCCCATGTAAGAAGGTCGGCATGTCGGTATTCGGCCTCGAAGTACCTCACGCCCACATCCACCTCATGCCTATGCAGACCGAGGGCGACATGGACTTCCGACGCGAGAAGCTTACCCTCCCGGAGGACGAGATGCGCGCCATCGCCGACAAGATATACACAGCATTCACATCCGCAAAATAACGACCTGCAAGGCTGCAAAAGCAGCGCCTTGACAGACCACAATATAGAAGCTACCGTTTCGCGATGCGAAACGGTAGCTTCTATATTGCAAAAAAACAGCTTTCACGACACACCCAACCCTACCCGGCATCTCCAACAACCCACGTCAGCATTTCGACCGCAAACCTATCACTTTGCAACCAAACTTCCGTTTTCGGTTTACAATATGCCAGAAAATCCCCTGCACACTACACACTATTTTCAAGGCATATAGAAGAGCTATTCAAACGAACATTATTTCTGTTTATATTATTTCTGTTTAATTTATCTTTGTTTTTTCTCCTTATTTATTTTATATAAATATTTTTTTTTGTACCTTTGTAGCATAATCAACCATTGACGTGCCGCAAGAGAAAACTGTCCGCTGCAAGCAGGACAATTTTCCCAAGTAACACACAACCGACACGCAACAACCTAATACCCAAAAACTTACTTGTTTCTGGGTAAGGATTTTATATGCCACGCACAACCAGAGAAGGCAAGATAAAATAAACCTAAACATACACACCATGCATACGTTAATCAAACTCCCATACGCTCCCGATGCCCTGGAGCCGGTCATTAGTGCACAGACACTTTCCTTCCATCATGGAAAGCACCTGCAGACCTACGTTGACAACTACAACAAACTTACAGCAGACGGAGAATACGCCGGGATGACATTGGAAAAAGTAGTCAAGGCAGCTCCTGCCGGACCAATATTCAACAATGCCGGCCAGATACTAAACCACGAGATGTACTTCTCACAATTCCGCGCTGCCAGCGAAGCGTCACACACGCCCTCCGGAGCCCTTGCCGCTCAAATAGACAAGCAATGGGGAAGCCTTGACGCTTTCAAGACCGAGTTTGAGTCTAAAGGCACAAGTCTGTTCGGTTCTGGCTGGGTATGGCTGTCCGCCGACCAAGACGGACAGTTGACAATCACGCAAGAGCCCAACGCCTCCAATCCTATAGTAAAAGGTCTGACACCCCTTCTGACCTTCGATGTCTGGGAACACGCCTACTACCTTGACTATCAAAATCGCCGTGCCGCCCACCTCACCGCCCTTTGGCAGATAGTGGACTGGCAGGTAATAGAAGATCGCTATCTCGGCAAACGATAAGAGAAGGGCATTCCTAAAGAAAAGACATTGCTACGCAAGAAATCAAAGAAAATCTTTAAGGAAAATCAAAACAGGAAATATATTTCCGGGCTTTGCCCCGAGATTATCGAATAGATTCTCACAGTTTTCTAACCGAAGGTTATAAAAAACATATTGCTACGCAAGAAATCATAGAAAATCTATAGGACATACCGTAAACGACAAACTGGACTCCAAGCTTACTCGCCTGAGCACCTACGGAGCGCAAGAAACAGCAAACAGGAAATTAGAGAATAGCGAAGAATAATAAGATGGCCAATAAAAACGAAATAGAGAAGAAAAACGACAGTCTGTTACCAGTTTTGATGCAAGAGGTTGAGAACAAAATTGTCGAGGTGCGTGAACAGAAGACGCTTCTGGATTTCCAGGTGGCTGCGCTGTATGGTGTGGAGACCAAGCGTGTGAATGAGGCTGTACGTAACAATCTTCGCAAATTCCCGGAAGGTTATGTGTTCGAACTAACCAAGGAAGAGTCTGCGGCTTTAAGGTCGAAAATTTCGACCTTAGAAGATTCAGCCGCAACCTTAAAGCCCGCATCTGGGTAAAGGTCGCCACAGATACCAAGGTTGGGAAAAACAAGAATAAAAGAGATATAACTCATGGATGTTGCATTTATTTTAGATAGATATTTCAAGGGAAAAGAGAATGTGTCGATTGACGTGTTCGATGCACAGACTCTGAATGCTGTGTATAAGGATGTCGTTAAAGCTATGACTTCACACTTTGACATAGAGGTTAGTGTGCTTCAAGCATTAAGCTACTGCCTATACGAGATGATGGATAATGTACATATTCACTCTGGTAAGCCTTTGGGAACCGCAATGACACATTATGATGAGCATCAAAAGGTCTTACGTATCCTAATAGCCGATGACGGAATAGGTATTAGGGCATCTTTGGCAGAGAACGACATATACAGAGATGTCACGGAGCCAGAAGCACTCAAACTATGCCTTGAAGACAAAATAACCGATGGCAAGGGAATGGGTTTCGGATTGTACACCACATATAGACTGGTGGATAGTATTGGCAAGGAGTTTATATTGCATTCTGGCAGTCATAAACTCATTATAGAGGGTGAAAAGACGACCGTCATCAAAAATGGATTTTGGCAAGGTACGCTTATCTATATGGAAATTGGCACCAGTGAAGAGATAGACCCCAATCAAATAGTTGATCATCGTACCGATGCAGCTGAGGAATATAACGAGACATTTGTAGAAACAGGAGAATTAGAATCACTATGGTAGAATTTAAGTTTGTTACATACGGTACTGATTTTGGCACCCGCGACATGGGACAGAAACTTCGTGAGAAACTATTGCCACTGATTATGGGCGAAGAAAAAGTGGTTCTGGATTTTACAGGAGTCAATGTAGTGTCCAATTCCTTTGCAGATGAATGTATAGCCAAACTGCTTTTAGACATGCCCCTGACAGAGTTGAAACGTCGCACCACTTTCCGAGGACTCAATCCATTGGCAGAGCGCAGTGTCTTAGTGGCACTCCAACGCAGATATAAAGTATTGACAGAGAGAAATGTATTATAACGGAATAAAATGTGTGAATTAACAGTGTGATTACTGTATAGATAAAAACGTATAAAAACATACATGGGAGTATATGAAAACAACATAGTACCAATCAAGATCTCGCAGCTTGCAGCGCATGTTTCCAAGGTAAAGCGTATTTCGCTTGACGATGCACTGGTGTATATCTATGTCAATCCGATGTATGAACGGCTTTATGACGAAAATGCTAAGTGGTGGTATCTGAGTACGGAGGCGCTTTATGAGAAGTTTGAACTGTGGCGCAATCGTCAAAACAGGAAAGTGTCCAAAGAAGTGTTCGAGTTCTATACCTACAGTATGGAGAACTACGCTATCCGCAAGCGGATAAGCGGTATGCGCGCGTGGGTAATTTTTAAGGAATCAGGTGCCGATAAGTATGTCATTGATAATTATGACTTGCTGCACACTCAAGGCTTGGAATATGTTTTAGATGATATCCAGCGGTTTATCAACAGAAGAAAAAGATGATAAAACTATATCACGGTTCTACGGTAACAGTACGAAAACCCTCCCTTAGACCAGGCCGGACAAATGCCGACTTTGGAAAGGGCTTCTATACCACAAGTGTTCAGGAACAGGCAGAGCGTTGGGCCCATATCAAGCGCGAACGTGAGAATGCAGAACGAGCAGTTGTTAGTGTCTATGAATTTGACGAAAAATTGCTTGAGAGCCCCGATTGGAATATCCGTCGTTTTACGGGTGCCGATGAAACCTGGCTTTATTTCGTGACTGATTGTCGAAAATCCCGCCCTCACGATTACGATTTAGTCCAGGGGCCAGTAGCCAACGATAAGGTCTTTACTACAGTCAACCTGTTCGAGAGCGGAGTACTGAGTGCCGAGGCAGCCATCCTGCAACTTAAGGCCTATAAGACATACGACCAACTGTCTTTTCATACAGCAAAGACAATTGGAAAGCTTCGATTTGTGAAGTCTTTCGAGGTGTAAACTTCTGGTTCTTACGAAACGAAGAACATAAGGACAGGTTCTTCAACTGGTGAAGCGGCAAACGATAAACCTAAACAATAAACTACAAACATTAACGTGTCAGATAATTCAGTAAATAACAAGAGAATCGAAGAAATAAAGGCATGGCATAATAATATTCGGATTATTGGCGAATTAATTTTGTTGTGATTTATTAAACCCGCCTTGATTTAAAACTTAAAAAGGAAACTATAATGAAATACTCCAGAAAAGAAATAGATAGAGCAGGAAAGGTGATTGTATCTTCCTCTCCTGGTGTGTTTGATTTGGCAGAAGCTATTGTAAAAATAGATGATTGGAGAAAATTACATTTACCTGTTATAGAAGGACTTTCTGCCAAAATCTCAGATCTACTTTCAAAAGAAGGTGTGCCCGTATCTTTCTCTTCACAGAGATTGAAAAGAATGAAATCCATAAAGGAAAAACTCGTTCGCACACCCAATATGGGTTTAGGAGGAGTGCAAGATATAGGAGGTGGACGTTTTGTCTTTGAGGACATGCAGTCATTACTTAAAGCCAAGGAATGTATAGCAAAGGCAACCTTTGATAATTACACACTTGATCATGAGTTGTACGATTATATAAACAAGCCAAAGGATAGTGGGTATAGAAGTATACATTTCGTATATAAGTATTCTGACGTTAACTCGGAATCGGATGGAATGCGTGTAGAGATACAGATTAGAACCAAACTTCAGCATGATTGGGCTACAGCAGTAGAGACTGCAGAACTTATATCAAACTCATCGCTAAAAGCAAGTCAGGGAGATAAATCATGGCTTGATTTCTTTAAACTTGTTAGTGCAATATTTTCGTTGAGAGAGAATCAGCCTGTAAATGAACTTTATAGAGATATGACAGAAGAAGATTATTGTCGTAATTTCTATGAAACAAATAACAAGTATAAGTTCGTAGAGAATCTTAAGGCATTAGTTGGTGCAGTAGACTTCTATGAAAAAGAATCCTTTAATGGAGGATATGTTCTGGTTGTCATAGACTATGTAAAAAAGAGAATAGATATACGTCATTTTAACCCACAAGATACAGATAAGGCAAATGAACAGTATGCACAAATAGAAAAAAGTATTGACAAAGAGGCAGAAGCTGTTGTTCTTGTATCAGTTTCAGACATGAAAGAACTGAGAGAGGCATATCCTAGTTATTTCCTCAATGCAGGTGAGTTCATAGCCGAGTTATCAAATTTTCAAGAGAATTGTAAGTTAAAAGGGTATATTAGTTAAACATTAACTTATAATGTAGCTTTCCCAGCTAATGTGAACTTTAGTATAACCGTCTGACAGTCACAGCAATACGAAAACGCCGTTTCCAGAGTTATAAGACATTCATCAGACATCCGGGAAATTAAGCCTTTCCAGCCTTTTCACTACAAACATAGCCCCAAAAAGGTATTCCTGCAATACCTTTAAGAATATTTCATACATAAGTATAAACAAACGTTAAACACCTGGTTGCAGAAAAACGGCATAATTCTTGCGCGTATGGAATTAAATGCTTATTTTTGCAAACGAAAAGTCAAGATAGGAGAAACGAATTATGGCATCAGACAAGGCACAATACATAGTGGCGCTCATAGCCGAGTTCGCGGCTCATCATAGGCTGACGACGGTGCAGGCAGCACAATATTTGGGCAGTTACAAGGCACTTGAACTATATGATAGGCAGTATGGTTATCTGCATACGCAGTCATTTGCTTCTAACGTCCGTGATCTTTCTGCCTATTGCCGCAGAATGGGAGGTACGCTATGATTACACTTTACCATGGTTCCAACATTTTCATTGAGAAGATAGACCTTGCCCAATGCAATCCATACAAGGATTTCGGACAGGCTTTCTATCTGACAACTGATATAGTTCAGGCCAAGGATGTAGCTAATGCTCGTGTGGATATTTTTGGGGGAGAGCCGGTTGTGAATGAGTTCCATTTTGATGAGAGTCTGCTGTCCAACGGTAAACTTTCCTTCAAATCTTTCGATGCATACACCGAGGAATGGGCGGATTTCGTTTATCAGCATCGCGATGAGACAAACTTTCCGCCTTACATGCACAGTTACGATGTGGTTTATGGTCCGATAGCCAATGACCGTGTAGGACTCCAGATTAGAAACTACCGCCTTGGTAATATTAACAAGAAGGAGTTTCTCCGCAGGCTGAAATATATGAAGGGCATCACCTTCCAGTATGCTTTTTGCACGTCTCGTGCTGTAGAAAAACTGTTGCGTTATGAGGATAAGTGAGCAGGAGTTCCGTTTTATGGTAGAGGGAATTACCTCCGACCTCATCCAACTACTGATGGATAGAGAACAATACACCTTGCCTCAAGCAGTAGAGACAGTTTATGGTTCCTCCATATACTTAGCTCTACAGCGTCCATCTTCTGGCCTTTATGCCCAGAGTTCTGGTTATGTTTATGAATATTTGCAGAAGGAATTGAAATCAAAGGCTAGACGTCCCCTCACTTCATGAGTGAGCACTCAATTACTTTTTAGGCGTTCATATAAAAACAACAAAATCCCAATTCTCTTTAGAATTACCCCCACCCCCAGACATCCGAGTTTTGCTCGCCCGGACCCCTCAAAAAGAAGGCAATGAGTGACATCTGTGTGAGATAAAATGGTGACACGTAGTCGGCTTCGTCGCTCTCCCATTTATTCACCGCATTTGGTGCGCAGGACTGTTCTGAGAAAATCCGAGAGAGACTTGAAAGCTAGATGCTTGGCGGTAAAACAAAAATCCACAATAATAAACGTTCTTTAAAAAAGTAGTAAAATGACAGGAGCTTGGCTTCTGGCTAATGACTTGAAACAAATATCTGATTGCACAAGTTGCCATAAAGTGATACAGTTCGATACTGCTAGTCAAAACAAATCACAATAATGGTTACAATGAACAAGCAAGAAAACCTTGCCGTATATTTCACTGAGATGCTGGCGAAGCAGAATGCAACATCAGAGGAGAAGAAAATACAGGCACTCATTAAAACTGCACTGTATAGTGACAATATCATTACGTTTATTAACGAGGTGTCTAAAGCCTTTAATGGTTGTGGCAAAGTGAAGGTTAATACCGTCAAAGGAGTGACAGAATACTTCAAAGCTAATAGTGAAGTTCAAATACGAAATAAAGAAATAACTGATGAGGAAAAAGAGCGTCTAATCAGAGAGGCTTCTAATCGTATAACGGGAGGTGAAGTATGGGTTCTCGGCACACTTGCACATTTGGGACATTTAGTAGAATAAGCATGAAAAAATCGTTGACTCTATCTATAGAACAGAGACCTGTCCCCTTGTTCCCGTGCTTTTCAGCAATTGCCAGATGATATAAAAAGGTCTGTATTAATAGAGTTGAAGAGCCGTAGAGCTTCTCTGCGACAATTGGAGAGATTGACCGGAATAGGAAAAAGCCTGATATACCGATTAAAATGAAACAGGAACCTGTCCCCTCGTTTCGTTTCAAAGTGGCCTGTGTTGGTACCTTTTAGGCATGATGAAAAATTTGAAAAGTTGTTAAAACCTAATCACAAAAGATTGTAAGGAATCAGGGGGACAGGAACTTCAGGGGGACAGAACCGTCCCCCTGATCTAAGCTGCAAACTGTATTGGCATTCGTGCTGCACCAGCAAGCGAGGACCAGTGTAAGCAGATTCATCATGATATTCTTGCAACTTATGACTTCTCTCTTAAAGAACAATTAAATAAGTAAGATTATGCAAAATGTGATAGCTATTATATGGGATTTCGATAAGACCCTTATTAATGGATATATGCAAACTCCAATTTTTAAGGATTACGATGTAGATGAAAAGGAGTTCTGGAAGGAAGTTAATGAAATGCCTGGGAAAATGAAAAACGAAGGAGTTAGAGTTAATCCTGATACAGCATATCTAATTCATTTTACTCGAAAGGCAAAAGATGGAACTTTCAAAGGACTTAGTAATGCCAAGTTGCGTGAATATGGTACGAAACAAGATTTTTATGCAGGCATTCCTGAATTTCTTCAAATAACAAAAGATATTTTAAAGGATAATCCTGAATGTAAGGAGTATAACATTCGCGTTGAACATTATATTGTCAGTACGGGCTTTGCTGAGGTGATAAAGGGAACACCCTTGAAAGACTTTGTGGAGGACATATGGGGCTGTGAACTTATCGAAGGCAAAGGAAGTGAAGATGAACCTGTCATTAGTGAAAGTTGCTACACTATTGATAACACGACTAAGACGAAGGCAATATTTGAAATTAATAAGGGTGTTAACAAAAACGAGAATGTTAATGTAAATTCAAAAATGAATGATACACAAAGGAGAGTCTCATTTGAAAATATGATATACATTGCAGATGGCCCAAGCGATGTTCCCGCTTTCTCAATGTTGAAAAAATATGGTGGTTCAACATTTGCTATATATCCTAAAGGAGACGAAAGAGCATTCAAGCAGGTAGAACAATTAAGGGAGGATGGGAGGATTGATATGTTTGCTGAAGCAGATTATACCGAAGGTAGTACGGCATATATGTGGATAGTTAACAAAATCAAGGAATATGCGAATAGAATAATACAGACGGAGCGCAATAAGCGTGCTGTTGTAGGAGAGGGTCCAAAGCACCTTTTATAATTTGTATTATTGGTGAAAACAATGTATTCTACATCTTCAAATAACAAGCGTATAGCAAAAAATACATTGTTTCTATACCTCAGAATGTTTATATCAATGTCTGTATCACTCTATACAAGTAGAGTGATTTTGCAGACTTTAGGTGTTGAGGATTATGGGGTTTACAACATTGTTGGTGGTGTTGTGGCAATGTTTTCGTTTATAAATTCCACCATGTCAAGTGCAACATCACGTTTCTTGACATTTGAGATAGGGCGTGGGAATCAGGAAAAACTTAACAATACGTTTAATGCTTCGTTTTGGGTACACGTAATAATCGCACTATTCATTCTCTTTTTATGTGAGACTGTGGGATTATGGTTTTTACACTATAAAATGGTAATCCCCGAAAGTCGCGAGTTAGCTGCAAATGTTGTTTTTCAACTATCTGTCATCTCAACACTTGTCAGTATAACACAAGTTCCATATAATGCGACACTGATTGCACACGAAAAAATGGACATCTATGCTTACGTTGAGATGGTCAATGTTTTCTTACGTTTAGTAATTTTATATATACTTGTAGTGATTAGTTTCGATAAGTTAATTCTATATGGATTATTAACATTGGCAGTAAGTACAGGTGTTGCTTTTTTTTATAGAATTTACGGGGCAAGTAATTTTGAAGAATGTCACATTAGGTGCAAGTGGCAATGGGACATAATAAAGCCAATGCTGACATTTTCAGGATGGGATTTTTATGGAAATATGTCTGTAACCGCAAGAACCCAAGGAGTGGCAATGCTGTTGAATGTGTTTTTTGGTCCTGTTATGAATGCAGCAGCGGGTATTGCTTCAAGTGTTCAAGGTGCTGTCATGGCATTTGCAAATAATGTTACTACGGCTGTCAGGCCACAAATCATAAAATATTATGCAACTGGAGATTACAAAGCAATGGAATCCCTCATAAATAATGCATGCAGACTGAATTTCTTAATACTATCTTTGTTAACTATTCCCCTATGTACCGAGATAAAATATATTCTGACTTTATGGTTGGGAAAGTATCCTGATCAATCTCCTATTTTTTGTACGTTAACCTTGTTATTCAATCTGTTTGCAAATATGTCATTCCTAGTAGTAACGGGCGTACATGCATATGGGCGGATTGTAAGACCAAGTTTAATTAATGGGACTCTTTATTTATGTGTAGTACCAATATCTTACGTCGCATTCCTATTAGGAGGTGATGCCTGGACTTCATATCTGTTTAACGTGTTAGCGGTCATAATGGGTTTGCTCTCTAATGTATATACACTTCACAAATATATACCAGAATACTCTATTACAAGATTTCTCATTTCTGTATTCTTTCGTTGCATATTATTGTTGGCATTGGGGTTCTTAATATCTTATCTGCCATCTCTGATTATGCAGCCTTCTTTTTATAGACTGACATCCACGACATTATTTACCTTAATTTGTGTTGGTATACTCGGTTGGTTCATGATGTTAAGTACAGGTCAGCGTAGTGCAATTACAAATAGAATTTCTTTGATATGCAAAAGGGTTTAGTTTCTATATTGACGCCGTGCTATAACACTGGTAGTATAGTGCATCGATTGTTAGATTCCATATTAGCACAAGATTATCCATCGATTGAGATGTTTGCTATAAATGATGGATCTACTGATAATACGGAGGAAGTAATTAAATCATATATTCCCAGGTTTGAGGCAAAGGGCTATTCTCTCACATATATATATCAAACGAACCAGGGACAATCTGCTGCTATTAATAATGGACTGAAACTTGTCAATGGTGAGTTTCTGTGTTGGCCTGATAGTGATGATTTTTTCAGAGTTCACAACGCATTAACAATGTATGTAGATGCATTAAAAGGTTGTGATAATAACTATGGCATCGTACGATGCTATCCTGTGTATGTAGAGGAGAACACCCTTGAGGAAACAGAAATGAATTTAAGACCAGCTTACAGAGATGAAAATCAGTTTGAGAATTGTTTGAATTCAGAAAACTTCATTTGGGGTGCAGGGAATTATTTAATTCGAACATCTACTTTTGATAAAGAAAATCCTACGAGAACTATTTATGTGGAGAAAGATGCTGGACAAAATTGGCAACTCCTTCTTCCCATGTTGTATTCCTACAAGTGTCTCACAATAGAAAAGTCTCTTTTTTGTGTTCTCGTGAGGCCAAATTCTCATAGCAGAGGTCAATATAAAACATATGAACAGTTGTATGCAAAGATTAATAGTTACTGTAACACTATAGTCGCTACATTAGATACAATAAATTCAATGCCTGAAGAAGAAAAATTGTCGTACAAAAGACAGGTACAAAAAAAATACAAATTGCAAGAGCTTAACTTGGCTTTTGAACACAAGAAATCAAAAGAGAAAAAGAGAATTATAGATGAATTAGATTCTATGGGCGTTACTGTACCGCTTATATACACATTCAAGTTGTGGTTAAAATATACAAAGATTGGCAAATGCTTAAGTTGGTTACATATACAATTACACAAACTTAATCATAATTTATGATCCAAATAACAGACAAGCAGAATTGCTGTGGTTGTTCTGCCTGTACTCAACGATGCCCGAAGCATTGTATCACCATGCAGGTGGATGAGGAGGGATTCCTATATCCTCATGTAGATGAGAGACTATGTATAGAATGTGGACTATGTGAGAATGTTTGTCCTTTTATTCATCCCAAAGAAGCAAGAACTCCTAAGCATACTTATGCTGCTATCCATAACGATGAACGGATACGCATGGAAAGCTCTTCTGGCGGCATCTTTACATTATTAGCAGAACAAATTATTAATGACGGTGGAGTCGTATTTGGAGCACGTTTTGATGAAGAATGGCAAGTAGCGATAGACTACACAGAAACTATTGACGGGCTTGCAGCTTTCAGGGGCAGTAAATACGTTCAGGCAAGAACGGAAGACACATTTGACAAATGTGAAAATTTTCTGAAGTCAGGACGCAAAGTTATGTACTCTGGTACTCCGTGTGAAATTGCAGGTTTGAAACATTATCTCCGAAAGGAATACGAAAATTTATTAACTGTTGATTTTGTATGCCATGGCGTGCCCAGTCCTAAGGTATGGGGAAAATACCTGCAAGAAGTTGTTGGTACTGTAAATGTGCAAGGAGTGGCAATGCGCGATAAGCAGCATGAAGGGTGGAAGCGCTTCAATTTTGTCCTTGATTACAAAAAAGATGGAGAAACGATTTCCTTATCATCATGGCATCAAAAGAATGACTATATGAACGCATTCCTTCGAGATATGATACTCAGACCATCGTGCTATGCCTGCAAAGCCAAGGAATGCCGTAGCCATAGTGACATTACAATTGCAGACTTCTGGGGAATACAGACCGTCTGTCCCGCAATGGATGATGATAAGGGCACAGGATTAGTATTGATTCATACAGCAAAAGGCGGGGAATACATGCCCTTTGATAAAATGAAGTATAACGAGGTCACTTTCGAAGAAGGTCACCGTTACAATCCCGCTATATACAGAAGTGCGAAACCGTGGCCTCGTCGTAAAGAGTTCTTCCAACAACTTGATAACGAAGATGGAGTAGTTGATTTGATTCGCAAATCATTAAGGCCAACTGCGCAGATGCGCCTTAAGTCATTTATAAGAAAGATTGCTTACTTACCTGTAAGGATTGTTAGAAAAACAATCCGCATAATTGGGGGAGACTGTCCGAAAACTATAGCCACGTAGGTTAGATTCGTTACCAGTCG
>CAMEWL010000022.1:0-44855 GCA_945941025.1 uncultured Prevotellaceae bacterium
GTTTTTCCGGTTTTTCCGGTTTTTCCGGTTTTTCCGGTTTTTCCGGTTTTTCCGGATTTTCTAGATATTATAGTCTTTCCTTATTATACGAACTTCAGTCTGTTCCGTTAGTTAAAGCTGTCCTGACTCCACCAGGCGTACCACGCGCTCCGTAAGTTTGTCCTTGCCTTTCGGGTCATACTCTTTTTTCAGAGAGGCGCCGAGCATCCATGCAAATGACTGGTAGAACACCGCCTTGGTGTTTCCGAGGAAAGCCTTCACCAGTTGGTAAGACGAGGAGTTGGTCTCGCGGTATATCAGTTTTATCAGCAGCTTACCCTGCGAGAAGGTCAGTTTCTTCAGTCGGGGAGTATAGTCGGCCTTCAGGCTCTTCTCCACATACTTTATATGCTCCTCGCGCGCCTTCTTGTTAGGCAGGGTCTCCATATATTCATAGGTCTCTATGACGGCGGCGTTCACCTCTTTGGCTATAGGCAACACTTTCTTAACGTTATATACCAATCGGTTGTAGGCCTTGCGTTGCCGCTCATTCTTAAACTCCATCGGGCCGAACACATACACGTTGTTCAGCTCCACGCTCTGTATGCTGTCGCCCGAACCGTTGGTGTCAAGCACCTTGCCCACGCGCACCATAGGCACAAAGGTAGGGCTGTCCATGTCAACCTGGCGGTCTTCCGGACGTACCTTTTTCTTGTCCTTGGCAGTCAAGGGCATTACGGCTGAAAAGAGGAATATTAAGACATATATCTTTTTCACATCGCAAAAGTACAACTATTTTTTTTATAATAACACGTTTTCTACAAAAAATGTGACATTTTGATAACTTTTTAGTTAAAATACTTACGCGAGTTGTTAACGTCTGTTAATTAGCGGGTGGCATTGAGAAAGCTATGCTTTTACACTGTGAAAGCTATCACTTTACCTTGTAAAAGCTATCGTTTTACAGTGTGAAAGCATAGCTTTCATTTTGTCAAATGTCATACACTGTAAATCAGAGGCTTGAAAATGGTATTTTGGGATTTCTCTCGTTGTTAAAAAATTACAAATATGCTATAATATATAAGGTGAAAAGAAAAGTTTTTGTAATTTTGCAGCGAAATTGGTCATTTAGGGCGTTCTTGCATAGCAGGAATGCCCCGAATGGCTGAATACTGTTCTCCAAAGGATAAAAACGACAAAGACTAAATAAGATGCAAGACAACTTAGTTATAGTGGAGAGTCCGGCAAAGGCCAAGACCATAGAGAAGTTCTTGGGAAAGGACTACAAGGTTATGTCAAGTTACGGCCATATCCGTGACCTGAAGAAGAAAGAGATTTCCATTGACCTGAAAACCCTTGAGCCGGAGTATGAGATACCCGAGGATAAACGTAAGGTGGTCAGCGAACTGAAAGCCAATGCCAAGAAAGCCAAGAAGGTATGGCTGGCTTCCGATGAAGACCGCGAGGGAGAGGCTATCTCATGGCATCTGTGTGAGGTGCTGGGACTTGATGAGAAAAGTACCAACCGCATAGTGTTCCATGAGATTACCAAGCCTGCCATTCTCGCGGCAATAGAGAATCCGCGTCATCTTGACATGAATCTTGCCAATGCCCAGCAGGCACGTCGTATGCTTGACCGTCTTGTCGGTTTCTCTCTCTCGCCGGTGCTGTGGCGCAAGGTAAAGCCAAGTCTGTCAGCGGGCAGGGTACAGTCAGTTGCAGTACGTCTTATAGTAGAGCGTGAGCGTGAGATACAGGCATTCAAGGCAGAACCTTATTTCCGCGTTACGGCAGTGTTTACCGTTGACGGTCAGGAGATGAAGGCAGAGCTTGACCATCGCTTCTCTACCCATGAGGAGGCTCTCGCCTTCCTTGAGCAGTGTAAGGATGCCCTGTTCACGATAGAACAGATACAGAAGAAGCCGTTGAAGCGCTCACCGGCAGTGCCGTTTACTACCTCAACATTACAGCAGGAGGCTGCCCGTAAGCTGGGCTTCACTGTAAGCCAGACCATGATGGTGGCGCAGCGCCTGTATGAGGCCGGACACATTACTTATATGCGTACCGACAGCGTCAACCTCTCATCACTCTGCATCAGCACAGCCAAGGAGGCGGTGGTGTCACTCTATGGAGAAGAGTACTCAAAGCCGCGTAACTTCACTACGCATACCAAGGGAGCGCAGGAGGCTCACGAGGCCATACGTCCTACATATATGAGCAATCAGCAGATAGAGGGTACCTCACAGGAGCGTCGTCTCTATGACCTGATATGGAAGCGCACTGCAGCATCGCAGATGGCTGACGCACAGCTGGAGAAAACCACGGTGGTCATCAGCATAGACAAGGGAGAGAACAGGTTCGTGGCTACTGGTGAGGTTGTGAAGTTTGACGGTTTCCTCAAGGTGTATCGCGAGAGTACCGGCGATGATGAGGAGCAGCATACCGTTGACGGAATGTTGCCCCAGGGATTGAAAGAGGGAATGCAGCTGGACCGCAAGGAGATAGTGGCAACGGAACGCTACTCACAGGGCCCAGCCAGATATACCGAGGCATCGCTCGTCCACAAGATGGAGGAACTGGGCATCGGACGTCCGTCAACATACGCTCCTACCATCTCAACCATACAGCAGCGTGAGTATGTGGTGAAAGGCGACCGCAAAGGCGAGGAGCGCCCATACACCATTGATACCCTTACAGGCCGAAAAGTGTCAACAAAGACAAAGAAGGAGATGGCTGGCAGCGAGAAGGGCAAACTGTTGCCTACCGACGTGGGTACAGTGGTTAATGACTTCCTGATGGAGTATTTCCCTGCTATCATGGACTATAACTTCACGGCTAACGTGGAGCAGGACTTTGACGCCATAGCTGAGGGTAAGGAAGACTGGCACAAGATGCTGAAGAACTTCTACGGCGACTTTGAGCCTACGGTAGAGAAGACCATTAAGACACGCTCTGAGCATAAGGCTGGCGAGCGTATATTGGGTGATGACCCAAAGACCGGTAAGCCGGTAGCGGTGAAGATTGGCCGTTACGGTCCGGTTGTGCAGATAGGTACTGCAGACGATGATGAGAAGCCACGCTTTGCTCAGATGCCTAAGGATAAGTCTATCGAGACAATAACCCTTGACGAGGCGCTGGAGCTGTTCCTCCTGCCGCGTGAGGTGGGAGAGTATGAGGGTGAGGTGGTAACCATTGGTACAGGCCGCTTCGGTCCTTATGTGCTTCATAAGAAGAAGTTCGTGTCAATCCCTAAGACTCAGGACCCGCTTACCATAACACTGGAGGAGGCTGTGGCACTGATAAACGACAGCCGCAAGGTGGAGGAGCAGCGTCATTTGAAGACATTTGACGAGGACCCGAAGCTGGAGGTGATGAATGGCCGTTATGGTCCTTATATAGCATACGACGGAAAGAACTACCGTCTGCCTAAGGCTATGCATCCTAAGGCTGCGGAGTTGACCTATGAGGAGTGCATGAAGATAGTGAAGAAGTGAACTGCGAACGATGAACAGTGAAATGAAAAGAATACTTCTCATTGGCTACATGGGAGCCGGTAAGACTACCGTGGGTAAGGAATTGGCGCGGCAGTTAGGCGTGACATTCTATGACCTTGACTGGTATATAGAGACACGTATGCGTATGCGAGTACCGGAGATTTTCGCACAGAAAGGCGAGGAAGGCTTCCGCGACGTGGAACAGCGCATGCTGCATGAGGTGGCGGAATTTGAGAACGTTATCGTGTCATGTGGTGGCGGTACTCCTTGCTTCTATGATAATATGGACTACATGAACCGTCAGGGAGAGGTGGTCTATCTGCGTGCCACCCCTGAGGTGCTCTTCCGTCACTTGAAGATGGGTAAAGGCGTGCGACCATTGTTACAGGGCAAGAGCGATGAAGAGCTGCTTGCCTTCATTAAGGAGCAACTGGCATATCGCGAACAGTTCTATCTCAAGGCGCGCCATGTGGTTGACATACCATGTATGGAAACAGAAGATAAGATAACAGAGACGGTAAACCTTGTCTTGAAGGCGGTAAAGTGTAATACGCTGAATTAATATTTGCAGATGAAGAAGTGGACTATAGACGACTCCAGGGAGTTGTATAACATAGGAGGATGGGGAACAAGCTATTTCTCAATCAACGAGAAAGGACACATCAGTGTGTCTCCGTTGAAAGACGGAGCACAGGCAGACCTGCGTGAGATTGTTGACGAGCTACAGCTCAGGGATATATCAACGCCGGTGCTGTTGCGCTTCCCTGATATCCTTGACAACCGCATAGAGAAGACGGCATCATGTTTTCAGAAGGCTGCGGAGGAGTATGGATATAAAGGTCAGAGCTTCGTAATATATCCTATTAAGGTAAACCAGATGCAGCCGGTGGTGGAGGAGATAATCTCACACGGACGTAAGTTCAACCTCGGACTGGAGGCTGGCTCAAAGCCGGAGCTGCATGCCGTGATAGCTGCGGCATGTCAGAGCGACTCTCTTATCATCTGTAACGGATACAAGGACCAGGCATACGTGGAACTGGCTCTGTTGGCGCAGAAGATGGGCAAGCGCATCTTTATCGTCATCGAGAAGATGAACGAGATATACATCGTGGCACAGGCTGCCAAGAAGCTCGGTGTGATGCCTAATATAGGTCTGCGCATTAAACTTGCCTCCAGTGGTTCCGGCAAATGGCAGGAGAGCGGTGGTGATGCCTCGAAGTTCGGTCTTACTGCAGCTGAGGTGCTTGAGGCATTGCGCAAGCTTGATGAGCAGGGATTGCATGACGGCGTGAAGCTGATTCACTTCCACATAGGTTCACAGATAACCAAGATACGCAAGATACAGGTGGCGCTGCGCGAGGCTGCACAGTATTATATCAACCTGCATCGCATGGGCTACGGCATAGAGTATGTGGACTGCGGAGGTGGACTGGGCGTGGACTATGACGGTACTCGCTCAAGTAACTCTGAGTCATCGGTAAACTACAGCATACAGGAGTATGTGAACGACTGCGTATATACTTTTGTGAACGCTGCAGACAAGAATGAACTGCCACATCCTAACCTTATCACCGAGGGTGGACGTTCGCTGTCGGCTCATCACTCAGTGCTTGTCATTGACGTGCTTGGAACAACATCGCCGCCGATGATGCCGGAAGAGTTTGAGGCAAAGGAGTCCGACCACCAGCTGGTGCGCGACCTGTATGATATATGGTGTAAGATAGATACTCGTTCGCTGCTTGAGGACTGGCATGATGCCGAGGAGATACGTGAGGAGGCGTTAAACCTCTTCTCCATGGGTATCGTTGACCTGAAGACAAGGGCAGAGATAGAGTCTATGTACTGGAGTGTGTGCCGTGAGGTGCTTGCGCTGACTAAGCAGTTGAAGCATGTGCCTGAGGAACTGCGCACAGTAGGTAAGATGCTTGCAGATAAGTATTTCTGTAACTTCTCTCTCTTTCAGTCGTTGCCAGACACATGGGCGATAGACCAGCTCTTCCCCGTTGTACCGCTGCAGAGACTGGACGAACGTCCTACACGTCGTGCCACATTGCAGGATATTACCTGTGACAGTGATGGTAAGATAGCACAGTTTGTGTCAGACGGCCGCATAACATCTACGTTGCCTGTGCACCCGCTAAAGAAAGGTGAGCCGTATTATCTCGGCGTGTTCCTTGTGGGAGCGTATCAGGAGATACTCGGTGATATGCATAACCTCTTTGGCGACACCAATGCCGTACATATCACGATGAAGGACGGACACTACCACATAGACCAGATAATAGACGGCGAGACTGTGGAGGAGGTTCTTGACTATGTGCAGTATGACCCGAAGAAACTTGTGCGAAAGCTTGAGGTGTGGGTAACAAAGAGTGTGAAAGAGGGGCGTTTGTCGCTTGAGGAAGGTAAGGAATTTCTCTCAAACTATCGCTCCGGACTCTACGGATACACCTATTTGGAATAAAAAAGAAGTAGGAAAAGCGTTGTGCACCTACACAATGTTAAAGAAACAAAAATTCAAGAAGAAATCTACAAACGTTTGACATCTATCAAGATTTTTTTGTTATCTTTGCAATAAGAAATCCGGTGGTAACCCAATCAATGTTAACTTACCACTATGATCAACACACGCAGAACTACTAATACTATGCAATCTATTCATCGGATTAATAGAAAATAGCTCCGCTGCTTACATCGTAGGCAGCGGAGCAAATCTTTTTTACGGTAAATATAATGTGTGTGAAGCAAAAAAATGGGGATTTTCTGCGAGATGTTAAAAATTTTGAGTAACTTTGCACCATAATTTCCCTAACTCGTTACCCTTATAAACGTTACATATATATGGCTAATTTAAGATTTCAGGTAGTAGCAGAGGCTTTTAAGAAACAACCATTGACCGTACCTACACCTAAGGAGCGCCCGTCAGAGTTCTTCGCAAAATACGTGTTTAACAAGCAGAAGATGTTTAAGTATCTGCCCAGCAGCACGTACGAGAAGATGCTGAAGGTAATAGATGAGGGTGCGCCGCTTGACAGGCAGACTGCTGACGAGGTGGCAATAGGTATGAAGAAATGGGCTATGGAACTTGGAGTTACACACTGCACGCACTGGTTCCAGCCACTTACAGAGACTACTGCCGAGAAGCATGATGCTTTCGTGGAGCACGATGGTAAGGGTGGTATGATAGAGGAGTTTGAGGGTAAGAGTTTGATACAGCAAGAGCCTGACGCGTCGTCATTCCCGTCAGGAGGCATACGTTCTACGTTCGAGGCGAGAGGATACTCTGCATGGGATCCTACGTCACCGGTGTTTGTAATAGGCGATACATTGATGATTCCTACGCTCTTTATCTCATATACAGGTGAGGCGTTGGACTATAAGACACCGTTGTTGAAGGCTATACATGCCGTTGACAAGGCTGCCACAGATGTGGTGCATTACTTTAATCCGGAGGTTAAGAAGTGTGTGTCTAATCTGGGATGGGAACAGGAGTATTTCCTTGTTGATGAAGGACTGTACTCTGCTCGTCCTGATCTCCTGCTGACTGGCCGCACCCTTATGGGTCACTCCTCTGCTAAGGATCAGCAGATGGATGACCACTACTTCGGTGCTATACCAGAGCGTGTGGCGGCGTTTATGAAGGATTTGGAGATTCAGGCTCTTGAGTTGGGCATACCGTGTAAGACAAGACACAATGAGGTGGCTCCTAACCAGTTTGAGCTGGCTCCGATATTTGAGGAGATGAACCTTGCCATTGACCATAATATGCTTATTATGTCGCTGATGAAGAAAGTGGCTCGTAAGCATGGTTTCCGTTGTCTGTTGCATGAGAAACCGTTTGACGGCGTGAACGGCTCGGGTAAGCATAATAACTGGTCTATATCTACAGACACAGGCATATTGCTCCATGCTCCTGCAAAGGATGAGGTGGGCAGCCTGCGTTTCGTTACCTTTATTGTTGAGTCGTTGATGGCTGTATATCGTCATAACGGACTGCTCAAGGCTTCTATCATGTCGGCAAGTAATGCCCATCGTCTGGGAGCGCATGAGGCACCGCCGGCTATTGTCAGCTCGTTCCTCGGCAAACAACTCTCAGAGATACTTGACCACTTGGAGCAGACCGATGACGACAAGATAGCCATAAGTGGTAAGGCTGGCTTGAAGTTGGATATCCCGTCTATTCCAGAGTTATTGATAGATAACACAGACCGCAACCGTACATCGCCGTTTGCCTTTACAGGTAACAGGTTTGAGTTCCGTGCACCAGGTTCTGAGGCTAACTGTGCCAGCGCTATGATAACATTGAGCGCAGCAATGGCTGAGGCTCTGGTAAACTTCAAGAAGCGTGTAGATGCGTTGATAGAGTCAGGTAAGGATAAGCATGCCGCCATCATCAGCGTGCTGCGTGACGATATAAAGACCTGTAAGCCTATTCGCTTTGACGGTAACGGATACAGTGATGAGTGGGTGGAAGAGGCTAAGCGTCGCGGACTGGACACTGAGCGCTCATGCCCGTTGATTTTCGACCGTTATCTTGACAAGGAGTCAATAGAAATGTTTGAGAGTCTTGGCATCATGACAAGAAAGGAGCTGGAGGCCCGCAACGAGATTAAGTGGGAGACCTATACAAAGAAAGTGCAGATAGAGGCTCGTATCTTTGGTGATCTCTCCATTAACCACATCATACCACAGGTGGTGGCATACCAGACTAAGCTTGCGGAGAATGTGCGTGCTATGAAGTCCATATTGCCAGAGGAGGAGTTCCTTGCGTCTGCAGCAAGTAATCTTAATCTTATCTCTGAGATATCAAAGCGTATCAAGGAAATAGAGGAGGGCTGCGAGAATCTTACCGAGGCTCGTAAGGTGGCAAATAGGATAGAGGATTCCCGTGAGAAGGCCGTGGCATACCATGACACTGTGGAGCCGCTGATGGACCAGATACGTTATCACATTGATAAGCTTGAGGCTAAGGTGGACGATGAGGTCTGGACCTTGCCTAAGTATCGTGAGATGCTCTTTATCCGATAATGGATATAAAAGGAAATTAATAAGGTTATATATAAAACGAAATCCACAATCAGGAATAGCTCCGAATTGTGGATTTCGTTTTGTTGTATAGATATGTTACGTTAACATATTACACGCCTCTAAAGCGTCTTTGAATACTCCGTGGCACCGAGCAGGAAACAGCCTAATCCGTAATCATCAAAGTCTGGCTCACGATAGAATGTGCAAGGCTGTGATGATGCAGGTCTGTCCCCAGAGCCTTGTACATAGCCAAGGAATCCGTCTCTGTGTACGCATGATGCACATGCTTTCCATGCCTTGTCTATGGCTGTCTGGTACTGCTTGCCCTTGATAAGCTTATTGTTGATACCCCATGACAGTCCGTAGAGGAACAGTGATGTGCCTGACAACTCTGGACCGGCGAAGTCTTGTGATGCAAGACTGGCATTCCAAAAGCCATCCTCACGCTGCAATGCTATGAGAGCCTTGGTCATGGCAAGGTAGTCTTTCTTCAGTTGCTTGTAGTATGGGTCATTCTTAGGCAAGGTGGACATAACCCTGACAAGTGCGGCATATACCCATCCGTTGCCTCTGCTCCAGTAACAGTTCTTACCGTCGCTCTCCTTGTATGGCGGAACGAAGTTCTTGTCACGCCACCACAGGCCCTCAGCCTTGTTGAAGAGGCCACCGCCGCAGGTGTCGCGTGTCCATGCGTATGAGCGCATGGCGTAGTCAAGGTATTTGCGGTCTTTGGTAATCTGGGTCAGCATGGCATACGCCGGCATAGCCATCTGTATGGCGTCAATCCAGAACCAATGTTGTACGTTCTCTCCTTTTATCTGATTGTCAAAGTTTGTCTTGCACTTTTCAATCTTCTCGTTGCCGCCAATCATTTGGTATCTCATGAAATATGTTTGTGCGCAGCATTGGTGGTCAGCGTCAACAGTGGTCAGCTTCCCACTGTATGGTCCCCATTTGTGAAACTCTCCCCACTTGTCAACATAGTACATGTATCGGTTCTCGGGAGCTATTGCGTGCAGAGCCATCAGTCCCTCATAATACACGCCGCGAGTCCATAGGTTGCTTGGACGCAGCTTCTTGGCATTTGTGGGGACAGAAGGGTCGCTCCATTTAGCCATGAAATAGTCATTGGCACGTTTGGCCAGTTCTATAGGCCCTTGTGCGTTAGTGTGAAGTGATATGACGGTCAGCACCAATAGCACAGACAATGTCATAAAGGGTTTCTTCATCATATTCATTGCGTAGTAAACAGTTAGTATAGTTTATTATTTTTATTTGAGTTTAATAGCTTGCGGAGCAGGTTATTCCTTCCCGTTCTATCCTCCGCTTAATGCTGTCAAGGACCTCATGTGAGGCTTTTCTCAGTCCGTGTGCGGGAGTCTCGCGGTCTATGGTGTATATCATTACCTGCTGCGGTGCAATCTCCTTCACGGCTTCTATCCATGGTGTGACATACTCATCGGAGGTATTGTCAACATCTTTGCCGTCCACGGTGCCAGTCATAAACATTGTCTGTATTATGACATGGCCGTGAAACAGTTTGAGGTTATCTATCACCTTGTTTACGTCATACGAGGGTAGGGTAGGGCGGTCAATCATATTGATGTATTCCGCGTTGACGGTATCCAGTTTCTGAATGTTGTTGTCAACGAGCATAAGGGCTTCCCTCACCTTCTCGTTGTGTATGAACGTGGCATTGCTGAGCACTGATACCTTAGCCTTCGGAAAGTAAAGGTTACGGGCTTCTATTGTGTCTTGTATTATCTCAGCAAAGTGTGGGTGCGCCGTGGGTTCACCATTGCCGGCGAATGTTATTACGTCGAGAGGCTCGTTATTGCGGTGCCTCTCCTCTAATACTCTCTTTAGGGCAGACTGCACGTCCTCCCTTGCAGGGCGTTTAGAGTGGGGTATGTGGTCGCCGTTAAAGCCACACTCACAGTAGATGCAGTCAAAGGTGCATACCTTGCCGTCCTCGGGCATGAGGTTCACTCCTAAGGATACACCCAGCCTGCGACTGTGTACCGGACCGAATATCGGTGATGGATATATTATTGTTGACATTATTATTGTACTTCTATTTCATATTCTCCGGGTTGCAATGGCTGCATGGTATTGGATGAAGAGTCCCACCACAGCAACTGGTCATTGTCGAGATGCAGTGATATGTCCTTCTTCTCCCCGGCCTTGAGTGATACACGCTGATATGCACGTAAGGTCTTTATCGGACCTTCTGCGTCGCCTGGCTTCTTCAGATATACCTGTACCACCTCGTCGCCGTCGCGCTTGCCGCTGTTCTTTACCTCTACCTGTACTGTGCAGCCGCTCAGGTCATTGTTGACAGCCAGCACCTTCTTGTTGAATGTGGTATATGACAGACCATGTCCGAATGGGAACAGTGGCTCTCCTTTGAAGAAACGGTAGGTGCGGTTGTTCATGGTGTAGTCAAGGAAGTCTGGCAGCTGTGAGTCATCCTTGTAGAATGTAACAGGAAGTTTGCCAGATGGGTTGACCTCGCCGAACAATACCTCAGCTACGGCCTTGCCTCCCTGCTCACCTGCATACCATGCCTGTAACATACCGTCGCAGCGTTCTTTCTCAGGTGTCAGTGCCACTGCACCGCCAGAGCAGTTTATGAATATAATCTTCTTGCCTGCCTCATACAATGCCTTGATAAGGTTTCGCTGGCTCTCTGGCAGTTCTATGGAAGTGCGGTCGCCTCCCTTGAAGCCAGGCTCGTCAACCTTCATCTCCTCACCCTCAAGTGCAGGTGATATGCCTCCTACGAAGACTACATAGTCATATCCTTTGGTCTGCTTTACCAGTTCGTCTGTTGTGAGAGAAGACTTGACACCGATGTCAAACTTCATCTTGGCCACGGCTGTGTTTTGCAGATATTCTATTACGAGTGGATAGTCCTTACCGGCCACTACTTTCAGGTTGCGCACCAGTTTCTGCATCTTCTCGCGTGAGCGGTACTGGTTATATATAGTATCGCCACCCCAGATGACGCGCATACCGTCATCACATGACAGCTCCATGGTAAGGGTCTCTGTCTTCTTTGACTTATACACACCCTCATAGCGAGCAGAGAAGTGCTCCAAGTTCACCCCGGGGGCAAATACCGTAGCACCTCCGTTGTCAAGGTTGATAGGAGCAGCGTATGTGGCGGTCGCAACTGGAGCGTCTTTCATATTCACGTTGTTATAGTATGTGCCGCTTATGCCTGGCTTGCCGTCTTTTGTGACGAAGTCTGAGTATCTGCTTATGAGTACGTTGTTATTTGTATATCCCGCTCCCTCTATGTACTTAGCGTTCTTTGACTGAGCCATTATTCCGTTCAGGATGCTGATGGTGTTGGTGGCAAAACCAGAGTAGTTACCCCATAGCATCAGGCTGTCCTTTGCGTTCGGACCTATTACGGCTATCTTTGCGTTGCGCTTCAGTGGTAATATGTTGTTGCGGTTCTGCAACAATACTATGCCCTGGCGTGCAGCCTCAAGAGCCAGTTGCTTGTGCTCCTCTGACGCTACGCAGCTCTCAGGTATCTTTGTCCATGATACGAGGTCGTCAGAGTCAAAGTCACCAACCTCAAAGCGTGCTGTCAGCAGTCTTATCACGCTGGTGTCTATCTCTGCCTCCGTTATATGTCCGGCAGCTACCGCCTCAGGCAGTCTCTTGTAGTTAGCTCCACACTCCACGTCAGTGCCGCTGATAACTGCCTTTGCAGATGCAGACTCAGCGTCAGGGCTTACCTCGTGACGGCCCTTAATCCAGAAGTCGCCTATCGCACCGCAGTCGCTGACCACTGTACCATCGAACTTCCATTCGTTGCGTAATATCTGTTGCAGATACCTGTTGCTGCCGCAGCAAGGGTTTCCGTCGATGCGCTGATAGGCACACATCACTTCGCGTACTTTACCTTTCTGTACCAAGGCCTTGAAGGCTGGCAGATAAGTCTCCCACAGGTCGCGCTCTGGCAGTTGCTGCACGTCAAAGGAGTGTCTGTTCCATTCTGGACCGGAGTGTACGGCGAAGTGCTTGGCGCAAGCCAGTAACTTGTAATACTTGCTGTTTAGCTGTCCGGTCTTGATGTCGGTGCCCTGCAGACCTGCCACAACGGCAAGTCCCATCTTCTCTGTAAGGTATGGGTCCTCTCCGTATGTCTCTTGTCCGCGTCCCCATCGTGGGTCACGGAATATATTGATATTCGGGGTCCATACAGAAGTGCCCTGGTATCTCTTTACAACACCGGCATGGCGTGCCTGTGTGTTCTTTACTCGCATCTCGTCGCTGACAGCGTCAAACACATTATACACCAAAGCGTCATTCCACGTGGCAGCCATCATCATGGTGATAGGGAAGACGGTGGAGTAACCGTTGCGTCCTACCCCGTGCAGGCCCTCGCTCCACCATTCATACATAGGTACTCCAAGCCTGTCAATAGCTTGTGAACCGTTCATCATTATGAGTGATTTCTCCTTCAATGTCAGTCTGGCACACAGGTCTCGTGCACGTTCCACTGCAGGAAGGTTAGGGTCTTGATAGGGTAGGTAGTTGGTCTGTTGTGCTGTAGCGCCGAGTGACATGAGCGTCAGGAGCATCATTGCCATCGGGCGGATAATTGTTGTGAATTGATATTTTTTCATAATAGATAAATTTTGCTTTGCTTGCAAAGGTAGATATTTAAACTGTAATCACAAAATAAAACATCACGGTTGCATTTTTTTTTACACCTTGTTGGAAAAATACTACCCGAAGAACATATAGCAGATGGCAATGGCGGAGAGTATTCCTGCAAGGTCTGCCAGCAGTCCGCATGCCACGGCATGACGGGTGTAGCGTATGCCTACACTGCCAAAGTACACTGCTAATATATAGAATGTAGTGTCGGTGCTGCCTTGGAATATACATGCCAGCCTGCCTACGAAAGAGTCCGCGCCGTATGTTGTCATGGCATCAACCATCATACCGCGTGCACCGCTGCCTGACAGAGGCTTCATCAAGGCTGTAGGCAATGCACCTACGAAGTCTGCGTCCATGCCACAAGCAGTCACAGCCCATGCTATGCCGTCGGTAAGCCAGTCCATTGCTCCTGATGCGCGGAACACTCCTATGCCGACCAGGATAGCTACCAGGTAGGGAATGATACGTACAGCAGTGGTAAAGCCCTCCTTGGCTCCCTCGATAAACGCATCATATACGTTGACTTTCTTCCTGACTCCAGCCAGTATGAACCCAACGATGATTGTCATAAGCATGATGTTGGCCACAGATGTTGATACAGTGTCCATGGCGGCTTTGTCCACTTGTGAGAATCCCCATATTATGCCAGCCACGGCAGCGCACATACTGCCGAGGGTTAGTATCATCACCTTGTTGAGCAGGTTGATGCGCTGGTATATGCTTGTCACTATGATGCCGGCCAGTGTGGCGAAGAATGTTGCGAGCAGTATAGGTATGAACACGTCGGTAGGCTGTGCCGCCCCCATCTGTGCGCGATACACAAGTATGCTGACAGGTATCAGCGTCAATCCTGATGTATTGAGCACCAGGAACATTATCATAGGGTTAGTGGCAGTCTGCCTGCATCTCTCGGCAGTCTCGCTGTTCCTCACCGTATTCTTTATCTTCTCCTCATTCAGTTCCTGCATCTGCTCCATGGCCTTCAAACCGAGCGGTGTGGCTGCATTGTCCAGTCCGAGCATGTTGGCAGCGATGTTCATGAATATGGAGCCGGTCACCGGGTGTCCCTTAGGAATGTCAGGGAACAGTTTGCTGAAAACAGGTGACAGTAGTCGGGCAATAACGTTTACCACGCCACCTTTCTCGCCTATCTTCATTATGCCGAGCCATAGCGAGAGCACACCTGTCAGTCCGAGTGATATCTCAAAGGCAGTCTTTGATGACTCGAAGGTGGAGTTCATCATGGCTGGGAATACCTCCGCGTCACCCATTAAGGCAAACTTTATAAGTCCGATAACGAAGGCTATCACGAAGAATGCCATGAAAATGTAGTTCAGTACCATATTATTAATGTTTTTTGCTTAAATATTCAAATCCGAAGCGGCAGCGCAGACATTCCTTGCGGTCGCAATACTCTTTCTTTAGTTGTATGAGGGCTTGTGAGTCCCCAGCTGTCTTTACCTCCAGTCCGCACTCCTGCCACATACGTACTATGTGGTTGCTCTCGGGGTGCAGTGCGTCGAGCAGTGTAAAGGCTCGCTCACACAGTTCTTCGCGTGAGTGGTGTCTGCCGTATGCGAACAGTGTAGGTACGGCAGTGTTTATGATTATCAGTTCGTTTATGTTCTTGCTCAGTCCGAAAAGGTCTGTCAGTTGTTTAATGTTCTCACAGTCAAGCAGACGGCTGAGGCTTGTGCGCTGTTCGTGATACATACGCGCCAGCTGCATAATACGCACATGGGGGAAGTTCTGTGGTCGTGTGCGCAGATATCTCCATACCGGATGCACGGTGTTGTCAAGGCGGAATTTCTTGCTGAGATAGTCATATTCCTTGGCATAGCGTTCATCCACACGGTCAAGCAGTCCTGCCTGACCTATGAAGAGGGCCTCCAACTGGAACAAGTCGTCGCGGTGATGTGCCGCGGCACTCATTGGCAATGCCATAGCCCATCTCTCGAAGTTGTCACCGTTGAGGGAGAAACCGAAGTTGCGTGCCAGGGTAACGAAATAGCCGTCCTCCCATGAACCGTTTTTCTGTTCTACGCGGCTTATCATGGCCTTGGTCTTCTGCTCTAACCGCTCAGTCTCCAGTGCTGACATCCATGAGTGTGTCTTCAGCGGTGTCAGTGACGGTATGATGTGGTAACAGGGAGGATATTTGTCGCTGTTAAGCAGTTGCTCGTAGTCATCGCTCAGTGTGCGTGGTATGGGCACCTCTATTGTCGGTATGGTGTGTCCTTTTCCGTCTTGCACATCCATGTCTGCCACCTCCACCACGTGCAGCACCACGTTGTCATACTGCTCATCCTCGTCGTGCCGGTGCCTGTACCAGTCGCTTGCCTTCAGGTGTATCTCCACACTCCCCACCCACAATGTCCCGTCAATCTTCACCTTGGCATTGAAGAAGTCTGGTCCTGAGTCGGCACGGTTATACATCCCGGGGTCTATCACCTCCACCTCTTGTCCGTCGGTGGTGCGCAGCGTACCGAGTGGCAGCAACTGGTGCTTCCATGTGTAATGCAGCAACTTCTCCATGTCGTTTGGTTGTTTGGTTGTTTGGTTGTTTGGTTGTTTGGTTGTTTGGTGGTTTGGTTGTTTGGTTGTTTGGTCTTTTGGTTGTTTGGTCGTTTGGTTGTTTGGTGGTTTGGTTGTTTGGTCGTTTAGTACTCCCTCCCTCACAGGGAGGGTTGGGGTGGGTCTGTTGGTCTTTTGGTCTTTTGGTCGTTTAGTACTCCCTCCCTCACAGGGAGGGTTGGGGTGGGTCTGTTTTTAGTTCTCCTCCTCTCTCATCCTTAGCTTCCGTTGGTATTTGCTCTCTTTGCGTGGGGCGTCAGTGTCAGCCTTTATGCTGTTGTTGGCGTCATCAGTGGGCTTTGCCTTGGTGCATCCCTCGATGATGATAACAAATTCTCCCCTCGGTTCCGTCTCGCGGAAATGTGCCAGCACCTCGCTGACGGTGCCTCTCACGCTCTCCTCATGTAGCTTTGATATCTCCCTGCACGCGCTGATATGCCTGTCACCGCCCATGGTCTCCTCCAGTTGTTCCAAGGTCTTCACTATACGTCGTGGCGACTCGTATATTATCATCGTGCGTGGCTCGTGTGACAGTTCTGTGAGACGTGTCATCCTGCCTTTCTTCTGCGGCAGGAAACCCTCAAAGCAGAAACGGTCCGTGGGCAGTCCGCTGCTCACCAGCGCAGGCACGAATGCTGTTGCACCGGGAAGAGTCTGCACCTCCACGCCGGCCTCCACCGCCTCACGTACGAGCAAGAACCCCGGGTCGCTTATTCCCGGTGTGCCGGCATCGGTTATGAGGCACACGTTCTCTCCGCTCAGCAGCCTCTCCACTATGTTGTGGGCGGTGCCGTGCTCGTTAAACTTATGGTGTGCCATCAGCCGTTTACCCGTTATGCCGTAATGTTGCAGCAACGGCTGCGAGGTGCGTGTGTCCTCGCAGAGTATGAGGTCAGCCTCCTGCAGCAGTCTTACGGCGCGGTAGGTCATGTCCTCCATGTTCCCCACTGGGGTAGGTATAAGGTAAAGCATATCTGTTATTTCAGTGTTGCCTTGACATCAGTCACCATGTCTTTGTGTTTCTCGTCGGTCTGGGTGATTTGTGATGTCAGTGTTATGTCGCCGGCTTTGTCCTTTGTGGAAAAAGTACCGGAGTATGTGATGGTGCTTGCGTTGAACAGCGTAGCCTCCACAACCACCTTGTATGTGCCACTCTTTACGGCCTTCCCCGTTTGGTCGGTAAAGTCCCATGTGAATGTCTGTGTACCACTTGCCTGTGGTGTTGCTCCGGTGACCGCATCCAGTTGCTGGTCGGTCATCGTGTCAGCCTTGGAGTTCTTCACCCATGTAGGCACGCACGCCGGGCGCTTTACGTATCCGCGCATAGGCTGCTCGTTTCCGCGTACCCTTCCCTTGGTAGTGAACGAAGTTACGAAAAGAGTCTTGACAACCTCGCCTTTCTCATTCTCAATCCATACGGCATACTGGTTAGAGCCTGGGCCGTTTTGTCTTTGGTAGTTGAATGAGACCTCAAGCTTGGTAGCTTTTTTCTCTGCTTTCTTTTTGTTCAAGGCTATTGCGGGAATTACAAGAAGCATAGTAGCGATAAACGCAGTAAATAGTTTTTTCATTTTAGGCTCGTTTTATAAATCTTGCTACAAAGATAATAAAAAACAATCAAAAATATAGTAAAGTTATGTGTTTTTTGTTATTTACTGCAGAATAAAGTCTGATAAATGAAAACCGAGGAAGCTTTTACCTCCATTTCATGCTGTGGTCCAGCTTGGGGTTTGCGCTCGTCTCTTAGAGACGCTTTCACAAAGCTTCGCGACTGAAAGAACCCTTGGGTGAGAATCCCCGGCGGTAAACAAAAAACGAGGAAGCGGAAACTTCCTCGTTTTTCTTCTCTGATAATTCGTCTGGTGTCATTAACCTTCCAGCTCTGTGCTCCACTCGGAAAAGACTATCTCTTATTGCTAATAAGGCACAAGAATCAATTTGAGAGGAAAACCTTAAAATATTTTGACTATCTATCTGTATTTGACTCCAATCGACAACGCCTTTTCTTTGCTCCACATCCATTATGATAGAAGCATCAATAAGATTTGTTGAACGCAGATGTGGCCTGGAACAATTATGAAGAAAAACAATGCATAAAAAACCAATTACAATCCAAAGGGAAACGGCAGAAAATGCTCCCCAGAAATTAGGTTTCGTCTTATCATTATACCAATTGAACATATCAAATCATCTTTCAGTTGCAAAGATAGTAATAATTTGTTATATTATAACGCATTTTACGAATTTTATGTATTTCCAAATCAGTCTATGATTGGAAAACTTTTACAAGATATTACAATCACCGATTAAGTAAGTAAATTGGCTATTAGTTTTGTGAAGTCTACAATGTCGCCCTCTATACTGGCTCTCTCCAGCGCTTGCATATAAGCGTCTCGTCTTTCAATAGGAATTATAGTCCAAGAATACCCACCCGTGGATAGCATCGTGTTCATGATGAAGCGACTCATTCTGCCATTTCCGTCATTATAGGGATGAATGAAACTAAACATGAAATGTCCAAGGATGGCTCTGACGGCTGGATGCTTTTCTTCTCGTAATAATCGGAAATATTCATGTATAGCGTCACGAACAGCTTCATAGTTCATCGGAGTGTGGCGGGAGTCTCGGATATAGACAGGGCGGTTACGGTAACCAACAATGGCAGAAGGCTTGTATAGTCCTGCTGCTACCATTGGTTGCCACATCTCAAAATACCAGTTCCCGTGATCATCATCTACAGCAGCTCCGGCATCTGTACCCTCTATAATTTTAGTGATGGTACCCTTTACTGCTTGGAATGCCTGATAGTAACCTCTGGCTACCAGTGCGTTATGAGCATCCTTGTCTTCTTCCTTTGGATTCCAGTTGCCACTTTTCACTTTTTCAATCAGTTCGTCAGATACTTTATAACCTTCGATGGACAAAGAATGATATGCATCCTCCGTATATTTGTCATTCAATTGCTTGAGCAGTTCGGCGATATTAGTAGGAACAGCAGCGGGGGCGGGGAAAATGTCGATAACCGTCTGACGCATTTTCCCCCACATCAGTGACAAACGGGCAACATATGGAGAGATGGGAACAGGAGAAATGTTCTCAACCTTATCCTCAAACGGGTCTTCTTCACGCACGTCATATCCCAAACGCTTCATGTAGCTAAGAATGTTGTTTGCTATCTTATCTCTGCCTATATTGCGAAAAGCTCCGACAAGACGTCCTGCACGGGTACTTGCTCCTTCATCGGCGAGAATGCCGTAAATCTCGGATTCGTCTCTTACCATCTGAAGGCTGGTTCTCGCAGAAATAGGGTTCTGACGGAAATAAGTGGGCGAAACAAACACCAATGCTTCTGCCAAGGAGTACATCCGCACACCATATTCTGGATGGATGTATATGGAGGCTGGCAACTTGGCTTTTAGGTTGAACAAACTTGTTCCATAGAGTAGCGTTGTGACGTTGTTGTTTCCGTCTGGATTGCGTATGATAGTCTGTATAGGCACGGTCGTATTCCCTGAATGAAGGTCAAGTGACTGTTCTGCCGTCAGGCTCCAACTATCGCCAAAACGTGAAGCACAATACTTAGACAAGAACGCCCAGTAAGAGGTGTACCAGTCTGTTGTGTCACCCTCCATGCCAGGACGTGAGGCAATGTACCATCCTTTAACAACTTCTTTCAACCATCCCTCGCGCAACAGGCGAGTCAAGTGTATCCTGTTAAGTTGTTCAGTTCCATGAAGAACAACAAAGTTCTCTGCATCTTGGAGTTTTTTCAATTGCCCTAGAGACTCTGCTACTTTTTCTGCTATTGTTGACATATCGACTTGTGTTTTATTGCACGTTGTTTCTTGTAGTGGAGTCGCACGTCTTTTTCTGATGTGCTTTTGCACGTCTTTTTCTGATGCGCGATTACACGTTATTTTGTGCAAAGGTACGAAAAATCTATAAATAAAAAGCAAATATAAGAAAGAAAATGATATAAAAGTTACAATAATGCTCTCAATACGAATTATAGAATTTTGTCGTTTTAGCTGTGGGAGGTGCTTATATCCCCGCAACTTTACGGAGCGAACGGATGGAAGCTGCCATATACTGATGTTGACGAAGTTGAACTTAAACTGCCTATGCCATCACCCAAGTCAAGTAATGTTTGGTTGTCTAATGAGTTATCCATAGAGATGCCTGAAGGGTTGTCTGAGACTGCTGCTAATATATTTAAGCTTATTTATGCTGATAACTATATCACAAGGGGTGAGATAGCGGAAAGAATCGATATATCCGTGAAAGCAGTCCAAAAGCATGTTAAAAAACTTAAAAGCATCAAATTTCTCGATAGAGATGGTTCTACTGGTCATGGGCATTGGATTGTAATAGATGCTTAGTGGTGCAAATGTGGTGCGTAAAGGACAAAAGAAAATCCGCAAGTCATTGATATTCAACTTCTTGCGGATTTGTCTTTGTGATCCGCTTGGGGTTCGAACCCAAGACCCCAACATTAAAAGTGTTGTGCTCTACCGACTGAGCTAGCGGATCTCACCATTATTTATGACATTTTGATTGACTGCAGGGCTGAAAATGCTCTGTTCACTCAAAAAGCGAGTGCAAAGGTAGTCATTATTTTTGTAACAGACAAATTTTTGTAAATAATAAGTCTGAATGTTAGTTTTTTTTAACTTATATCATTTGTTGTAAGGAAAAAATATATAACTTTGTTTGGCGTAGATACAATTTCATTCTAACAAACAAACTATGATAGACGGAAAGATAACATTTGACCGCATGGCGCGATGGCTGATAATTGCAGCCGCTATATTAGCAGTATATTTCACACTCGACTATCTGAGTGCGGTGTTGCTGCCGTTCTTTATAGCATGGCTGTTTGCCTATTTGCTCTATCCGCTGGTCAAGTTCATACAGTACAGGCTCCACGTCAAGGTGCGAGCGCTGAGCATAGTGCTTGCGATGCTGTTGGTGATAGCGGTGCTTACCGGGGTGGTGTGGCTTATCATACCGCCGATGGTGGAGCAGTTTGGCGCGTTTACCAAGTTGATGACGCGGTATCTGCATGATGCCACGCATATCAGGAACTTCCCTGACGCCATATCATGGTGGATGCGGGAGAACAGCCACGAGATAGAGAAGTTCCTCAAGTCAGATAACTTCACCTCGACACTCAAGGAACTGGCGCCGCGTCTGTTCAGCGTGGTTAGTGAGACGATGAGTGTGATAATGAGCATCATAGCCTCTGCCATCACACTGTTGTATATGTTCTTTATATTGCTTGACTATGAGTACCTGTCAGAGAAATGGGTTACGGTGTTCCCTAAGTCTGACCGCCCCTTCTGGCGCGAGTTGGTAAGTGACGTTGAGGTGGCGCTTAATAACTATGTACGCGGTCAGGGACTGGTGGCGCTTATCATGGGCATACTCTTCTGCATAGGTTTCTCCATCATCGGACTGCCTATGGCGATAGGCCTCGGCATACTGATAGGTATTATGGACATGGTGCCTTACCTGCATACCCTGGCACTTATACCAGCCGCCTTCCTCGCTGCCATGCGCTCTGCAGAGACAGGACAGAACTACTGGGTGATGCTGGGACTGGTGGTTGTCGTCTTCTGCGTGGTACAGCTTATCATTGAGTCAATAGTAATACCAAAGATAATGGGCAAGAAGATGGGACTTAACCCCGCCGTGCTGCTGCTGTCACTCTCTATATGGGGCGCGTTGCTCGGTTTCATCGGACTCATCGTGGCGCTGCCTGCCACCACCATCATCATAGCCTACTGGAAGAAATATGTCACCAAGGAGGATGCCTGACGGCATGAGGAGAGAGCATGATATGAGGTGGGGACAGATATAGCCCACCATAAAAGAAAAAGGGGAGCGGCATAGTATATGCCGCTCCCCGGTGTTGTAATCCCACGCCAAGTAGTCTTACAAGATCTCAATCGCTTTGGTCTCCTTCTTCTTTTGCTCCACCTTAGGCATCGTGACGGTCAGTATGCCGTCCTCCACCTTGGCTGATATCTCGTCCTTTGCCACGTCGTCAGGCAGAGTGTAGCTCTGCTCATAGTTAGAGTAGCTGAACTCGCGGCGCAGGTAGTGGTGATGCTTGTCCTCATGCTTGTGCTCCGCCTTGTTCTCAATGGCTACGGTGAGGTTGCCCTCGTCGTTGATGCCTACGCGGCAGAACTCCTTCTTGATGCCTGGAGCCGCAACTTCCATGGTGTAGGCTTTCTCACTCTCCTTAACGTTGACCGCCGGTGCTGTACTGTTGGCACGAGGCATAAAATCAGTGTTAAAGAAATCATCAAACATTGTTGGGAACCAACCATTGTTTTTCATCAAACTTGTCAACATAATTTTTACCTCCTGATTATAGTTTTAGTTTAACGTATGTTCTTGAAAATCCCTGCGATGTCATCATCCTCGGGACTTTCACCTCTCCTTAGTGCAATGCCTGTGCCAAAGCCTTGCGTGGGAAGTGTCTGTCGTATGGAGAGACAGAAGTGGCAGTAATTTTAACCTTTGGTAAACATTGCTGCCGTTTTTTTATACTACGTTAAACATTCGGCGGACATTTTGGCACGTCGCTCGTCTCTTTATTCTTGTCTTTCCGACCATAGAGATACGCCACAGTGGCCCCCGATATGTTGTGCCATACGCTGAAAATGGCTCCGGGGATGGTGGCAAGCGGATAGGCGGCAAAGTGTATGGTGGCGAGACTGCATGCCAGACCTGAGTTCTGCATGCCTACCTCTATTGATACGGCTCGCCGCTTGGGCTCTGACAGTCTGAGCAGTGAACCTATGGTATATCCCAGTGTCAGTCCGCATACATTGTGAAGCATCACCACCACCACTATTATCATACCTCCTGCCAACAGCTTGTCGGCGTTGGCTGCTATCACTATCGACACGATGAAGGCTATTGCCAGCGAAGAGAAGGCGGGCAGATAGTCGGTGATATGCTGCGTGAACTTCGGCCATATCCATTTCACTGTCAGTCCTGCTATGATAGGCAGTATCACCACCCACAGTATGCTGAGGAACATATTAGCTACGTTCACGTCCACTGTCTTGCCTGCCAGCGCCCATGTCAGCAGTGGCGTTAGCAGCGGAGCCATCAGCGTTGACACTCCCGTCATGCCTACAGACAGTGCTAGGTCGCCCTTGGCAAGATATGTTATCACATTTGATGCCGTGCCACCGGGACAGCAGCCCACGAGCACCACACCCAGCGCCAGCGCCTCGTCAAGATTGAAGAGGAGCGACAGTCCCCATGCCAGCAGTGGCATGACGGTGAACTGCGCCAGGCAACCTATGATGACATCTTTAGGACGGCTGAACACAATCCTGAAGTCGCGCAGGTTAAGAGTCAGTCCCATGCCGAACATCACCACGCCCAGCAGGTAATTGATGGTAGAGGGATGCACATGGGGCATCGATTTGGGAAACAACAGTGCTGCCACTGCCAGTGCGAGCACCAGCACACCCATATACTCAGAAATGTAGTGACATAATTTTTTCATGATAAGTGCAAAGTTAGTAATTTTCAAAATAATAATGCTCAAATCATGGAAAGATAATGTTCAAATAATGAAATAATTCAAATAATTCAAGTTTCTGATGTTAATAAACGACCACAGATTTAAGGATTACAATGATTTTGCCACTTCCTAAGAAAACTATTTCACTGATATGTTTTTTATTTCACTGATTATAACCATGCAGAGCCATCTGTGTAATCAGTTGTTTGCAGCCTTGGCTATCATATAATACTTGACAAGAATATTAACAATTTCGGACAATTTTAGATTACGATATTCAAATAATTGTCAAGAATTGTCAGAATTGTCGTCAATAAAATAGCAATATTAAGTTTGTAGTATTTTCGTCGAACTGACGTTATTTCTACTATCGAAGTTGAATGAAATAATACTTTTCAAAATATGGAAAAATAATGCGAGATTATAATTCCGCTTTTACCCTCAATCACCAAAATGTCCTATTTCAGGCTTCATTTCCTTGCGATATTACTCAGCAACCTGTGGTTTGGGCTGAAATATCGTAAGGAAATCGCGGTTAGTGTATAGTGTTGTAATACAGCACTATACAGAACGAGGTGTAGCTAAAGGGTGACATTTTAGGGCTTTTTTAGCGTGAAAGCTATGCTTTTACAGTGTGAAGTGATAGCGTTTAGGGTGTGAAAACTATGCTTTTACTATATGAAAGTTATGCTTTGGGAAGCAAAAAAGGCGCTTTTTAGACCGAAAAACGAAAAAGAGAAGGTTGTGAGTTGTCACAATCTTCTCTTCTGTTGTTATATTTTTCTTGTGAATTTCTCTAGATTGCGAATTGTAATGAAATGTTAAATCACCAAAATGTCCTATTCTATGTAGTACAAAAATTTATGATTAATTCCTGACAATTCCTGTTTATTCTTGAACATAAATTACCCATGAATTTATCAGAAATTATATCCGCTACTTCGGTAACTAAAATCCTTTAATCCTTAGCCAAAGTATGTCTGCCAATCATATCAATACCCATTGTCAATAATTATTGCCAAGGTAGGCATCACTGCATGCCGAGCGGTCATAATACTTGGCAAGAATATTAACAATTTCGGACAATTTTAGATTACCGCGGCGGGGACTGACACGGAGATAACATTCAGTCTGCGTGACAATCCAAGACGTGTAACGTTGTGGCATAACATGACGGGACGGTGCGCCACGCTGAAACCTTCGAGCGGCGGTGTGTACCGTCTGCGGCTGAAACCGATGGAGTCGGTATTCGTGACTTATTAAAGCAGGGACAGCAGTTCTTCTATGCTGTCTATGATATGGTCGGCGCCGGCTTCCTCCAGGTCACGGCGTGAGCCGTTACCCCATGTGACACCACAGGTGCGGGCTCCCGCTCTCGCTCCCATCAGTATGTCAACCGCCATGTCGCCCACCACAAGGGTGTGGCTTGCGTCTATGCCTGTGGCGGCGAGTGTCTGAAGCACCGGCTCAGGATGTGGCTTCGCCAGTTCCACGTCATCGGCTCCGAGAAGATATGATATGCAGTCGTCAATGCCGAGGTTATGCACAAGTTCTACAAGTGACTTGTGCCAGCGTGATGAGGCTATGGTAAGTGTCAGCCCCATATCCTTCAGCTTGTGCAGAGTCTCTACGACGTGAGGAAAAGCCACAGGCGTGAAAGTCTGCATATTCTCCTTGAACAACCGCCTGTAGGTGTCGGCGCAGAGGGTTACGGTCTCCTCGTCAGCGTCGGGATAGAGAGCCCTGAAGCAACCGGCGAGAGGCAGTCCTATGATGGAGATGCACTCGGCGTCTGTACGCTCAGGCAGATGCATCTCTGCTATTGTCATGTGTAAGGTGGTGACGATTATCTGCTGGGTGTCGCCCAGCGTGCCGTCAAAGTCAAATACTATAAGTCTTGTGTTCATTGTTCTTCTTTTACTGTTGTGCCTTCTGGCAAGTCATACATCACACGGGCATGGTTGACACGTATCACCTTACTGTCAACGATGTCGCCGGTGGCACTGTCAATGACATCGCGTATTACCTGTCCGTTACGGAAAATCACTCCTTCCTCACGTGAGAAGTACTCGTCCTTCGCATGGATGTGGAAGGTATGAGCGTCCTGCGTGGTAGAGCGTAACTCTCCGCACAGATACTCCTCGTCGGTGTGCAGGAGCAGTTGGTAGGTGTTCTGCGTGTTGTTTGTCCCGCGGTAGTCCAGGTAGTTATATGTCCTTGGAGAAACGTGTGCCGCTCAGTGCGTCGCTGATACGCCTCTTTATTATCTCTTTCTATGCTGAGAGCTTGTAGGCAATCTCCAAAAACTTGAAAAAAGTTAACCGGGATTATTTGTCAAAGCCTGCATATTCATCAATATTATAACGCGGACGATTCTTAACCTCTTTGTAAACTTTGCCTACATATTCGCCTACTATGCCGAGGGCAATGAGCAGACAGCCAGTGCAGAACCATACGGAAACCATGAGCGATGACCAGCCCGGCACGGCATTGTCGGAACACCATGACCACAGTACCCATGCAAGTATGCCAAGGGATATGAGCAGGAATACAAGCCCCATGTATAGAACGACATGTATCAGACTCAGTGAAAAACTGGTAATACCGTCAAAAGCCAGGGAAACCATGCGTGTAAGTCCGTAGTGTGTTTCACCGGCGGTACGTGGACGACGGTCATATTCCACCGTTGCAGAATCGTAGCCCAGCATCGGTATTATGCCACGCAGGTAGAGATTACGCTCGTTATATTGCAGCAACTGTCCTACGGCACGGCGCGAAAGCAGTCGGAAGTCGGCGCTGTTGTAAACAGTCTTTACGCCAAGACGCTGCATCAGTTTATAGAAACCCTTCGCCGTGGTGCGTTTCCAAATGGTGTCGGTTTTGCGAGATGCTCGTACGCCATATACGATGTCATGGCCGTTATAGTAATTTTTCACCATGTCAGATATGCACTGCTCGTCATCTTGCAAATCTGCATCTATGCACACCATCATGTCAACGCTTTTGTCCGCGTAGGTAGTAGTATAGCCAGCCATGAGGGCATTCTGATGGCCTGCATTGGCGGCAAGGCTCACACCATGCACGTGTTTATCAGCTGTGCTCAGCGACTGTATGATGTCCCATGTGCTGTCGGTGCTGCCGTCATTGACGAGCAGCAGATAGCTGTCTGCGGTTACAAGCTGTTTCTGCGTCATCTCTGCCAGCAGAGCCAGCAGTGTGGATGCACTATCTTGCAATACACACTCTTCGTTATAGCATGGAACTATAATGGCGAGTTTCTTTTGTTCTGTATCTTTCATTTCCAACATTCTTTAGAAGTAGTATGTGCCTACTTTACCACATAAAACTCACATTTTACCAGCTTCCCCTTGAGTATAGATTTTATACTAACTTTTTTATTGCATGGGCGTTCGCCTTTAACTACGCATTGTACCGCATCGTGGCCGGTCCATGATTTTTTAGCTACCAATCCTCCTGTTGCATCCATCCATGCCACAATATCACCAGAGCGCAAGTTATTACTGTTTGTCAGTGTATCACGCATATGGTACGTTACGTCATCAGATAAATATGGTACGATAATTGTCAACCAAAAGTGATCGTCCTGTATCAGGTAAACCGAGTGTTGTTTGTCATTCAACAAGTCTGACATGGGTTCTTCATACAGATGATCTATGTTGTATTTGAACATTGGCCATGCTACATATACGCACGCCAGGAATGAGGTTGCAGCTATGAGCCGGCGAGCATTTTGAAGCAAGCAGAGAATAGTTGGGATGATAAGCAATATGAGGGGTGTAACAGCAACCATGTAGCGATTAACAGTATAGGGGACTACACAGAATACCGCAATGGTAAACAATGCCGCCGGCAATATTACCCAAGGAATCTGCCATTTCTCATGCCTATGATATATGGCTATAGCAGACAGTAACACTATAACAGGAGGGTATAGCGTGTTTTTTAGGATAAGCCATCCCCACCATCCTAAAGACTTTGTTACACGTACTAGTACATCAATTGTTCCTCCATCAAATTTTTTGTCAATGCGATTGTCACCACCGAAGCCAAGGAAGTAGCTTTGGTACAGGCAATAGCATATTAACAGGGCGCACACTGCTGTACCAATGAAGAAAGGCAATCCAACCTTAAGTTTGTCGTGCCTGTACGTCTCCCACAAAAGGAACGCACCCAATATGCACACCAGGATAACCATGAAATAACCTGTCCACAACACACCTGCCAAGGCGAATGAGGTAATGACGAAGTTCTTTACATTGTATCTCCACGTACCGCGGTTCATGGAGCGCACCGCATGCGTAAGCCAAAGGGCGAGCAGCAATACCATAAGCGTTTGCAACTCGTAAGGGCGAATGAACAGAGTGTTAGACACACCACCCGCCATAAACGCAAAACATATCAAACCCGTGAATACCAGCAAGGGCTTGTCGCGCCAATATACGAGTAACAGACATAGGAATAACACATATTCCAATACGTAAAACAACATGTTCAGCAATATGCCGCGTAACATGATGATGCTGACATCCGTAGTGTCGCTGCCGACAAAAAATATGCGGAGCAAAGAATAGTAGAAGTTTGTATGGTTGTAGTCATAAACATTGTACCACATATAGCGTAGGTCGTGCAACACTCCCTTTACCCTCGTGTCATGAAAAAAGAAAAGACTTTTCAGTTCTTTACCTGTGATATCCATGTTCGTGGGTATCTGCACGTCTGGAGAGTAGTAGGCACCGTCACACTCTGCGATGCTGAACGACGCGACCTCGTCAATATGCATTCCCTCTTTTTGTGTGGCCCAGTAAAATCGGATGGCCAAACTTGATACAAGTATAGCCATTACTGCAATTGTACGCCATGCGTTACTTTTGAAAAAGCTGTAGTAAAACATTGAATACTGTCTGATTACCTTGGTTCTGAAAGATGATTCATGATTTTGCATCGCAAAGGTAATAAAAAATATACATTCTGCATAGTATTCACTATGAAAAAAACTTTGCACTTTGATGCTTGTATATGTTTTTGTTGAGTTTTCACAAGCTTTGGTAAAATATTTCGCCACAAAGGTAAAAAACAACAGGGAAAATTGTCTATGTCAAGAAAAGTTTGTATTTTTGTATGAAATTTAGATTTTTATTTTCCCAAGTGTAACGGGGAGATAAATGTAATTTATTTTACCTCAGAATGTTATGCACGTTCTGGGGAATAGGTGTGTATAATCATTGCAATACTCGCACCGTGCAAATGTTCTATCTTCTGTGTATAATGAAATGTCATAAAGACGAGTATATGGCAGCCGTGGACCGTGTGATGTCGTCAGGATGGTTTCTGCAAGGAGAGGAAACACGTAGCTTCGAGGCAGAGATATGCAGCCGTAACAACCTGCTATTGCTGGAAGACTGTGCGCAGAGTCACGGTTGCCAGTGGCAAGGCAGGTTCGCTTGGCAATGCGGCGGCACATAGTTTCTACCCAGGCAAGAACCTCGGAGCCTTCGGTGATGCCGGAGCTGTAACTACGGATGACGAACAACTTGCCGATGTAGTAAGAGCTTTGGCAAACTATGGCAGTAACAAGAAATATGTATTTAAATATGAAGGCATAAACAGCAGAATGTCAGAGATGGATGCTGCAGTGTTGAGGGTAAAGCTACGCTATCTTGATGAAGACAATGCGCACCGCAGGCAGGTAGCTGGGTATTATTATGCCAATATCAGCAATCCGCTGCTCACACTACCGGTGAGAATAAGCAAAGAGGAGGAAAACGTTTATCATCAGTTCCCGGTATTCTGCGAGTGTAGGGATGAACTGCAGGCACACCTTGCCCGTCATGGCATGCAGACCATGATACACTACCCAATACCGCCCCACACGCAAGAATGTTACAGAGAGTGGAACTCCCTCACGTATCCGGTAACGGAGCGTATCCATGCCCAGAAGCTCTCTCTGCCCATGAGCCAGGCTGTGACAGAGGAAGAATCCAGAATGGTAGCAGAAGCAATAAACGCTTTCGGCTGTCGTATTGTATGAAGAGTGTAATGCGTGATTGTGAAATTCAAAATAGATGCTCATATATACAGGTGGGTTCTGTTAATTCGCTTTGTTATATTTTCGAGTTTATTCTTGCTCTGGCAAGCGACTAAGGTCGAGCATCGAGTGCAGAGCGTCTGTTATTGAGGGTTGCGCTTCCCCGCAAAACGATGGAGTCGGAGGGAGTTTGTCAAACCCATAGATAGCTAATCAATTACGGTGGGAGAATTGTCGAAGCCCCACTGGCCAAAGGGAAGTAATTAATAGAACCCACCTACGAATAAAATATTATGAAAGAAAACAAGATAGACTTTGTTATTCCTTGGGTTGATGGTAATGACGAGGAATGGAGAAGTGAATATAACCAATATGCTAATGATCTGTTGGGGGTTGATGCTTCCATGACGCGTTATCGCGATTGGGATTGTTTGCGTTATTGGTTTCGTGGAGTTGAAAAATATGCGAATTGGGTAAACCGAATACACCTGGTAACCAATGGTCAGTTGCCCAAGTGGTTAAACAAAGAGAATCCACGATTGAATATTGTAAAGCACTCTGACTATATAAATGATAAATTCCTTCCCGTATTCAGTACGCATCCCATAGAGATGAATCTTCACAGAATAGAAGCACTTGAAGAATATTTTGTGTATTTCAATGATGATCTTTTTATCATAAACCATGTAAAGCCGGAACGTTTCTTCCGTAATGGACTGCCATGCGACATGGCAATATGCAATACAATACAGTCAGACAAGGTGATGGGGCACATAACTTTGAACGATATTGATGCAATCAACGATAATTTTAACAAGAGACAGTGTATACGTCGTAACTTGTCAAAATGGTTTTGTCCATCATATGGTGCATATATACTTCGTACGTTAGCTCTCTTGCCATGGCCTCGCTTTTCTGGATTTGTTGATCAGCATTTGGCGCAACCATTCAGGAAGGAAACATTCCGCGAGATATGGGAAACATGCCCTAAGTTGTTGGAAGACACTACATCGCATAAGTTTCGTAATGTACTTGATGTTAATATGTGGTTTGCAAGGTATTGGGCCTTGGTAAAAGGAGAGTTTGTACCAATAAACGTATATAAAGATTCTGTATATTTCCAGTTGGATGACGACAACTTCGACGATGCAACGGAAACCGTAAGGAAACAAAAGAAAAGCATTGTTGTTCTGAATGATTCTGATAATATAAGCAGTTTCGAACTTAAAAAAACAAGGTTAGTTGCCACTTTTGAATCAATTCTTCCGGACAAGTGCTCCTTTGAGCTATAGTGTTTTGGAGCTATGCTAATGAATAGAGTTTTAAAAAGGGAAACTGTTCCCGGTAATATATATTGTTCCTATAATGTGGTGGCAAATGGGTGGAATCCATGAAAAAGGTATAAGTAGATAAGACGTAACGATTAATGATAATAAGATTTATTCTCATACTAACGGTTTTTTCAAGCCTTATGTCACAGCATCCTGTTGTGATAGAAATGGGGTATGACATATACCTGAAAGCTATGTGGTTTTTACCTTTCACCATTGCCTTGTGCCTGCATACCAAAAACTTTGCGGACCGTCAACTTTGGATTCTTTATGGTGGTATTATATGTATAACCGTCTATTGTGCAATATTAGATGCATTGACGGGGCAGACGTATCTGAACATCGACATATATAATATGTGGATTAGTTTGATGGTGGCTACGACCTCATATACAATATACAGGCAATATGGATGTAATAAAATACTGCGTGATACTGCAGTCGTTTCAATCATTGGCTCTGTCATACTGAGCTATGTAGTTTACTCTCTTTATTTCACTGACTATGATATCATGAATAAGTTATTCGCCTTTAGTGCGAAGAATTCTATGGGACAGATACTGCTTAATTGCGGCATAGTTATAGGGTTGCTCTACATGCCACGAAACATAGCTATGAAAACGGTGAAATGGACTTCAATTGTAGTTATTGTCATTATGTTGTTCCTTTTGAAGTCGAGGGCTACGTTGGTAGGCTTTTTTTTCATTGTGTGCTACATGATAATACAAGGCAACAGCAAGCGTGTTAGGTGGCTAACGATTGCAGCTACTATAACAGTAATAGTTTATGTGTTACGTAGTGCTTCTGCATACGATACAATCGTTAATGGTATACTTTTGGCAGGACGTGATGCTAATGATGCCAATGATGTATCGTCAGAGCGAATACACTCAATAGAGGCAGCATTCGAGATTATTTCTAATAATCTATGGATAGGAATAGGTAATAAATATATTGATTGTATGCCTATTGCAATGGTTTTGCAATTTGGCATATTCGGTGCAATGATAGTATTAATATTCCTTGCTATCCTTACACGCAAGATAGTCAGGTTCAATAGAGCCAACCAGCTGCATCTTGTTTCTTATCTGCTATTTATTGCAATGATGCTTAACTCTTTGTTTGAGGCTTGGCCTCCTTTTGGTCCGGGAGTGAAATGTTTTATGATGTGGATGATGTTGGGATACTCGCTGGCTATAGGTGACAAGTCGAATAAACTGGATGTAGCAAATACCACTCTATGAATAGTACAGAGAGATTGGCAAAAAACACGGCATTCATGTTCTTCAGAATGCTTATAACAACAGCGATAGGACTGTTTGCCATAAGAGAAATATTGCGCATACTTGGTGTTGAAGACTATGGTATATATAATCTAATATGCACTATAGTAATAATGTTTGACTTTCTGCAACAAGCCCTGAATAATGCCATATCAAGATACATAACGTATGATTTAGGTACACGGCAGTCAGAAAAGCTACGACAAACATTTTCCATGTGTTTCTATATAGAGGCTGCCCTTACAATAGTATTGGTAATTGCTGCAGAAATCGTAGGATTATGGTTCATTGAAAACAAGATGAACATTGCAGAGATAAGAAGACCTGATGCTGTCGTTGTGTTCCAATTCGCATTAGTTGCTGTTGTGTTCAAGAGCTTGAAAAGTCCATACAATTCCATGATCATAGCTCAAGAGAGAATGGGATTCTATGCTTATATGAGTATCATTGAGGCTTTGCTTAGTCTCGTAACAGTGTATTTCCTACTGATTATCAATACAGACAAACTAATACTGTACGCAATATTACAGACAGGTGTGGCAGCCGTTATCCTTGTTGCTTACGTGATGTTCTGCAGAAGGAACTTCAAGGAAACGCGCCTGATACGTTTTTGGGATAAAGAATTGTCAAGGAAATTGACCACATACTCTGGCTGGAGTATAATTGTTAATATAGTCGATATGGCTGTAGCTCAGGCTACAGGCATTTTTTTCAATATGTTCGGCGGCGTTATTGCAAATGCCTCGCTTGCTATTGCAAACCAAGTCAACTCAAGGATATGGATGTTCCTAAACACTTTCAGTAGCAGCTATTATCCACAGATTATAAAATCATATGCAGCACGGGAATATGCGTATTTTCATAAACTGATTGTCTCAACAAGCAAGATTTCATTTCTCATTCTTTTTGGAATTCTTTTTCCAGCAATGTTGAATATAGACAGTATTCTTGACCTGTGGTTGGTTAATCCTCCAAAATATGCTGCAAGCTTTACATATTTCATAGCAATATTTTCGCTGTTCGATTCTTATTCTGTACCGTTGTGGCAAGCTGTATATGCCACGGGCAATCTCAGAAAACACCAAATACTCATGAGTAGTGTTAAGATAATGAATATTCCATTGTCGTTCATATTCCTGAAACTCGGTGCTCCGTTGGTATCGGTCTTGGTTGTTTATGCATCCCTGAACTTTATAGGTTCAATGGTCAGGATAGTTTACATGCGTTCATTGATCAACCTTGACTTAAGAAGGTATTTCAGGAGTGTTTTCTTGCCTATAATAATAATAATTGCGCTATCTGTACCTTTGCCGCTCTACATGAGATTGCGCATGGGTATTTCAATTCAGACTTTGTTTATCACTTCTAGTTTGTTCCTAATTATATATACCGTCACAATATACAGCTATGGATTATCAGGGAATGAACGGAGAACATTAAATGGCTTTATTGCGCAAGGTTTGTCGAAATATATACCCAACAATAAAAACAATGTTGCATGAATAGGGAAATATCCGTAATTATTCCTACATTAAATCGTCCGGATTCCTTGCTTAGGACTTTTGAATTCATGGAGAAATCTTCTATTCTTCCTGACGAGGTCATCGTCATAGATCAAACTCAAGATAAGGACGTAGCAGGAAGGATAAGGAATATATGCGATTCGTCGAAGTTAAATATAAAATACACATGGATATCCACTCCATCTATAACTATAACGCGGAATATTGGTTTTAGCTTGGCTAACGGTGAAATTTTGGTTTATATGGATGATGATGTGGATGTAAAACAAGATACGTTCAGCAATGTTCGTGAGATATTTTCAGATGAAAGCATAGCAATGGCTGGAGGAATTAGTGGTTCTAGTATTAATCGAGTGAACTACCTCGGGGTGTTGTTCGGACGTTTTTCTCTGTCCCGCAGAAGAATAGGCCATGTAACGAAATCTGTGCTTGGGCGTTTTCCTGTAAAAGTTGAGGAGCATACGGATACAGAATGGGCTATGGGATTCTTCTTTTGTATAAGAAGGAAACTGATGGAGGAATGGAATCTCCGCTTTGATGAGAATCTTAAGTACTATGGCTATGCCGAGGACCTTGATTTTACGTACAGGTATTTCAAAAAGGCAAGAAAAGAAGGGCTTCAATGTATAATGAGCAATTTGCTCTCTGTGAGACATAATGTATCAAAAGAGTATCGCACGCCATCAAGAAATAGCACTTTTTTCTATATAGTACATCGATGGTATCTCTGTAGAAAACTATTCAACAGCAGATGGGCGTTGCTTAGTGTTATATGGGCAGATTTTGCATATATGGCAATGAGAGCTTTACAACATGAATCAGTGAAGGATGTTTGGGATGCGTTGAAATTTAGTATAAGGAATAGGAACGACATATTTAACGGGGAAATGCACTACCCGGAATTTATGTCATGATATAGCGAGTGGCTCTATGTTGACAGTGGCTTTTTTGACAAATTATTACAATCATCACCAGAAATATCTGGCTGATGAAATGTATAGGATACTCGGAGATGGCAATTATTATCTAATTGAAACTACGGACATACCAGAGTTCAGAAAAAAATTAGGTTATAAGAAATGTACTGCACCATATCTGTTGAGGTATGGGGAGGAGTCAAAAGAGGATATCGAGCATATAATAGCTGTGTTTGATGCTGTCATATATACCAGTGGACCGTGGTTTCCGATGAAACCGATAATGCAACGTTACAAGGATGGTAAACTGACATTTTGTTACAGTGAGCGTCGCTATAAAAGCATAAGTCGGTATCTTAAATACCCTATTCACTGCTGCTTGTCACGTTATGTTAACAAAGGCTACCTGCTTTGTGCCAGTGCTTTTGCCGCAAGAGACTACAGACTTTCAGGTATATCAGCAGAAAAGTGTCTTCGATGGGGGTATTTCCCAGAGGTAAAGCTATATGATGATATAGACTCCATAATCGACTCAAAATATAGCAATACAAATGTAGTCAACAAAATTTCAATCTTATGGGTAGGTAGATTAATAGAATGGAAACATCCGGAAGCAGTTGTGTTTGTTGCAGAAAGACTTAAGGCTGAAGGATACGACTTTGAGATAAGTATCGTTGGTGGAGGAGACTTAGAGCAGCAGATAAGGGATTCTGTTGAAAAAAAAGGATTGGGAGAAAATGTACATTTGCTTGGTAGCATGACTCCTGAGGAGGTGAGAGAACATATGGTTAAGGCTGACATATTTCTCTTTACCTCTGATCGAAATGAAGGATGGGGGGTGGTTTTGAATGAAAGTATGAATAGTGCATGCGCCGTGGTAGCAAGCGATGCTATAGGGGCTGTACCATATCTTATAAGTAATGGTGGGAACGGATTGGTTTACAGAAGTGGTGACAACGAAGACCTTTACCAAGGTGTAAAAAGACTAATTGAAGACCCTGGACAACGTAAAAGGATACAGGTGGCGGCTTACAGAACGATTACAGATATTTGGAGCCCACGAAATGCAGCGCAGAGATTCATGAAATTTGCAGAGGGCATATTGCAAGGCACTCCGGTAGTCTATGGCGAAGGACCGTGTAGCAAGGCTCCTTTGATATAATTGCAGAAAATAAGTTTGAAAAAGTAGAGCAGACATGCCAAAATTGTTTCAAATAAACGTTACAGCCAATCAAGGAGCTACCGGACGTATTGCAGAGCAAATAGGTGGACTGGCTATGCAAGATGGTTGGGAGTGCTATATGGCATACGGCAGACATAGTAATGGCACTAAGATGAAACCTGTTAAAATAGGTAACGGGTGGAATGTGTATGAACATGTTGCAGAGTCGATGTTGTTTGACAACAATGGACTGGCTTCAAGGTGCGCAACGAAATCGCTAATTAAAAGGATTGAACAGGTAAAACCAGACATAATCCACCTGCACAACATACATGGCTACTACATTAACTACGAGATATTGTTCGGATTCCTCAAAGATTATGATTGCCCCGTGGTATGGACGCTTCACGACTGTTGGCCGTTTACCGGTCACTGCACTTACTTTGATAATGAAGCATGCTTCAAATGGAAAAAACAATGCCACGATTGCATAAATAAGAAAGCATATCCTAAAAGTTTGTTTGCGGATAGAAGCAGGCAGAACTACGATACGAAGAAGCAGTCGTTTACAGGGTTGAAGAACATGGTGCTGGTACCTGTGTCATATTGGTTAGAAGACTATGTGAAAGAATCTTTCCTCTCAGTCTATCCAACAAAAGTAATACACAATGGTATTGATACGGATGTGTTCAGTCCGTCAGCAAATAAAGAACATTCAGGTTATAATATTCTTGGAATTGCAAACAATTGGAAAATGCAAAAAGGTCTGCCTGATTTTATCCGTCTGCGTGAATTACTGCCTGAAGATTATCATATCACTCTTATAGGAACCTCGAGTGAAGAAATAAAGCACCTGCCTGACGGAATAACCGGTATGCAACGTACGGAGAGCATTGCTGAGTTGGCACGGTTTTATAGTGAAGCGGATGTCTTGGTAAATCCAACCTATGAAGATAATTACCCGACTGTAAATCTTGAAGCTTTGGCATGCGGAACGCCTGTAGTCACTTATCGTACGGGGGGAAGTCCGGAGTCAATCACAGACGAAACGGGAGTGGTAGTAGATAAGGGAGACATAAAGGCCTTAGCTGATACTATAACTAATATGCGAAGCGGTGCTACGAATATAACCCGTGAAGCTTGTCGTAATCATGCAGTAGAGAATCATAACCAATTGACACGTTTCAGGGAATACATAGAGTTGTATGAATCTCTTCTTGCGAAATAGCAAGGTTATTTAATAATCTTAAGATAAACGATGACAGATACTACCGTAATAATCCTCACTAAGAATGAGGAAACAGACATAGAACGTTGCATCCGCTCCGTAGAAAGTTGGGTGAAACGCATCGTCATTGTTGACAGCGGCAGTACTGACCGAACCGTTGAGATTGCGGAAAGACTTGGGGTGGAGATAGTAAGGCATGAGCCTTTCGCTGATTACGGCAGACAGTTTAACTGGGCTGTTGACAATCTGAGAATAAAGACCACTTGGGTATTCCGACTTGATGCAGATGAAGTAATCACGCCAGAGTTACGTAAAGAACTTGAGAAGGAACTGGAACATCATGCCACAGATGATGTGTCAGGCTTCATGATGCGTTACAAGGTAGAGTTCATGGGCAGATACCTTATGCATGGAGGTTTCTATCCATTCCAGAAGATAACCATCTTCAAGTATGGCAAGGGCAGGTTTGAAGAACGTGCCATGGGCGAGCATGTCGTGCTCAGTGAAGGTCGGTGCGTATATTTAAGGAATGACGCAATACATCATACACTGAAGACGTTAGACTTATATATAAACAAGCATAACTGGTATGCAACGCGCGAAGTGCAGGACTATTTCGACGTACGCTCAGGTCGTGAGAACGCACTGCTTGACGGTCAACCAGAACGAGCAAAGAAGCTTCGCGACGGACTTTACTATCGACTGCCAATGTTTTTGCGTGCAAAGTTATTCTTTTGGTATAGATACTATCTCAGGCTCGGCTTCCTTGACGGGACGCCGGGCTATATTTTTGCCTTTATGCAGGCTTATTGGTACAGGACATTGGTTGATGCCAAGATATATGAGCGAGAGACTGAAGGTACACGAAGGTAATAGATGTTGATTCATACAGGACATAAGATGTTGTTGAGATTGTTGAGGCTTGCCCTTGACAATGCAGAGCTTTCAGAGGAACGTATTGAGATGCTTGATGCCGCTGGATGGCATCAGCTTATCCGTACTGCCACGAAGGGCGGTGTGGCAAGTCTGGCATTTGACGGTTATGTGAAGAGTGGATTGAATGATTCTCCTGACTGTCTGCTAAACAGCAAGAAGATGCGAAAGCTGCGATTATCGTGGATGGTATTGGAGATACCCCAGCGTAAGAATTACGAACGTCAACTGAAAGTGCTGCGTAAGTTGCAGACATTCTTCCACCGTCATGGCATAGAGATGCAGGTGCTGAAAGGCTATCCGTTGTCATTATGCTATCCTAAACCAGAACTGCGTACTGCATCTGATATAGACATCTATTGCGCGGAAGACTATGAGCGCTCCAACAAACTGATAGAGAAGACTGGCGTAACCGTTGACTACAGTCAGCATAAGCATAGCGTGTTTTCCATAGATGGGGTGCTGGTTGAGAACCATTATCATTTCCTTAATGTGCATGGTCATCGTTCTTCACGACAACTTGAGAGGCTGTTGCATGAGAAGGGTATCAGTTCTCCCTCCGCCACACTGCTCTATCTGTTGCGACACTCGGCTGAGAACTTCACTGCCTCGCAGGGACGCATACGCCAGGTTATAGACTGTGGACTGTATGCAAGGAAATATAATGCTGACATTGACTGGCAGTGGCTGTGTGATACTGCCACTCTCGTTGGTATGAAGCAGTATGTTGATATAGTGTTCGCCATCTGTGTGAGGTGTCTGGGCTTCTCTGCGTCACTGTTCCCTGAGTGTGAGGTAGATTCAGAACTGCTGAACCGCTCCTTGAATGATATACTTTGTCCGGAATTTAATGATGAGCATCCTGCAAATATCATGGCGGAGCTGATCTATAAGATGCGAAGGTGGAGGTCAAACATGTGGAAACATCGTATAGTGTATGCCAATGAGAACTTGATGACCACATTCCTTACCCAAGCATGGAGCCATGTGCTCAAGCCGTCGTCAATAACATACGGTATGAAAGGGTGAGAGATTAGAGTTTATCAGATGAAGATTTCGATAATTACAGCAACATATAACAGCGCAGCAACGCTGAGCGATACGCTTGACAGCATACTCCGGCAGACGTACCAAGACTACGAGGTCATAATACAAGATGGTATGTCAACCGATGACACCCTTGCCATAGCACGAAGCTATGAGTCACGTTTCGATGGCAGATTAAAGATGTTCTCAGAGAAAGACAACGGGCTGTATGATGCCATGAACCGTGGCATAGGCCATGCCACAGGTGACGTGGTGGGCATACTCAACTCTGATGACTTCTATGCCGACAACGATGTGTTGCGGATAATTCACGACACCATGGCGACAGAGCAGGTGGACTGCGTTTATGGCAACCTGAAGTATGTGCTTCAGGGTGATACCTCCGTGGTGGTACGTCATTGGCAGGGGAGCCAGTACTTCGAGGGGGCTTTTTGCAAAGGATGGCATCCTGCACATCCCACGTTCTATGTCAGGAAAAAGTGCCTTGACAGGTATGGAGCCTTTGACACCTCGTTTGCTGTTTCGGCTGACTTTGAACTGATGTTGCGCCTGATAGAGAAGCATAGGATATCAAACTGCTACATAGACCACTGCTTGGTCATGATGCGCGAGGGTGGCGAAAGCAATGGCAAGCTAAGCAACATAATAAAGGGTAACAGGAACATCATGCGTGCCTTCCGCAAGAACGGAATACAGGTCAGTATGTTTTATCCCGTTAGAAGACTGTTGCCTAAAGTCATTGACAGACTGCGCAACACCTTACATTCATAGAAACAACCAACAACAAGAAACAATACAATACACAAGATGAACCACGCACTGATAATAGTGTTATTGGCATTTGCCATATCATTGCCGCTGGGTATATACATCATACCCCGCATGATGATGATTAGCGTAAAGAATACATGGGACCGTCGCGGTGACGAGCTCAATCAAGGCGGTGTACGCGTTTACCAGATAGCCGGAATATCCATATTCCCACTAATGCTCATAACGCTATGTGCCACGCTGATGATGCCACTGGTTTTGCCCTGGCAAGAATTGGCAAAGGAATGTGCAAGTATGGTGCCTCGTACTTTCTCGCTCATCACGGGTTCAACATTATTATATATAGTAGGACTGAAATATGACCTGCACGGAGCATCTACAGGCATACGTCTCTCTGCCATACTGCTTGCATCGTGCGTTTTCGCCGCATCAAACATGAGGATTGAGAATTTTCACGGACTATTCGGCATTTACATGTTGCCACTGTGGGTAAGCATTCCGCTTACCATACTGACGACGACATACATCATCTTTACTTTCAGGATGCTTGACGGCTTTGACAGTCTTATCAGCGGCCAGGGAGTCTTGACGTTGCTGCTACTGAGCCATATATACTTAGGTGTACCCGGACTCACCCCCACGTTTGTCACGGCTTCAATGCTTGGTGTGATAATACCTTACTGGGTGGTCAAGACTTTTTGGAGACGATGGGACCGCTGCACTATGGGTAACTCTGGCAGTTATGTTCTCGGATTCATCATTGCCTATCTCTTCCTGGTAATACAGCGCCGTAGCGGAGCATCATATTATGACGGTGCCGACCTTGTGGCTTTCTCCATACTGATGTTGCCGATGCTTGACATCATGCGTGTAATAGGCAGCCGACTGCATGACGGACGAGAGGTATTCACGCAAGACCGCAACCAGATAAACGATAAACTGTACCGCATGGGCATAGGCCGATACGGCGTCTTTGTAATGTTGTTGCTGATATACTTGATATTCGCTTCAGTTACATACGCCATAGTGCACCTCGGTATGTCCCACACACTGGTGGTAATTGTTGACCTGGTAATGTGGCTGATAATGCACTGGGTAATAAACTGGCGCATACATGCCTACGAGACGTTCTCTCACCGCGAAGCATGGAACAAGGAATATGGCGAGGAGGCATGGAACGCACAGGTGCCGGTGGAGATACTTGAGAAGAAGATACGCGTGTTTGGCACCATGGGACTGCCCAGCAATATGGTGGAGAAAGACACCATGGCATTTATTCCTGACGGTATGACAGCCTTGGAGCGAGGCGTGAAGCGTGGCATAGACATGCTCATATCCATAGTCTGCATAATAGTGTTCTCACCTCTGTTCCTCCTCAGCTATATCTTGATAAAACTTGATGACGGAGGACCTGCAATATATAAGCAGGAACGCATAGGACGTTTTGGCAGGCCTTTCTGCATATATAAGTATCGTAGCATGCGTCTTGATGCAGAGAAGATGGGACCGCAACTGAGTCATGCCGGTGGCGAAGAGGACCCGCGACTGACTAAAATAGGAAAGTTCCTGCGCCGCCACCATCTTGATGAACTTCCGCAGCTGTGGAACGTGCTGATTGGAGATATGGCATTCGTGGGCTACCGGCCGGAGCGCAAGCATTTCATAGACCAGATAATGCAGCATGACCCCAGATATTCCTTCCTCTACCAGATACGCCCGGGTGTAACGAGCTATGCCACGTTATACAACGGATATACAGACACAATGGAGAAGATGCTCCGCCGCTTGGAACTGGACCTTTACTATCTGCGTCACCGTTCTTTCTGGTTTGATATAAAGGTGCTGATTCTTACTTTCGGCAGTATCATTTTTGGCAAGAAATTCTGAGTGGTGCCAAATGACAAAATGAAAGCTATCACTTCTCATCGTAATATGATAGCTTTTACACTCTAAAGTGATAGCTTTCACAGCGTGAAGTGATAGCTTTCAGGATACAAGACGGTTTTTAACGTCGGTTAACAAATAGCGTCGGGAAATAAGCGTAAAAACGAGCAAAGTGTAAGAATATAAATAAAAATAATGACAATATGGAAAAGACATTAACACAGGCTGTGTTGGCAGCTATCAAAGATTTGTATGGGCAGGAGGTTGACCCTAAGACCGTGCAGGTGCAGAAGACAAGAAGCGAGTTTGAGGGAAACCTCACACTGGTGGTATTCCCTTTCCTGAAGATTTCTCGTAAGAAGCCGGAGGATACTGCTGCGGATTTGGGAGAGTGGCTCAAGAACAACTGTGAAATGGTAAGTGACTATAATGTGGTAAAGGGATTCCTTAACCTCGTTATATCTGCACAGACATGGACAGACCTTCTTAATAAGATTGATGCCGATGAGCATTATGGCGAGAAGCAGTCTACGGCTGACAGCAAGTTGGTGATGATAGAGTACTCTTCGCCAAATACCAACAAGCCTTTGCACTTAGGTCACGTCAGGAACAATCTCCTTGGATGGTCACTGGCAAAGATTATGGAGGCCAATGGCAACCGTGTTGTGAAGACAAACATAGTTAACGACCGTGGCATACACATCTGTAAGTCTATGCTGGCATGGCTCAAGTGGGGCAATGGTGAGACTCCTGAGACATCGGGTAAGAAGGGTGACCATCTGATAGGTGACTACTATGTGGCTTTCGACAAGCACTACCGTGAGGAGATAAAGGAGCTTGTGGCACAAGGCATGGATGAGGAGAAGGCCAAGCAGGAGGCTCCACTTATCAAGGAGGCTCACGAGATGCTGGTGAAGTGGGAAAATAATGACCCCGAGGTGCGTGCCCTGTGGAAGAAGATGAACGAGTGGGTGTATGCCGGATTTGATGAGACATATAAGGCCCTGGGCGTATCATTTGACAAGATATACTATGAGAGCCAGACCTATCTCGAAGGTAAGGAGAAAGTGGAGGAGGGACTCCAGAAGGGTTTCTTCTACCGTCGTGATGATAACTCTGTATGGGCTGACCTTACCAAGGAAGGCCTTGATGAGAAGTTGCTGTTGCGCTCTGACGGTACGTCGGTATATATGACGCAGGATATAGGCACTGCCAAGTTGCGTTTCCAGGACTTCCCTATAGACCAGATGATATATGTCGTTGGTAATGAGCAGAACTATCACTTCCAGGTGCTCTCCATCCTGCTTGACAAACTTGGCTTTAAGTGGGGTAAGGACCTTGTACACTTCTCTTACGGTATGGTAGAGTTGCCTAACGGCAAGATGAAGAGCCGTGAGGGAACAGTGGTTGACGCTGATGACCTGATTGCAGCTATGATAGCAGACGCACGCAAGACAAGTGATGAGCTGGGCAAGAACGCAGACCTCACAGAGGAGGAGCGTCAGGAGATAGCCCGTAAGGTAGGTATGGGTGCGCTGAAATACTTCATACTGAAGGTTGACGCACGTAAGAACATGTTGTTTAACCCAGAGGAGTCTATCGACTTCAACGGTAACACAGGTCCGTTCATCCAGTACACATACGCACGTATCCAGTCTATACTGCGCAAGGCAGGTGAGCAGACAGCTGTACTTCCTGCAGCATACAAGCCGTCAACAAAGGAGGTTGACCTGATACAGAAGATTAGTGAATACGGTGCTGCCGTAGAGCAGGCCGGCAAGGACTACAGTCCTTCAGGTATAGCCAACTATTGCTACGAACTGACAAAGGCCTTCAACCAGTTCTATCATGACTACTCAATCCTCAATGCCGATACAGAGGAGGAGAAGCAGTTCCGCCTTGTCTTGGCACGTAATGTAGGCAAGACCCTCAAGAACGGCATGGCACTGCTGGGTATAGAGGTTCCTGAGAGAATGTAAACAGTTTTCTCCAAAAGACTATTATATGACGCGAGGGCGGTGAGGATTTTATTCCTCACCGCCCTCTTCGTTTATGTTATACATTTGCGGTTGCTTGCGTTTCTATGTGCTCTGTTGTTTTGTTTGATATTGCAAAGTTATAACGAAAACTTATGGGATGGAACTTTTACGTTGTTTTTCGCTTCAGATGTTTGCGACAGTCGCCCGTTTTTGCGACAAAACAACTGGAGACAGTTCTTTTTTGTCGCAAAACCAAGTTGTATGGATGTTTGTGTAAATGAAAAGAAAAGATTAACTTTGCATCCTGAAAGATACAATGATAAAGACAATGAACTATGACAAGAATAAAGCCTGGGCTGTAGATGCCGGTTGCTCAGGTAATCCGGGACCGATGGAATATCGTGGTGTGGATATGCGTACAGGTAAGCAGATATTCCATTTCGGACCTATACAAGGTACAAATAACATAGGGGAGTTCCTTGCGATAGTACATGCGCTTGCCCTGATGGAGCAAAAGGGCATTACAGACCATATTATATATAGTGACTCTGTTAATGCCCAGATATGGGTGAAGAAGCAGCAGTGTAAGACAAAACTGGAGCGTACGCCTCAGACAGAGAAGGCGTACGAGTTGGTAGCGCGTGCGGAAAACTGGTTGAGGACTCACTCTTTCCGTGTTCCGATTGTCAAGTGGGAAACAAAGGAGTGGGGCGAGATACCTGCAGACTTTGGTCGTAAATAGGTTCGTGCCTTTTTATTTCATGAATACGAAGAACACTGCAAGTATAAGGCAGAGGAATGCTGCTGCATGATTCCAATGCAGTGACTCACCATTGAAGAACAGTGTTACGAAGACGGTGAATACGGTAAGTGATATGACCTCTTGTATCACTTTTAGCTGCATTAGGTTGAGGGTACCCCCGTTTCCTACGAAGCCTATTCTGTTTGCCGGTACCTGGCATGCATACTCAGGCAGCGCCAGCAGCCATGAGCAGATAATGATTAGATAGAGTGGGGTATTGTTGTTGAATACATTTATCTGCTGCAGTTTCAGGTGCCCATACCAGGCAAATGTCATAAAGACGTTTGATACAATAAGAAGTGATACGGTGTAAACCAGATTCATAGTTGTGATGTTTTATTTCTTTACGCTGTTGCCTGTAATGAAATAGCCGCAGCACCTGTTGCCAGGCACCACGGCTGGGGAGGGAGTGTTGTCCTACGCGGATTCGAACCACGACAAACAGAACCAAAACCTGTTGTGCTACCATTACACCATAGGACAATCCTTTATGTCAAACCTGACAATATGGCCAGGTTTGCGAGTGCTTTTTCGTGCGAAGCAAATAATGAAAGTCAGCGTAGCTGGTTCATGGTCGTTTCGACGAATTTGCGAGTGCTTTTTCGTGCGAAGCAAATAATGAAAGTCAGCGTAGCTGGTTCA
>CAMEWL010000023.1:0-43892 GCA_945941025.1 uncultured Prevotellaceae bacterium
CACACGGTCGTCGCATCGAGGCTTACTACTACTTCAACCTGCCTGAGAAGCAGACCATCTCTCACGTGATGGGCGAGCCACAGGAGAGCCGTAACGTATGGCTGCACAATGAGCAGGCTATCATGTCACCAGAGTGGTCTATCCACGCAGCAGCAGGCACATACTACTATACCTTCATCTGGGGTATGGCAGGTGAGAACCTCTACTATAACGATAAAGACGAGATACCAGTTATCGACATAAAGTAGTCAACGGAGTTTGGCAGTCAGCAGTGATAATAGTGAAGACTGCTGACTGCCGGGCACCAAGACACATCCACTCCTTGTATATAGACACATGAAAATACAAGTATTCTTCAAGAAACTGATGAGCCGTTACCTCTGGCTTAACATACTGGCAATGATACTGCTGGTGGTGGTGATAGCATTGGGTGCGCACATAACACTGAATATTTACACGCACCATGGGGAAAGTATCTCTGTGCCGGATGTCAGGAGACAGTCGTTGGAGAGTGCACAGCGCTCTCTGGAGAACAGAGGATTTATCGTGGAGGTAAATGATACGGGCTATGTAAAGAACTTACCCTCGGGTGTCATACTGGAACAGATGCCTGCGGCAGGAACACGAATGAAGAGTGGACGTGTGGTATATCTCACCATAAACAGTGCTAACTCGCCAACGCTCGCCTTGCCGGATATTATAGACAACAGCTCATTGCGCGAGGCACAGGCACGTCTGACTGCCATAGGTTTCAGGCTTACGGCGCCTAAGTATGTACCCGGAGAGAAAGACTGGGTGTATGGCATACAGGCCGGAGGCAGAAGCTATGTCACTGGACAGAGAATACCAGTGGATACTCCGGTAACCATCGTGGTGGGTAACGGACATGTGTCTGATGACGAGGAATTGGTAGAGACCGATGCTACTGTTTATGAAGCAGAGGAATATGACGCTAACGAGGCAGAGGTGAGTGATACACAAGAGGAGGGAGCATCTAATCCGTCTGCCGCAGGAGGCGATAAGGACGATTTTGAGGTGGTAGAGTAAGAGAGCACCGTGATAAATAGGTAGCGTAATAATAATTTTGTTAAGGTCAGAAAAGGATAATGTCGCATAAGTTACCATCAAGCAGGGAGCAGGGCAACACATGGACGCATCTTGCAGGTGCTGTCTTTGCCTTGTCAAGTATATGGATGGTGTGGCCGGCGGTGTATAAAGGATGGGAATGGGCTTTCGGCGTGATATTCTTCATCACGGGTATGTTCCTGATGTTCCTGTCAAGCACCATATATCACTGGGTATGGCCGGGACGTGTCAAACAAGTGATGCGTAAGATAGACCATATCAGCATCTATGTCATGATAGCCTGTTCCTATACTCCTATATGTGTGTCGGTAATCGGCGGATGGCTGGGATGGTTGGTGTTCGGACTGCAGTGGGCTGCCGTGATAGGCGGTACCTTCTATAAGGTCTATGCCATGGGCAAACTGCCCAAACTGTCATTGGCTATATATCTTTTGATGGGCTGGAGTGTGCTCTTGATAATAAAGCCTGTGTGGGAAAGATTGTCGGTGGCAGCTCTCGTGATGCTTCTCGCAGAAGGAGTATTATATACGGCAGGCACATTTTTCTTTACCAATGATAACCGCAGGCACTTCCATACTATATGGCATATATTCGTTTTGTTGGGAGCAATGGCACACTGGACGGCTGTGCTGTTGATATTGTTAGACTGATATGCAGAAAACATCTATTGTTGAGATGAACCGTCTGAGCATAGACGAGTTTCACAAAGCACCCAAGATACCTCTCATCGTCATTCTTGATGATGTGAGGTCATTGCATAATGTGGGTAGTGTGTTTCGTACGGCTGACGCTTTTAGGTTAGAGGCTGTGTGTCTCTGTGGTATAACAGCCGTTCCTGATGATGTGAAAGGGCCTGATGGCATGGTGGTGAAACAGTGCTCGCTGAAAGCAGCACAGGAGATACATAAGACAGCTCTTGGCGCAGAGAACAGTGTAGAGTGGCATTACTGTGAGTCTGCCGCAGAGATGGTAAAGCAACTGCAGAAGGATGGATGCAGGGTTTTTGCGGTGGAGCAGTGTCATGGTTCCACAATGCTTCAGGACTTCGTGATAGACGGTAGTGCGTCTGACACTCAACGCTACGCCATTGTTATGGGAAATGAGGTGAAGGGAGTAAGACAGGACGTGGTGGATATATGTGATGGATGTATAGAGATACCGCAGTATGGCACCAAGCATTCGCTTAACGTGTCAGTCACCGCTGGCATCGTTATATGGCACATAGCACAGCAGTTAACACAACGGTTGACAGAGAATAGGTGAGTAAGAGGGTTTCCATAATAGGAGCCGGTGCGGCTGGTTGCTTCTGTGCAATAGAACTGAAAAGAAGATGTCCGGAGTGTGACATTACAATATATGAGCAGAAGTCCAAGGCGTTGGCAAAGGTAGCGATAACAGGAGGCGGACGGTGTAACCTTACTAATACCTTTGAGCCGTTTCTTGATGACAGAGGACGCTATGGTAATCTGCAGCAGGTTTATCCGCGAGGCGATAAGCTGATGCGTAAAGTCTTGACAGCTTTCTCACATAATGATACTATGAGATGGTTTGAGAATGAGGGCGTGCGGCTGGTGTGCCAGGATGACGGATGCGTGTTCCCTCAGTCGCAGGATGCCATGGAGATAGTCAACACGCTTCTTCATGCGATAAACTGTCAAGGCATAAAGATACAATACAAGCACAAACTTACAAACATAGAACAACAGGGTGAGGGCTCTTATCTGCTCTCATTCGATAATCAAGATAAGCAGGTACAGTCAGATGTTGTCGTGATAGCAACAGGAGGCGGACGCTCAACATTCCTTGAGGCATTGAAAGTAAAGATGCAGTCCACTATACCCTCGCTCTTTACATTGAATACTGTCAATGATAATCATGAGTCACTGATGGGAACGGTAGTAAAGGACGTGACGGTAACCCTTGCCGGTACGGCACATCATGCAAGCGGAGCACTATTATGGACACATCATGGGGTTAGCGGACCGGCTATCTTGCGCTTGACATCATACGCCGCCAGAGAGTTGGCGGAACAAGATTATCGCGCCATATTAACTGTGAACTGGTGTGGCGGCAGGAAAGAGGAGGCAGTCCGTGGCTATATCGCAGATATGATGCGAGAACACAGTATGCGCCTGATATGTAATGAATACCCTACTTTCCTTACGCAGAAGCATTGGAATGTTATGCTGGACCATTGTTCCATACCACAGTCGCAGAGATGGGGCGCACTTAACAAGGCACATATCAATCGTCTTGTAAATGTGTTGACAGCGCAACAGTTGACAGTCAGCGGCAGAAACACATACAAGGAAGAGTTTGTGACGGCTGGTGGGGTGTCATTGAAGGAGTTGCAGCCTAAGACCTTAGAACACAGATGTTACAAAGGACTGTATTTCGCAGGAGAGGTGACGGATGTGGATGCTATAACAGGAGGTTTTAATCTGCAGGCTGCATGGAGTATGGGGTGGCAGGTTGCAGTGGCTGTCAGTGCGGGATGGTATGAAAATTAAATCAATTAGTGAGTGTTTTTTTGTCTTTTAGGCAAAAAAGGGTTTATAAACTTGTATTGTGTTCTTTTTTTAATAACTTTGCAAGGTGCAATAATAATAATACAAGATATATAAACAATGAAAAGTACAATTCTTTCATTTCTTTTGTTGCTTGTCTCTGTCATGACAGTAGGAGCACAAGAGAAGCAGCCGGCATTTCCTGGTGCAGAGGGTTATGCCCGCTATGTCACGGGAGGCCGTGGTGGTAAGGTATATTACGTTACCAATCTTAATGACTCTGGTGAGGGCTCTCTGAGATGGGCCATCAACCAGACGGGCAAGCGCACGATATTGTTTAAGGTGTCAGGTACTATATTCCTGCAGTCCGCATTGTCTATCAACAGTGGTGATGTGACTATCGCGGGACAGTCAGCCCCTGGTGACGGTATATGTGTAGCCGACTATCCTTTCACGATTAATGCGAACAACGTTATCATACGCTATATGCGTTTCAGACTTGGTCAGCAGCAAGTGGCATACCATGAGGGCGATGGACTTGGAGCAATGGATCATGAGGGTATCATGATAGACCACTGTTCTGTCAGCTGGTCTATTGATGAGTGCTTGTCTGTGTTAGGAAACAAGAACACTACGGTACAGTGGTGTATATCATCGCACTCACTTGTCAATGCAGGTCATGTTAAAGGCGCTCACGGATATGGTGGTAACTGGGGTGGTGACCATGCCTCTTTCCATCATAACCTCATGATACACCATGTCAGCCGCACGCCTCGCCTTGGCCCGCGTCCTACCACACAGTTAAACGAGCACATGGATATGCGTAACAACGTCATATACAACTGGGCAGGCAACGGTTGCTACGGCGGCGAGGGCATGGACGTTAATATAGTCAACAACTATTACAAGCCAGGTCCGGGTACCCCGACAAATAATGCGGTGGCTTATCGTCTTGCCGGTATAGGCGTACGCACCAACTCGTATGTGACGACATATCCGGCATACGCCCCTGCATTACACAAATGGGGACACCTGTATGTCAAAGGCAACGTGAACCCGAGCTATTCAAACGTGACAAATGACAACTGGACATACGGTATTTACAACCAGGTAGATGCCAGCGGTTGCGATGGCACCTTTACACAGATGACCAAAGACACTATCCGCCTCTCTGAGCCTATTGATTTCATATATACCACCACGCACAGTGCAAAGGATGCCTATGAGCGTGTGCTTGACTATGTAGGATGCTCAAAGAGCCGTGACAGCTATGATGCAGAGCTTATCAACGACGCACGCTCCGGCACGGCGTCACATCAAGGCATCGGACTCAGCAAAGGTTTCATCAATTCTCAGGAAGATCTCAGACCTGATGGAGCTGGTGATGATTGGAGTCCATGGCCCACGCTCAACAGCACCACGGCTCCCTTGGACAGTGACGGCGACGGTATTCCAAACACATACGAGGAGTTCACTCTCAACACAGACCCTTATGACGCTACTGACGGCGCGCAAGTGGCAAGCAACGGCTATACGAACCTGGAGAACTATCTTAACTCCCTTGTCAGCGACATTACTGCAGCCCAGAACGCAGGCGGCGTAGTTGAGGGCGACATTGTGGAGGTAGGCAGCGATGTACCTGAGACACTTGAAATAAGCGCACGGACCAGCGACGGCACTGGAAACTTCGGCAGCGACGACTATAAAATCATTGGCACAAGCGGCAGCAAACTGACAACAGCTACCTCTGGCGTTTACATGAAGGCCTCGCGTAACGCTGACTACACATTCAAACTGCCTGAAGGGATTAAGGTGAGTTCAATAAAGGTCGAGGGATATATGAACGGCGACACCGGCACAGGCTATGTGTGGAAGGTAGGCAACCTCACGCTCGGCTCAAAGAATGCGGCAAACGATTATGTGCTGCGTAACCGTAAGGCTTCAGGGGCTGGTGAGGACAACTACACTTTTACGTTCAGCCCTGCGCTGGAGGGCAGTATAACGCTGGCGGTTACTGGTGATGCGCAGAGTGCCATAATAGCCACGCTATATGTGGAAGACACGCATACAGCCGTAACGAGCATAGCTGCAGCTGCATCACCACGTAGCCATAACATCTACAGCATAGACGGTCGTCTGCTGATAAGCAATGCCTCTCAGGCTCAGGTCAGCGGACTCACCAAGGGCATATATATAATGAACGGAAAGAAATTGGTAGTGAGATAGACACTTGTATATATTACATGTGATGAAACAAGGTGGGTTCTATTTATTCCCACCATAAAAGGAAAAAGCCCCGGGATATATAAAAATTCCGGGGCTTTTTGCGTATATGTCAAATATTTTTTGTACCTTAGCCGAATTAAACTGCAGACACTTGTCGTCTGGCTTTGATAAAACGAATATGATGAATAAGATAAGATACAGACTGTTGGCCGCAGTGCTGGCACTGCTGGCCGTTAACAGCACGCAGGCACAACTGCGTATAAACTTTGGTGAGGACTCGCCGTTGCGCAAACTCTCCATAGCAGAGATGGCTATAAGTAACCTGTATGTGGACAGTGTGGATGAGGGCAAACTCGCAGAGGATGCCATACGTGGTATGTTAGAGAAGCTGGACCCGCACTCCAGCTATTCTACTCCCAAGGAGGTGAAAGCCCTTAACGAGCCGCTCATCGGCAACTTTGAGGGAATAGGCGTGCAGTTTAATATGCTTGAGGATACACTGCTCATTGTGCAGACAATCAATGACGGCCCGTCAGAGAAAGTCGGCATACTGGCAGGGGACCGCATAGTGACTGTCAATGACACATCTATAGCCGGTGTTAATATGTCAAAGGAGGAGATTATGCGTCGCCTGCGTGGTCCTAAAGGCACCAAGGTGCATGTGGGCATCAAGCGTAGCGGCATAAACGGCCTGATATACTTCGATATCATACGCGACAAGATACCGTTGAATACCGTGGAGGCATCATATATGATACGTCCCGGCATAGGCTATGTCCGTATCTCATCCTTCGGACTTACTACGCATAAGGAGTTACTTGACTGCCTTACACAACTGCGCAAGGATGGCATGAACGATCTTATACTCGACTTGCAGGATAATGGCGGTGGCTTCCTTCAGGCTGCTGTTGACGTGCTCAATGAGTTCCTGGAGTCAGGCGACCTGCTCGTTTACACCGAAGGACGCACCGTACATCGTCAGGAGTTCCGCGCCAAGGGAAACGGCACGTTCCGCCAGGGCCGCATAGCAGTACTTGTCAATGAGTTCTCTGCCTCAGCAGCAGAGATAGTGTCAGGAGCGATACAAGACCAGGACCGTGGCATCGTGGTAGGTCGCAGAACCTTCGGCAAGGGACTCGTGCAGCGCCCCATTGACCTGCCCGACGGCTCTATGATACGCCTGACAGTGGCACACTACTATACCCCTTCGGGCCGTTGCATACAGAAGCCATACGTCAAGGGTGACGCGAAGAAATACTATAACGATATAGAACAGAGATACAAACACGGTGAGTTCACCAATGCCGACAGCATACACTTCTCTGACTCCCTGCGCTTTGAGACGCTAAAGAAACACCGTGCCGTATATGGCGGTGGAGGCATTATGCCTGATTTCTTCATACCGCTCGACACCACACGTTACACCAAGTATCACCGTGAGCTCTCTGCAAAGAGCGTAGTGCTTAACGCCAACCTGCGTTATGCAGAGAAGAACAGGTCAAAACTGTGGAAGCTGTATGGCAAGGAGCCAAACTCAAAAGACGCGAATAAAGGGTTCAAAGCCTTTGAGGCAGGCTACACTGTGCCCCAGTCATTCATTGACGAGATATACGAGGATGGCCGCAAGATGGGCATAGTGCCGCAAGATGAGACTGAGACCGAAAGGACCACCGTGGAACTGCGTCGTCAGCTCAAGGCACTCGTAGCCCGTGACCTGTGGTCAATGACGGAATATTTCCGTGTTATCAATGAAGAAAATGACGCAGTGAAGTGTGCTGTGAAACAACTCGTAACTAACTAATAAATGCTAATTTAATGCACAAAACATTATATAATGTGCAGTGTAAAGTGTTTTTTTTGCAAAAATATTTGGTAGTTACGGATAAAAGGAGTAATTTTGCAGTCGGAATTTTGTCTGTGGGGTTGTAGCTCACGATGAAATCAAGTGTGAAGAAAGAAAAATAAAAACAAACAAAATTTTAAAATCATGTCTGAAATTAACGAAAAAGTAGTAGAAATCATCGTAGACAAACTGGGTGTTGACGCATCTGAGGTTAAGCCTGAGGCAAGTTTCACTAACGACCTTGGTGCTGACTCTCTTGATACAGTAGAGCTCATCATGGAGCTTGAGAAGGAGTTCGGTGTAACAATCCCTGACTCTGACGCAGAAAAGATCCAGACCGTAGGCGACGCTATTGCTTACATTGAGAACGCAAGCAAGTAAGAAAAGCTAAAAGGCTTGCTCATGCGTCTCAGCGCATGATACACACATGGGGTGATGGCTGGTAGCGAAAGTTTTTTCGCTCTTGCCCTCACCTCTTTTTTATATATAAGGATCTCTAAGACACTATAGTCGTAATAGTTACAATAGTTACAATAGATACTATAGGAACTACAGGCGCTATAGTCACTATAATTATAAAAAACCTAAAGAAACCAATGGAATTGAAAAGAGTAGTAGTAACAGGCATCGGTTGTGTCAGCCCGTTGGGCAATTCTGCCGAGGAGACATGGAAGAACCTTCTTGACGGCAAGAGCGGCTGCAACACCATAAAGCAGATGGATGCCACCCGTTACAAGACACAGATAGCCTGCGAAGTAAAGAACTTCAACGCAGAGGAGTGGATAGACCGTAAAGAGGCACGCAAGATGGACAAGTTCTGTCAGATGGCAGTAGCCAGTGCCGATATGGCCATCAAAGACTCTGCCATGAACCTTGACACCATCAACAAGAACCGCGTAGGTGTGATATACGGTGTGGGTATCGGTGGTCTGAAGACCATGCAGGATGAGCTGGAGTATTATTCTGAGCACAAGGACACACCTAAGTTCGGTCCGTTCTTCATCCCTAAGATGATAGGCGATATAGCTCCTGGTCAGATATCAATACGTTATGGTTTCCACGGTCCTAACTATGCTACCACCAGCGCATGCGCATCTTCAACCAACGCTCTTGCCGACGCTTTCAACCTTATACGTCTGGGTAAGGCAGAGGTAATGGTGGCAGGTGGCTCAGAGGCAGTCATCACTGACCCAGGTCTGGGTGGCTTCTGCTCTATGCACGCCCTGTCAACACGTAACGACGAGCCTCAGAAGGCCAGCCGTCCGTTCTCAGCCAGCCGCGATGGTTTCGTGATGGGCGAGGGCTCTGCCTGCCTCATACTCGAGGAGCTGGAGCATGCCAAGGCACGCGGTGCCAAGATATACTGTGAGATGGCAGGTGCAGGTATGAGTGCTGACGCATTCCATATCACAGCGTCACACCCGGAAGGACTGGGCGCTAAGCTCGTGATGGAAGAGGCACTGAAGGATGCGGAGATGCAGCCAGAGGATATTGACTATATCAACGTACACGGCACCTCAACACCTGTCGGTGACATCTCTGAGGCAAAGGCCATAAAGGCACTCTTCGGCGACTGGGCTTACAAGCTCAATATCTCATCAACGAAGTCTATGACAGGCCATCTGCTCGGTGCAGCCGGTGCCCTTGAGGCTATGGTATGTGTGAAGTCTGTAGAGGAAGACATCGTGCCTCCTACCATCAACCATGAGGAGGGTGACGAGGACCCAGAGATAGACTACAACATGAACTTCACCTTCAATAAGGCAGAGAAGCGCAATGTCCGTGCAGCATTGAGCAACACCTTCGGCTTCGGCGGACACAATGCCTGCGTGATATTCAAGAAATATGCTGAGTAATAATCAGACATCATGCTGATAAGACATACTACACGATATGCTGAGTAACATAATAGATAGGGTAAAGCTCCCGTTCCGTAAGGATAAGGAGCTTTACCTTGCTTTATATAAGATAATGGGGTTCTACCCTCATAAGATTACTTATTACAAAGTGGCTCTTATGCACAAGAGCCTCGGTCACCGTGCTACGGCTGAGGAGCTGAAGGTGCTTGAAGGCAAGAAGGGTAAGAAGAAGGATGACAGATATAACCGCAAGGGTCGCCGCAATGTCCCCGGTGGGAAGGGTCGTCTTGGCAAGCCGCTCAACAACGAGCGCCTGGAGTTTCTCGGTGATGCCATCCTTGATGCCGTGGTGGGCGACGTGGTCTATCAGCGTTTCCCGGGCAAGCCAGAGGGCTTCCTCACTAATGCGCGCTCCAAGATGGTGCAGCGTGAGACCTTGGGACGCCTGTCAAAGGAGATGGGCATAGCCAAGCTTATAATGGCAAGCGGACGTTCTGCTACCCACAACAGCTATATGGGCGGTAATGCCTTTGAGGCCCTGGTAGGAGCCATCTATCTTGATCGTGGCTATGAGGCATGCCAGCAGTTCTGGACACAGCGTGTCATGGGTAAGTACCTCAACACCGACAAGGTGGCATACAAGGAGGTGAACTTCAAGTCAAAGATACTTGAGTGGGCACAGAAGAACCGTGTTTGCATAGACTTCCGCCTGGAGGAACAGTCGCAGGATAAGAACGGCTCGCCCACGTTTGCATATACCGTGGTGCTTGAGGGCGTTGACGGCTGCCGCTCAGAGGGATTCTCAAAGAAGGAGAGCCAGCAGCGCGCCAGTGAGGACACGCTGAAGCGCCTGCGCAACGACAACAAGTTCGTCGATGCTGTCTTTGCTGCAAAGACAGAGCGCACCAAGATGGAGGAACAGCCTATCAGCGTGGCTCCCGATGTCAGTCAGCCATCCGTTGACGATATTGTGATATCATCAGACGCTGACATTGCTGCTACTGACATCCAGGCACAGAGCAATGCCCCGCAGTCGGCGATAGAACAGACCATAGACGACCTGAACCTTGACGATGTGGTTACTCCCGACAAGATGTCGCGTGAGGACATCATAGCACAGGCAGAGGCACAGGCGTATGAGGGGTAGGCTCGTTCTTAGTTTACGGTTTACTGTTTACGGTTTACTGTTTATGGGTTTACTGTTAATAGTTTTGTGCAAAGCACAAGCATGGTAGTACGGCTTGTAGTGAGGGCGAAGACAAATATATAACATAAAAAAGCAAAAAAAGAATAAGAAAATGAAGATAGCATTAATAGGATATGGCAAGATGGGCAAGATGATAGAGCAGATTGCCCTCTCACGCGGTCATGAGATTGTGAGTATAATAGATGTGGATAACCAGCAGGACTTTGACAGCCCGGCCTTCGCTTCTGCCGACGTGGCGATAGAGTTCACCGCCCCTATGGTGGCATACGGCAACTATCTCAAGGCATGGGAGAAAGGTGTCAAGGTGGTGAGCGGCTCCACAGGCTGGCTCAAGGACCATGGCGACGATGTACGCAAGGCATGTGCCGAGCAGGGCAAGACTCTCTTCTGGGCATCCAACTACTCCATAGGCGTAGCCATCTTCTCGGCTGTCAATAAGTACCTGGCAAAGATAATGAACTCCTTCCCGCAGTATGACGTGGAGGAGACAGAGGTACACCACGTGCACAAGCTTGACCATCCATCAGGCACCGGCATCACGCTGGCAGAGCAGATAGTGGCAAACCTTGACCGTAAGACCGACTGGCAGATGGGAACCCTCACACAGCCAGACGGCACCGTGGTGCCTGCAGAGGGTACTGACAAGAACAAGCTTACCATCAACTCCATTCGCAAGGACGAGGTGCCGGGCATACACTCCATAACATGGAACTCTGAGGCCGACCAGATAACCATCACACACGACGCACACTCTCGTCAGGGCTTCGCTCTCGGAGCTGTGCTTGCAGCGGAGTACACCGCTCAGCATGAGGGCCTGCTTACCATTGACGATATGTTCAAATTCTAACATAGCATGATAGTAAAACAGAAACAAAACATGAAGGTGCAGTGGGCAAAGTTCATCATCGTGATGGTGCTTTACCTACTCTTCCTCTACTGGCTGAAAAGTTGGCTCGGACTCATAGTCATTCCTTTCATCTATGATGCCTATATCTCAAAGAAGATACGCTGGGACTGGTGGAAGGACCTTGAGAACCCTATGCGCATGATAATGTCATGGGTTGACGCTCTGGTGTTTGCCTTGGTGGCGGTTTATTTCATCAACCTCTTCTTCTTCCAGAACTACGTCATTCCCTCAAGCTCACTTGAGAAGTCTCTCCTTACAGGCGACTACCTCTTTGTGAGCAAGGTAAGCTACGGTCCGCGCATACCACAGACACCGCTCACCATGCCGCTTACGCAGCACACACTGCCAGTGGGAGGCATTAAGTCATACATAGAGTGGCCGCAGTGGGACTACCGCCGCGCGCCCGGACTGGGCAAGATAAAGCTTAACGACATCGTAGTCTTTAACTTCCCTGCAGGCGACACCGTGGTGAGCGAGCCACGTTGGCAGCCTACAGACTATTATCAGATGTGTTACGGCTACGGCGAGCAGATACTCTCACAGAGTAATATGGAGGTGAATGTCGATTCCCTGTCGCCGCTCATGCAGCGCAAGTACTACGAGATGGCATATACCGCCGGTCGTATGTATATGCTCAGCCAGCCGCAGGAGTACGGCAAACTGTTGTGGCGCCCTGCTGACCGCCGTGAGAACTATGTGAAGCGCTGCGTGGGACTGCCAGGACAGACGCTCCAGATAAAGAACCGCATAGTATATCTTGACGGCAAACCAAACAAGGAGCCTGACAATGTGCAATACACCTACTTCGTGAAACTCAAAGAGCACCTGCCCGAGGACCTCATAGAGCAACTCGGCATATCACAGGAGGACCTCAGCCAGCTGAGCCAGTACGGTTACCTGCCGCTTACACAGGCGGCCTACAAGGCACTGAAGGCACGCCGCGACCTCGTGGAGTATATACGCATCAACGAGGAGAAGACAGTGGGTGACATCTATCCGCTCAACTCCCGTCACGGCTGGACACGCGACAACTACGGTCCGGTATGGATTCCTCAGAAGGGCAAGAGCGTCAAGCTCACGCTGGAGAACCTGCCTGTCTATGAGCGTCCTATACGTGTATATGAGGGCAATGACCTCAAGGTTACCGACGACGGCAAGATACTCATCAACGGCAAGGAGGCAAAGGAGTACACCTTCAAGATGGACTACTACTGGATGCAGGGAGACAACCGTCATAACTCCGCCGACTCCCGTTACTGGGGTTTCGTGCCTGAGGACCACATAGTGGGCAAGCCCATCTTCATCTGGTGGTCGAGCGATCCCGACCGCCACGGCTTCAAGGGCATACGCTGGAACCGCCTATTCCGTTGGGTGGATAACATAAAGTAGAGAAAGCTGCGGCACTTGTCAGAAAGGAACACACATCCTTGTTCAGTCAAGTGTAGTATAAAAGGTAAGAGCATTGTTTTTACGTTGAGATAATAATTTCTTTACGACGTGAAAGCAATGCTCTTCTTTTATGCTATGCCGCGACCTCTGACCTTAGAATTTTATTGTGGCAAGGTCAATCCAAGAATCGATTTTCAGTTCATCACACACTGATAGCCTTTATATGTTTTAATTTGTTCCTGTTTTCTGAATACAAAGTTAATGCAAATAACGTCAGTTCGACGAAAATACTACAAACTTAATATTGTTATTTTATTGACGACAATTCTGACAATTCTTGACAATTATTTGAATATCGTAATCTAAAATTGTCCGAAATTGTTAATATTCTTGTCAAGTATTCACTTTTTTATTAACATCGTTTGTTTTCATCGAATTCACGTTAAATATGTAATATAAAGAAGTTTTTTGCTTTTTTCCTGTAAAAGACATACGACATGAACCCAATAATGAGCCTTATAATGCGACAAATCAGCGGAATAACCTTTTTTTGTCGCAGATATAAAAAAATATTCGTACCTTTGTAGCTGATTATGAAGACATTTGAAGAATTGGGCGTGAGCCCCGAGATTTGCCGTGCCGTCAGCGAGCTGGGCTTTGAGCAGCCCATGCCCGTGCAGGAGGCCGTTATCCCTTTGCTGCTGAGTGAGGAGCAGGGCAGTAAGGACTATATTGCTTTAGCGCAGACCGGTACGGGTAAGACCGCCGCCTTCGGACTGCCGCTGTTGCAGATGATTGACCCGAAGGACCGCTCCACACAGGCTGTGGTGTTGTCGCCTACGCGTGAGCTCTGCTTGCAGATAGCTGATGACCTGCGTGACTTCTCTAAGTTTATCAAGGGAGTCAACGTGGTTGCCGTATATGGAGGCACCAGCATCAGTGAGCAGATACGCTCCCTGCGCCACGGTGCGCAGATTATAGTGGCCACTCCGGGCAGGCTCATTGACCTCATAGAGCGTGGCAAGGCGCACCTCGACATGGTGGGCCACATAGTGCTCGACGAGGCCGACGAGATGCTTAACATGGGCTTCACCGAGAGCATCAACCGCATATTCGAGTCGCTGCCCGAGGGCCGTCAGGTGCTGCTCTTCTCAGCCACCATGAGCAAGGAGGTGGAGCAGGTGGCTAAGCGTTACCTCGGTGACTACCGTGAGGTGGTGGTAGGCTCACGTAACGAGGGTGCGGAGCACGTGAACCATATATATTATATGGTCAACGCCAAGGATAAGTATCTGGCGCTGAAACGCGTGGTGGACTACTTCCCACGCATCTATGGCATCATCTTCTGCCGCACCAAGGTGGAGACACAGGAGGTGGCAGACAAGCTCATAAAGGATGGATATAACGCCGAGGCACTCCACGGTGACCTGTCACAGCAGCAGCGCGACCTCACCATGCACAAGTTCCGCCAGCACCTCACACAGCTGCTCGTGGCTACCGACGTGGCTGCACGTGGACTTGACGTTGACGACCTCACCCACGTCATCAACTACTCCATGCCTGATGATACCGAGTCTTACACACACCGTAGCGGACGCACAGGCCGCGCTGGTAAGAAAGGCACCTCCATCGCCATCATACACCAGCGTGAGCATCACAAGATACGCCAGGTGGAGAATACCATAGGCAAGCAGTTCGTGGTGGGCAAGCTGCCAACGCCTGAGGAGATATGTACCAAGCAGCTCTTCCGCGCCATTGACGAGATAGAGAAGACCGACATAGTGGATGAGCAGATAGAGCCGTTCATGAAGGAGGTGCGCCGACACTTTGAGTTCGTGGACAAGGAGGAGATACTGAAGAAAGTAGTGGCGCGTGAGTTCGGCCACTTCCTGAAGTATTACGCCAACGCCCCCAAGATAGAGGAGGTGACGCTGAAGACGAAGAAGAAGGGCAAAGGCTCCGTGGCCGACCGCGGCGGGCACCCCGACTGGTCACAGAAGAAACCCCGTGAGGGCGTGCAGAAGGGCTATGTCAAGCTCTACGTCAACCTGGGTAGGCAAGACCGCTTCTTCCCCGGCGAGGCCATGCAGCTCATCAACCGTTGCGTGACGGGCAGGCAGAAGGTAGGTCATATAGACATCATGCCGCAGTTCACGCTCATCGAGGTTCCTAAGAGGGACGCGCGTGTGGTGATGGCTTCTCTCAGCGGTGCCTATTACCGTAACAAGCGTGTGGTTTGCCGCTTGGATAAAAAGGATAAGAAATAGGACATCTCAGCTCATTTACGCGCATGGATGTCAGGAAAACCTGGACTACATAGAATAGGACATTTTGGTGATTTCGCCTTTTTAATTCTGTCAACGAAAAAATGCAAACCAGAAGAGAAGGAGGCTTGAAAAACAAGAAAAAAACGCTTTTTTTCATCATCCCGCCCCCTCTTTTCCGTGAAAGCATAGCTTTCACCATGTAAAGTGATAGCTTTCACGATGAGAAACGATAGCTTTTACACCCTGAAAGCATAGCTTTTGCAACGCAAAAGCTATGCTTTTTTCATGCTCTCCCATAACCTATCACTGATTATCAATGAGTTACAACCCTCCGTAGATTTCGCTGTACGCGGCCAGCAGGAAATAATTTTCAAATATCGTGAGCATGAGGCGTTAACGGAAGGCCCAAAATAGGACATTTTTGTCATCGGTTAACATAAATCAAGTCTTATTCAACACCGTATTCATATATTTCTTTGAACATGAATTGCCCGGATTATTTCCCACAGATAACACAGATAAACACAGATTTTTATTTACGAACACAAATCAATCGAATAGAACGAATCTTTTTTGTGCCCTTACGGGCAGAAATCCATAAAGAATCTTTTTTATAATCTCAGGCTCTTTGAGCCAGAAATATTTCTGAGCCGACAGGCTACAAAGATTTTCTAAAAGATTTTTCATGATTTCTGCTCCGAAGGAGCATGATAAAAGAATAAAAGCCAGTCACACCACCAAACGGTGCGGCTGGCTTTATTCTTCTGTGTGAATACTATTTCCTTTGTTATGCCGTTTATTATATAGATATGGCATCACTACTGTCCCGTTAAAGTGGACTAATCGGTCTTTGAAATAATTGAAATATAGTCTTTTAGATGTCAAATTGAGGTTGCGACGATTTGAATTTGTAATTTTGCAGTCCATAATAGGATTTGCAAATGAACAAAGATAAATACGTTTTCGCTCAACTGATAGAATTTCTCGACAACAACAAGTTCCGTCATCTTGTAGACAAGTATGAAGGGAACCGTTATGTCAAGAGCTTTACCTGCTGGAATCAGCTCATGGCACTCATGTTCGGACAACTCTGTAATCGTGAGAGTCTGCGTGATGTTGTTGTTGCATTGGAGGCTCACCAATCCAAGTGTTACCACCTTGGCATGGGGCGTAATCCAATAGCGAAAACGACATTTGCCACAGCGAATCAGAATCGTGACTACAGGATCTTTGAAGACTTTGCCTTCTTCATGATGGAACAGGCTCGCAAGAAACGAGCTACCGATATCTTCAAACTGAAAGGAAACGTTTATGCATTTGATTCAACAACGATTCCGCTCTGCTTGTCCGTATTCTGGTGGGCAAAGTTCCGCAAGAAGAAAGGAGGCGTTAAGGCGCATGTCCTTTATGACCTGGAATCTCAGGTCCCTGCCTTCTTCCATATTACGACTGCATCGGTACACGATTCAAAGGCAATGAAGGAGATTCCCTATGAATCAGGCTCTTACTACGTATTCGACCGTGGTTACAATGCATTCAAAGATCTATACAAGATTCGTCTGAATGAATCATACTTCGTGGTTCGAGCGAAGAAGAACTTACAGTACAAATGTACGAAATGGAAACGTAGATTGCCTAAGAATGTACTTACTGACTCTGTTATTGAACTCACGGATGTGAACACACAGAAGAAGTATCCTGAGAGGCTGCGACTTGTGAGATTTCACGATGACGAGCAAGATAGAGACTTCTCGTTTTTGACGAATGCATTCCATCTCACTTCTCTCGAGATTGCTAACCTCTACAATAATCGCTGGCAAATAGAGTTGTTCTTCAAGTGGCTCAAGCAGCACCTCAAGATTAAGAAATTCTGGGGTACTACAGAGAACGCAGTGAGAATACAAATCTCTGCTGCAATCATAACTTACTGCCTTGTTGCCATAGTTCAGCACGACATGCAACTGAAACGGTCAACCTATGAGGTCCTGCAGATTTTGAGCATCTCACTTACGGATAAGACTCCACTTAGAGATCTTTTCGAAAAGACTAATTTCAACGATGTCAAAGAACTCGATTATCCCCTCTTTGAGGGACTTTTTGATTAAATTTAACTCCGTCCCGATTTTAACGGGACACTAATGATATGGCATAGTAAACTCTTACGTGTAGGTTCTCAATGTATCTTGTGTAGTCGTAAATGTAATAGCAATGATACGTTAATTTAATATTATTTAACTCGCTAGGAATCAATAACTTAATTTAAGATTTATATGATATATATAGATATGGGTATGGGAAGACTTGGTAATCAGTTCTGCAGATATGCATACTCACGACTGTTACACAAGTATAACCCGGGAGAAGATATTGTATATAGTTTTGACATGCTGGATTCCGCTCACGAGACAGAGGGGGACGGCATGGAGAACTCCTTGCGCCATTTCAATACCATAGGTACGGAGCGCAACGGAGCCATAAAACGCTCGTGGATTCAGAAGTTCGTCTGGAAACGGTTTATGCGTAAGTACCCGGACGGCATGGATTTCTGCCTGAAGGACAGCTATGAGCGACGCTGGCTGAGCGTAATGAAGGCTTTGGGAATGTATAAGCTAAATCTCGGAGAGTGTCCGTTCCCTAAGAAGAAGCCTTGGTGGATTGGCAACCTGATTGTGGATTGCTGTTGTGAGAGTCCTGACTATTTCCAGGAGATAAAAGAGGAACTGTCAGAGGCCTTTACCCCTGTCCATCCGCTGCAAGAGCATAACAGGGAGTTGATGGATGTGATACAGAGAACTAACTCCGTCTTTGTAGGAGTGCGCAGGGGAGACTTTGTAGATGACCAGGAGATAAGCAATGTATATAATGTGTGCTCAAAGGATTACTACCTGAGGGCCATAGCACAGATGAGGGAGAGGGTGGAGAATCCTACGTTTGTGTTCTTCTCAAACGATATCGAGTGGGTGAGGGATAATATCCGGACGGATGCGGAATGCTATTATGAGTCGGGGAAAGACGAGGTATGGGAGACTTTCAGGCTGATGCGTGCCTGCAAGCATTTCATTATCTCTAACAGCACCCTCCATTGGTGGGCGCAGTATCTCGGCGAGGACAAAGGGAAGGTGGTCATGGCGCCAAGCAGGTGGTACAGGTCGGACTTCCAGTCTGCTTTGTATCTGCCCGGGTGGACCCTTGTGGATGCGGGCAATCCCTGAGCACTGCAGGATACTTGTTGTGTGAAATAAAAAGGTAAAGGATATGAAAATACTGATTATAAACGGAAGCCCGAGGAAAAAAGGCTTGATTTCTCAGATGCTTGACATCATGCGCCAGGAGGCAGAGCAGAGGGGTGACGAGATGCAGGTGGTATATACAAACGACCTGACCGTCAAGCCCTGTACGGGGTGTATGGCGTGTCGCACAAAGCTGAAGTGCTCCATGGCAGAGGATGACTCGCAGCGGGTGTTAAGGATGATGCAGGACTCTGATGCCGTCATTATGGGGGCACCATGCTATTGGGGTAATATACCGGGACAGATGAAGCTGTTGTTTGACCGCATGGTATATGGTATGATGCGTGACACTCCTCGTTTCCCTGAGCCGCTGATGAAGGGTAAGAGGTGTGTCTTACTGAGTACCTGTACTACTCCATGGCCATGGAATATATTGTTCAAGCAGTCGCGTGGCGCAATCCGTGCCATGCGCGAGATATGTCGTTATTCCGGCTTAAAGGTGGTGACGACCATAGAGCGCGGAGGTACGGCGATGCGCCCGCAGTTGTCGGAGAGGGACAGGCAGAAGTGTCGTAAGGCAATAAGGCTTATCAAACCCTGACGGCCATGGCGGTGCAGGGAAGAGACCGTAGGCAGGGGGAGAGGAGATGAAAGGATACAAAAAAAGCAGCGAAGAGAAATCTTCACTGCTTTTTTGTGGTGCCAACGGGAATCGAACCAGTGACACAAGGATTTTCAGTCCTTTGCTCTACCAACTGAGCTATGGCACCAAATGCGAACCAAGTTCCACACACTGCCCTATACCACCCCTGATAAAGTGCATTTCCCTTGATTGCGAGTGCAAAGGTACGACTTTTTTTTGATACCTCCAAATTTTTTCGCAAGTTTTTTCGTTTTTTCTTGCAACTTTGCGAAAAAAGCAGTAATTTTGCATCGTACAATCGGGGTGTAGCGCAGTTGGTAGCGTACTTCGTTCGGGACGAAGGGGTCGCCAGTTCGAGTCTGGTCACCCCGACTTGTAAAAAGAGGCAGCCGTCATGACGGTTGCCTCTTTTTTTTGTCTCGCTGTTTTTCCGCATCTGCGTGTTTGTGCGGTCGGGTCACTTTATGTAGAACGGGCTGCTTACGCCCACGCCGCCCTTGCGCAGCTTGCCGTATTTGCCGTTGCCGAGGTAGTCCTCAGTCCAGGCGCGCGGCAGGCACATGGTGCCGTTCTTGTCCTTCACCACGTAATAGCCGTACACATTTCTGTTTACGGGTATCACGCCTTTCTTCTTCACGTCCCATGCGGCGCTGGTGATTATCACGTCGGTCACGCTGCTGTCATCGGCCTTGGCCACCTGCAGGGCCTTGGCGCGCAGCGAGGCGTGCATGGCGCCGGTTGCGGGGCGCGGCTTGCGTTCTATGTTCTCGGGGGTGTTGGCCTCCGCGGCCTTCTCCACTGCGTTGGCGTATATGCCGCAGTAGTTATACAGCACGCGTATATTCTTGTCGCACTCCTCGCCGGCCTCTTTCAGCATCACGTGCAGGGCGTAGGTGAGTTTCTGCAGCTTGCGCATACGCTTGGCGGCGTCCTTCGCCGTGGCGAGGTCTGCATCGTCGAGGTATGCGCCGTCGCCCTTGAGGGTGGTGAACACGAACTTGTCGTTCTTCTTCATGGCCATGTAGCCTATGCCGCCTCCGGCGCGCGAGGTGATGAGGTAGCTGGCGTTCTCGCTTATTATGGAGCCTTGGGGTGACAGCTCAATGTTGAAGATGTTGGAGCTGACAATCGATCGTATAAGATAATAGAAGCGCCAGAAGTTGTCGTTCTCGGTTCTTGCCTTGTAGTCTCCGTTGTCTTTCAGGGGTACGTTGGCCTTGTAGCGGTCATACATCTGCTGGCGCAGTGACTCCAGATACTCGTCGCTCTCGTCCATGATGCCGTAGAGGAACTCCTGACTGCTCTTTCCGTTGTAGTTAGGCTCCGCGCTCTGCATGGGCCATGGCGCGGCGGCGCGTGTTGTGACTGTACCGACGGTGGCGGAGCCGCCTGCCGTGCCTGTGGCCTCGCTTACACTTGTCGTGGCTTGTCTGCTAGCGGCATCCTTGGTTTTGCTCAGGACACTCTGTGCCTTCTTCCTGGCGGCGTTCATCAGGCTGCCAAACTGTGCGTTGGCTGTAGTGGGAAGGCAGAGTGCTGCCATGCACAGGCAGCAGATGGTCATTGTCTTTCTCATAATCTGAATGGTGTTTAGTTAGATATTAGGGATTGGTTGGTTATCTTGTGAGGAACGCTCAGTTGTCGCCCTCCACGTAGTTCTCCATGTAGATGTTCTCGCCGTCGAAGGCGGCGTAGGTGTATTGCCACAGCCAGTCGCCGAGTATCATCATGCGGGCTTGTTTGCTGAGCATCAGGTCAAGCTCTATGTGGCGGTGGCCGAAGAGCATATAGTCAGTGTCGGGGTGCTCCCTGAGGTATTGCTTGGCATATATCACGAGGCACTCCTTATCCTCGCCCATGTAAGGCGGCTCCTTGCCGTCCTTGCGCTTCAGGCGTGAGTGCTTGGCCCATTGCAGGCCGAAACTAATGCCGAGGTCGGGGTGCAGCCATGTGAACAGTCGCTGGCACACTTTGCTGTGGAATACGGACTGTATAAAGCGGAACTTGCGGTCAGGGTCGCCCAGACCGTCGCCGTGCGCCAGGTAGAACGTCTTGCCGTGCAGCTCGAGCGCGGTTGGCTTGCGGTGTAGTATCACGCCGCACTCCTCCTCAAGGTAGGAGTAGGCCCAGATGTCGTGGTTGCCGGTGAAGTAATGTACCTCGATGCCCATGTCGGTCAGTTCTGACACTTTGCCGAGGAAACGTGTGAAGCCCTTCGGCACCACACGCTTGTACTCATACCAGAAGTCAAACATGTCGCCGAGCATGAAGACTGCCTCGGCGTCTTTCTTTATGTCGTCAAGGAAGCGTACCAGCCTGCGCTCCTGCGTGCGGCGGTGCTCGGTGGCCAGTGAGCCTAAGTGTGCGTCGCTTATAAAGTATATCATATTAGTAAGGATTCATTACGGGCAGAATACGTTCTCGTGGCAGCGTAGCCTGTCGTTAAAGGTTTATCAATCAAATCCCAGTTCCACGCGAGCCTCCTCGGTCATCATGCTCTTGTCCCATTCAGGCTCGAACACCATGTTGACCTCTGCGGCTGTCACTCCCTCCACGGCGTTCACCTTGGAGCGCACGTCCTCGATGATGAAGTCGGCGGCTGGGCATGACGGTGCGGTGAATGTCATGTCTATATCGACCTTGCCATCCATGTCGAGGTCAATCTTGTAGATGAGTCCGAGGTCGTAGATGTTTACGGGTATCTCGGGGTCGTACACAGTCTTCAGCACCTCAATGATGCGCTGTTCTATGTTTGAGTGTTCTTCTTGTGTCATATCTTTCCGTTATCTCTGAATGAATAATAATCTCCGTCGGTTACTATGATGTGGTCGCAGAAGTGTATGCGCATGGTGCGGCATGCATCTGCTATGCGTTTTGTCAGCATCTCGTCGTCGCGGCTGGGGTGGGTGTTGCCGCTGGGGTGGTTGTGGGCTATGGCAATGATGGTGGCGTTCTGTTGTATGGCGTGTTTCATTATCACCCTCACGTCAACGGCGGTCTCTGTTATGCCGCCGTGTGAGAGGCGTATGGTGTCAATGTGCTTGTATGACTGGTTCATCAGCACCAGGTAGGCCTCTTCTACGTCAAGGTCGCGCATACGCGGCCACAACTCGTCATATATTGCCTTTGAGTTGTCGAGCTTCTTGCGCTCAGGCATCTGTGCCAGTTCGCGTCTGCGTCCCAGCTCTGCCACTGCCATGATGCTTATAGCCTTTGCCTCGCCTATTCCGTGGTATGACATCAGTTGCTCCAGCGTGCGCTTGCTCAGTACGGCGAGGTTGTTGTCGCAGTCCTTGAGTATCTGTTTCGTGATGTCAACGGCAGTCTTTCCCACTACGCCGCCACCTATTATGATGGCGAGTAGCTCGGCATCGCTGAGGGCTTCTCCACCGAGGCGCATCAGTTTCTCGCGTGGACGATCCTCCTCGTTCCATTGTGTTATGGTAAGCCTCTCGGGCTCAAATATCTCGCTTACACCCCATTCTGTCATGTCGTAACTTTATAATTATGCATCATACATTATGCATCATGCATCATACATCATACATTATGCATCATACATTATGCATCATGCATCATGCATCATACATCATACATTATACATTATGCATCATACATCATACATCATACATTATACATTATGCATCATACATCATACATCATACATCATACATCATACATTATACATTATACATTATACATCATACATTATACATTATTTATAGAATGTTTTCTCAAATGCCTGAAACTCGTCTTGCCTGAGCACGCAGCGTTTCCACCATGCGTTGATGAAGCCCAGTCCGTAGCCCATCAGCTGTGTGAATGCGGCAGGCACTGAGAGCAGTCCTACGCGCAAGCTCTTGTTCACAACGGATGAGTGTATGCAGATGATGAGTGCGTATGCAAGAAGCGGTGTCAGTGTCCACAGGCACCATGGTGAGAGCAACAGCAACAACAGTACTCCGAGTGTAAAGAGCATAGGGAGCAGGTGTACGGGCTTCATGGTGCCGGGGTGGCGCTTCTCAAGGTTTATGCGTGCAATGCCGCTGTTATATACCTGACGGAAGAACTTCCTCAGGTCGGTGCGGCGCTTGTGCCATACCCATGCCTCTGGGAACAGCCTGCTCTTGTAGCCGTTTTCTATCAGTCTGTATGAGAAGTCGATGTCCTCGCCGAATCTCATGCGGGAGAAACCGCCCAGATCCTGATAGGCTGTGCGCCTCACTCCCATATTGTATGAACGGGGGTAGAACTTGTCAAGTTTCTTCTTGCCGCCGCGTATGCCGCCGGTGGTGAAGAAACTGGTCATGGAGTAGCTGATGGCTTTCTGTACAGGGGTGAAAGATGCGTGGGCAGCGTCGGCTCCACCGAAGAAGTCGCATTGCTCGCGGTTGAGCTCCTCGTCAATGGCGCTGAGATAGTGGGGTGGGACAACCACGTCGCTGTCAAGGATTATGACGTAGTCGCCGTTGGCATCGTCCACGCCGAAGTTGCGACTGTTGCCGGGACCGCTGTTTTTCTTGTAATAGTAACGTAGCGGCAGCAGGTCCTTGTATCTGTTGCATACCTCGTCGCATCTCTTGTCGGAGCCGTCCTCCACTATGACGACCTCGAAATTGCGAAAGACCTGATGAGTCAGACTTTCAAGTAATTCGTCTACCTCATCAGGCCTATTATATACTGGTACAATAATAGAGTAGTTCATTATTATTCCTTCATACGCTGTATGTAGCTGCCGTCACGTGTGTCCACCTGTACCAGCTCGCCTTCCTCGATGAAGAGAGGTACGCGAATCTCTACGCCTGTCTCCAGTGTTGCTGGCTTCAGAGTGTTGGTAGCGGTGTCGCCCTTCACGCCTGGCTCAGAGTGTGTCACGCGGAGCACAGTCTTAACTGGCATCTCAGCATACAATACAGTGTCGGTGTCAGCGTCGCTTACTACCTCAACGATGTCAGACTCCTTCATGAACTCTACGCCTGTAACGAGCTCTGCTGCGATAGGTGTCTGATCATATGTCTCCTGGTTCATGAAGATATAGTCCTCACCTTCCTTGTAGAGATACTGGTATGGACGACGTGTAATCTGTACCTCCTCCAGCTTCTCGCCGATGTTGAAGCGACGCTCCAATACGCGGCCGTCAGTTACGTTCTTCAGCTTGATGTTCATGATAGTGTTACCCTTACCTGGCTTGCGGTGCTGGAAATCGATGCAAACCCAAATGCCGCCGTCCATGCGTACGGCAACGCCTTTCTTAATGTCTTGCGAATTAATCATTTTTCTTTTATTATCTTATTCTTTTGTCTTAATCGTGTCCTCGTGAACTTTCATCTCTCTTCATCCTCTTGCCATTCCTCTCTTGTCATCTCTCGTTTCTCACCTCTCTCGTCCTTTATCTGTCTCTTGTCGCCTCTATCTTCTTCTCTCGTTCTTTTCTATCTCCTGCTGTCTCTATCTTCTTCTCTCGTTCTTTGCTATCTCCTGCTGTTTCTATCTTCTTCTCTCGTTCTTTTCTATCTCCTGCTGCCTCTATCTTCTTCTCTCGTTCTTTTCTGTCTCCTGCTGCCTCTCGTTCCTCTTCCTTTCATTTGTATTCCTTTCCTCTCTCTATGTTATGTATGTCGCTTCTCTATGTTATGTATGTCGCTGTATTACAGCGACCGCCTTCCCTCTTCTTCCTCTTTCAGGTCTCCTCTTTCAGGTCTCCTCTTTCAGGTCTCCTCTTTCAGGTCTTCTCTTTAGGTCCTTCTCTTTAGGTCCTTCTCTTCAGTCTCTTCCCTGTAGCTCTCCCTCTTTTGTTCCTCCTCTCTTGTGTCGGCTCTCTCGTTTCAGCCTTATCTCTTCTCTTGTATATGCACAATACGGCACACAAAGTTACATTTTTTGCTTCATTTACATCTTATAATAGAGGAAAAACGTATTTTTTAATACAAATTTCTTTACTTTTCTTGCATAACTGAAATAAAATGAGTACCTTTGCACTCCAAATTGCGTCTTCTTCTTTTATGGAGAACAATAAAAGCATAACAAAACACTAAGATATCTTATAAAATGAAAAGAACATTTCAACCACACAATCGTCGCCGCGTGAACAAGCATGGTTTCCGTGAGCGTATGGCAACAAAGAACGGTCGCCGTGTGCTTGCAGCACGCCGTGCACGTGGACGTAAGAAGCTCACCGTTAGTGATGAGCACCACGGAAAATAAACTGCTGATGCCGTATGGCATGAAAATAAGGTTTATTTTGCAAAAGCAGCATGTCTTTCCGCTCAAACAACAAGGAAAGATATGCTGTTTTTCCTTTTTTGTGGTATATATTGCGGACAGAAAGTGAATATTTCAGCGTTTTAAGATAGTTTTTCAAACGATTTCTTGCACTGTTATATTCTTTTTTATAACTTTGACATTGAAACCTATGTGCTATATTATTGTGGCACAGTCTATTATTAACTAATATAACTGCACTTTATGGACTACGTTATTTTAGAACACAACTTGGATAATCTCTTATCACCAGAGCGTAAGGACTATCGCGAATTTATCTGCTGTAAAGAGGGAAGTTGCAGCTTTATATGCAATGAGGCTCCTTTTACTTTGAAAAAAGGATGTTGCGCTGTTATCATAACACGTTTCCTGAGAAATGTGGAAGTGAGCGAGGATTTTGACTGCGATATCATTTATATTGATTCGAACTTTCTGCGCCGCAGTGAGCCAAACAACTCGTATATAATACAAGCTACACTGGAGTTGAGTATGAGCCCTATTATAGAGCCGGATGAGAAGGATCAGGAGTTGTGCAGATTGCTGTTCTATAACTTCGGACTGCGTATAGCTGATAAGAAGCACAAGTTCTATAAGGAAATACTCAGCGTCTCAACGCGTATGCTTACGCTTGACCTTTTCAACTTGCATGCTAATACGAAGAAGAACGAGAATATGTCAAGAAGCGGTGCTGATATAATGTCGCGCTTTATCAAGATGTTGCAGGATAAGGAATACCGCAATAACCGTGAGGTGGCATATTATGCGGCAAAACTTAACGTGGTGCCAAAATATCTGTCAGAGATATCTAATAAGACGAGTGGATTCTCTGCATCATATTGGATAAACAGATTTACATCGTTCGATATCAACCAGTTGTTACATGAGGGCAATATGACACCGAATGATATCTCAAAGATGTTCAAGTTCTCTAGCACCTCATACTTTAACCGCTATGTGAAGCGCTACCTGGGAGCGTTCCCTAATGAGCTTAGGAAGCAGTAATCTCCGTGGTGTGGGAAGCAGTTGTCTTTGCTTTTGGCTTACATCGTTTTCCACTTGTCGGAGTCAGCAGGTGTTGTCCGGGGCTATGCGGACGTTTGTTTGATACCCGGAAAATGCCAGCCGGATATATAGGTTGCGTCTATACATAAAAATTAAAGAAAAAAACAAAAAAAACTTGCACAATTAAAATATTATTTATAACTTTGCACTCGCAAAACTGACAAGACGTCCTTTTGTGGTTTGTCCCATCAGTAAACGATGCATCGGACTTGTAGCTCAGTTGGTTAGAGCAACAGACTCATAATCTGGAGGTCCCAGGTTCAAGCCCTGGCTGGTCCACGCTAAAAATCAAGGAGTTACGCAGATTGCGCAACTCCTTTTTTTATGTCTGCGTAAACAAACTATTTCAGTTAGGTGTATTTTGTGAGTTTAGTGAAGGTTGCTAATATATAGCTCATAGACTACCAGCGTGATTGCAAATTATAGATTGTCACGAGGTATCTCGTATTATATTACAAGCTGTACTAATAAGAGAAACTATGACTGATACTCTGACACCGCATCAACGACATATAAATATGGCGGCTATCCATGGCAAGGATACTAAGCCGGAGATGATAGTGAGGCACTTCCTGTGGGCGCACGGTTTCCGCTATCGTCTTAACCATCCGCGACTGCCGGGGAAGCCTGACGTGGTATTGAGGAAGTATAAGACGTGCATATTTGTTAATGGATGTTTCTGGCACGGTCACCATACGCAAGTCACAATGCATGATTCACAATTCACAATTGAGGGTTCTGAGTGTTGCAGGATTCCAAGGACGAACACGGAGTTCTGGGTTAATAAGATTCGTAGGAACCAGGAGCGTGACGGTGAGGTGCAGCGTAAGTTGGCGGCTATGGGGTGGCATAGTATTACGATATGGGAGTGTGAGTTGAAACCGAAAGTGCGTGAGAGAACTTTGCTGTCCCTTGTTTATCAGCTTGACCGTCTTTTCTTGCATGACCGCAGTGTAAAACGTTATGATACTCCGGAGGAAGAGTATGTGATGGCGGCGGAAGATATAGAATGACGATAGGTTATTACGCAAATTTTAATGCAATCAATACTATGTGTGTACGTGTGCGCGTACACACATATTTTTTTTGAAAAAACTCCCCTGAATATTTGTGATATTTCAAAATTATTTTGTAGTTTTGTAGCAGTTCTCATACCGAAGTCCGCCAAAGGGTGGGCAGATGAAGTGAGAACCTATATATAGGAAAGGCGTTACTTGTAACGCTTTGTACTTGACGCTCTGGAATCTGGCAGTTCCTAAATTAATAGTCAAGAACAAGGCAACAATGACGTCCATGGGTATGATGTATCCATACCTTGTCCCCGTGCATTTTAGCGCAGGAGGCAAGAATGTTGGTTATTTCATATTGGCGTGGGCTTCGGCGTTGCTCGTTCGACTATTAAGGGCGATGCCAGAGCCTCAGAGCGTGGGACGAGCGACAGTAAGACTCCCACGTCTTTTTTGTATATTAGCCGAAACAATATTATTAACCATCGCCATCGTCAGAATGGGGAGCAATGAAGGCATAATTAAAAAGTACAATGAAAAATACAGGACTGTATATAATTAGATTCGTTGGAGGTATTGTTCTGTCTGTTCTCTTCTCTTGGGGGTGTTGGATAGTAGTAGACAGCATCATACATTATATCTTGCATGTTATCATAACAAACGCTTTTGCTATAGAAAACGTGCAAGTAGAAAATACACAAACAAATCTTATTCTACGTCAATTTTTAGGTACCACTTTTGACTACCATCTTTTTACAAATAATTTAAGCCGCCTCTTTCAAGGTATACTTTTCTTGCTTGTGACAGGAGTCGAAATAGCTATTGTGGGTGCTATAGGATTTGTACTAGTTCAGATTCCAAAAGGCAATAAATTTCTTGCTTGTGTTTTTACAATAGTTATATCATTAGATTACATTCTAACTGTTCTTAGGATATTATGGTTGAATCCAATTTACCCTGGTAATGTTTTGTATTATATTATGTCGATCATCATATCAATTATTGTAGCATATTGTTGTAGTATTGTCTGTTATGGTATATGGACTTTAGAAGAAAATAGAACATAAATTATTCACACAATGAAAAAGCATATTCATACATCGGTACAACATATTCTTATCCGTATTCCTCATTTTTTCAAAAAAAAGAATTATTAACTTGAGATACGCAGAAATGGGTGTTTCACAATAAATTTTTTCAAATGAAGCAAAAATCACCTTTGTTTATTGGGTTTGCCGCATTATTACTTATTGCCGGTTTAATGATAAAGTCAAAAACAGAAACTCGCTCAAGCATTGAGAGACACATACTCCCAGGAACTGTTGCTAAACTAAATAATGCAAACATAAAAGTAGATCTCTCAAAGTATGCAGTAAATTTCTTTATGGAAAATTCTGCTAGCATGGACGGTTACGTTAATGGAACGACTGAGTTCAAAGATGTTTTAGGCAAAATGATTGTATCATCACATCATCACTGTAAATCAACAGATTTGTATTTTGTCAATAATGCAGTGTACAAGGCTGATGGAAACGCTATAAACTTTATTCAGATGCTTAATCCTTCAAGAATAAAGGTTGGAAATGTCGGTTCCACTGATGTGAACCAGATTTTCCGTAATATTCTTAACAGAACAAAGAAAGACACTATTTCTGTGCTCTTTTCAGATTGTATATATTCTGTTCAAAATGTAACTGACGAATTAGATAATGCCAAAAACGCAACGACTGATGCGTTTCTGACCGCATTGAAAAGTACCCCTGAACTTGCCACAATAATATTGCAGTTCACATCAAAGTTCTCTGGATTCTATTATGATCGAAATGATGCTCCTTACCAATGTAACTCTGTCCGACCGTTTTATGTTGTAATTACAGGCAATAAAAATGCTTTAACACAAATCTACAAGGATTTTAAGATAAAAAAAATGCCAGGTCTAAAGAATGTTTGTTTCCTTTCGTCTGAAAGTTGGACTCTAGATGAAAAAACAGCATGTTCAATAATTTCTGATTACACTAATGCTCGAAGAATAAAGAATGACAAAGACAATTTCCTTGATATAACAAGCATAGATTTGGATAAAGCATACAATGAACTACAATTTGCAATAGGATTTGATGGCACAAACATATTTGCTCATCCATCATATATTTGCGATGCATCTAACTATTATATAGAGCCCTCGGATTATAAAGTTATCAATGTGGTACCAGCCTCACCTTCTGCAAAGGGAGATTTTTCTATTGATCCCAAAAATCCCTATGCAATTGAAATTAAAGTACCTAATGGCAATTTTGCCCCATTAATAACAATTTCCTTACGAAAGGGAATTCCGTCATGGGTTAAAAATTCGAACGTAAAAGATGATGCTGGCGGTGTTCCCCCTTCTGACAAGAGTTTTGCTATTCAAAAAATGATAGAAGGAATAGCTGATGCATATAGTACAGATCATGAAGATTATTTCAAACTTCAAGTAAATATTAACGAATATAACAGATAATTATGGCTCAGATTATTGCAGATTTTTTCGAAATTTGGGGATGGGCTTATTTAGGTCCTTTCTCTCAGTACATGTACAAAGCAGATTTGTATTTTGAAACTTTCCTATGGTTGCTTATATTACCTCCTATTATACTATTTATCTATTACGTGACATGGGATAATATTAGGTTGGCAAAAAACTGGATATGGTTTGTTATAATCCTAGCGCTATCATTAATTATTGGTGGAATAGGTTTTAGTAGTGCTGATGCAGGAATATACGATTATTTGAATCAACACCATATTACAAACAGTAAGATAGAAGATGTAGATTACATATATTATTCTGTTATATGTTTCAGTTGGACATTATTCTATTCTTTCATTCTTTCATTAATTTTAAAATTTTTCAGTGTAAAAGGTCGTTATATTCCTTTTTAATTAACAATTATGGCTAAGTTATATTTATTCGGAATAGGTGGAACTGGGGCACGAGTAATACGTTCTCTTACAATGCTTCTTGCATCTGGTGTTGATGCAGGAGTAGATACAATAATCCCGGTCCTAATTGATCCCGACACCAGTAATGGTGATTTGACAAGAACGATAAGTCTTCTAAAGAAATATAAGTCTATTAATTCGAATCTTACTTTTGGTTCAGAAATTAAGTCCAGGTATTTCAAAACAGTAATGGATGATCAAGGTACAGATTTTCGCCTTCCTATTGCAAACGTAGGTAATAAATCCTTTGGACGATATATAGAATATGACAATTTGTCTCGTGAGAACAAGGCTCTTATAAGTTTACTTTTTAGTGATAAAAATCTGAATGCACAAATGCAGGAAGGTTTTAAAGGAAACCCTAATATGGGAAGTATCGTTCTCAACGATTTCTGTACTCCAGGAAATAATGCTTTGGCAGATTTGCTTCAGAATTTCGCTACAGGTGATAAAATCTTTATAATCAGTTCTATTTTTGGTGGAACTGGTGCGGCAGGGTTCCCCCTCTTGCTCAAGACTTTTAGACAAGCACAACAATTTACAAGTTTTTCAAACCCTGCAACAATAGCGAACGCACCAATAGGTGCTTTGTCTGTTTTGCCATATTTTGGTCTTAAATCTGATGTAGATAGCGAAATTAATATGGCAACATTCGTGTCAAAAGCAAAATCTGCATTAACATACTATCAGGACAACCTAGATACTGATGCATTATATTATGTTGCAGATGACATGACAAGCACATATGAGAATGTAGAAGGCTCTGATGGCCAGAAAAATGATGCACACTTCATTGAAATGGCAGCAGCATTATCCATAATTGATTTCACAAAAGATCCAAATATCCAAAGAGGATCTAATATTTACAAGGAATTTGCATCTGATTATGTTTCTAATAACATGGATTTAAGCTTATTATCTCCAACAACTCGTAAGATATTGGTACCTTCTCTGATATCTTTCTATGTTTTCAGTCAATTTTATGCACATCATTTAAATGAAACCTTCTCGCTCGCTTGGGCAAAGGCAAGGAACTTCAGTTCTGATATGCTTACAGAAGGCTTTTACCGGAATTTAAGTTCTTTCCTGCAATCGTTCAAAGACGAATGGTTGGTAGAAATGTCAAAAAACAGTAGACGTTTTGCTCCGTTTAACATATCAGGCTACAATAACATCTTCCATTCTATTTCAGGCTACGAGCCAAAACAGGTGGGAATTATTGGACGTATGTTTGGCAATAAAGATGGTTTTGTCTTAATTGATGACGAGATTGCAAAATCGTCAAATTCGTTCGACAAGAGAATGTCTGACAATGACTATTTTATGAATGTTCATTGGATGGCAATAGATGAATCTATAAAGAAAAGAATAAACTTGGTATAATTATGGCTCACGTATATAGACTACATACAGGTGGAACCAATACATTAGATGGTTGGGACACCTCAAAACAATATGGCCCACAAGAGATATTAAGCATTGTTGACCCTTCAGGCGCCACAGCAAATCTTCCTATTACATCAGTTCCAACTCCATTCGCAAGTTTGGAATTAGCAAGAGCCGCGTTTAATATTTGTGGAGCTATAGATAGCAGAACTGGAGCAAATAACATTAAAGGTGATACAATTTATCACAAATTAGTATCATTCAGTCTTGACACCTTAGAGATTCTCTTTGGTTTCAAAAAATTTTGTACGCAATTTGAGATTATTCCATGGAATGCTCAAGTGGAGATAAATAATCTTATGTCTAGTCCAGATCATGCTCACCAAAGATTAGGACAAACTCTTGCATTGTATCTTGGACAAGATGGAAAGACATTCAATTTTGATCAAAATACGATATTTTATCTTCTCAATTATAAAGAAGGACCTGCCGCACTTAATATTGTTGGTGGCACATCCACAACGTCTCTAGCTATCTCTTCTACGAATGACTTATCTTATGTGAGAGTTCCATTAAGTGGCAATCACTGGGCATACGATGAAGATCCGAACTCCTTCCGTTCTCTAACCGAACGTGACTTTGAGTTTATTCGTTATATTTGGACTCTATCACTTCAGTTTGGATTTAGTAATACATATCCTGAGGTTTATAAATATGTTCAAGAGTGTTTTAAATCCATTACTGACCAGAATCTGAAGAATGAGCTTCGCAATGTATCTCCTACTGATTTGCAAAACTATGAGCCAATTAAAGTTGGTGCTGCAAACATTATTCTTCCAGGTGGAGTTTTAATTGGTTGTTATGAGGCGCCAGATCCTGGTCGAATTAGCGATTTTACAATTCTTTCTGAAAGTTCTGAAAAGTTGCCTCTTGTACTACCAAACGAGAATGGTTACAACGAACCTGGTATGAAATATGTATCAGGTCCATGGAATCCTCAGATGAAGGCGCCATATTATGATTCAAGGGACATCAATAGTAGAACATTACCTGGTGACAACACACAATATCCATACTTAACTGTAGATGATATATTTCAACCGTATATCATTAAAACGGCATTCCCTATTAATGATAAATCATATTTCAATGGCAATTATGTTTCAAAAGGTGATTATAGTTATGTACTTCCACTTAAAAAGCAAATATTTAAATATCTTAGTATAGAAACTATAAGTGGCACAACAAAGGGTGTTCATTCTCGTAATATATTTGAACTGCACGATATCGCAGGTGGCGGTATAGAAGCCACTATTAATATACCTATTCAGAAAGGCAAATATATCACTATGAGACGTCGCTATTTCTTAACTGATGACGAACCACAACCTTATGAAAATCGAGGGACTATTGTAGAATGTAATTTCGACATGTACCTATATCCTTCATTTCACATTATAAATGTTGGAAATATTGAGAACCCACAGCGTTTATACTTGATGGATGGTGATTGGCGTGATGTAAACAAGCATCATGAATATTCTGTTGAATTATTTAAGGTAAATCAGAACCTAAGTGAAAATTTAGTAACGAACATCATTTGTCGAGGAAACAAGCATGAAAATGGAGGTTTGACGTCAAAAATCTTTGTAGCTAATGATGAATATGATATAATCCAAATTACCAATGGATTTGCAGAAGGTATTCTTATTCCAAAATACTCTCAAGTAGGCAATGGTACAGATTCTTATGAATTCGCAATAGACTTTGGCACAACAAATACGCATGTAGAGTATCGTGTAAACAACGAAAACATTATTAAGCCTTTAGAAATGTCTCATAGCGACTCTGCCATACTTTCTATGCACACAAACGATGAGGGCATTGAACAAATATTTGATCAAAAACGATTAGAAATGTTTATAAATGCACCTTATCAAGAGTTTATGCCTGCTAGTTTTGGTCAAAATGACATAACATATTTCCCTCTTCGCACCAATTTATGTATGCCACAATCGAACGCAGGTAGTGGGACAGTTACTAAAAAAACCACTCTTGGAGACTATAGTATTGGTTTCCATTACGAGCGGAGGCTACAGTTTACATACAATAAAACCATAACAAACCTTAAATGGTTAGGAGATGGCACGCAACAGTATGTAGAAAGTTTCTTTGAGGAATTATTGTTAATTATTCGAGCAAAAGTACTTCGTAATGGTGGATCATTACAAAACACCAAAATCACGTGGTTCTATCCTGTAAGCATGGAACCATTTAGACTTTCTCAGCTTCGCTCGGAATGGGAGGATTTGTGTTACCGCCTTATTGACCCTAGATGTGAAATAAAAGGTGTTACAGAATCTCTTGCACCATTTTATTATTACAAGAATTCAGAGGGAGTAAACGCAGCTTATCGTCCTGTCGTTTTAATGGACATAGGTGGCGGCACAACCGATTTTGCCATATATGAAAACAATCGTCCTGCTTATATTTCTTCTGTAAGATTTGCAGGAAACAGTATATATGGAGATTTCCCCGGATTTGGTATTAACATGAATGGTTTCTACAATAAATACAAGGATCTTTTTGCTTCAAAAATACAAGAAGCGAAAACTGGAGGACTAGAAGTCTCATTTAGTAGAATTATTGCCAACGGAAATTCTGCTGACTTTGTATCTTTCCTATATTCTTTAGAAAAAAACACAGCTTTAAAGAAAAAAGGTATAAACATATCTTTCTCTGAAACTCTAAAGAATGATTACGGAATGAAAACATCATTACTTCTGTTCTATATAGCAGAAATCTATTATCTTGCAAACGTATTAAGAGAAAAAGGCATAGGTACTCCTGCATATCTTACTGTTAGTGGAACTGGTTCTAAAGTGTTAGATTTAATCGGTGGACAGGTAGAACTTGAGGGCATAACTAAAATTGTCTTTAATGATGTTATTGGAGATGAAGGAAAAGTCGAGCTCAAAAGAGTTAAAAATCCTAAAGAGATAACATGTAAAGGTGGCTTAAATATGAGAGCGGAAGATGTAGTAACAGATAGTGATGAACTTAGATACTGTTTTACGGCATCTCCAAAGATGGAAAAATATCAGGGACATACTAAAGTCAGGGACGTAGATGCAGAAGCCATAGGTGAAGTCCTGAATTTTTACAAAAAATTTGTGAATTATTTCTTCGATTTGAATAGTAAGTTCTCTTTCGAAAAGAAATTTGGTATAAATACCCAACGTAACTTTGATCAATACAAAGAAATTCTGTTGGAACATGCTCCAGAAGATTTGGCTTCCGTTCTTGATTTGCGCAAAACGGAGCGTAATGATCCTGATGCAGAACTGGAAGACTCTCTCTTCTTTTTCCCTCTTGCTGGTGGACTTAATAGATTATCGTATTACATTTCTAATAAATAACATATGAATAAATTTTATTATTTTATTATAGTCTTTTTTGTTGCGTATTCACTAACTTCATGTGACAAAATTAATTCTTTCTTGTCTGAAGATGACTATCAAACAGAAAATAACACATCGTATAGTTCAAGCTCTAGTAGCGACAATGAGAATAAAGAGAAACTAGATTCTATTGAAGCTACAGAAAACACGAAAATAGATTCTATCGCGTCAAATGTTGTAACAACAGCATCCCGACTCGACTCTCTAGCAGATGTAGTATATTCAAAGCAAAACGAGATAGAAGAATTGAATAGCAAAATTAAAGAACTTGAGATAAAAAAGATCAGTCTGTTACAGCTATTTATATATCTCGTAGCATTCTCAATTATTTTAGTTATTTTAGTTGTTTACATTGCTCAACGTGTAGGTTTGAAGAAAACAGACATTGATAGCAAGATAAAAAATCACGAAAATACTTGTCATGGTCAATATAATAATGTGAACGCAAATCACAATGGACAATCAATAAAGAGTGCGCAAGACATTCGAGAATTAAATGTTAAATTTGATGAGTTAAAGAACAAATACACTTATCTAATGGCACGTATAGACCCTTTGTTGAATCCATCTGCTCAAGTTTACATCCATGATAGTTCACTTGGCAAGCAACCAAATGTTACAACAAAAGACGATATAAAAAAAATTGATTCACGAGAATTCTATATGGAACGTCCTCTTAAAGAGTATGAGTTTGATCTTTCCCTGAGGAAGGAAAATCCGACCGAAGATACTTGCTATAAATTTAAATTGGATAAACATAATAATAGCAAGGCTACTTTTAAATTTGAAACAGTTAGCCCTCAAGCTGCATCAAGAGCATTGAATACCAGAGACAAAACTATTGATCCTGTATGCGATGTGACAATCTACGGCAATACAGGACAGTATAAATGTGACGAGGGCGAAGCAACTCTTAAAGATGGTAAGTGGATTGTTACTAAAAAAGCTCATGTTATTTTCAACTAATCAGTTATGGAATACATTGAAATTATACTAATTATTGGAATAATTTTGATACAGTGTTATGTTTATATCATTACGCGTAATCAAATAAAAAACATAAGTAATTTCCTTTCTTCTGAGGATAATATAAAACTGGACCAGACAACTATTGATCTCAATGAAGAAAATGGGAGCACTAGGGAACCTACATACGAAGAACTTCCAAAGAAAGTTTACCAAGGTGAGATAACTGAAGAAGGTGAAGCATTTGAACATGTCAATATAAAACTTTCTTCAGACATTAAACTTGGTGACAAAGTTGTTATAGAAAACACATACTATACTTCGCGTGAAGCTTTTGTAGAAGGAATTTATAAAGGTACAGAATCTTTAGAATCTGCGCATAGTGGACAAGAAGTCAGAATTCAAGTAGGATGCACAACCTACAAAGGAGATAACATGTACAAGACTGCAGAGCAAATTCTTCCACAAAGCGCTATCGTAAACGTAAGTGTTATATATCTGCACAAGGATGAAGATAGTGATTTACTACGCACCGTTATAAGGACAATCAACAACTATCTCCGTAAGAATAAGGGGGGAGCTGCTGATTTCCACCTTATGAAAGATATTGTTGAACGTCACTGTGATTCTATTGACGAAGAAATTACCCATAAACTACCAGTTCCTATTTATCTTGGACTTATGGGTACAGTAATGGGTATCATTATTGGGTTGTTTTCTCTTAACTTTCAATTTGATCCTGAAACGCAATCACTTAATGGACAACTTTTTGTTGAATCTGTAAGTGGACTTATCAATGGAGTAAAACTCGCTATGATATGTAGCTTAGTCGGTCTGGCTATGACAACCATATTGTCTTCATGGCTCTATCGTGGTGCAAAAGCGATGTTAGAAAAACAGAAAAACATGCTTTATGACTTTATTCAGACGAGATTGTTACCTCAAATGTCCAAAGATGCTGCATCTACAATACTAACACTACAAGCTAATCTTGAAAAATTCAATTCGAGTTTTGAAGAGAATATTGAAGGTTTTGGTGGCATCATGGATGACATCCACAAGAGTTTCGATAGCCAAGTAAAACTGCAAAAGGAGCTCAAAAAGATGGACATTTCACAGGTCGCAAATCTTAATACTAATGTATTAGCTCAACTTCGCAGTAGCATGACTGAGTTTGAGAAATTTACTCAATATCTTAGTCAAATGAACACTTTCGTCCGTTCAACCGCAAAGCTTACAGACTCTATCAACGACCAATTACAACGAACAGAAGCCGTTGAAACAATCGTCGAAGCAATGGAAGGCAATATCCAAAAGAATCAACTTGTTATGGAAAAACTTCGCGTTTTCCTTGAAAGAGTCAATGAACAGCAAGCCGTTGCACAAGCTGCAGGTGAAATTGATAGTGCAATGTCACAGGCAATCTCAGAACTCCGTTCACATACAGAAGAACAAATTAGAAGCATCAAGACATATACAACAGAAGCTACAGCTGATCTTCATGAACTTGTAACATCTGAGCGCGGTCACTTAAAGAATCTTGACAAGTTAGACAATCTTGACAAACTTGTTTCCGCAATCTATGCAATGAAGGATGACAATCATGCTGTAACATCATCTCTTGAGGAGAAAATATCCAAATTGTCGACAGTTGTTGCTAATGATACTCGTTCAGCAGGAGGTGTTACATCAATGCCAACTTGGGTAAAAATTATATTTGCCCTTATCTTTGTTTCAGTTCTCTTCTGTGCATATGAATTACATTCGGTTGCTTCAATCTTTCAACAGGTAGATTCAAACAATCAATGTAATCACACAGAATATGTTGACACGACTGCTGTAGATACAGTTGCAGCAGATACAGTTTGGTAATATTATGGCAAAAAAGAAAAGAGAAAATTTCTTCTGGATTAGTTATTCTGACCTAATGACAAGTTTGTTTTTCATCTTACTTGTCCTATTCGTTTTGTCTTCAACAGGATTGTACATGAGCGAACAAGCTACACGTAAACAATTAGATAAAATTGAAGAGATTCAGGCTGCTGTAAACAACTTGCCAAAAGAGTTCTTTAAAGAAGATTCCATTAATAAGCGCTGGATTCTAAAGGAAGAATATACCCCACACTTTGTAAGCAAAGAAGCTAATATACTTCCTGATGATACCACAAAACTGATAAGGGTCGGCGAAGCTTTAAAAGCACTTGTTGACTCTATAAACACGTTGAAAACAAGTGGAGCTTATAACGGAATGGATATTAAATACATGGTTGTCATTGAAGGTATGGCATCAAACATTGCATACTTTGATAATGATGCTCTAAGTTACAGACGTGCTCTTTCTGTATATAATCTTTGGAGAAATCACGAAATTAACTTTGAAAACTCAGACTGCGAAGTTCAGGTATCAGGAAGTGGAACACGCGGAATTCATCCTTACAACACAACATACTATGAAGCTATTAAAAATAATTGGAATCAACCGGAAGAGTATTTTGATTTGAAAGAAGAAGAAAAGAATCAATGTATTATTATCCAGATTATCCCAAAGATTAGTAATATTGAGAAATAATGAATAGAAATATCATACCATATTTTTTACTTATTCTTTTCATCGGTTCATCTTTGTCTAGTTGCCGTCATCGTCACCATAGTTATGATGATGATGCAGAAATCGAAGGTACAAGTAGAATTGATGAACGACGTACCAACCGGGAAGAGTATCGTGAAGAACGAAATATCCGACGAGGTACTAAAGTTCACATGGAATCAGAAGGAGGTGTATACTTAGTTCCTATCAATGTCAATGGCCTAGATTTGAAGTTTATCTTTGATACTGGTGCATCAAGTATTTGTATTTCGTCTGCAGAAGCTGCAGTAATGGTTCGCCAGGGAAAAATCACAGAAGAAGATGTTCTTGGACAACAGCAGTTCCAAGATGCAACAGGTGGCATATCCGTTGGCACAGTAATAAATCTTCGAACGGTTGATATTGGTGGTATAATTCTTCATAATGTTGAAGCTACAGTTGTTGATAATATTGCTGCACCTTTACTTCTCGGTCAAACAGCATTAGCAAAATTTGGTAAGATTTCTATTGACTATAATAATTTAACCATTGAATTTAATTAAGTTTTTATCATGATGAGTTTTTTTGATTCGATTGTAACATGTTACAAAAAGTCATTTACAATCAGTGGACGTGCGAGTAGAGCAGAATATTGGTGGTTTATGCTATACTTTCATTTACTATGTTTTATAGTAGTGGGGTTGGCCAACTCAAAGATAAATATATTAACAGTTCCCATTGGAATAGTATTTATATTTAGCTTAATTCCTGCTTTCACGGCCCAAGTAAGGAGGCTACATGATACAGAACACAGTGGTTGGAATATTCTTTGGGGAGCAATTCCATATTTAGGCTTTATTGGAGCAATTTATCTCTTGATCTTGGAATGCACAAGCAGTGATCTAGGCGAGAACGATTATGGCCCTAATCCATATAATGATGGGTTCAATGAAGTTGAGCAGGATTCTGTATTAGATTTCAATGAAGTAAACATAGATCCACAGATAGTTTCCTCAAACGAATTAGAAAACAATCAATCTATAATGCATTCTGCAGAAACTGATTTAGATGGGGAAAATAAAAAAAACGAACAGATTTACGTAAACAAAAAAGAGAAATTGCCAGAAGGTAAATCATCAGAGTGGGAGGAAATATAGTTTATTTTAAAGGGTTTTTACAGGAATGGCGTGATACCGGCATTCCTGTGAAGAAGCATAAAAATGTAACTTTGCAGTATAATTGACAACCATAAAAAAAATTAAATGAAACACTTTCTTTTGCTTCTTGCAGCTCTGTTGCTGCTTTGCCTCGCACCGTTGCCTTACGGGTTTTATCGGCTGGTGAGGTTTGTTATGATGGTGGCGTTCGCCGTTATGGCTTACATGTATTATGAAGAGAAAAAAACGGAGTGGGCTGTTGTGTTTGGGGCGCTCGCTCTGCTGTTCCAACCTCTGCTGAAGATTTCTCTTGGGCGCACTATGTGGAACATCGTTGATGTAGTGGTGGCAGTGCTGCTCCTTGTTGTATGGTTTAAACGTAAGTGATACAATTCTTTCGTACACTGAAAAGGGGCGTTCGTACATTGGACAACGGGGGAATGTGATAAATGAGAAAAGAAGATGTAACTTTGCAGTATAGTTGATAACCATAAAAAGTAAGACCATGAGAAGTTTTTTTGTTTACTGTTTGATAGGCTCGTTTCTTTTCGCATCTGTAGCGTATAAAAAAACTTGGTAACGAGAGTAAGGTCCGTGAGATTGTAGGTGAGTATGCCCAGAATATAAGTTTAATTGAGGGAAAGAGTGAAAAAGAGATGCTGAAGGAGATAGGGGAATTCTTAGAAAAGATAGAATAGTTGTATGAGCAGGGCAAAGAAAAATATGATGAAACGGCTTTCCATTGAAGAGTTGGTAGATATATACCTCAACAGCGATGGAGAGACGGAGAAGACTGCTTGTTCGGAAATAGAGGACCGCTATTGGGAGGAATATGAAGTGAGGAGAGAGATTCTCTTGAAGCTTGTTGCCTCAGAGAAAGATAAAAGTTGGAGATTAGTTGTTGCACTCCCTCCTGTATGGGGTGATGAATATATAGATGTATTCAGAGCTATGGCCGAGGCTGGTATCCTCACTTGGGTAAAACGCATGGCGGGATATTGGCCTGAATTAGGGATGGAAGCGAAACGTATATTAGAGCTAAAGCATCCGCAAATATATACCTTTAACCATTATTATAGTTTTTCTGACGCAGCCTATTTCCTGTTGTTTTCCTGTTGCGTGATGAACAGTGATTTTGCGATTAATCAAGAGGTCGTATGTCAAGTTACTGATTATCTTGCTGAATACAATTCCGCAAAACGAAGAAGTATGCGTGTGCCCATCGAAGATTGTCCTATTTATGAGATGGTTGAAGATGTCTATTCCCGTATGACACAAGACTTGGACAGAGGTCGGTATAATGAGGGACAAAAACATGCCTTGCAGTGTTTGTTCATGTTTAGCTGTTCCGTTTTATAGCTGATGTACTCTACGTAAATCATAGTGGGAGAAGTTCTTTGTATAAAGAATGTTAAAGTATTTGCGTAATCCGTTAAGAATTAGTAAATTTGTGCGATTTATGCAATTATGTCCGTATGGCAAGGCGCTATGCGGATGAATAGATGAACAGTTAAAACAATAAAAAATTAGATGAACGTAATTACAAAGACCGTCTCACTGCCTGATGGACGCACCATCACCATTGAGACTGGAAAGTTGGCCAAGCAGGCCGACGGCTCATGCACACTGCGCATGGGCAACACTGTGTTGTTAGCTACCGTATGCGCGGCTAAGGACGCTGTACCGGGAACCGACTTTATGCCACTTCAGGTGGAGTATCGTGAGCAGTACGCTGCTGCTGGCCGTTTCCCTGGCGGATTTAACAAGCGTGAGGGTAAGGCTAACGATGATGAAATCCTCACTTGTAGACTTGTAGACCGCGCCCTGCGTCCGCTCTTCCCGAGTGATTTCCACGCAGAGGTATATGTAAATGTTATATTGTTCTCAGCAGACGGCGTAGACCAGCCTGATGCTTTGGCAGGTTTCGCAGCTTCATGTGCCCTGGCATGTTCTGACATTCCATTCGAGTGCCCGATATCTGAGGTGCGCGTAGCCCGTGTTAACGGCGAGTATGTCATCAACCCTACAAAGGCTCAGATGGCTGACGCAGACATGGACCTTATGGTAGGTGCTACCGCAGAGAACATTATGATGGTTGAGGGTGAGATGAAAGAGGTGCAGGAGGTTGACTTGCTTAACGCCCTTAAGGCTGCTCACGAGGCTATCAAGCCTATGTGTCAGTTGCAGGAGGAGTTGATGCAGGAGCTTGGCACCAAGCAGAAGCGTGAGTACTGCCACGAGGTTAACGATGACGACCTCAAGGAGCAGGTAAAGGCTGAGTGCTACCAGAAGGCTTACGACGTCGTTAAGCAGGCTCTTGAGAAGCAGGCACGTGCTGAGGCTTTCGAGGCTATCATCACCGAGTTCAAGGAGAGATATGCCGCTGCACACACAGACCTTACAGAGGATGAGCTGGAGGAGAAGAACACTCTGGCAGACAAGTACTATCATGATGTAGAGCGTGACGCTATGCGCCGCTGCATCCTTGATGAGGGTATTCGTCTTGACGGCCGTAAGACTACCGACATCCGTCCTATATGGTGCGAGGTGTCACCACTGCCAATGCCTCACGGCTCTGCTATCTTCACACGTGGTGAGACACAGTCGCTCTCTACATGTACATTAGGTACTAAGCTTGACGAGAAGCTCGTTGACGACGTGCTCGACCGTTACTACCAGAAGTTCCTTCTGCACTATAACTTCCCACCATTCTGTACAGGTGAGGCTAAGGCTCAGCGCGGCGTAGGCCGTCGTGAGATTGGTCACGGTCACTTGGCATGGCGCGGACTGAAGGGTCAGATACCTGAGGACTTCCCTTACACCGTTCGCTTGGTAAGCCAGATACTTGAGTCAAACGGCTCATCATCTATGGCTACCGTATGTGCCGGCACATTGGCACTGATGGATGCAGGTGTACCAATGAAGAAGCCTGTCAGCGGTATCGCCATGGGTCTTATCAAGAACCCAGGTGAGGACAAGTACGCAGTGCTCTCTGATATCCTTGGTGATGAGGACCACCTCGGTGACATGGACTTCAAGACCACTGGTACAAAGGACGGTCTGACAGCCACGCAGATGGATATCAAGTGTGACGGTCTGTCATACGAGATTCTTGAGAAGGCTCTGATGCAGGCTAAGGCTGGTCGTGAGCACATTCTGGGCTGCCTGACAGATACTATCAGCGAGCCACGTGCAGACTTCAAGCCACAGGTTCCACGTATAGTACAGATAGAGATTCCTAAGGAGTTCATCGGTGCAGTGATAGGTCCTGGCGGTAAGATTATCCAGCAGATACAGGAGGATACCAACACCGTTATCACCATTGACGAGGAGGACGGCGTAGGTAAGGTTCAGGTATCAGCTCCAGATAAGGAGGCTATCGATGCTGCTCTCTTGAAGATTAAGGGCATCGTGGCAGTGCCAGAGGTAGGCGAGGTATATGAGGGCACCGTGCGCTCAATCATGCCTTACGGCTGCTTCGTTGAGATACTGCCAGGCAAGGATGGTCTGCTCCATATCTCAGAGATAGACTGGAAGCGTCTTGAGACTGTTGAGGAGGCTGGTATCAAGGAGGGCGACAAGATACAGGTTAAGCTCCTTGAGATAGACGACAAGACAGGTAAGTACAAACTCTCTCACAAGGTTCTCATTGAGAAGCCAGAGGGATATGAGGAGCGTGAGCGTCGCCCACGCCGTCCACGTCCTGAGCGCGGCGAGCGTCGTCAGCGTCCTGAGCGCAGGGATGAGAATAATGAGCAGTAATGTTTTTGAGGATAAAAATAATCCCCCGCCCATTGTGGGCGGGGGATTATTTTTTATAGTGGCTATAGTGGCTATAGTGGCTATAGTGGCTATAGTGGCTATAGTGGCTATAGTGGCT
>CAMEWL010000024.1:0-40396 GCA_945941025.1 uncultured Prevotellaceae bacterium
AACCCGTGTACCCGGCGTGAGAGGCCGGTATCCTAGGCCACTAGATGAACCCACCATTTGCAAGAAAAGGTGCGGAAGGTGGGGGATTCGAACCCCCGGTACGGTAAACCCGTACGTCAGTTTAGCAAACTGGTGGTTTCAGCCACTCACCCAACCTTCCCTGTTGTCAAACCGACACCGTTTTCTTAATGCGAGTGCAAAGGTAGCTATTTTTTTTTATTCTACCAAATGTTTTGGTATATTTTTTTGAAATTAATTGTAAAAAGACAACAAAAGACAACAAAAGGGTGTGTGTTGCTAATATGGTTTCATGTAGGCATTGTTCTTGATAAAATAAAAGCTATCACTTTATTAGGTAAAGTGATAGCTTTTGATGTGTAGTATGGAATGTTAATTTTAGTCCAGTTTGTGGATTACCAATCCAGAACGCAGTTTTGGCTCAAACCATGTTGCCTTAGGAGGCATGATGTTGCCAGAATCAGCAATGTCCATGATCTGCTTCATAGAAACAGGGTAGAGGGCAAGTGCTGCACGCATCTCACCACTGTCAACGCGACGCTTCAGTTCACCGAGTCCACGCAGACCACCAACGAAGTCGATGCGCTGTGAAGAACGCAGGTCGCCAAGTTCGAGGATATCCTGCAGGATGAGGCGTGAAGATATGTCAACGTCAAGAACGCCGATAGGGTCGCTGTCGTCGTATGTGCCTGGCTTTGCGTCAAGGCTGTACCACTCACCGTCAAGGTAGAGAGAGAATTGGTGAGCGTGCTGTGGACGATACTCCTCAGTGCCCTTCTTCTCTACGACGAAGTTCTTGGCGAGTTTCTCAAGGAACTGCTCAGAGGTGTTGCCGTTGAGGTCTTTCACTACGCGGTTGTAGTCGAGCACAGTCAGCTGGCTTGCCTGGAAGCATACAGCCATGAAGTAGTTGTACTCTTCGTCGCCTTTGTGGTTAGGGTTCTGTTTAGCGCGCTCAGTACCTACGAGTGCTGCAGCTGCAGAACGGTGGTGACCGTCGGCGATGTACAGGGCAGGCATCTTTGCAAATTCATCAGTGATGGTCGTGATGTCGTTGTCATCGCTAACCACCCAAAGCTGATGGCGGAATCCGTCGATAGGTGCCACGAAATCATATTCAGGCTGTGTGGCGGCATATTTCATGATGAGCTTGTCAAGAGTGCTGTTGTCTGGATAAGCGAAGAATACAGGCTCAATGTTGGCGTTGTTGACGCGGACGTGCTTCATGCGATCCTCTTCCTTATCGCGACGTGTAAGCTCATGCTTTTTGATGATGCCCTTCTCGTAGTCGCCAGAGTATGCACCTACGACGAGGCCATACTGTGTCTTCTCCTTGCCACCGTTTGCAGGTAGCTTGGATGTCTGTGCATAGATGTAGTATTGCTCCTTGGTATCCTGTACGAGCCAACCGTTATCTTGGAACTTCTGGAACTGGCGCGCAGCCTCCTCATAGACTTTAGGGTCGTACTCAGATGTGCCAGGCTCGAAGTTTATCTCAGGCTTGATGATGTGGTAGAGAGACTTCTCGTTGTCGCCAGCCTCAGCGCGTGCTTCCTCAGAGTCAAGTACGTCATAAGGACGTGACTCTACCTGTTCTACTAAATCTTTTGGTGGGCGTATGCCCTTAAATGGTTTTACTATTGCCATAACGTTTTATTGTATTATATTACTTATTTTTGTCTCGTATATCTTGACGGTGGAGTTCAGGCCTGATGGCATTGGTGCCCAGTCGTCATACTTCGTGTTCTTGTATTTTATGTTGACCACGTTTATCTCCTCCATCTTACGCCATTTTACACCTTTCCTGTCAAGGTCGGCTATGCGGTTAGCAGGGAGATTGGTAACCTCTATGCGTATAGTGTTGATGCCTTTTTTGAGTACACTGCCGTTAAAGCTGAGTATGTATGGTACGCTCCAAGCACATCCTATATACTTATTATTTATATATACTCGTGCACTTTCTCTTACATCGCCGAGGTCTATTGCATAGTTGCGTCCGATTTTTGAGGTTATCTTGAATGTGGTCTCATATACACCGGTTCCCATAGTAACCTTGGCAGAGTCGTTATTAAGTTTCTCCCATGTCTGCAGGTTGTTTAGCTTGAATGATGTGTTTACTTTCGGGCTCTCTTCAATGAAAGACAGCTTCCAACCCTTGTCAAGGTTGATCTCAGACTCTTGTACCTTCGCTGTAGGACGCATGAAGAGTTGTTGAGAATTGTCTTTGTGATAATCTAATTGCAGGAACATAGACTCTCCTGAACGCAGTGTCACGCGTATCTTTCCGTTAGGTGTTTCGGCAGCGTAGTAATTGTTAGTCAGAGGGTCATACCAACGTGCGTTGTTGAACTTCTTTGATACCTGGCAATATGCGTCAACATCGTTTGGCGTAAGGTTAGCTATGAAATAGCAGTAGCCTTTGCCCGATTTCCTGCGTATCAGATTGAGGTGATGCTGGCGTTTCAGCTGCTCTGGACGGGCTACCTGTGAGAAAGCAGCGTCGTCGTTACCGTAGATGACTGTTATGCCTTGTGCCTTGAGAGTCTCGATGCGGTTCTTGACATTGTCGGGAAGGATGGTGCCTTCGGGAATGACGAGTGCTCTGTATGTAACGCCAGCCTCAGTCATAATGTCTATCTTGCCGTTCTTGTTGATGTATGAGCGCAATCCTAACACCTGCAGATCTGATACATAGTCGCAGTCATATCCCATTCTGTCAAGTTCAAGTATTGATTTCTTAAACTCAGGGGCGAGCTTTCCGAGGTTGTGAATCTCGAATTTCATCAGCAGCGTCTTCTGGTTCTTCTGCCAAAGGTTGTGTATAGGGAAGTAAACCAAGAAGTCGTTGTCAGGCTCGCCGGACTGCAGAAGCTTCTGGCAACGCTCAATGTATTCGTTAAAATATTTGGCATCACGCCATATAGTGTTTGTGGGTGACATATCCACACTTGCATAGAATTTCCATCCCGGCCATGGATCGTTCTTGGGAGAATAGCATGTGCCATGATAGTACATGTGGTTCACTCCTGCGCAGAACATAAGGTCAAGGTCAGGCTTCATCTGCGAGAGGGATGTGCGGAAGTGTTCTGTAAGCCATGTGAAAGTCTCGCTTGATACCAGACGCTTGCCTGTTACATGCGCAGCGCTTGGGGCATATTTGAACATGGAGTAGTCAGAGTCGTTGAGCTTTGTCATGCCTGGGTCTGTACGTAGTCCCTTGATGCCGAACTCGCTCAGTCCGAATCCCTCAATCTCAGGAATATCCACTGCAGCGTAAAGGTCAAGCAAGTTGGCAGGTGAACCATGTGCCTGGTTCTTTACCTGCATGCCGTGGGAGTGTGACCACCATACCCACTGGTTGGTGAAATTCTCTAGCAGCATATCGGAGAGAGTCTCGCGGTAATCATGTACCATGACGGTGTCACGATCCACAAGCTTGTTGATGTTTTTTTTCAGAGAGTATCCGCGTCTCTTCTCAAACTCCTGTGGAAGGGTTGGGGTCCAGTCTGCTCCGTACACCTCGTATGAGTCATTGAATGAAACTTGTGGCCATGGGGTGTGGTTGGCATTGAAAGCCTTGTCAAACTTGTCAAGATAATTCTTTACTGCAAGTTTGTCAAAATGGTCAATTACCAGTCCTGCACCGCCAGGTGCGGCGCGTTTCACTTGCTGTCTGGTGCGTCCGTTATACACTGCTATGATACGCCACATACCGTTCTTTGGAGCCTTCCATGTCAGGGAGCCGTTGCTACCTACGCAGGCGGAGATATCTTCACTGTCTCCTTTATATCCTTTGATTTCGTGAGGATATGCAGTGGCAAAGCTGAATGTGGAACTCTGCTTTTCTTTTGCCGGCAGACGAAGCGTGACGCCATTCTTCAATGCCTTGGCGTCAACCAAAGTGTCAACAACTACCAGTTTGCAGGCGGCTTCAGACAAAGTCGTGGTGGGACCGCCGAAAGGCCATCCTGTACCATTGTTCATGTCAATCTCTATACCGAGGCGTTTTCCTTCGCTTATGACGTATGACAACATCTCCATCCATTTAGGAGAGAGGAAGTCGATATTGTTTTTCTCGTTACCTTGCACACCGTATAAAGGTGTTATCTCTAATGCTCCAATGCCATGGGATGCATATTGCTCCATGCTCCATCTTAAGTTCTCCTTGTCAACGGCAGAACCGAGCCACCACCAGCGTGCGCCAGGCTTGGCTGTTGACACAGTCTGGGCAGCTGCGTCTGTAGTATAGAGTGCCGGCAGAATAATAGAAATTGCAAAAAATAATCTTTTAAGCATACTGCAAATACGAATTATAAATTGTGCGTTGTTAATAAGTTAATAGTCATTCATGATGATATGGCTCACCTTTCATGATGGTGCAGGCACGATACAGTTGCTCTGTAAAGATAAGCCTTACCATCTGGTGTGAGAATGTCATCTTTGATAAAGACACCATCTCGTTAGCCCGTTTGTACACACTGTCAGAAAAACCGTAGGCGCCACCAATGCAGAATACAAGACGTCTGGAAGTGAGTTGCTTGCCTTCTAACCATTTTGCGAAGTCAACGGATCTGTGCTCTTTGCCATGCTCATCCAGTAAGACGAGGCAATCAGAGGGTTGTATGTTCTTTAATATCTGTTCTCCTTCTTTCTCTTTTATCAGAGTTTCAGTGAGTGATTTGCTGTTCTTTATGTCGGGTAGGGTGATGATAGAGAAAGGCATGTAGTGGGTGATGCGCTCTGAGTAATCATCAATGCCTGCCTGAAAATGTTTGCTATTTGTTTTACCTATTAATATAAGCTCTGTCTTCATTATTACGGCAAAGATATACATTTTTCTCTTTATAGGCAAGTAAATACGTTTTTTTTTGAAAAAAGGGACTAAAGTTTACCATAATTCAGGAAAAATATATACCTTTGTAGCCAGTAGTGGGATGGTTAAATGGCATTTGTTGTGCGGAGTATAGCTGCAGGCGATGTCAATTTGAGGACAATATTAATTAACATAAACAATGGAGAATAATTCACAGTTAATTTCACAGTGTGAACAGACGGCAAAGCAATGGCTGTCATCATCTTTCGATGAAGACACACGTAAGGAAGTGCAGGCAATGCTCGACAATCCTGACAAGACAGCTCTTATTGATGCTTTCTACCAGTCACTTGAGTTTGGTACGGGTGGTTTGCGTGGCATTATGGGTGCCGGCACTAATCGTATGAATAAGTATGTTGTCGGTATGGCAACACAGGGTTTTGCCAATTATATATTGAAGGCTTTCCCTGGCAAACAGTGTTCTGTAGTGGTGGGCCATGACTGCCGCAATAACGGACGTATGTTTGCAGAGACAGTGGCAGACATTTTCTCTGCCAACGGTATCAAGGCTTATCTGTTTGAGAGCCTGCGTCCTACACCTGAGATTTCTTTCGCCATACGTCAGCTTGGTGCTCAAGCAGGTGTGAATGTCACTGCATCGCACAATCCGAAGGAGTACAATGGCTATAAGGCATATTGGGAGGATGGCGCACAGGTGCTTGCTCCACATGATACTGGCATAATCGAAGAGGTAAACAAGGTTAAGATTGAAGACGTTAAGTTTGAAGGTAACCCTGACCTTATAAAGATTATCGGTGGTGAGATGGACTATGACTACATGGTGGCTGTAAAGGAAAGTATGGTGGACCAGGATGTAATTCTCCGTCAGAAAGACCTCAATATAGTATATTCAGCCATGCATGGCACAGGTCGTCACATTGTTCCAATGTGTCTGCGCTCATGGGGATTCCAGAATATCAACGTTGTGCCAGAGCAGATGGTTGTAGATGGTAACTTCCCTACTGTGGTATCGCCAAACCCAGAGAATGCAGAGGCTATGACGCTCGGCATGAAGCTGGGTACGAAACTTAATGCTGACCTTGTTGTGGCTACTGACCCTGATGCTGACCGTCTTGCCATCGTATGTCGTAATGATAAGGGCGAATGGCAGATTCTTAACGGTAACCAAACCGCTTGTATGTTCTATTGGTACACTATCAAGAACAAGAAGGCATTAGGCCAGCTTAACCCTACAGACTTTATGGTTAAGACCATTGTTACCTCAGAGCTTATCGCAAAGATAGCACGCGCTAACGGTGTGGAGTGCTTCGATGAATATACAGGCTTCAAGTGGATAGCATACCGCATACGTGAGAATGAGGGCAAGCGTAAATATATTGGCGGTGGTGAGGAGTCTTTCGGATACCTGCCATACGATAAAGTGCGCGATAAGGATGCTCCGGCGTCTATCTGCCTTATCTGTGAGATTGCAGCGTGGGCAAAAGATCAAGGTAAGACACTCTATGACTTGTTGCTCGATATATATAAGGAGTATGGTTTCCAAAAGGAAGCAGCTGTCAGCGTGACAAAGCCTGGTAAGACCGGTGCTGATGAGATAAAGAAGATGATGGAGGACTTCCGTCTGACGCCTCCGACAGAGATTGCCGGTTCAAAGGTTGTTACGGTTAAGGACTATAAGACATTGAAGCAGACAACAGCTGATGGCAAGGTCGTTGACATCAATATGCCTACGACGAGCAATGTTCTGCAGTGGTTTACTGAGGACGGCATGAAGATTTCTGTTCGTCCGTCAGGTACAGAGCCAAAGATTAAGTTCTACTGCGAGGTGCCTGTTGCTGGACAGTTTGATGGCGACTATAATGCATTCACAGCGAAGGCTGATGCTCGTATTGTGGAGATAAAGAAAAGCCTTGGCTTGTAATTTACTTTGACAGTATTATAATATAAAAGGATGGATACATGGTTTGTAGCCTTGTATTCATCCTTTTGTGTTAAATAATCATAAAGTTATCGAAAGAGAAGAGAAAAAGACGCACTTATTTTGAGGACTGAAAAAAAAGTATTAACTTTGCAGCCGATTATTCCGTTATGGGCTCGGTTAAGTGCTGGCAGATAGTGTTGGACGCCCAGCGGAGAAACCCAATTTTACAATATAAAAATGTACGCAATTGTAGAAATTCAGGGTCAGCAGTTCAAGGCAGAAGAGGGCAAGAAGCTCTATGTACACCACATGAATGGTGTTGAGGAAGGCCAGGCTGTTGAGTTTGACAAGGTGCTGCTCGTAGACAATGGTGGAGCAGTTACAGTAGGTGCACCTACAGTAGATGGTGCAAAAGTAGTGTGTGAAGTGGTTACTCCACTCGTAAAAGGTGACAAGGTGATTGTCTTCAAGATGAAGCGTCGCAAGGATGAGCGTAAGCGCAACGGCTTCCGTGCTCAGTTCACCGAGTTGAAAATTAAATCAGTAGTAGCTTAAAACCAAAAGGAGGACTAAGAAATGGCACATAAGAAAGGTGTAGGTAGTTCTAAGAACGGACGTGAATCAGCTTCACAGCGACTTGGTATTAAGATTTTCGGTGGTCAGAAGGTTGTTGCAGGCAACATTATCGTTCGCCAGCGTGGTAACAAGCACTTCCCAGGCGCAGGTGTTGCGCAGGGTAAGGATGACACCCTCTACGCTCTCATCGACGGTACAGTGAACTTCCACAAAGGTAAGTTTGATAAGAGCGTGGTGTCTGTGATACCAGCAGAAGCATAAAGAGTCTTTTACTTAGACTATGGTCCACGGGAATTCAAACACCCCAATGACTTAAAACTTATAATATAAAACTTATTCCAAACACTATAAGAAGGGCAGTAAGTGATTACAGCCCTTCTTTCTTTTTGTCCTTTTATGCGAGAATTATGCGAGAATTTATGTGTTTTAGGTAAAAAGTCAATAAAAAATTTGGCAGTTACGAAAAAAAGTATTACCTTTGCACTCGCAATTAAGGAAATGGCTCCTTAGCTCAACTGAATAGAGCATCTGACTACGGATCAGAAGGTTGCAGGTTTGAATCCTGCAGGAGTCACTTTACTTTATTACAGTTTCTTTCTAAAAGGGCTTGGCTCCTTAGCTCAACTGAATAGAGCATTTGACTACGGATCAAAAGGTTGCAGGTTTGAATCCTGCAGGAGTCACAAGAAAAAGCAGTTTGCATTTATTCGGCAGACTGCTTTTTTTGTTTGCGTGAGTAAAAGGAATTATTCACAGACAAAGATCGTGCAATTACGATTTTGTCCTATTTTGGCCTCCGTCTTACCCCCGATTTCTTTGCGATATTTCAAAATTATTTCCTGCTGGTCGCGTACAGCGAAATCTACGGAGGGTTGTAACTGCTTGATAATCAGTGATAGGTTGTTAAAAAATATGCAAAAACGGTGTTTTTTGCTCTGTAAAAGCTATGCTTTCATGGTGTGAAAGCTATCGAATGACAGTGTAAAAGCTATGCTTTTACATCGTAAAGTGATAGCTTTTACGAAACAAAAGGTGCGAAAACATAGTTTTTCGCCTCTCATCGCTGTTTTTTATGCCTTGTTTTTTTCTAGTTTACATTTTTTTGTTGACAAAATTCAGAGAGCCAAATCACCAAAATGTCCTATTCTTCGTATTCTAAATTAAACTGGTAAAACTAATAAAAAACATACTTTTCTCCTTTATTGTAAAAAATGAAAGAAAATCTTGTAACCAACAGAAAAGAATCATTTCTTTTGCAATATAAATATAATTAACTATCTTTGTATTAATCTGTAGCAGATTAGATGTTCAGAACATCTGTTGTATTAAAACATTAAAAACGTGATAAAACAGGTGCAGGGGGAAATATCCACGGATATTTCCCCCTGCACCGTAATACCATATTTATGGGGCATAAATGCCATAAGGGTGGGATTTTAAGAATGAAAGAATAGCAGTACCTTTGCATCCGGAATAAAGCAATCATCGTAAAAAAGGATAGACTGAAAGACACATAATACATTAATAACGGATGACGGAAATGGCAGGAAAATCAATTCAGAGGCGAATGCGCTGTTGAGGCGCGTATTTTTAGTTTTAGATGAGCGGTATATAGATTAAGGAATAGACTGTAGTTTTTAATATTGAGAAAACAAGAAACAAGAAGGAAAGAAATTGTATTTATGGAGAAAAAACTACTTACATTGATAATTGTGCTGGCAGCGACACTGCAATCGTTGGCGCAGATAACCACCATTAAAGGTCGTGTGGTAGATGCTATTACCGGAGAAGGACTGATAGGTGCGTCTCTCGTGCCGAAGAGTACAACCTATTCAAGGACACTCAAACATTTGAGCACCGCATTGTTCGCGGTAGTTTCAATCCCTTTCCAAATGGAAAGAAGTACAGTGGCGACAAGAAACTGCACCAGAAGATGGCTGCGGAGGTTTTTGAGGCTTTTAAGAAACAAGAAGGAACTGTGAAATGTGTGGATATATATGGAAAGTACCATTTTGACCACTGTGATGGATGCAACTTGTGTGCTGTGCAGAAAGTTATAGAGGTGTTGTATAATAATGGAGATATACAGACTGCTACGGTACAGCCGTGGAATAATGTTTTTCATGTTTCTACAGTAGAAAAGAGATGAAGAGCTATAGAGTAGAGATATAAGTAAAAATGATAAAAACAAAGTAAAAAGACAAACGTCCCAGTACAGATTAAAAGTTCTGTTCTGGGACGTTTGTCTTTTTGATTATCAGGAGTATTTTAATACTCCTCTTCATCGAAAAGAAAATCTTCTTTTGTGGGATAGTCAGGCCATATATCTTCTATGGAGTCATATACATCTCCTTCGTCTTCAAGTTCCTCAAGATTTTCTATTACCTCAAGTGAGATGCCACTGCGAACGGCATAGTCAAGCAGTTCTTCTTTAGTTGCTGGCCATGGGGCGTCTTCTAACTTTGATGCTAATTCTAGTGTCCAATACATAGTTAAATAATATGATATTAATTTAACGGAAATAGGTTTAACTGTAGATGATTGTTTTTTTCTGTTTATTTGCAGTGCAAAGATACAATAAAATTTCTTATTTGCAAGAGTTTTTCCATATTTTTTCTTCTGTATTGTAAAGAAAATTTAATTTTCTTGAGAGAACGAACAGATAGTCGGATAGTCGGTTAACATATCGTATTATATCCATATTGAATTTCTCTGTGTTATCTTCTGGTAAAGAAGATGCAAGTGATACTATTCTTCTTTCAGCGCGTCTGCATACCGTGCGGCATACATGGCATTGGGATGCAAGTATGTTTCCTCCGGGGAGAATAAAGCTGTCAAGAGTAGGCAGTGAGGCGTTTATAGTATCAATGTCGTGCTCTAACACATCTATTACATCATGAGATATTTTTGCAGAGGACGGCACAGCAGTCTGTGTGATGTCTGTTGCAAGATATGTTGATACGTTAAAAAGAGTATTCTGTATCTGTTCGTTACGTGCTTGTATCTGAGTAATGACATCAGAGTGTTCAGAAGGGAGTATTGAGCGTTCCTTCTGTATGAGAGAGTTAAGGAGCCCGATATGTGACGAAAGCTCGTCTATGGTACCATAAGCCTCAATTCTTACGGAGTCTTTAGATACGCGTATGCCTCCGACGAGGGAAGTTAGTCCGCGGTCTCCTGTCTTTGTGTAAATGGTGGTAAGTTTCATCTGCTCAGTATTTTATAGTGTTCTGGGTAACGGTTGCTGTAAGTGAAGGCTATGCCGATGTTGACCATATCAAAGGTTACGGTGTTTTGCCGGATAAGTTCTTCCCAATATGTTTTGTTTTCTTTGTTGATATCTTTTACTATGTAAACACAGTCCTGTTTTATGTCTGGTATTATATGATGGAATGTAGGCGTGCATATAAGAGCTTCACGTATGGCGTGCTTCTCTAAATCAGAATAGTGGCCAGTGAGATACAGTTCTTCATTTCTGAGATTGTAACACAGCCTGTATAGCAGTTGTGCGCGTTTGTGTTCCTTGTTGCTGTATTGTGGGTATGATGTCTTCAGGACGTTGTATATGTAATACGGATGAGTTTCACGTATTATGTCATTCAGGAAATTAAAGTCCGTCTTTGACTGTATGCCAAAGCCCATATTCTGCCACCAGCGATGAAGAGAGAAATGGAAAGGTGTCATTGTATCTCGGGTGTTTCTTTGTTGGTGGTAAGTTCGGGGTATTGGATTCGTGGATGGTATATAGCTCCAAGTTTCTCTATCAATATGCGTTTTGCTGTGGTTATGTCTTTGAATGTTATAGGGCAGTCATTGAAAAAGCCATCGGCTACTTGTGAGTCGATAATCTTGTTGACAAGTTCTGTGATGGTCTCCTCGTTATACTGTGACAAAGAGCGTGACGCAGCCTCCACGGCATCAGCCATCATCAGTATAGCCTGTTCCTTCGAGAAAGGATTAGGTCCGGGATATCGGAATGGCGTGTCGTCGATTTCTTCATCAGGATGTTCGTTTTTGTACACATTATAGAAATACTTGGTAAGACCATTGCCGTGGTGCGTGAGGATGAAGTTACGCAACACATCGGGTACACCGTTCTCTTTTGCTTTCTCAATGCCATCGCTGATATGTGATATGATAACTTTAGCACTTGCTTGTGGTGTAAGTCTGGTGTGAGGATTCAACCCTGACTGATTTTCAGTAAAGAATGTAGGGCGTCTCAGTTTGCCTATGTCATGATATAGCGCACCGGTACGCACCATAAGGCTTTTGGCTCCGATTTCGGATGCGATCGCAGCGGCAAGGTTTCCGACCATGATAGAATGTTGGAATGTGCCGGGAGCCCTCTCGGACAGTTCGCGCAAGATGCCGCGATTAGTGTCAGAGAGTTCTATGAGTGTTACCGGAGATATAAAGCCAAACAGACGTTCTACAAAGAACATCAGCGGATAAGCCAGCAGTAACAGTATGCCGTTGACGAAAATCGTAATGTAGGAATGTCGCAGCGTGTCAAAGGTGATATCCTTGTTGCCCAGGAATTTGATGAGGGTGTAGGACAGCAAGCATGCTATCGTGATATATATGGCGTTGACAAACATCTTGGAGCGTTTGGCTATGGTCCTCAAACCACATATAGTTACAACGCCTGCTATGGTCTGTACATATATATAGTCAAACTTCTCGCTAACTACGGCAGAGCAGATGAGGACGGTGATTATATGTGCCATGAAAGCAGTACGCGAGTCAAGGAAGACTCGTATGAACATAGGAACAAGACATATAGGCAGTATATATATGTTACGCGGGTCAAAATGGACAATGACAGAATTTAGAACGGCAAAGGCTGTAATCAGGAAGAAAAGCATGTTCAGCGACCTCTTCTTGGGTAAATAGTCACTTCTGAAGAATTGCATGTACAACATCATAAGCAGGAAGAGCGTCATGACATACAGCCATTGTATGCCATTTGTCCTGAGTATGTTGAGTGTGCTGTTGGATGATTGTACATCAATGAAGTCGTTATAGCTGTCAATCATCTTGCCTTTTTCCTCGGTTATGATGTCACCGCGGTTGATAATCTCCTGTCCCGGTTTGATTATTCCAGAGTTTGTCGGGATTGTGGCCAGAATGTCATGTTTGGACTGTTCGCTTCTGTCGGCGTCGAATATCACATTAGGCACAATGAACTCGTTAAGGTTATACTGCATCAAAAGAGCTTTCTCCTTTTCCACTCTTTTGTCCTTGAACAGGTTTTCGTATGCCTTTTTTACTGAGAGACATTCCTTTACATATTTCTTTGTGGCAATGTTGTTGTCAATAACCAGTATCTGGCTTAGAGTGTCGTTATCAATAAGTGAGGTATAGTCATCTTGAGCCATAATGCCCTGCTCATACATCTGTGATATGATATCAGCCAAAGACTGTATGCAGTATGCTGATATGCCAGGTATTCCTTTCTCATATTGCTTCCTGAAAGCATTTATCTGTGTCTCGGCAATACTATGGCTTATAGAATAATATGGGATGTATTCGTTCTTTATAGCTTCGTTCTGCTCTTGCTCCAGGATTTTCGGGTCTTTCTTGATAAGAATCTCTCCGGGAGAAATCAATTGAGGACTGGTCCACGGGTTACCTAACTCATAGGTAAGACGTGGTTTCTCTGTGTTAGGCATGAATAACACAATGAATGTTACAGATAATATAATAGTCAGAGAAGTCTTAAAGAAAGAGATAACACTGGAAGCTTGTTCCGTGTTGACATTTTCCATTGCCATGGCTTGTATTGTATTGATTAATGGTGCAAAAATACAAAAAAATATCTCTTTTTCAAAGAAAAGAAATAATATTTACTGAAATATGCTTTTTTTTTGTTAACTTTGTAGCAATTTATTTATTTGAGGTATAAAAACATATAAAGAACTTATATATTATAACGGAATAGAATAATGGGTGACAGGAAAGTAAGGGTGCGTTTTGCACCGAGTCCTACAGGTGCGCTTCATATAGGAGGCGTGCGTACAGCATTGTTTAACTATCTCTTTGCCAAGCAGCATGGAGGTGAGATGATATTCAGGATAGAGGATACAGACTCTACACGTTTTGTACCAGGGGCAGAAGAGTATATTATAGAGTCTTTCCGTTGGTTGGGTATTACTTTTGATGAAGGCGTTTCGTTCGGTGGAGATAAAGGGCCTTATCGCCAAAGTGAGCGCCGCGATATATATAAGACATACGTAAAGCAACTGCTTGATGCAGGAAAAGCATACATCGCATTTGATACGCCTGAGGAACTTGAGGCAAAACGTAATGAGATACAGAATTTCCAGTATGATGCCCGTACGCGTGGCTTGATGCGTAACTCTCTGACACTTTCGCCAGAGGAGGTTGACGAGTTAATCAAGGATGGTAAGCAGTATGTCGTTCGTTTCAAGATAGAAGGCGGTCAGGAAGTCCTCGTTAATGACTTGATACGTGGCGAGGTGCGCATTAAGACTGATATACTTGATGACAAGGTGTTGTATAAGAGCGCTGATGAGTTGCCAACCTATCATTTGGCTAATATCGTTGATGACCACCTGATGGAGATAACCCATGTGATACGTGGTGAGGAGTGGCTGCCAAGTGCACCGCTTCATGTATTGCTTTATCGTGCATTTGGATGGGAAGATACAATGCCTCAGTTTGCACACTTGCCTTTGCTGCTGAAGCCAGAGGGTAAGGGGAAACTTTCTAAGCGTGACGGAGACAGGCTTGGCTTCCCGGTGTTCCCCTTGGAGTGGCATGACCCTAAGACTGGAGAGGTAAGCTCGGGATTCCGTGAGAGCGGTTACTTCCCAGAGGCATTGGTAAACTTCCTCGCTTTGTTGGGTTGGAATCCAGGTACAGAACAGGAGATATTCTCGCTTGACGAGTTGGTCAAGGCTTTCGACATCTCTCATTGCTCAAAGGCAGGAGCCAAGTTTGACTATAAGAAGGGAATATGGTTTAATCATGAGTACCTGCTCCGCAAGTCAGCTGATGAGGTGGCACGTATGTTTGCTCCTGTTGTCGCAAACAATGGTATAGAAACCTCGCTTGAGAGGATAACCAAGGTCGTGGAGATGATGAAAGACAGAGTTAATTTTGTCAGCGAGTTATGGCCGCTGTGCTCTTTCTTCTTCATCCCGCCGACGCAGTATGATGAGAAGACCGTCAACAAACGTTGGAAAGAGAACTCTGCCGTGGTGATGGGTGAGCTGGCAACGGTATTGGAAGGCATCAGCGACTTCTCAATAGAGGGTCAGGAGCCTGTTGTAAGACAGTGGATAGAAGAGAAAGGTTATAAACTCGGTGATGTGATGAATGCTTTCAGACTTTGTCTGGTAGGAGAGGGCAAGGGGCCTGGTATGTTTGACATCTCTGCGTTCCTTGGTAAGGAAGAGACTCTGAAAAGAATAAAGAAAGCGATAGAGGTGCTTGGATGATGTATAATCTTGTTTTCTACATATACGAGTTTGGCATCTTCATCGCCAGTTTCTTCTCTGACAAGGTGAGAAAGATGTGGAAGGGTGAACGGGCTGCTTTCTCTTACCTGAAAGAACGAGTGGACAAAGATGCTGATTATGCTTGGTTCCATGCGGCGTCATTGGGTGAGTTCGAGCAAGGCAGACCTATCATGGAGGAGTTTCGCAGGATATACCCGGAGAAGAAGATACTGCTTACTTTCTTCTCCCCCTCAGGCTATGAAGTGAGAAAGAACTATGAAGGAGCCGACCTGATATGCTATCTGCCTATTGATACCCCGACAAATGCTATACGTTTCTTGCGTATCATACGTCCGTCGGTGGCTTTCTTTATCAAATATGAGTTCTGGTATAATTACCTTCATATATTGCGCCACCGCAATGTCCCGGCATATAGCGTAAGCAGCATCTTCAGACCAAACCAGATATTCTTCAAATGGTATGGGTGGCAGTACAGGCATGTGTTAAACTGCTTCACGCATTTCTATGTGCAAAATGAGGAGAGTAAGCGGTTGCTGCATACTGTAGGTATAGACAATGTGGACATAACAGGTGACACACGTTTTGACCGTGTAATGCAAATTGCCAGCAAGAGCAAGACAATAGCTGCTGTAGAGACATTCAAGGATAATAAGCCGTTGTTTGTGGCAGGCAGTTCTTGGTTACCTGATGAGAAGATTTTTATACCTTACTTGGGAAAGCGCCCAGACTGGAAGGTTGTCATTGCTCCACATGTGATAGATGAAGAGCATATAACACAGATAATGCAGTTGCTCGAAGGTCGCAAGGTTTTGCGATACAGCAAACTGGAGGGTGTTGACGAGCAGACGCTGCGCAATGCCGATGTGCTGATTATTGATTGCTTCGGTCTGTTGTCATCTATATATAAATATGGTGATGTGGCGTATGTGGGCGGCGGTTTCGGCGTCAGCATCCATAATCTGCCGGAGGCAGCAGTATGGAATATACCGGTAATATTTGGCCCTAACAACCAGAAGTTCAAGGAGGCGCAGGAGCTGAAGGCCTGTGGAGGCGGCATAGAGATATGCTGTGAGAATAGTTTCAAGGAGGTTATGGACAGGTTCATAGACAATCCTGATGAACTGAAAAAGGCGGCAGATGCCGCAGGAGAGTATGTCAGGACACACTCTGGCGCTACGGAAAAGTTACTACTGTTAGTTAGACAATCAAAATAATTAAAAGGAAGATGAAAAAGAATATTGAGACAATTTGTATTCACGGAGGATGGAAACCTTCAAAGGGTGAACCACAACAGTTACCAATATATCAGTCTACGACGTTCAAGTATGATACGAGTGAGCAGATGGCACGACTCTTTGACTTGAAGGACTCAGGCTATTTCTATACTCGTCTTGCCAACCCTACAAATGATGCTGTTGCAAAGAAGATTGCAGCCCTTGAGGGTGGTGTCGGTGCAATGTTGACATCATCAGGTCAGGCAGCTAACTTCTATGCTGTTTTCAATATCTGTCAGGCTGGTGACCACTTCATTACTTCAAACAATATCTATGGTGGCACCTACAACCTCTTCGGCGTGACTATGAAGAAGCTCGGTATTGAGTGCACCTTCGTTGACCCGGATTGGTCTGACGAGAAGATAGAGGCTTGCTTCAAGGAGAATACCAAGTGTTTCTTCGGTGAGACAATCTCTAATCCTGGAGGTAATGTGTTTGATATAGAGCGCTTCGCAAAGATGGCGCATAAGCATGGTGTTCCTCTTATCGTTGATAACACCTTCGCAACACCTGTCAACTGTCGTCCGTTTGAGTGGGGATGTGATATCGTTACACACTCTACTACGAAGTACATGGATGGCCATGCCACTCAGGTAGGTGGTGTTATTGTTGATTCTGGTAATTTCGATTGGGACAAGTATTCTGACAAGTTCCCTGGACTCACAACTCCTGATGAGTCATACCACGGACTGACATATACCAAGGCATTCGGAAAGCTCGCTTATACTACAAAGCTCGTGGCACAGCTCATGCGTGACCTAGGTTCTATACCTGCACCACAGAACTCTTTCCTTCTCAACCTCGGTCTTGAGACACTGGCACTCCGTATGCGTCAGCATTGTGCTAATGCCCAGAAAGTGGCAGAGTGGTTGGAGAAGAATGAGAAAGTAGGGTGGGTGAACTACTGCGGACTTCCGTCAAACAAATACTATGCCCTTGGTCAGAAATATATGCCAAACGGCTCGTGCGGCGTTATAGCTTTCGGACTGAAAGGCAGTCGTGATGAGGCCATCCGTTTTATGGATAACCTTGACTTTATATCTATTGTCACTCATGTGGCTGATGCGCGTACATGTGTGTTGCATCCTGCAAGCCACACACACCGTCAGCTTTCAGATGAGCAACTGCGTGAGGCTGGGGTGGCTCCAGACCTTGTACGCCTGTCTGTCGGCATAGAGAACGTGGAGGACATAATAGCCGACCTTGAGCAGGCTATGGCTAAGATGTAATATAGGAATAAAGGGTATAGCTGTATATTTGCTTATGTTGGTAAAAACTTATTGTGCGGCCGTCAACGGACTGAACGTCAGCACTGTAATTATTGAGACAAGTGTTGAACGTGGACAAAAAGTCGTTTTGTCCGGACTGGGTGATGAGGCTGTTCGTGAGAGTCTAAGCAGAGTAAGTACAGCATTTACTTACAGTGGTTACAAGTTTCCCGACAAGGCTATAACCATAAACCTGTCGCCTGCAAACATCAGGAAGGAGGGCTCTGGTTATGACCTGCCGATTGCCGTAGGCATATTGGCTGCTGATGAGGAAATGCCCGATAACCATTTACATGAATATATGCTTATGGGAGAGCTCGGACTTGATGGCACTTTGAAGCCTATCAAGGGAGCTCTCCCAATTGCTATACTCGCGCGTAAAGAGAAATATAAGGGACTGATTGTGCCCAAGGAGAATGAGAGAGAGGCGGCAGTGGTAAATAATTTGGAGGTATATGGTATGCATAGCCTTTCAGAGGTTGTGATGTTCCTTTCTGATAAGTTAGATGCCAGCCCCGTTGTCTTTGATACACGCAAGGTGTTCTATGAGCAACAGGCAAAGACAGATTATGATTTTGCTGACGTAAAAGGACAGGAAAGTGTAAAGAGGGCTATGGAGATAGCTGCAGCCGGAGGTCACAATATGATTATGATAGGTCCTCCAGGCTCAGGTAAGAGTATGATGGCAAAGAGGCTGCCCTCCATCCTTCCACCATTGTCTTTGTCTGAAAGTCTTGAGACCACCCAGATACATTCCATAGCAGGGAAATTAGGTGCGGAGCAGTCGTTGATATACCAAAGGCCTTTCAGATCACCCCATCATACTATTTCCCAGGTCGCCCTTTGTGGAGGAGGAGCTAATCCGCAACCGGGCGAGATTTCATTGGCACATAACGGCGTGCTCTTCTGTGATGAGTTGCCAGAGTTCAGCAAGACAACGCTGGAGGTGCTGCGTCAGCCTTTGGAGGACAGGAAGATAACGATATCAAGGGCAAAATATACCATAGAGTATCCATGTTCGTTTATGTTTGTAGCCAGTGCCAACCCATGTCCTTGCGGTTATTATGGAGACAGACTTCACACATGTGTATGTACGCCGGGGCAGATATCACGTTATATGTCAAAGATTAGCGGTCCGTTGCTGGACCGTATCGACATCCACTGTGAGATACAGGCTGTTTCGTTCGCTCAACTCTCGCGGATGCAGTCTGGTGAACCATCATCTGTTATACGCGAGCGTGTTATTGCAGCCCGTAAGATTCAGGAGGAACGTTTCAAGGAATATAAGGGCATCCATTGTAATGCCATGATGACGGAACGTATGATTCATGAGTTTGCTGAGCCAGATGCTCAAAGCCTTGACATGCTTCGCATGGCTATGGAGAAGTTAAAGCTTTCCGCACGTGCTTACAGCCGCATCCTTAAGGTCGCCCGTACCATAGCCGACCTCGCCGGCTCTGAGAAAGTGCAGTCTATGCACATCGCCGAAGCTATAGGATACAGAAGCCTTGACCGCGGTGATTGGGCAGAAAGAGGAATATAAAGGAAAAGTAAATAAGCAACACGTTTCCGCCAATGAGCTACGCAGCATCTGCATGAATTCATACAAAAGGGCTTTACGCTGGACGATGACAGGCTGAAGGGCAACCGCAGTCGATACTTCCTCCCTCGTAGACGCATTTGGCCTGAGAAAATGAAGGAAATGGGGTTATCTGTTCTTTCAATCGATTGGTATGATACAGAAGAGGATGATCCTGTAGAAGTAGAGAGACTATTACTTGCAGCAGCTACATATAAAAATGGAGTATTGCCTCCATGGGATAATCAGCTATATTAAATGACAACAAAACAGATAACAGCAGCCAACGTCAATGAGCAGATTAAGCAGCTCTATCAGACGGCATTTCCAGAGGACGAGCAAATCCCTTGGGAAGACTTGGTGCGCTTGATTGGAGAAATGCACTTGGACTTCACTGCTTACTACGAGGGAGAGGACTTCATCGGTTTTACGATTGTGTTTCCACATGAGCCTTTTAACTGGTACTGGTACTTCGCTGTTTTACCAGAACTACGAGGTCAGGGCAAGGGGCAGGAGATTCTAACTACTCTCATTGATAAGTACAAGGGTGAGACTTGTGTTCTTGACATGGAATCGCCTAAACAAGAGTGTGAAAACAAGGCTCAGAGGGAACGTAGGCATGAGTTCTACCTTCGTAATGGGTTCCGGGACACAAATCTTTATAAGAAATTTGACTTAGTGGAAATGACAATTATGATGATTGGCGAAGGTACGTTCACTATGCAGGATTGGGACGATATTGTAAGTGAGTTGAGAGAGTTCTGGAGGTGGGATTGAGTATGATAGAGATTCGAGAAGCAACAAAGAACCAGGCGGCAGAGATAGCAAGCCTGATAATGATGGCAATGACAGACGATTGCTGTCTGTACTTCTGTGGTGATAGCTATGGACTGGAGGACTTCCGTCAGATGATGACAATGCTTGTTGAACGAGAGGATTCACAGTACAGCTACAAGAATACTCTGGTTGCTATGGATGCTAGTAAGGTTGTCGGAATCACTGTCAGCTATGATGGTGGTCGTCTGCATGAACTGCGTCGGGCTTTCATAGAGGCTGCAAAAGAACAAATCGGTAAGGACCACTCTGGCATGGATGATGAAACACAGGCAGGAGAACTCTATCTTGACTCGTTGGCCGTTCTGCCAGAGTATCGCTGTCGGGGTATTGCTAAACTGCTGATTAGAGCAACAAAAGAAAAGGCTAACTGCTTGGGACTTCCCTGTGTTGGTCTGTTAGTGGATAAAACGAACATAACAGGAGAAGCTTTGTATTCTTCCGTAGGGTTCCGATATGTGAATGACAACCAATGGGGAGGTCATCCAATGAAACATTTGATATTATAGACTATGGTACAGCAGATAGAAATAACACTAAAGCCCAAGTCAAGAGGCTTTCACTTGGTGACGAGTGAGATACCGCCGAAGCTATAGGATACAGAAGCCTTGACCGTGGTGATTGGGCAGAGAGAGGGTGATTTAAGTTTTTTCCAAAAAACAATACTGTAATGTGTTTGTATTCATCCCCATTGGCATAATGTTCATGGGTGTTCTGGTTTGTGTTCATGTTACAAATCCTGTTAAAAAATCGTTATGGTCTGACACTTTGATAGGGATTGTGTTTATTTTGTTTGCAAAGTGTCATATTGAAAACTCTTGCCTAAAGATGCGAAATAGAAAAAGGAAGAGACTGAAAACAGGAGAGTGTTTGATGTGAAAACCGTTTTGCACCTACTTTTTCTGCCTTTAATACCGATGTTTGTCGTGATTCGATAGCTTTTACAATGTAAAGTGATAGCTTTCGTCTCGTCATCTGATAGCTTTCACAAGGTGAAACGATAGCTTTTACGAGATGATTAGATGGCTTTCAAAAAAGCCTTCGCTGATTATCAATAAGTTACAAACCACTGTAGAATCGCGTGTACGAATATGAAACTCCCGCTGCTGAATTATATCGCGAGGAAATCAAGGTCGTAAAAATCAAAGTGTAAGCAAAACAATCCAAATAACGACAAAACGTCATCAATTCATAAAATCTTTCCAGTTCGTTTTTAATATATCCACTACAACGGATTAAGATTATTTTTTGAACATTTTAATCATACTAATTACAGCGAATATTAAATCCGTTTAAATCCGTTTATTTTTTTGCCAACTTACTATTTTTCTAATTTATTTTAATTTTTTCTTAGAAATTAGTTTGTTCCAAATTATTTTCGTAATTTTGTATCTACATATGCCTATTGTGGCAATGAAATCCTCTGTGGAGGGTGGAGCCAATAGGCAGAGTACTACATATTGAAAGGCGTTACTTTGCGCTTCGTTTTTGGCTTATCCGAAATTAGCACTTTCCTGATTAAGAACAAAGACAACTGCAGAGGTAGCAGCCACGGAGTGTTGTATATGCTCTCCGTAGTGTGTCGTGAAGGTACGTGTACCTTCGGGCACACTTTACGGATGTACTATATATAATCAAAAGTGGGTGTTTTGACTCTGTTCGTTCTTCTTAATGGGCCGTGCTAAGCCTCGGATAGCGAACAAGTAGAGTCAGGCACCCACGTCTTTTTATTAGTAGTATCACGTAAGTTCTAATTTATCTGAATTTGGGTGTGTTTCAGAACAAAAAAGATAAGACAATAAAGAGTAACTGACAAACAATAATACGAGATTCATTTTACTTCTGGTGACATAGAACTGGAAAACTAAAAACGCAGAAGCAGAAACGATAATGACCTCGCACGAATAGCGTGGGGGATTCGTTATGCTTTATTCTGCAGCGTTTCCAGTCGCTTATGTCACAAGCATGACAGCCCCTGCGCTTTTTTAGAAACGCAGGGGCTTTTGTGTATATGGCTAATAATTCGAATCTTCAATCAGCAAAGAATCTAAAGGACGATGAATTCTACACTACCTATGAAAGTATTGTAGAAGAATTATCTCATTATGCATCTCATTTTCAAGGAAAGGTTATACTCTGTAACTGTGATGATCCATATGAATCTAATTTTTGTAAGTATTTTCTTAGAAATTTCAATGTGCTAGGGCTAAAAAGGCTAATATGCACATCTTATGTAGGTTCTAAAGTTATTGCTACAGAGTTGGATTTATTTAACAAATCGAAAGTTCTTCAAAAATGTTTACATGGATGTGTATTGGATGTCACTCAAATAAGCAGTGAGGAAACTGAGTTTTCAGAAAAGTTTATCGAAGATTGGCTAAATAAGAATAGACCAATCAGAAAATTGAAAGGAAACGGTGACTTTCGATCTAACGAATGCTTGAATTACTTACGCCAATCTGATATTGTGGTTACAAATCCCCCATTCTCCTTATTTAATGAATTGGTTTCCATTCTTATGAGATACAAGAAAAAGTTTCTTCTTGTAGGAAATCAAAATGCACTTACTTACAAAGAAATCTTTCCACTAATACAAAATAATGAGGCTTGGACAGGATATAGATTTGGGGATATGAAGTTTAGGGTACCCCAAGATTCTGCTCCAAGAAAAACAAGATTTTGGATAGACGTAACAGGTCAGAAATGGCGTAGTCTCGGAAATGCAATGTGGTTAACAAACTTAGATATAGACAAAAGATACAGGAGGTTGAATTTAACAAAGATATATTCACCGGAAGAATATCCAAAATTTGATAATTTCAATGCAATCAATGTTAGACGAATTATTGATATACCAAAGGATTATCCTGGGATAATGGGTGTGCCAATAACTATAATTAATAAATATAATTCAGAGCAATTTGAATTGATTGGTGAAGCCAATCATGGTTCAGATAATGAATATGATTTGTTCAAGCCACTAATAAACGGCAAATACATCTTCAAAAGAATTCTTATAAAAAACAGAAATCCAGAAAAATGAATAAAGTAAGTGATTTTAAAATATTGGATCTGTTTTGTGGAGCAGGAGGTTTCTCTTACGGAATAGAAAAGAATACCCACTTCAAAACAGTTCTTGCATTGGATAATGACGATTATGTAGGAATTACGTTTAAGCATAATATGCCTGATTGTGATGTTATTATTGGTGATATTACGACCCCAGAGATTAAAAGCAATATAATAAATAAAGCTGAAAAATTAGGGGTGAATATGATAATTGGTGGCCCACCGTGCCAAGGCTTTTCTAATAAAGGAAAGAAACTAGGTCTAAAAGATCCGCGTAATTTTCTTTTTAAGGAATACTTATTATTAGTAGAGATACTTCAGCCGTACGTGTTTGTGATAGAAAATGTAAAAACTCTTTTGTCTGCATCAAACGGATGGTTTAGAGACGAAATTGTTAGTACTATAAACAAAATGGGGTATTTTGTTGATTATGGTGTAATGAACGCATCTGATTATGGTGTACCACAGGCTAGAGAAAGAGCTATATTTATATGCTCAAAATGCAAAAAGGTAATGCTTCCAGATCATAAAGCAAAGTCGGTAACTACAGTGAGAGATGCTATATCAGATTTGGCTTTTCTTGAATCTGGTGAAGGAGCATTTAAACAGGATTATCTTGTGCCAGCAGAATCAGAATATCAGATACTTATGAGAAAAAACTCAAAATCTTTGTATAATCATATGGCTTCTCACCATAAAGATATAGCAATTAAAAAGCTTAAACTAATTCCACCAGAAAGAGGCAAAGAATGTTTACCTGCAGAGATGATTGGTAAGCAGAAATTTAAAACGACTTGGGGTAGACTTAAATGGGATGATGTTTCACCAACTATAGACACAAGATTTGATGCGGCATCCAATGGTACTAATAATCACCCTTATCTTAATAGGGCGATTACACCCAGAGAAGCAGCACGAATCCAATCGTTTGATGATAATTTTATTTTTTATGGTTCAAGAATAAGAATACGCAAACAAATAGGTAATGCAGTCCCCCCTTTGATGGCAAAAGCAATTGCAGACAAAATATTTAATGAACTTAGTAAATAAAAACATTGTAGTTATGAATATAGAAATGGCTTACCTTGTTGGGATGATTCTCGGTAATGGAGAGATTCAGCGAAAGGAGCATAGTACGAATGTTACAATCGATATACCTTATAAAAATCTATACACAGATGACTTGAAAGACGTCGCTGTTTATGTGAGAGCAAGTGTAGTAGATATAAGAGCAATAATAGAACCACTTATTGGTAATAGTCTAAAGGTATCACAGGAAGTTCATAGCACAAAACTGTCTTTTAGAAAAGATAATGACGAATATGTCATTAGAGAGATTGTGAGATTAATAGGCCGGGGAATTCATCATTCCACAATGAGGATGAACCCAGAATTATTTGATATTACTTTAGAGGAGAAGAAATCTTTATTGAGAGGTATAGCAGATTCAACGGGATACATAAGAAAAAGTAACATTGCTTTTGGACAAGACGGAGCACATCGTGTGTATATTGAAATACCAGGCAATTGGTATATGGCAATTGATATAGCAAATATGCTTAAGGATGTAGATATTCCGGTCCAGACAATTGATTTTGGACATCCTAATTTTCGTGATGCTAATTTGGTAAAATATAATCAAGGTAATCCCAACTTCTGGAAAAAGGAACATCAAGTGAAAATTTTTGCTAATGAATTCCTACCTGTTGGTTTTAATATAGAACATAAGCAAAGAGCGTTGGAAATGTATAGTGAAGAACTCTTGGATTTCTTAGATCCAGAAAAAACTCACAAGTTTTACTGGGAAAAGCCAATTAGAAAGAGAATAAAACCGAGACACCCAGGAGAGAATGATTCCTGTCTTCCTTTGGAAATAAGAGGACATCATTTTGATTCATGGACAGAATTAGCAAACTGTTTGGGATATGGACCGCAATGTTAATTTCGAAGCAGAGTTATATGGGCCTATGCGTTTATGGCTCAACAAATACCTGAGTGATCATTATAAAGGAGCTGAGATAATAACAATTGATTCTCATGCTAGAACTTTAGATGTATTTCTTGAAAAAGTTGGGATTATAGATCAATACCCACAGACAGTTGGTTTGGATATTCAAATAGATGTTCTTGGAATAATAAAAAGAAGGGAGAAATCGGAAATTGTATTTATAGAAGCAAAGAAAACGAAATTAAATCTTCATGATTTGGGTCAGCTTTGGGCATATTGCAAATTGTGTACTCCCTTGGAGGCTTTTCTCTTGTCTTCTTTTGGAATAGGGAGTTTAGAAAAGATTTTAAATAATTTGGGACGTACAGACCTTTTATCTTTTGGTGATGGGAAAATAATTAGAGAAATGCAAATTGCAAAATGGGATATGACAAAAAACTCCATAGATTATACGACTCTGATTCCAAAATTATAAAAGCAAAAATACATCAATCAAATTGGCGTGTAATGGTATGTTCTACAATCATAGATTGTGATTACGTAGTATTACAAGTAAATCCGCTGAGCCCTTCTATATGTTGTGGCATAGACTGCTTCTCATTTTGCATATTAGAAACTTGATAAAAAAGCGAATCCCTGCAAACGTAATGTTTGCAGGGATTTGCTTTGGAGGGTGCCCGGTGGGACTCGAACCCACGACATTCAGAACCACAATCTGACGCTCTAACCAACTGAACTACGGGCACCATGTCTGAACTCATTGCTGAATTGCGAGTGCAAAGGTAATACTTTTTTTTGAATTGACAAATTTTTTTTAATAAAATATTGAAATATTGCAATAAAATTGTTTATTTCATGTTTTATGTGTAACTTTGTGCTTGTATATTCGGGGGTGCTTTAAGATTAGAGGAGGCTGAGATTATACCCATATATACCTGATGCAGGTAATGCTGACGAAGGGACAGATTATGAAGATACACATTAATAATAAGGAAACAGAAACGAATGCCCAGACGCTGGAGGTGTTGGCAACGGAACTGGCGTTGCCACAGCGTGGCGTGGCTATGGCTTTGGATGGTCAAATGATACAACGTGCAGAGTGGGGGAATACCGCCTTGCATGATGGTGTCAATGTATTAATAATCAAAGCGGCGTGTGGCGGATGATACAGTTTATCAGTCATTACACGGAGCAATACTCTTATATTGATTCCATACGTATGGCTCTCGATGGAGGATGCCGATGGATACAACTACGTATGAAAGGTGCTGCTATAGATGATGTTCGTACGGTGGCACTGGAAGCTATGCGTATGTGTAAGGAGTGTGGAGCCACTTTTGTTATTGATGACCATGTGGAACTGGTAAAGGAACTGGGAGCCGACGGCGTGCATCTCGGTAAGAATGATATGCCGATAAAAGAGGCACGTAGTTTGCTCGGTGAAGGTTTCATAATTGGCGGCACGGCAAATACATTTGCTGACGTTAAGGCCCATTATGAGGCGGGAGCCGACTATATAGGCTGCGGACCGTTCCGTTTTACTACGACGAAGGAAAATCTCTCTCCCGTGTTAGGGCTGGAAGGGTATGAGCAGATACTCCGAAGGATGAAAGATGAAGGGATAGACCTGCCGGTGGTTGCCATAGGTGGCATAACAATAAATGATATACCACAGTTGATGCGTATTGGTATGTCTGGGGTGGCACTGAGTGGCACTGTACTGAGGGCTGCGGACCCGGTTGCGGAGATGCGGCAGATAGTAAGCATGGCAGCGTTGGTGGAGAAAAAGGAATAAAAACATAAGAATAATATAAACAGCATAATGAAAAAACTTGTTATAGCAGGACGTGAGTTTAATTCACGTCTGTTTCTTGGAACTGGAAAATTTAATAACAATGCCTTGATGGCTGACGCAATCAAAGCGAGTGAAACGGAGATGGTAACTGTCGCTATGAAGCGAGTGGAGTTGGAAGACAAGCAGGATGACTTGTTGACACACATTACACAAAACCCCAATATACAGTTGTTGCCAAACACCAGTGGAGTGCGTACGGCAGAGGAAGCCGTCTTCGCCGCTCAGATGGCGCGTGAGGCCTTTGGCACCAATTGGCTGAAACTGGAGATACATCCAGACCCACGTTATCTGTTGCCAGACTCTGTTGAGACATTGAAGGCTACGGAGCAGTTGGTGAAACTGGGATTCGTGGTGTTGCCTTACTGCCAGGCAGACCCTACGCTCTGTAAGCATTTGGAAGAGGCAGGTGCTGCTACTGTGATGCCGCTGGCTGCACCAATAGGTACTAACAAGGGATTGCGTATGAAGGACTTCCTGCAGATTATCATAGAGCAGGCCACGGTGCCTGTGGTGGTTGATGCGGGCATAGGCGCGCCGAGCCACGCGGCAGAGGCAATGGAGATGGGAGCCGACTGCTGTCTGGTTAACACCGCTATAGCTGTGGCTGGTGACCCTGTGCAGATGGCAGTGGCATTCAAAGAGGCTGTGATATGCGGCAGACGTGCCTATGAAGCTGGTCTCGGAGCAATCAGTGACAGCGCCGAGGCTTCAAGTCCGCTAACAGCATTCCTTAATTCATAACTTATAACCCATAACTTGTAAAGCATTATGCCACAAGATAACAAAGCATACGCAAAAAGAGAAAAAGCATACATGCAGGGAAAACTCTTTCCCTACATCAAGGTGGGTATGACCAAAGTAAACCTTACACCTACAGTGACTAAGGATAAGAATGGCGTACCACATACAGAGCAGAATGCACCTGTATATATATATGATACCAGCGGTCCGTTCTCTGACCCAGGCATTGAGGTTGACTTGAAAAAAGGCTTGCCTCGCATGAGGGAACAGTGGATAATAGACCGTAATGATACAGAACAGCTGAAAGAGGTGACGAGCGACTACGGCAAGCAGCGCCTTGCTGACCGTTCGCTTGATTCGCTGCGCTTTGAGCATATACAACTGCCACGTCGTGCTCAGAAGGGTAAGGCTATAACACAGATGGCATACGCCAAGGCTGGTATTATAACACCGGAGATGGAGTATGTGGCAATTCGTGAGAACATGAACTGTGAGGAGCTGGGTATCAAGACCCATATAACCCCGGAGTTCGTGCGCGATGAGATAGCACGTGGTCGTGCCGTGCTTCCTGCCAACATCAACCACCCGGAGAGCGAGCCTATGATAATAGGTCGTAACTTCCTTGTGAAGATAAATACCAACATAGGCAACTCTGCCACGACATCGTCTATAGAAGAAGAGGTGGATAAGGCTGTATGGTCATGTAAATGGGGAGGTGACACCTTGATGGATCTTTCCACAGGTGCTAACATCCATGAGACTCGTGAGTGGATAGTAAGAAACTGTCCGGTTCCGGTGGGCACAGTACCTATCTATCAGGCATTGGAGAAGGTTAACGGTAAGGTGGAAGACCTGAACTGGGAGATTTACAAGGACACTCTGATAGAACAGTGTGAGCAGGGTGTTGACTACTTCACCATACATGCAGGCATACGCCGTCAGAATGTGCACCTTGCAGATTCTCGTCTTTGCGGTATAGTAAGCCGTGGCGGTTCTATAATGAGTAAATGGTGCCTGATACACGATAAGGAGTCGTTCCTCTATGAACATTTTGATGAGATATGCGACATCGTGGCGCAGTATGATGTGGCGTTATCATTAGGTGACGGACTCCGTCCTGGATGTACAGCCGATGCCAATGATGCTGCACAGTTTGCCGAACTTGACACCATGGGTGAGCTCGTTACGCGTGCATGGGAAAAGAATGTGCAGGCATTTATAGAGGGACCTGGTCATGTGCCGATGCATAAGATACGTGAGAATATGGAGCGTCAGCTTGACCACTGCCATGAGGCTCCGTTCTATACCCTTGGTCCGATAGTTACCGACATAGCTCCGGGTTATGACCATATCACCAGTGCTATTGGTGGTGCTCAGATAGCGTGGCTCGGTACAGCTATGCTCTGCTATGTAACACCAAAGGAACACCTTGCTCTGCCTAACAGGGAAGATGTGCGTGTAGGAGTGGTGACATATAAGATCGCTGCCCATGCGGCTGATTTGGCAAAGGGACATCCTGGTGCGCAGATTCGTGACAATGCCTTGTCAAAGGCACGCTTCGACTTCCGTTGGCGTGACCAGTTCCACCTCAGCCTTGACCCAGAACGCTCACTGCAATATTTTGAAGAGGCTGGACATACAGATGGAGAGTACTGTACTATGTGTGGACCGAACTTCTGTGCTGCAAAGCTGACGCATGACTTGAGAAAACTGTAAGGCGCAGACTATGAATAGAGAACAATCACGTCGTTACAGTCGTCATCTGCTTCTTGACGGCTTTGGTTTAGAGGGGCAACAGCGACTTCTTGACGCACGGGTATTAATAGTAGGCATGGGCGGACTGGGTTCGCCCATAGCCTTATATCTTGCTGCGGCAGGGGTGGGTACGCTCGGCTTGGTTGACGGCGATACCGTATCACTTACAAATCTGCAACGACAGATTATCCATGGCACTCCCGATGTGGGACGTTCAAAGGTGGATTCCTCGGCAGAGAGCATCATCAGGGTTAATCCGGAAGTGAAAGTGGAGAAACATGAGTTGTTCTTGAATGAGGATAATGCGCTTGACATAATAAGAGACTATGACTTTGTAGTGGAAGGCTCAGACAATTTCTCTGCTAAGTATCTTGTTAATGATGCTTGCGTGATGCTGGGTAAGCCTTTCTGTATTGGCGGCATTAATCGCTATGCCGGCCAGGTAATGACTCACCGTCCGGGCACCGCCTGCTATCGCTGCCTGTTTCCTGAGCCACCAGCACGTGAGGATGTAGAGACATGTGCCATGGTTGGTGTACTTGGTACCATAGCTGGTATGCTTGGCACGATACAGGCTACGGAGGTGGTGAAGTGTATAGTTGGAGTGGGAGAACCGTTGTATAATCAATTACTTACGTTTGATGCCCTTTCCATGCAGTGGAACAAACTGAGTTTCCAGCATAATGAAGACTGTCCGTTGTGTGGTAGTCATCCTACGATAACGAGATTGAGGGAATACGCATACAAGCCATGTGCAAAGACAGAATAAATGTTCTGTACATAGCACATGGCTTGTGTCTTTTTTATATGTTTGTCTTATGATTTTTATATGGCGCCAGCCAAACGTTGTAGTGCTTCTTCAAGTATGCGGCGTGGTGTTCCTACATTGAGACGCATGAAACCTCCATTGTGTGCTTCTTCACTTTCTGGAGGGAAGAACATGGAACCGTCGTTGAGTGCCAGGCGTGCTTTGTTGACAAACAGGTTGATAAGTTCTTTATGGTTCAGCTTGAGACCACGGCAGTCAAGCCACACGAGGAATGAAGCCTCTGGGCGTAGTGCCTTTATTTGTGGGATATGTTGCCTTAGGTATTCTTCCACAAATAATATGTTTTGTCCTACATAACTAAGCATTTGCTTGCGCCATTGTTCGCCGTCATCGCTGAAGGCAGCAATGGTTGCTATTGGTGCGAACAGAGTGGGTTCGTTTAGTTCGTTGGCCTCAAGCCATGAGAAGAAACGTGTGCGCAGGTTGTCGTTTGGTACAATAGCGTAGGAGCTTACTATGCCGGCGATATTGAAAGTCTTAGACGGCGCGCCGAATGTAATGCTTATTTCCGCAGCCTCTGGTGAGACAGTGGCAAATGGTGTGTGACGGTTTCCGAAGAGAGCCATATCACAGTGTATCTCGTCGGATATAACGATGATACCTCGCTCATGACAGAAGTGTGCCAATCTTGCAAGCGTTTCCTTGCTCCAGCAGATACCTGCCGGGTTGTGCGGATTACTCAGTATCAACAGTCTGCATTTATCGTCAACCACATCACGCAGGTTGTCAAAGTCCATCTCGTAACCTCCTTCGGGTAGTTCACGCAAAGGGTTATAGACCACCTGTCTGTTGTTCCCTTCAGGCGTAAGACGGAAAGGATGATAAACAGGAGTCTGTATGATAACCTTTTCGTCTGGTTTGACAAATACGTTTATTGCCATGCCTATACCCTTAACGATACCAGGTATATATGTCAGCCATCTGCGCCTCACCTGCCAGTTGTGATGCTCCTCAATCCATGAGATAATTGAAAGCCAATAATCATCAGGGACGGTCGTGTATCCGAATAAAGAGTGGTCGAGTCGGCGGCGTAGGGCATCAGTGATGAAGTGTGGTGTCTCAAAGTCCATGTCAGCCACCCAGAGCGGTAGTAAGTCGGAGCGTCCGTAACGCTCCTTCAATATTCCGTGCTTAAGGTCGCAGCTGCCGGTCCTGTCTATTATCTTGTCAAAGTCGTATGTCATTCTAATGCTTGTTTAATGTCATTAATGATGTCTGTTGGGTCTTCCAGCCCTATGGACAGACGTATGGTTGTTTGCTTTACGTCTATTTCTTTGAGTTTCTCTTCACTGAACAGACCAAAGATTGTTGAGGCTGGGTGAATAGCCAGTGTGCGGTTGTCAAAAAGGTTTGTTGCTCTGTGTATTAGCTTCAGACGGTTTAAGGTGTTGAAACACTCTTGTTTGGAACCGAGGTCAATAGTGAGCATAGCTCCGTAAGCGTCTCCTCCAAATTGCTTTGTGGCCAAAGAATAGAAAGGGTTGTCTGGAAGTCCTATATAGTTTACCTGTTTTATGCCTTTTACATTCCTTAGTTCCTTGGCAATATGCAGTGCGTTGGCAGACTGACGCTCATAGCGTACGTGCAGAGTCTCCAGTCCCAGCGTCTGCATATATGCTGTTTGTGGTGTCATGTAAGCTCCGAAATTGAATAGCAGCTCAGTTTTTATGCGCTTCATAATCTCAGGGAACGTACCATAGTCTATAACCAGTCCTCCAAGAGACGTGCCGCCACCAGACAAGTATTTGGTGCTTGACAGCACTTCTATGTCAACACCCAGTTCATGCAGTCTGTTGTGAGTGAAAGGAATAGCTGTGGAATCAATGATTACAGGTATTCCCTTCGCATGTGCCAGGCGGCTGATAGCCTCAACGTCGGCAATCTCCAGTTGGGGATTTGTCACAGCCTCGAGAAATACGCATGCAGTCTTGTCATTTAAGGCTTGCTCCACCTCATGCAAGTCGGTGAGGTCTGTGAGGCGTGCCTTTACACCGAAACGTGCCAAGGTCGTGCTCACTAAGGTCAGAGTGTTACCAAACAAATGATTGGATGTAACGATTTCACTTCCTTGCTTGAGCGTTGCCAGGAGTGTATTGCTTATAGCTGCCATTCCTGAGTTGAAGGCTGCCACGCTGTTGGCATTCGTAAGGCTACGTACGCGCAACTCAAGGTTTGTTACGGTTGGATTCTCTACGCGTGAGTAGTCTGGGGCGTTGATGCGGTTACAGAATGCGTCTGCCATCTCTGCTGCGTCTGCGAACTCAAATGCTACATTATTATATATGGGTACTGATAATGCTCCATAGGCGTCAGGGCGTTCGTAGGGGGTGTTTATTGCGATTGTTCTTTTGTCCATGTAGTCTATTTCTTTTTTTTTGATTATTAACTCCTAAAGACTTTTACTCTCTACACTTTACTCTTATCATCTGTTTATATATAGAATTCTTCATTGTCCACAAGTCCGGCACGTAAAGCATATTTCACCACTTCATGAGCGGTATTCACACCCAGTTTCCTGAATATGTTCTTGCGGTGTGTGGTAATGGTGTGTATGCTCAGGAAACGTTCAGCCGCAATCTCCTTGGTTGTCTTTCCCTGTGCTATGGCTTTCACGATTTCTATCTCGGTGGTAGTGAGCAGGTCTGGTACCTGAGTCTTGGCCTGTTCATCAGTGATAATAGTCTCCATCACACGCTGTGCGACATATCTGCCTCCTTCGCCCACTGTGCGCAGTGCCTCTGTCACTTCCCACTGAGTGCTGTCCTTGAATAATATGCTGAAACGGTGTGAAGAGAATATCACGCGACGCATAAATGTCGGTGTCAACTCTTCACTTATTATAATCCAACGTGCTTCGGTAAAGCGCTCTGCTATGATGAGTAGCTGCTCCTCACCGCTGAAGTCAAGCAGCGTGTAGTCCAGCACAACTGTTGCGTCAGAATGTTCGCGCAACAAGCTGATGATACCGCTCTTGTCTGTGGTCTTGAATACTTCGTTATCGACGTTTGCCTGCTTTATAAGTGTTTCTAAAGCCAGGCGGGTTAACTCCTGATTATCTGCTAATATATACTTGCTCATAACTTCTTGTTTTTGTATTGCAAAGTTACGAGTTTTTAGTTGTTCATTCCAAAGACCTTTGTGTTATTTGGAAAATCTTGCTGTATATATTATTTTTGTGGTAAATCTTTCTGTCTTCTGCCTACGATGGCGCATACGCAGGAGTCAGACCATACGTTTTCGGCAGTCTCTATCATGTCAATGATGGTATATATTGGCAATATCAGTCCAAGTACGGCTATAGGTGCACCTATTCCTGACATCAGAGAGAGTGTGAGGAAGTAGCATCCCATAGGTACGCCTGCGTTACCTACTGCAGATATTACGGAAATGAGTATCCATAGCAGTATGGTGGGTAATGTGATAGGAGTGCCTCCCTGTTGCATCACAAAAAGTGATGTTACGAGAATGAAAGCTGCACATCCGTTCATGTTTATGGTGGTGCATATAGGCAATACAAAACGTGCTATGCTGGGTGTTACCCCCAGACGTTGCTCAGCAGACTGCATTGTAATGGGAAGTGTGGCTGCAGAGCTTTTGGTGAACAGAGCCATCAGTACAGCGGGCGACATGGCGCGCAATACCTTTATGGGGTTTAGTCCGCGTGCCACGAGGAACAACGGCAGAACGATGAAGAATTGTAAAGAGTTACCAAGCAGTACCACCAATACATATTTTCCTAAGGAATCGGCTATGATTCCAGCTGACAGCTGAGCAGATAACTGAGCTGCAAAAGCTGCAATGCCGAGTGGTAGCGCCCATATCAAAGCGTGAATGAGTTGGAATAGTAACTCTTGCAGTCCGAGCAGTAGTCGCATTACAGCCTGTTTGTTCTCTGATTCAGGCAGTCGTGCCAGTCCGAGACCGATGGCGAAAGCCAACAGAAGTAATGACAACACATTGCCATCCAATAAAGGGCGCACAATGTTGTTAGGTATTACAGACAGTATATGTCCGAGGTATCCTTCTTGTTTGACAACTTCAGCACTTGCCTCAACGCTTCCCTCTGCTTCAGTCAACAGTGACTGTGGAATGTTTTCTGGTGCTATGGTTACATAGAGCAGCGCGCCCACGATTGCAGCTGCTGTTGTAGTGAGCAGGGTATATGAAAGAGTATGGGCAAAAATGCGTCCTGTACCTTTTGATGAAAGTGTAGCAAGGGTTGTGGTTACTGCCAGGACTATCGTGGGTACTGCTACGAGTTGGAATAGTCTGGTGTAAATATTTGCCAAGAATGTGGCAGTCTCATCAATCCAGTTGATGCCGACCAATCCGAGTAAGGCACCGATGACAAGTGCCGATATCCATATTATAGTTTGTTTCATAATTAATAATCTAACGTTAAACTGATAAAAATATTGCGTCCTTTCTGTGGAATTCCGCACCAGTCGGAGTAGGTGGTGTATCTGTGGTCAAACAGATTTTCCACTCCCAGACGGAGGGTGCTGTCGATGCTTTTGCCCGTCAGCCATTTCAGATCGGTCTCCGCTGTTATGTCCACAACGGTCCATGCCGGCGTTTGTGTCTCGCCATATTTAGCCCCATAGTTGGTCTGCCTCGCATGCCCCCTCAGTACTCCGCGTAAAAGGAATAGACTGTTAGAGTAGAGCAATCGCAAAGAGTAACTGAAGGGGGCAATGAGTGGCAGCGGATCCCCCACGTTGTCAGTGCCGCGGGCTATGCTTAGTGTTGTCTCTGCCGTTAATGCTCTCAGTGGATGCCACTGTGAGGTCAGTGAGGCATTGAGTACGCTTGCACTGCTGAGGTTTCCATATACCTTTACACCTTCTGCCGCCACGGTCATGGCGCTGAGGCGTGGTTCAAATTGTCCTATTATATAGTTGCTGAAGAGAAAGGCATTAGCATCAAAGCTCAGGTTAAATCTGCCAGAGGGCATCCATCTGAGCTTTGCGCACAGTTCCGTAGCATTTTCGTTCTTCAGTCGTGGGTTGCCTATATAGTCATATTGGTCAAATGTGTTGTTGAGATAATATCCGTAGGCTTCTGTTACCGTTGGAGCTCTGCTTCCCCAACCAGCACCGATGACCACTTCGTAGTCCTTTGCGTTGATTGCGTAGTTTAAGGCAATGCGTCCGGTGGTCTGTTGGTAATTGTCATTCATGCCGGGGAAGAAAACGGAGAGTGCGTTCAGTCCCTCTTTGTCGTTAATTTGCTGCCATTGTTGTGACAACTTCACAGAGCCGTTAAGGCTGTGTCTCACTCGTGCTCCAGTGGCGTTGAGTCTTACCTCGTCACCAAAGGCCACTCCTGTGTTTAATGTTCCTACGTCTGCCCATGTCACCATATACATCGGAGCTGCACCACCGGGGTACATCGTCATGTCTGCAAACAACCTGTTGTAATACAAGTCAATGTTAGCCTGCCATTGGTGTCGCTCAGATTGCCCGATAAGCAGAGAGTACAGTCCGGCAGTCTTGCTTCTTCCCGGCATGTCCATGTGTATCTCTACATCAGGACGGTGAGTGTCATCCATCACGTGCTTAATGTGATTGTAATACACTTTGTTCTCCCAGGTTCTTAGGTGTTCGCCTGTGTAGGTGTGGCGATACGCCAGAGATGTTATGACAGCCTCAGCCAAACTCACATCCATGTTTAGTGCCGGGTAGCCTACGTCGGTGGCACGGTCATAGATTACAGTACCCTCAAGCACGTCGTACCGTGCCAGACGTATGCCGAAATTGTCAAAGATGTTTATTTTTTGAAACTGAGAGAAATCCACTGTGCGACCTCCGCCTTCCTTGTAGCATTCTGCATGACGATAGCTGAAGCCTCCGTTAGTGTAGAAGGCTCGTGCGCTTGCACTGCCTGTAACGCTATATGCCTGCACGTTGCCATTGGTCTCATAGCCTGCCGTGGCTCCAATGGAATAGAGTGGGGCTGAGGCGTGAAAACCAGCCTTGTTGAGCTTCAGGTCCAATGAGCCGCCTATTCCTCCGGTTGACTGTGGATTGCCGTTCAATCCCGAGTTGAGCAGAATGCTCTTCAGGTTTGAAGACTCAACGTATGATGTCACCGGGTCCATCTTGTCTGTGCAAGCATAAAAAATCTTCATGCCGTCGATGGTGGTGGACACACGCTCCGTCTGCATATTGTTAACTACTGGCTCCCAGGCGTAAGAACCTCGTCTGATTAGACTCACAGACGACAACTCGCTCAAATGTTCGTCTATTGTCGCAGCCCGGCCTTTGGCGCTGCGACGTCCGCCTTTAGCGTTAGATGTTATCACTACCTCGTCCAGCTTTTGTTGCGAATCTGTCGTCGTCGTGTCAGCCAGTGCAATAGGCAGTAATAATAGTAATAATGATGTCATATTCCTTTCTCCTTTCGTTCTACTTAACAAGTGCAAAATTACTCATATTTACCTGTCAGTGCAATAGCTCAAACGTGGTATTCATATACCATGTTTGGGTTAAATAACAAGATGTTATTTTAAGGCAAATATGAAACTCGAAATATTGATACAAGTTGTATATACAACAAGATAAAGCCCATTGTTCTGATTCGTAAATATCAGAAAACAATGGGCTTAAGTTATGAATGCTTGATAAATTTAACAGTGTCTTTAGACTTGTTATAGTGTTACGTCCCAGAATAGAGAACTCAATCCGTCAGAGAGGTCGTCACCTCCTGCTACCACGTCACCTTGTTCATTTCTTACTGTAAGGTGTATGCGCCACAGTCCGGTCATGGTGATGTTTATGCTTCCCTTGTACGAACCATCGTCTTGCGGCGTCAAGGCAATGTTGTTAGGAGAACCGTGGTTGCCCATATCAGGCATACGTGGATCTATCTCTATTGTGAACTTTTCTGTTGCCAAAGCGTAAGGCGTGGTTATAACGCTGGATTTCTTTGATACGTATGCCTGTATCTCGTTTGAGCCAGTCTTCCATGATGTAGGGTCAACAAGCGTGAGATAATATGTGGCATCACCGACCTTGAAGGATTTCAGCCACGCCTGACCGTCAGGCAGCGCATTGACGACAATCTCTGCCCGGTCGAGTCGCGCGCCGGAATCGAGCACACGTGCTACATAACTGAGCGACCAAGTACCATTCTCGCTTGTATTCATCACGGCTGATATCCATGTGCGCTTTACGGCAAGTCTTGTCTCGTCAAATGATACAGCGTTTCCACCTACAGGTGTAGAGTGCTCCATGCCCATCTTTACCATGTTCATCAAAGGTGTTATGGCTGTGATGTCAAAATCTTTCACATAGTTGCCTGAAGACTTCTTTGTGGCTACGAAATACAATTCGTTATAACCGTTGTGCAGTCCGCCGGTCTTGGTGTAGGCAAACACATTGTACTTTCCGTCAACCTCGATGGAGAGTTCTGGCACTATTTTTAGCGTTTGCAGGAACTTATATACCTGCAGAGCCTCCTCGGCAGAGCAGCATTCTGCATCGTTGGTTATGGTTATTCCAGGTATCTCTATACCTTCTGTTACTCCGTCATCGTTAGAGTTGCAGGCTGTCAACCCGGTCAACAGGGTGAGGGCTGCGAATACAAACTTTAATTCCTTTTTCATCTTTTTGCTCCTTTCTTTTATATGGTTTGTTCTTGAATACAAATCTCGTGACATTCACGAATGTTTGTCTTTCGTTTCTGAATGCAAAATTACTGCTTTCCTGACATCTGTACAATCGCCATGGTGTGGTATTTAGATACCCTGTTTATGGTATGTGCTTTATGGGGTATATGTCTTGAGACCTTGCCCTTTAACGTACTCCGGTGTATCCTATATGATAGTTAGGTAGTATCTTTTCTCCGCATAATTTGTCCGTTTCCTGAAAAATGTGTATCTTTGCAATGAGAAAAAGCATAGTGATAGTATTATGAGTAATAAAGTAAACAAGATATGGATGATGGCTATGATATGTGTATTGTCATATCTCGTCATAGCATATATTGTAGTAAGCAGTTTTGACGCAAACATACACATGACAGGCAGGACTCTGTTCTATACCCAGACAGGTGTCACGTTGCTTACGGTAATGTTGATACCTGCTGCTTTGTGGTATGTGCGCAGGGAACGTTTTGATGATGTGGCGAAATACGAGAAAGCCAGTGTCGTTCGTATAGCAGTGTTTGATATGCTGGCATTTATATGCTGTGTGCTGTATGTCTTGACGAGCGGCGTGTCTTTCTTCTATCTTGGAGTGATAACCTTTATAGCTATGGTATTTGCGCGTGGAGAGAAAACTGACACTGACAGCCATTGAGCCGGAAGACCTGGATTTGCTCTATACGATAGAGAACGACCCGCAGATGTGGCTGGTGGGTGATACCAATGCGCCTTACAGCCGCTATGTGTTGCGTGACTATATAGCAAATCAGCGTTATGATATATATGCGGACAAACAGGTACGCTTTGTTATCAGGGTTGATGGCAAGGCCGTGGGACTGATAGACCTGTTTGATTTCGCTCCGCAACACCTTAGGGCTGAGATGGGAGTGGCAATACTCAAGGCGGAGCGTGGTAAAGGGTATGCGGAAGAGGCTGTACGTCAGCTTCTGTCATACTGCGGTAAAGTGTTGCATTTACATCAGGTGTACAGCATAGTGTCTGCAGATAATATCGTTTCTCTCGCTATGCTTCGTGCGGCAGATTTTACAGAACAGGCAATGTTGAAGGAATGGTTGCTTGACGCTAAAGGGTGGAAAGATGCGAAGTTGATGTCAATACGGTTAGATTGAGAGGTATATAGTGAAGAATAAAGGCACAGCTATGCCTGTAGAAATATAAAGAACTCAACTTTCTGAAGTAGTCAAGTAGGCAGTAGTTAAGTAGTCAGTAGTTAAGTAGTCAGTAGTTAAGTAGTCAGTAGTTAAGTAGTCAGTAGTTAAGACATTACGTCTGCTGTCCAACAAGTCAAATACATAAGTCTTCACTCCTTAACTCCTTAACTCCTTAACTCCTAATAACTTCTTAACTCCTTTACTTCTTTACTCCTGAAGACTAAGAAGTTGAGTACAAGCGGAACTTAAATAAAGAATAGGAAAATGTTTTCAGACGAACTATTAAACATCAGTTGGGAAGAGACCACAGAGCGTATTGCTCAGAAGACCGATATGGATGTGCGCCGTGCGCTTGGCAAGACGCACTGTGACGTAGATGACTTTATGGCATTGATATCGCCGGCTGCCGAGCCTTATCTGGAGCAGATGGCGAGACTGTCAAGGAAATACACCGAGGAGCGTTTCGGCAGGACAATGTCAATGTTTATACCGCTATACATCACAAACTCTTGTTCTAACTCATGCGTGTATTGTGGATTTCACCGCAGCAACCCCATGGCGCGCACCATCCTTACACCAGAGCAGATAGAGAATGAGTACAAGGCAATAAAGAAACTCGCCCCGTTTGAGAATATTCTCCTTGTAACGGGAGAGAATCCTGCCAAGGCCGGTGTGCCATATCTTGCCAAGGCAATAGATATAGCCAAGAAGTATTTCTCTAATATCAAGATAGAGGTGATGCCGCTGAAGGCCGAGGATTACTATGAGCTTACGAAGCACGGACTTAACGGCGTTATCTGCTTCCAGGAGACTTACCACCGTGAGAACTATAAGATTTACCATCCTGCCGGCATGAAGAGCAATTTTGAGTGGCGTGTCAATGGCTTTGACCGTATGGGACAGGCTGGAGTTCACTCCATAGGCATGGGTGCATTGCTCGGACTTGAGAAGGAGTGGCGTACTGATGTCGTTATGATGGCATACCATCTGCGTTATTTGCAGAAGCATTACTGGAAGACAAAATACTCAGTAAACTTCCCTCGTATGCGTCCGGCGCAGAATGAGGGCTTCCAGCCTAACTGTTTCGTTACAGACCGCGAGCTGGCACAGGTAACCTTTGCCATGCGTATCTTCGATCATGACGTGGACATTTCATACTCTACCCGTGAGCCACAGTTCATTCGTGACAATATGTGTACGCTCGGTGTCACCACGATGTCGGCGCAGTCTAAGGTCAACCCAGGCGGCTATTACACCTATCCGCAGGCATTGGAGCAGTTTACGGTCAGTGACGACCGCACGGCAAAGGAGATTAACCGCAGATTGAAGGAATTGGGTCGCGAGCCTGTATGGAAGGACTGGGATGCCAGCTTCGATTTGTTTAAGTAGCTAAGAAGTTCAGGAGTTAAGGAGTTAAGGAGTCAGTAGTTAAGACATTACGTCTGCTGTCCAACAAGTCAAATACATAAGTCTTAACTCCTTAACTCCTTAACTCCTTATAACTCCAAAAATAACTCCAAAAATAACCCCAAAAATAACGGGTCACCAGTAAATCCCCGTGTTTGAATTATTGAGTAAACATGTGTGAATCTCG
>CAMEWL010000025.1:0-39519 GCA_945941025.1 uncultured Prevotellaceae bacterium
TCATAAATCTACCCTTAATCGTGTATTGGATGATAGTTGCGGATTTTAGGTTTTAGTATGATGATATCTCACAAAAGTATCTTCTATTCTATGCTCTCGGATATGCTCTGCAATACATAGTCAAGTATCTCAGGAGTGTGGGTCTCGCTGATGAAGTTGCCCTCAAACTGTGACGGGCTGACATAGATGCCACGCTGCAGCATGTTACGGAAGTAACGTGCGAAACGCTCCTGGTCGCTGTGCTTAGTGTCCTGGAAGTTGCGTACTGGACCGTCGTTGAAGAAGAGCGTGAACATAGAGCCGCAACGGTTCAAGGTTATGCCCTTGCCATTGATTATCTTTTCCAACTCAGCAATGAAGCGGTCGCTCCTCTGCTCCAGTTCTTCATAGAACCCAGGGCGTGACAACTGAGTCAGCGTCTCTATGCCGGCAGCCATTGCCACGGGATTGCCGCTGAGCGTGCCAGCCTGATATACCGGACCGTCAGGAGCCAGCACCTTCATGATATCAGCGCGTCCGCCAAAGGCTGCGGCAGGGAATCCACCACCGACGATCTTTCCTACCGTCGTCATGTCTGGCGTGATGCCAAAGCGTTGCTGCGCACCGCCACGTGACAGGCGGAAGCCGGTGATGACCTCGTCGAATATCAGCACAGCCCCATGCTGTGAGGTGACCTCGCGTGTAGCCTTCAGGAAATCCTCCGTAGGGGTTACCACACCCATGTTGCAGGCTACAGGCTCCAGTATCAACGCTGCAACCTCGTCACCGTGCTCGGAGAAGTAGCTGCGCAGGGCATCCACATCATTGTAAGGCAACACAACGGTGTATTTTACGAAACCGTCAGGCACGCCGGCGCTTGATGCGTTGGCTATGTTGGCAACGCCAGAGCCTGCGGAAACCAGCAGGTGGTCAGCATGGCCGTGGTAGTTACCCTCAAACTTCACGAGGATATTGCGTCCGGTATAACCACGGGCCACGCGGATGGCAGACATGGTAGCCTCTGTGCCACTGTTGACGAAGCGCAGACGCTCCATTGACGGTATCGCCTCGCGCACCTTCTCTGCCAAAGTCGTCTCTGCCAGAGTAGGTATGCCGTAGCTGCTGCCGCGGCTGACGGCATCAATGGCAGCCTGACTTACGCGCTCGTTGTTGTGGCCAAGGATAAACACACCCCATGACATACAGAAGTCTATGAAGCGGTTGTCGTCAATGTCGGTAAAGTACGCGCCTTTGGCCTCCTTTACGAAGAGAGGGGTAGTACCTACACTCTTAAGAGCCCTTACCGGACTGTTTACTCCGCCGGGTATGACATTCAGGGCCTGCTCAAAGGCGGCAGCTGACTTTATTCTTTCGTTTATGCCCATCGTTGCAAGTATTCTTTAGCGTAATAACTTATGATATATTGTGCTCCGGCGCGCTTGATAGCGATGAGGCTCTCATACACTACCCGCTGCTCGTCGAGGTAACCTAACTTGGCAGCGGCTTTCAGCATTGAGTATTCGCCGCTCACCTGGTAAGCCACCATCGGAACCTGTGGGAAACGCTCCACACCACGTGCTATCATGTCAAGATAAGGCATGGCAGGCTTCACCATTGTCCAGTCTGCCCCTTCCTCAATATCTGCCGCTATCTCCTCCAGCCCCTGGTCATGAGTGCGGTAGTCCATCTGGTATGTCTTGCGGTCGCCAAACGAAGGTGTGGAGTCGGCTGCGTCGCGGAAAGGTCCGTAGAATGCAGAAGCGTATTTGGCAGAGTAAGCCAGAATCTTACACTTGTCACGCAGTCCAGCCTCACGCAGTCGCTTGTCAAGAGCCTCTATCTGTCCGTCCATCATGGCTGACGGTGCAACGAGGTCGGCACCCGCCTTGGCATGAACGTATGCCATCTCAGCCAACAGTGGCAGCGTGGCGTCATTCTCTACGTCATGGTTGTGTAACAGTCCGCAGTGGCCGTGGCTGGTGTACTCACACAGGCACACATCGGTAATGACGCACACCTCAGGGATGGCAGCCTTGATGGCGCGGACGGCACGACATACCAAAGCGTCCTCGGCGTAAGCCAGTGAACCGCGCTCGTCCTTCAGCGAATCCTCAATGACGCCGAAGAGAAGCACCTTGTCAATGCCAAGTGCGTAACATTCCTTTACGTCTGTCACAAGTGTGTCAATAGAAAAACGATAAATACCGGGCATGGTGCTGATTTCCTCTTTCACACCCTCACCCTCTACTACGAAATAAGGATAGATAAAGTCCTTAGCACCGAGAGCGACGTCTGCATATTTGTCGCGTGTGGCCTGGTCCTTACGAAATTCTCTGAATCGTTTCATATATCTTGTTGTTTTAATTGTTATCTCCTTCTATCTTCTTTATCACTTCCTGTAAATGCCTCTCCGTTATACGTCCTCGTGTGAGCAACTGCTTGTCTGTAGGCAGTTTGCCATAAAGGCGGATGAAATTGTCAATGGTGCTGGGCGAGGAGAATACTATGGTATCCACATGGCTCAGGTCAACCTTCATTGCATTCTCAGGCATACGGTTCTCATAGGCGGTGACCGTCGTGACATCAAGCCCTAAGTTACGCAGTCCCTCGGGTATGATACTCAGCGCGAGGTTGGAGCGTGGTATCAGTACGCGTCCGCGCGGTTGCTCGGCAAACCAGTCGATAACGCCGTAGCTGTCATCTTTCTCTACCTGTTTTATCGCCTCTGCTCCGGCCAGTCGTAAAGCCTCTGTGGTGACAGGACCTATTGACACGATGACAGGGTGCTGGCAGCGTGGCGGGAAATAGGTTACGGCATGGCGAGAGGTGTAGAGCAGATAGTCATAGGTGTCAACCTCGTCAGCAGTTTTTTCCAGTCTGCTGGTGTCAGCCACCGGCTTTATCTCGATTAGCGGTGTGTGCACAAACGAGGTGTCGGGACAACTGATGCCTGTATAGAGAGTCTTCATAATATGCTGCCTTTAGAGAATATGGCTTTCAGGTCCTCACGTCCTTTGCGTGCCGTTACTGCCAACCTGCCCTGCATGGGGTGTGTCTCAAAGGGCAACACCTCGGCGATGTCCTGCTCCATGTCCAGACGCTTCAATGCACATGTAGCTACGATGGCTGCATCAACATCACCACGGCGCACCTGCTCCACGCGGTCTTCTATACATCCTCTTATGCCCACAATCTCAAGGTCGGGACGTAATGCCAGCAGTTCCTTACGTCGCAGTGGAGAGCTGGTGCCTATGCGACTGCCAGCCGGTAGTTCCTGCAGTTTCATGTTGTCACGGCTTACGAGAGAGTCGGACTTGTCAAATGCCTCGTAAAGGGCTATTACCTCCAGCCCATCATTCAGGTGCTCGGGCAGGTCCTTGGCAGAGTGGATGGCAATGTCGGCCTCGCCGTTCAACAGAGCAAGGTCCAGTTCGCGGGTGAACATATCATCAGGAGCCTCGCCGTTCAGTAGTGAAAGGTCTTGGCGCTTGTCGCCAAATGACTCCAGTATCTTCAACTTGTAGGGCGTGTCGGGTATCTTGCTCATGACCTCCTTTACCTGTATCTGTGACAAGCGGCTTCCACGAGCTACGATACGTATGGTGTGATGAGCACGGCGACGCGCCATCAGGTCGCGCAGCAGGCCAATCTCCTCTTCAATCATTAGTTCGGCTTTCTGTACCTCCTCACGACGCACGGCGATGTTGCTCTGAACCTGTTGCTCTATATCTTGCAGGTTATACAGCTTTACACCTTTTATATCTGTGACCTCAGGGTCAATGTCACGCGGGAAGGCAAGGTCGATGGCAAGCATCGGATGTGTAGCGTCAAGGTCATCTTTGAAGACTATGGCATGTGGACTTGATGTGGCGCTGATAAGAATGTCAGCCTTGCGCAGAAAGTCACGCTTCTCGTCAAGACGATAGACCTCAATGCCGTAGGGGTCTGCCAACTTGTGTGCCTTCTCCTCTGTCCTGTTGGCAAGGAACATCAGCTCTGCTCCTTTGTTCTTCAAGAACTTAATGATGTCCTCCGTCAGTTTGTTGACCCCGATGATGGTGATATTGGCATTCTTCAGGTTGACGTGCTCTCTCTCTATAATCTCTATGGCAGCCAGACTGTGACTCACGGCACCCTGGCTTATTTGTGTCTCGGTGCGCACCTTCTTTCCAATCTGCAGTGCACACTCAAAGAGCTTGTGCAGTCCGGCAGACAGCTTGTTGCCGCTGTCCCTGGCAGTCATGTAGGCTTCCTTCACCTGTCCCTGTATGGCGCGTTCGCCTATGATGGCGCTCTCCAGTCCGCACACTACGCGGAAGAGGTGCCGTGCTACGGCGTCGGGTACATCTCCGTCGCCATAATACAACTCAACTCTGTTGCAGGTCTGCAGTAATACAGAGGGTCCTACGGCGTCAAGGTCAAGTTGTTTGAAATAATCCTCACGGTCGGTGAGCGAGGTGTTTTGATGATTTATTGATTTATATTGAATCATTACCAATTAGTGGTCTTTATCCAGTTTACAAGAAATTTCACATTGTCGAAAGGCGTGTCTGCCAACACTCCGTGGCCTAAGTTGACTATCCAGCGCCTGTGCTCATGGAAGAGAGGCTTATATTCTTCCAACTTACGGGCTATGACCTCCTGTGGAGCAAAAAGCAGATGGGGGTCGATATTACCCTGAAGTCCCACCTCTGGATGTACCATCCTGTTTGCATCAGCAAGAGACGTCTGCCAGTCGATGCTTACGAAGTCGCACACATCAGGCGTGATGAGCTTTAATCCGCAACCTAATCCCTTAGGGAAGAATATCAATGGTATTTCTGCAGAGCGGACGGCATCAGCTATACGACACACGGCGGGCAGGAACAGTTCTTCATAGACTTCTGTGGGCACTATCCCGGCATGGCTCTCAAACAGTTGGAAAGCGTTGATGCCGTGCTCTATCTGGCGTGTGGCATATTCTATAGAAAGGTCTGTGATCGCATCAACCAGTTTCTTAGTCTCCTCCGGGTTCTGGTAGAAGAACTTCTTGGCCTCGGGGAATGTTGACTTGGTACTGATGCCCTGTAGCATATAGCAGAGCGTAGTGAGAGGTGCGCCGCAGAAACCGATGAGCGGAACGCTGCTCTGTTGCACTGTGCAGTCTATAGCTTGATATACATGGTCTAAGCGTTCAGGCCTTGCACTGATATGTTTCAGAGGCTGCTGGTATTGGCTCAAGGGAGCAGGAAAGCGTGGTCCACGCTCAGTCCACTCAAGGTCCATGCCCATAGCCGTAGGGATGGTGAGTATGTCATTGAACAGTATAGCAGCGTCCACGCCTAAGTCTTCCACAGGCATGAGTGTAACGCGGGCTGCCAACTCTGGTGTCTGCATCAGTTCGGAGAAAGAGTGATGTTCCCGTAGTTGACGATACCTCGGGAGTACGCGCCCGGCTTGTCGCATCAGCCAAACCGGCGGACGCTGACAACTTTCTCCTTTTATCGTTTTTAGAAATATGCTATCCATGAAAGCGTGTTATATCTGATTGGCTATGTCGGTTGCCTGTTTGATGCGATGTGCCATGCCTATACCGTCGCGCAGGTTGCCGGCAATGGTCAGTCCTGGATATTGCTTCTGTATCTGTTCTATTGCCTCAAAGCGTTCTCCTGAGGTTATTTGATATTGTGGTATGGCATGGTGATGACGGAAGATGCGGATGAGGTCGGGCTTGACATGCTCAGGGAATTTCAGCATAGAGTGGAAATGCTCCTCCACAAGTGCTGTCAGTTCGGCGTCGCTCTTGTCAAGCAACTCGGCATGGCGTACGCCGCCAATGAAATAAGTGAAGAGTGCACCACCTTCGGGGGCACGGCTAGTAAAGCAGGCAGAAGGGAATAGAATGCCGAGCACTCGCTTGTTCTCGCAAGTGGGCACCAGTCCACCGAAAGCCTTGTAGTCACCTCCGAGTGTATCGTTTACGCCGACGCCGACTTCTACCACAGGGGCATACTGCAGGTTGTTCAGCTTACGCATGGCATCATCACCGATAAATGGTAACATCCCCGGTAGCTCATAGGCACCACAGGTGGTCACTACCTGTTTGCAATCTATCTGCTCTTCCTCTCCCACCTTATTTATATATGTAACACGCCAACCGTCTTCAGTAGGTGTTACCTTTGTCTCTTTTACTCCGAGGGCAAACCGCTGCGGACCTAAGTATTCAGCTATGGACTGTGTTATCATGCTCAGTCCGCCGACAGCAGAGAATACTTTCTTCGTCGCCAGACGGTCACGGTCGGACTTGGGTTCGCGCATCTTGGTGATGGCACCACGAACGAAGCTGCCGTAGTTCTGCTCCAGGTTATAGAGCTTTGGCAGTGCGTAGCGCGTGATAAGAGTGTCGGGATTACCTGCATATACGCCAGAGAGGAAAGGGTCAACGGCATAGTCAACGAAGGATTTACCTAATCGACGACGCGCCAAAGAACCGATGGACTCATCGGGGTTGTCGCCTTTCTTTCTCCATGGTTCGCCAAGGATACGTAGTTTGTCGCTGAACGTAAACAGGGGGGTGGTGACTGCGCTTATAAGTCCGGATGGAAGGTCGTGAAAACGATTTCCCTTCCATATCAATCGACGCTTGGAGGCATCAGGCGCTGTCTCTAAACGACACTTGCCGCCAGAGGTTTGCTCAAGGTCTGCCATCAGTTCTGCCACCTCGGGATTGGATATGGTTCCGGTGTTTGGACCGCTCTCAAATACAAATCCACCCTCACGGTGTGTCTGTATCTGTCCGCCGACCTTGTCCATCTGCTCCACAACCATGAGCTCACGTCCTTTTCGTGCAAGCAGGTAGGCTGTGGTAAGACCGGTAAGACCGGCGCCAATAATTACTATATCTGTTTTCATTAAGATTTTTATATCGGTTTTGAAAATGATTTCGTGGTGTGTTGCATCAGCGGGTCAAGCAGGGCTGCCACATTGCGTACAAATGGCGAGCTCTCATGAGTCATGCGTATGGTGTTGCCGCTGATGGTGATGATGCCGTCGGACTGCATCTCCGCTAAACGTGACTCGTCAAAGTTTACTGCTGCGCGTTGCTCGTCACTCAGTGTTACATGGTAGTTACACATCAGTGCGTCAATGACCTTGCGCACTAACTGTTGCTCATGGCTGAGGGTATATCCTTTTTTGATGGGCAGGTGACCGCTGTTCACGATTTCTATGTATTCTTTGATGTCTTTTGTGTTCTGTGCGTATGCCGTCTCTAACTGGCTGATGCCTGTCACGCCGATGGCATATACTTGTGCTGTGGTGCGTCGGGTGCAATAGCCTTGGAAGTTACGGTGCAGCTGTCCGTTCTGTAGTGCAGTGTATAGTTCGTCGTCAGGTCGTACGAAGTGGTCCAGTCCTACCCGTACATAACCGGCTGACTGCAGCATCTGGGCTGCCTCGTTAAACATACGTTCCTTCTCCTCACTTGCCGGCAGACCTGCTTTTTCAAGTATCAGCTGCTGTTTCTTCAGCCATGGTACATGGGCGTAGCTGAACATTACCAGACGGTCAGGCTGCAGTGCTATGGCACGCTCGATAGAACGACAGAAGGATTCTGCTGTCTGGTGAGGCAAGCCGAAGAGGAAGTCTAAGTTTATCTTTGCTTCTGCATCGCGCAATACTGCAAAGATATCTTCCATACGCTCCTGTGACGGGCGGCGGTTGACAGTATTCAATACCTGGTCGTTGAAATCCTGAATGCCGATGCTGAAACGTGAGAAACCTGCGTCTGTCAGTCCTTTCCAGTCTTGTAGCGACAAGTAGCCGGGATGGCACTCTATTGCCACCTCTGGCTGAGCAATCTTAGGAAATGCTGTCAGCAAGTGTTGGTTGAGAGCCTGAATGATGGTAGGCTGCAATGTGGTGGGGCTTCCGCCTCCGTAGTGTATCTGTGATATCTGTCTGCCATTATCAAGTAGTGGTATCAGCTGGTCTATCTCCTTGTGCAGTGCCTCTACATAGGCATTGACAACCGTCTCGTTTTGCATGGCGTAGGAGTTGCATGCACAGTAGTGGCATAGATGCCTGCAGAAAGGTATGTGCAGATAGAATGACAGGTTGGGTTCCTTGGCTGCGTTTGATTTCTGTACGGCAGTAAGGTATTCTTCCTCTGAATACTCCTTGAAGAAATTGGCTGGCGGGTAACTCGTGTATCGAGGTACGGGTACATTATATTTCTCTATAATGGATTGTTGTATCACGTATGTCTTGCTCTTTTGTGTCGTTTTGCGTATGCAAAAGTATGTCTTTTTTTCTTTTTGCGCAATCCTTATTTATGTGGATAAAGGATGCTTGTGAATGGTGTAATACTTACTATTGTGTATTTGTATAATACACGGAAGGCCTCCTCTCTCCGGGTAGGAGAGGGGAGGCCTTAGGGTTTAAGTGTATAGTCCGCCGTTGATAGACACCACCTCGCCGGTGATGTATTTTGCCTTGTCAGAGAGAAGGAAGCAGACGAGGTCAGCTACTTCCTCTGGCTTGCCGAAACGTTTGCATGGCACCTGCTGCTTAAGGGTGTCAACGTCAAGGTCTTTTGTCATGTCAGACTCAATGAAGCCCGGTGCAACGGCATTTACCGTTACTGCACGCGCGGCAACCTCTTGTGCCAAGGCCTTTGTGGCTCCGATGATGCCGGCCTTTGTGGCGCTATAGTTAGTCTGGCCCGGCAGGCCTTTCAGTCCGCTGAGAGAAGCCATATTTACGATGCTGCCGCCATGCTTGCGCATCATCATCTTAGGCAACACCTTACGTGTTACATAGTAGAGGGCGTCAAGTGATGTGTTGAGCACAGCATGCCAGTCCTCTGCCGGCATCATGAACATCATATTGTCACGTCTGATGCCTGCATTGTTTACGAGGTATGCAATGTAGTCGTCAGGATGGTCCTGCTCCCACTTGTCGATGGCTGCGTCAACAGCTTCCATGTTACTTACGTCACACTTCATCAGTTCGGCAGCAACGCCTTGCTCCTCGCAAAGAGCCTTTACTTCTTCTGCTGCTGCGTCACTTGACTGATAGTTGATGATGACAGGTATGCCTTCGCCTGCCAGTTTCAGGCAGATGGCACGTCCTAATCCGCGCGACCCGCCTGTTACTAATGCGTATTTCATATATGTTTATGTTTTATAGTTGCTTGCCTGCGGCATTATATGTCTTGCCGTCTTTCTCTATCACCACAACACCGTTCTTGATGCGCTTGACAGTGCTTGATGTAGAAGCATTGTATGTGTTGACAGTCTGTATTCCGTCAGGAGTCACACAATAGAGTGTGATGATGAAGCAGCACTGGGTGCCCTTTAATGTGAAAGGTAACGTACCACTGACAGGAGAAGCAAGGTCTATTATGTGTGAGACATATTGTGGGTTTTTGCTTGAGTCTTTGCCCGGGAATGCATATTTATCCTCAGAGAATGTGGTGCTGCCGAGTTTCTGTATATATCCGTTTGCTTCGTAGTTTGAATATCCTGCGAATGAGATTTTGACAGCCTGCATACCATCAGGAATGTTGATAGTATATGTCGTAGTACCATATTTAATTGTGTTGTTCTTACCTGTAGCATAGTCCTTGCCTGCGGCGTTGCTTATGCTGAAGCCGTTGCTGAAATTATACAGGGCAGAGGTGTTCGTGCCAGTGTTTGTTGTGGCAGACAACTCATACAGGGTGGCGTTACCAGCGGCATTAGCCATGTCAATCTTCGTTTTCCATGCAGGGTATTCTGTGTGTATGGTGTTGTAGCACCATGAGCCGAGGAACTGATAGCTTGTGCGACGTACGGCGCAGAGAGATGTTGGAACCTTCAATGAACCGGCGATTGTTATAGAGTCCGCATCCTCGTAGTTATACAGGAAACGATAGTACAGATGTGGGTAGTTACTGTCATATATGGCGTAGATAGGCTGGTATTCTTTCGTCGCGTCGTATGATGATGTAGCTATCTGGTATTCCGTGAAAGTATATGTTGTACCGTTGTATTTGTAACTGCGTGACTTGTTATATTTCTGCAGCTTTTGGAAAAACTTGTTATAGATTTTCTGACCACTCTCGCCGCCTATCTGTATGAAACGCGCCCACACGTCGCTGTTCGTAGCGTCAACGATGTGACGGTCGGCCTCACCTTGTGTATTGGTGTAGTCCTCAATCTTCGCATTCTTTCTGTAAATATGTTTGCTGAGCCAGTCGATAGCTGTTGTTATTGTGTTCTGCAGTTCCTCAGAAGGGTTCTCCACGGACATCAGGAACGACAACAGTGATGCAGACTCATAGCCGCTTATTGATGGCAGTTCATGCGGACGTCCCTCTGTAGGTAAGTAGTCGATAGTGTCATGCTGCGCACACCATGCGGCAGGTGTACCGTTGTCGTCCACTTGGCACTTGATGATACACTCCAGACCTTTGTCGAAAGCCTCCTTACATTTGTTGCGCAGGGTCTCATCTACTATATCTTTGAAGTCTCCTTCGTTATTGTAAATGTCACGCAATATCTTCATGATGTTGGTCATGAGGTCATCGTTGAACGTTATGTAGTCCTGATAGCTTCCGCCTCCGCTAAGAGGATAGTACTGTGACCATCCGCCTACCTGCTTCTGTGCCTTGAGAATGAGTAACAGGGCGTCTTCAAAAGACTCACGGTATTTATCTACCTTGCAACCTTGCCAAACCTTGGCGAGGAAACGCATCTCCTGTGTAGTAGCATAGTTGTCAAAGCAAGAATGCTCATCCCTGGCATTTATCAGATTGTTGTATTCTGATGTGCTCAGGTTATGTAATTGGTCGTTCTTCATCCATCCTCCGGTGTTTTTCTGCACGGCAAGGACGATGTCTGCCACATTCTGGGATTCTGTAGAACCATACCAGGCAGCACCCATTCCTCCTGAGCATACATTTGCCCATTTCATGGATGACAGGCTGGCTGCGCTCAGACTAATGCATGCGACCGCAAGCATGATGATTGATAAAAAAGTTCTTTTCATGTTTCAGAATTAGTTTTAGTTCTTTTGTTTCTTTGTTAGTTTTGATTTTTCTATTCTCTCAGGTCTTTCTCTTCTGTCTTTTGTGACTTTATGATATTAATCTGATTTTCCTTTATGTATCTCTTTTCACAGTCTATGGCTATCAGAACGTTCTCTGGCGGACATTGGGTGGTGAGCTTGCCGTTGCGGCGTACCCCCATGAATGTGAGTTTGCCGTTTCTGGTGTCCATTAACCATAGCTTTTTATTCTCGCCGCTTATGCGTGTGAGGTCTATATGCATCTCTCCTCCAATGTAGTTATATATAAGGAGATAGTCAGTGCCGCGTGTGCAGGCTATACGGTAGTATTTCTCTCCGTTCCCTTTGTATATGATGCTCTGGTCGGGCAGACGTTCAAAGTAAGGCAGGGAGAGAATCAATGCCTTCAGGTATTTCATTGATGTGTAGCCACTGTCACGTTGTGCCTCATACCAAGTCTTACTTGTGGAGGAGTATGCCACGCTTTGCCCTTCCTTGTGCATCTGCATAATGGCGTTATGACCGTAGGTGTGACCGAAACATCCTGCGAATACATCCCAATAGGCATAACGACGTACATCGCTTGCCGTCCAACGTCGTCCGTCGGGGAAGTGTAGTCCTACAGGAATGTCCTCGTAGGATGGCTCCCCGTCGATAACAGGTTTGACGGGGTTATATGCCCATGTGGAGTCCACATACATCCAACAGTCCTCTTCTGTGTTGTCGGGGATGGGGTAGTCTTTGTTACCCATTCGCTGCCCATACGCACGGTGACCAGACTGGTACATGTGGAAGTCTATCCACTTGGCTCCCGCCCACCATTTGGCAGAGGTGTACCTGCCACGGGGATGGTAAGTCATCAGGTGGTTGCTGTCTATAGACTTGATAGTCTTTGCCAACGTCTCCCACACTTTTGGTTTGATGTCGCCTTGAATGTCGCCGCCAATCATCCATATTATATTGGGATGCTTCTTATATCGCTCGGCAAGGAACGTGCCATAGGCTTCTGCTCCCTCTGTGTCAATCAGTCCCGATTTTACCAACCCGCCCCATATACAGTCCATGGCGATGTATATGCCATGACGTTCAGCCTCGCTGATGATATAGTCCATGTGGTCCCAGTAAGTGTAGGTCATGGAATTGTTGTCAAAGCAAGACATATCCCACGGTTCGTAGCGGTTGTTAGAGTATTGACCATATACGTTTACACAAGGCACGCCGCAGAGTGTCTGCACCTGTACAACATTGTATCCGTTGTCGTGTGCTGTCTGCAGATAGTTCCTTGCCTCGTCGCGGTCAAGCTTTGTGGGTAACAACCAGCCGGTATCGCCGAGCCAGAAGAACGGCGTACCGTCTGTGTGTTGCAGAAACCGTTGGTTGCTTGATACGCACAAGTCCCATCCCGTCTTGGCTGCAGCCGTGAACGGAATCAGTAACAATAATAATGCTATTATGTTATTTCTTGGCATTCTTCTTGACAGAAAGGACTACGGATACAATTACAGCGATGAATAGCACTATCAAGGCTATGTATGCAATAGCCTCTGTTGTGGCGAGAGACTTTGGTCTGAACTCCATTACGACCTTGTGCTGGCCGGGCTTTACCTGGATAGCACGCAGTACATAGTTCGCCCTGCCTATCTCCACTGGCTGCCCGTCAACGGTACAGCTCCATCCTGGATAGTATATCTCGGAGAATACTACGACACCACCATTCTTTGAGTTGATGTCATAATGTAATTCGTTAGGCTCGTACTTAGTGAGCGTCACGGTAGAGGTGGAGTCTTGTACAGAACTCTTGCCAATTACAGACTCAAAAGACTTGTCTGCAATCGCAACAGTATGCAGGTCAGTCTTGCCCAAGGCCTCTATCTCCTTGTTTGCGTTATCCACATACATCACCTCGTTGACAAACCATGCGTTGCCCATGGCGTATGGGTTCTGTAACGGCATGGTCTTTCCTTCCTGCAGAGGCAGTATGAGATACTTGGTGTTAAGCATGTTTATCACAGGTATGATACTGTCGCCATTTACCTTTGACATATCTCCCTGTGCCTGTGCTATGGCATTAAAGCCTGCTTGCATCTCTGGTGCGATGTGGTTCTCAATGAGTTCTTGGTAACGACGTAGCTTTGCTGCGTGGTAACCGCCGATTGACTTATGGAAGAAGCTCGTCTCATTCTCGTTGAAGGTGTTAGAGGCGAGGTTGAGTACACGATAGTCAAGAGATTTGTCTTGCAGGATTATCCTGTCTGTTTCAGTAGGCTCTACCGGTGCTGTACGCAGAGTGTTGCTGACAAACATATCGTCATTAAGGTAACGCTTGTTCACCTGCCACATGTCAACAAGACATACCACTGCGATGATGCTCACTGCTGTAACGGCATTTATCTTCTTGATGCGATAGATATAGATAACCACTGTACAGAGGAAGATGATGAAGAATGAGCGCCAGCAGTCTGATGTGAATGTGGCGATACGTATCTCACGCAAGTTGGCAAGCAGCGGAGCCAGTTGCTCTTGTGGAATACCGCTGAGCGCACGCATCTCAGCCTGGGATACGAAACTGTCGAAGAATAGGGTAGGTGCAATGGCAAACAATGCAGCTATGCCTCCTGTAAGTACAAAGCTTACCATCAGCCAGTTTACCTTCTTGCCTTTGATTGTGGTCTTTACACAGTCAGGTTCGTCAATCACTTTCTTTAATGCCAGCATACCGAGCAAAGGTATGGTGAACTCAGCTATTACAAGTATTGAAGCCACTGTACGGAACTTGGCATACATCGGACAGTAGTCTATGAAGAGGTCGGTGAACCACATCATGTTACGTCCCCAAGACAACATAATACTCAGTATGGTAGCACCAAGTAAAGCCCATTTTATGGAGCCCTTCACAATGAAAAGTCCGAGGATGAAGAGCATCAGGACAAAGGCCCCTACGTATACAGGACCAGACGTGCCGGGTTGCTCGCCCCAGTATTGTCCCATTTGTTGATATATCTCCATGTACATCGGGTCAGCTTTCTCCTGAGCAGCCTTACACTGGCTGATAGGAGTCATGGAAGATCCACCTTTCGTGTTTGGCACAAGCAATGTCCATGTCTCGTCTATGCCATAGCTCCATTGCGTGATATAGTCACGATCCAAGCCGCTTGAAGTCTGGTTTGCGGTGTTTTGTTTTACTAACTCGCTCTTGCCACGCATAGACTCCTTCTGGTATTCCCATGTATGGTAGAGGTTAGGGATATTTACGAGAACGCCCAATATGCCTGCTAAGATACAAACAGCACTTGCTTTTATGAAATGCATGATTTGTTTGTTCCTGATGGCACTTATGAAGAAGCCGATGACGAGGAATAGAATGATGAAGAGATAGTAATATGTCATCTGCACGTGGTTGGCATTGATTTCAAAGGCAGTGAAGATACCCGTCACTGCTAATCCTGCAAGGTGTTTCCCCCTGTATGCTAACAAGATGCCGGCAATCATCGGTGGCAGATATGCCAAGGCTAACACCTTCCATATATGTCCGGCAGCTATGATAATAAAGAAATAGCTGCTGAAAGCCCATACTATAGCTCCGAGGGTAGCCAGGTACCAGCGGAAGTCAAATGAGCGCAGCAGGATGTAGAAGCCGAGAAGATATGCGAATACGTACCATACGTTTTCAGGTAGCCACAAGTGGTAGGCACTCAGCACATGATTTAGCGTTGTGGAAGATTCGTATGATGGTGCCGTCTGGTATGTAGGCATACCTCCGAACACGGAGTTCGTCCAGCGTGTAATCTCGCCAGTGCGCTCTTTGTATTGGCGTGACTCTTCGCCCATGCCACGTCCGGCTGATGAGTCATGACGGTATAAAATCCTGCCTTCTATATCGGCAGGATAGAAATAAGTGAATGAGATTGCTGCAAAAAGCAAAACGACTAATACGTCTGGTAAAAATTTCTTAAAAGTATTCACGTGCGTGTGTATATATAATGTTAATGATGTGCAAAGGTAGTTAAAATTAGGCGACTATCCAAATCAAAATGCCGGTTGCTTGATGTTTGTCAAGAAAAAGTAATTAGTGTGAGTTATATGCAAGAAAACTTTTGTTCATTTCAAACGTTTACTGTAATTTTGCACATGAAAATCCGCTTTCGGCTATGCAGGAAACAGCTTGGGCGGATATGTATGGCAAAGATAATACTTAACAAAACTTTTTTTATTATTTAATTAAACAATGAAAAAGATTGCAATGTTTTTCGCAGCAGCTGCTATGGTAGCAACTGCAAGCGCAGAGCCACGTACCGTTGTTACGGCTTCTAAGGCTCAGGACAACATCTACGTTGGTGTTAACGGTGGTGCTATCACAGCTGTTAAGGGTGAGTCTTCTTTCGAGACTTTCTCTCCTAACTTCGGCATCCGTGTAGGTAAGAACTTTACTACTGTTCTTGGTCTCGCTGTTGAGGGTACAGCTTACTTCAGCACAAACCGTGTTTACAATGGTAAGACATTCATCCAGGGTGTTGACGTTTACGGTCTGGCAACAGCTAACCTGAACAACCTCTTCGCAGGTTACAAGGGTCAGCCACGTGCATTTGAGATCATCGCTGTAGGTGGTTTCGGTTATCAGTGGGCTTTCCGTCCAGCAGGCGAATCTGAAAACGTTTCTGGTTACGTGAGCAAGGTTGGTGTTGATTTCGCTTACAACTTCGGTTCAGACAAGCAGTGGCAGGTTTACCTCGAGCCAACAATGAACTGGGCTCTTTACAACACTGGTAAGGCTGACTTCATCCAGTATGACATCAACAACGCAGGTCTCGCTCTGAAGGCTGGTGTTAACTACAAGTTCAAGACTTCTAATGGTACTCACAACTTCGCTATTGAGCAGCTCCGTGACCAGCAGGAGATCGACGGTCTCAACGCAAAGATCAACGCTGCTCGTGCAGAGGCTGACGCTGCTAAGGCTGCTGCTGCCGCTAAGGACGCACAGATTGCTCAGCTGAAGAAGGCTCTTGCTGACTGCGAGGCTAAGCCAGCTGTAGTTAAGAAGGAGACTAAGACTGAGGCTTACATGCCACCAGTAGTATTCCAGGTTGGTAAGTCAGTTGTCGATAAGAACCAGCAGCAGACTGTTGACCTTATCGCTAAGTACATGAAGAAGAACAAGGATTCTAAGCTCGAGATCTCTGGTTACGCATCTCCAGAAGGTGACGCAGCTAAGAACCAAGCTCTCTCTGAGGCTCGTGCTAACGCTGTTAAGAACATGCTCGTTAACAGGTACAAGATCGCTGCTGACCGCATCTCTACCGTTGGTAAGGGTGTAATGGCAGGCGAGGGTTCTGACGACATCGAGCCAGAGTTCAAGCGTATCGCTCTCTTCAAGGACCTCAGCAAGTAATAACTGCTTGTCATTGAAGACAAAGACATAACTTAATGGCCCCTCGGAGATAATCTCTGAGGGGCTTTTTGTTATTAAAAGGGTAGGAGAGAGTGCGGAGAGAGTGTGAATAAAGCGTGGATTAGATGAAATGTGCACGAAATAAAGGGGAAATGCTAAAGAAATGAGAAAGATAATCGGTTTAGGTGAGACTGTATATGACATAATATTCCGGAACAATCAGCCGCAGAAAGCTGTGCCGGGTGGTTCAGCCTTCAATGCCATAGTGTCGTTGGGACGGTGTGGCGTACCGTGTGTAATGGTAACAGAGGTAGGTGACGACCGTGTGGGTGATATAGTAACCGCTTTCCTGCACGAGAATAACGTGGATACCCAGTATGTGTACCGGCATAAAGGTACGCAGTCGCACGTGTCGTTGGCGTTCCTGAACGAGCGTAACGATGCCGAGTATCAGTTCTACAAGATGCATGAGGCCTTGAACATGCCACCTTGCTTTCCTGAGATAAATGAAGGTGATGTCGTCATCTTCGGTTCATACTTCGCTATAAATCCCAAGGTTCGCACTTGTGTATATGGGTTATTGCGCAAGGCTCATGATGTGGGAGCGATAATATACTATGACGTAAATTTCAGAGCCTCACATTTGAAGGATTTGCCCCAGGTGCTTCCGTCAATAATTGAGAATATGCAGTTGGCTACAGTAGTGCGCGGCTCGCATGAGGACTTCTCGCTTCTTTTTAATGAGGAGGTTGCAGAAGATGTGTACGAGAAGCATATCCGCACATATTGTGAAACCTTTATATATACTGATGCCGATAAGCCGGTACAGGTGTTTACACCGTTGTACCATACATCGGTGGATGCTGCAAAGATAGAGACTGTAAGTACAATTGGGGCAGGTGATAACTTTAATGCAGGGTTCTGCTACGCTCTTCTGTGCAAGGATATAGACACGCAGACAAAGCTTGCTGAGGTTGAGGAACCGCTTATGAAAGAACTGGTAACGGTAGGACAACGTTTCTCCTCCGCTGTATGTCAGTCTTTTGATAACTATGTATCGTTGGAGTTCGGCTTACGAGAGAGGAGGCTCAACGGACTATGCGTATAGGATTATTCGGAGGGTCTTTTAACCCGATACATAAAGGCCATGTAGCTTTAGGGCGAGCCATGCTGGAAAAGGCAGGGCTCGATGAGGTTTGGTATATGGTGTCACCAGAAAATCCGTTGAAGCATGGCAACACAGACTTGGCTCCAGAGCAGATGCGCCTGCGTATGGTCGAGGCTGCGCTGAAAAACGAACGTCGCTTACGGGCGACAGATTATGAGTTCCGTTTGCCAAAGCCTTCATATACATGGAATACGTTGAGACATCTGAGGATGGATTATCCAGAGCACACCTTCGTTCTTATTATAGGAGGTGATAACTGGGTTCACTTCCATCGCTGGGCCCATTATGTGGAAATACTGCGTGACTATGAGGTAGCGGTCTATCCGCGGCGTGATGACAGTCGGGATACTTCTGTGCCGATACAGATAGAGGAAGAGATAGAAAAAGGAAACATAGAGGTGAAAGGGGTTACGCATATAGAGGTTCCGCTCCTTGATGTGTCAAGTACTATGGTGCGTCAGCGCATCCGTTGTGGAGAAGATATTACATCGCTGATACCGGAAACGGTGGTGGCTGAGGTGGAGAAATATTCACTGTATAGGTAAAAAATGTATCATTTAAGCATTTTTTACCTATACTTTTTTTGTGGTTTTGTTGAAATATGTTACCTTTGTTCATGAAGAAACCTAAATAGAGGGTAGGTAAAAGTCAAATATCCCCTTCCTCTCTTTACTAACGAAAAGCAACTCTAAACCAAAACAATGGCAAAACAATACTTATTGGGCTTTGACGTGGGTTCGTCAAGCGTAAAGGCATCGCTCGTCGATGCAGAGACAGGCCAGATGGCTGCCACAGCATTCTTTCCAGAGAAAGAAGCTCCTATAAAGGCTGTTAAGGCTGGCTGGGCAGAGCAAGACCCCGAGATGTGGTGGATGAATGCCAAGCTGTCATTAAAAAAGATTATGGCGGATGCCGGGGCTACCGGCGAGGATATCAAGGCCATCGGCATATCATATCAGATGCATGGACTGGTGTGTGTGGACAAAAACCACAACGCCTTGCGTGACAGTATCATCTGGTGTGACTCTCGTGCCGTCCCTTATGGCGATAAAGCCTTTAACGACTTGGGCAGTGAGAAGTGTCTGAGTCACTTGCTCAATTCTCCAGGCAACTTCACTGCTGCCAAGCTGGCTTGGGTAAAGGAGAATGAGCCGGAGGTGTTTGACAAGATATATAAGGTGATGCTTCCCGGCGACTATATCGCAATGAAGCTGAGCGGCGAGATAAACACTACTATCAGTGGACTCTCCGAGGGTATGATGTGGGACTTCAAGGAGAAACGCCCTGCCAAGTTCCTGTTTGACTACTTCGGTTTCTCTGAGGATGTGATAGCCCCTATAGTACCAACATTCGCTGTACAGAGTGAGGTGAGTGCCGCTGCAGCTGCGGAGACGGGATTGAAAGAGGGAACGCCCATCAGCTACCGTGCCGGCGACCAACCAAACAATGCCTTGTCACTCAATGTGTTCAACCCTGGTGAGATAGCCTCCACTGCAGGTACGTCAGGTGTTGTATATGGCGTGCTGGGCGAGGTGAATTACGATTCTAAGAGTCGTGTCAATACCTTCGCCCATGTTAACTACACCACAGAGCTTGACCGCCTCGGCGTGCTGCTCTGTATCAACGGTACCGGCATACTCAATGCCTGGGTGCACCGCAATATCACACCCGACCTGTCATACGCAGAGATGAATGACCTTGCTGCTCAGGCGCCTATTGGGGCTGACGGCGTAACTATCTCACCATTCGGCAACGGAGCAGAACGAGTGCTTGAGAACCGTGAGGTAGGTTGCCAGATAAAGGGAGTGAACTTCAATAAGCACAACCGTGCGCATATCGTTCGTGCCGCCCAAGAGGGTATAGTGTTCTCTTTCTGCTATGGCATGGAGATAATGCGTCAGATGGGTATGGATATAAAGAAGATACACGCAGGCAAGGCCAATATGTTCCTGTCGCCGCTCTTCCGTGACACCCTTGCCTCTACCTCAGGAGCAACGATCGAGTTGCTTGAGACCGATGGCTCGGTGGGTGCAGCCAAGGGAGCAGGCATAGGATGCGGAATGTATAAGGACAATGTGGAGGCTTTCTCTACTCTGAAGAAGATTGCTGTAATAGAGCCAGACAATACAAAGGCACAGCAATACAGAGAGGCATACGAGAAGTGGAAGGCGGAACTCGTGTAGTTCTTGATGGTATTTATAGTGCCAATATTTGCTATAAATACTATAGATACTATGGTCACTATAGGTGTTATATCAAATAAAAAACAAATCAACTTAATAAAACAACTCAAGAAAAATGGCAAAAGAGTATTTCCCAGAGATTGGACAAATCAAGTATGAGGGTCCAGAGTCAAAGAACCCTATGGCATTCCACTACTATGACGCAGAGCGCGTGGTGGCAGGCAAGAAGATGAAAGACTGGATGCGTTTCGCTATGGCATGGTGGCATACACTGTGCGCAGAGGGTGCAGACCAGTTTGGCGGTGGCACAAAGACATTCCCATGGAATCAGGGTGCTGACGCAGTAGAGATAGCAAAGAACAAGGCTGACGCAGGTTTTGAGATAATGCAGAAACTCGGTGTGCCTTACTTCTGCTTCCATGATGTTGACCTCGTGTCAGAGGGCAGCAGCGTAGAGGAGTATGAGGCAAACCTCAAGGCTATCACAGACTACCTGCAGCAGAAGATGAAGGAGACCGGCATCAAGCTGCTGTGGTCAACCGCTAACGTGTTTGGCAATGCTCGCTACATGAACGGCGCGTCAACAAACCCTGACTTCGACGTTGTTGCTCGCGCTATCGTTCAGATTAAGAACGCCATTGACGCAGGTATCAAGCTCGGTGCTGAGAACTATGTGTTCTGGGGCGGTCGTGAGGGTTACATGAGCCTTCTCAATACAGACCAGAAGCGTGAGAAAGAGCACATGGCTACAATGCTTGGCATGGCTCGCGACTATGCACGTGGTAAGGGCTTCAAGGGTACATTCCTCATTGAGCCAAAGCCAATGGAGCCATCTAAGCACCAGTATGACGTTGATACAGAGACAGTCATCGGATTCCTTAAGACTCATGGTCTTGACAAGGACTTCAAGGTGAACATTGAGGTTAACCACGCTACACTGGCTGGTCACACCTTCGAGCATGAGCTCGCTGTGGCAGTAGATAACGGTATGCTTGGCTCTATCGACGCTAACCGTGGCGACGCTCAGAACGGATGGGACACCGACCAGTTCCCAATCGATAACTTCGAGCTGACACAGGCATGGATGCAGATTGTACGCAATGGTGGTCTCGGTACCGGCGGTACAAACTTCGACGCTAAGACACGTCGTAACTCTACCGACCTTGAGGACATCTTCATCGCACACATCTCAGGTATGGACGCATGCGCACGCGCACTGCTCAATGCTGTTGAGATACTGGAGAAGTCACCAATCCCGCAGATGCTGAAAGACCGCTACGCCTCATTCGATTCAGGTATAGGCAAGGACTTCGAGGATGGCAAGCTCACCTTGGAGCAGGTCTATGAGTATGGTAAGAAAGTTGGTGAGCCAAAGCAGACCTCTGGCAAGCAGGAACTTTACGAGGCAATTGTTGCGTTATACGCAAAATAATCTTTTTTTCTAACCTTCTCTAAAGAAATCGAGGGCTTCCTCGATTTCTTTTTTTGTTGCCGTCTGGTTAATCTCTATGCCTCCGATGGCGGAAAGCAGAGTGAAGTTGATGACGCCAGCCACATTCTTCTTGTCATGTGTCATCAACTGCAGCAACTCAGGGTAATCATTGCAGGTTATTGGTAGCACGCCGTAAGTCTCGCGAATGTATGTCACTGCTTGTCTCATCACGTCAGTGGGGAAACCGCATTTGATAACTGACAGATACAGCTCCACGATGATGCCGTAAGCCACAGCATATCCGTGCAGTATAGGTGTGCGCTTCATTGCCCATGACTCCAGTGCGTGGCCCACGGTGTGTCCCAGGTTCAGTGCCTTGCGTATGCCGTGTTCATGAGGGTCTTCCTCTACGATGCGCTCCTTTACAGCCACAGAGTCTGCAATCATCCTCTGCAACTGTGCGAGGTCAGGTCTCGTGATGTCAAATGCCACGAGCTCCTGCCACATGCTCAGTCCGTTGTCACGTTGTATCAGTCCGTGCTTCAGCATCTCTGCATAGCCGGAGCGCATATTCTGGTCGTCAAGGGACTTCAGGAAGTCAGCGCAGAGAATGACATACTTGGAATCGTTAAACACGCCAATCTCATTCTTCAGACCGCCGAAGTTGAAGCCAGTCTTGCCGCCCACCGAAGCGTCAACCATAGACAGCAGCGTGGTAGGTATGTTGATAAAGTTGATACCCCTCTTGAACGTACTTGCCGCAAAGCCTCCGAGGTCAGTTACCATACCTCCTCCGAGGTTTATCAACAGTGAGTGGCGTGTGGCACCGCCTTTCTGCAGTTCCTCCCATACATGGCTTACCGACTGCAGAGTCTTCTCCATGTCTGTTGCGCCTATGGTTATGGTTTGTGCGCCGTCCAGACAGCTGAAGTCCTTTATCAGCGGCCAGCAACATACGTTGGTGGTAGTATCGGTAAGTACAAATATGCGGTCGTGACTGCAGTTTGCTATAGCGTTGGTGAGGTCATTCTCCAAGTGCTGTGATATGATTACGCGTTGTGTCATTGTTGGCAAGTTATAGTAATTCTAAGTTATGAGTTATGAGTTATGGGTTATAAGTTCTTTTAGTCGGTCTGCGACCTTTGGACTCCGCAATGCGCCTGAGCACCCACGGAGCGCAAGAAAAGCGTCGCAAGCGCCGAGCGATGAGTTATGAGTTATGAGTTATGGGTTATGAGTTGTATTAATTATCTCATTATTAATTATTAATTCTTTCCTACCTGCACATAGCGGCGCAGAGTTTGTCTTGAAGGTTCTTTGCGTATATACCGCGCATCACCCCCTGGTTCATTATCGAGAACGCCAGACGGTGGCCGTTAGGTGCGGTGAGATATCCAGCCAGGCTGCTCACGCCCGACAGTGTGCCGGTCTTGGCGTGAACGTTGCCAGCTGCCGGCGTACCAGCCATACGGTCCTTTATCGTGCCGTCCACTGCTGCTATAGGCAGCGACCTGTAAAGGGCGTCAAACACGGCCTCCCTCTTAAACGCATAGCGTAGGAAAGCCACCTCAATCTCTGCTGACAGGTAGTTATATAGCGACAGTCCCGAGCCGTCGGCAAAGCGGTGGATGGCGCCACCCGCTCCCGCCTTCTTCATTATGGCCTCCTCCACGGTCTGTGCCTTCTTTGCTGTGGCAGGGCGTCCCTGTGTCAGTCCTATCTGGTAATACATGCTCTCGGCATACAGGTTGTTGCTCAGCTTCATCATAGGCTGTAACACATCTTCCAGCGGCCTCCTCAACTCATACGCCACCTTTGCGCCCTGCGGACACTTCTTCTCTCCCTTGTTTCCGTCAAGAAACACCTTCTCCTTGCTCAGGGCGGTCAGCAGTACGTCAATCATGTTGTCCTTCCTCTTATATACCAAAGGCGACAGAATGGCGTTGTCGTCATCCCAGCACCATCCCTCACCATACTGGTCAGAGTCCTTCATGCTGCGGTCGGCATATATATTGCCGCAGATGGTGTCAACGCCGAGGCTCCTGATGCTCTTGGCAAAGGTGCTGATGTCCTCCTCGCTTATCTTGGGGTCCATGCCACCTATTATATATATATCGCCTATAAGCAGTTGTGTGCTGTCTTGCTCAAAAGTGGCGGAAGGCATAACCTTTCCTGTGTAGCACACGCGTGTGGAGTACTCGTAGTCGGTGCCCAGCTGGTCAAGCGCCGTGATAGCGGTGATTAGTTTCATCGTGGACGCCGGTCTTATGACCTGCCTCTGGTCCCTGGCGTAGAGCACGGAGTCATCGTCAAGGTCATACACCAAGAAACCCATCTGTGATGTCTCCAGCATCTTTGCCCCGCCGATGATACTGTCAAGGCGTGCCTGCATAGACTGCGGCCAAGGCAGCGTATAGGCGGTGTCGGCGACTAAGGTGTCGGCACTTGTCGTGATATCCTGTGCAATAGATGTTGCCGCACTCAGCAACATACATATATATAGTATAGAGCGTCTAATCATATCTGACATGAAAAATACATACAAAGGTACACATAATTTCGCAAATAACAAAATAAGTACATGCATTTGCCAAAAACTTGTAAAAAACATCTGTAGAGATTTCAAAAAGATATTAAAAATAACATTTTTCTGTCTATTTGTAAAATAAAACAGAAAAAACTTTGTCAGTTTAGTATTTTTGTTTACCTTTGCATAAAATTTCAAAAAATATGAGCAAGTTGATAAAACCAGCAGGATATAAAGCTCTGCTCGACCTTTGGCAGACAGAGCAAGGCATAAAGCTGATAAAGGAATTTTTCCAGCAGAACCTAAGCACGGAGTTGAGGCTTCGTCGTGTCACGGCTCCTTTGTTCGTGTTGAAGGGCTTGGGCATCAATGATGACCTTAACGGTGTAGAGCGGCCTGTGTCGTTCCCTATTAAGGACCTTGGCGACCAGATGGCAGAGGTGGTACACTCTCTTGCCAAGTGGAAGCGTCTCACTCTTGCAGAGTATAATATAGACCCGGGTTACGGCATATATACTGATATGAACGCTATACGCGCCGATGAGGAGCTTGACAATCTTCACTCGCTTTACGTTGACCAGTGGGACTGGGAGATGGTGATAAGCCGTGAGGAGCGTACACTCGACTTCCTCAAGAGCGTGGTGCGTCGCATCTACTCTGCCATACTGCGTACGGAGTTCCTGGCATGTGAGACCTATCCGCAGCTCAAGCCGTTCCTGCCTCGCGAGATACACTTCATTCACTCTGAGGAGTTACTGAAGATGTATCCTGGCATGACAGCCAAGGAGCGTGAGGACGCTGTATGTAAGAAATACGGTGCAGTGTTTATCATGGGCATCGGTGGCAAGCTCTCTGACGGTGAGAAGCACGACGGTCGTGCCCCGGACTATGATGACTGGACCACACCTAACTCAGACGGATTCCTCGGACTCAACGGTGATATTCTGATATGGTATCCTGTGCTTGACCGCTCCATAGAGCTTTCATCAATGGGCATACGTGTTGACAAGGAGGCATTGCTCCGTCAGCTGGCATTGGAGGGTCAGGAGCAGCGTGCCGAATTGTTCTTCCACAAGCAATTGCTTGAAGGCAAGCTGCCACTCTCTATCGGTGGCGGTATAGGTCAGAGCCGTCTCTGTATGATAATGTTGCAGAAGGCGCACATCGGTGAGATACAGGCAAGCATCTGGCCTGACGAGCAGCGCCGCGAGTGCAAGGAGAACGGTATGAACCTGATATAAAAAATCTGACGATATATAAAGACTAAAGCAGTCGTGTCACATTGTGGCGCGACTGCTTTTTTATTTGCAGAAATAATCATTATATGCAATAAGTTCTTTTTACACCTTATGCTCCTCCGGAGCAGAAATCATGGAAAATCATCAGGACAATCTTTGAGCCTGTCGGCTCTGAAATATTCATAGCCTATGACCGCCCAAACAACTATGTTTATCTATTACGGGCTCTATTTTCATCGGAGATATTATTTTTATATACTCATAAAGTTGTTGTTCTTCTTTACTCATATCATCATACCAAAATTTGAATGTTTTCTTGCCTGTCATCATTATTACGCCATAAGATTCCCAATGCCAAATGTTTTTCTGTTTCAATTGATGTGTTTCATCCTTTTTATCTACAAAAGGATCTTTGGGTTGTGTTCTATTTAGTTGAGTAATTAGCACCTTTATTTTTGTAATTTGGTCATTATTCAACATAATACTATGTTTTTCTTTCTTATAAGGTTTTGTAATATAGCTGGTGTCCTTATAAAAGTATACGGTCTCAGGGTATTCCTCGTGAGAGATAAACATATTTTCATCTTGTTGAAATTCACCACCTTCTTCCATCAGGACTCTCACCGTGTCTGTTTCCATTCCCATTGTAACATTCATCAATCCATTTGAACATATGTCGATATAATAGTTGACATATTGTGTGTCCATGGAAAAAACATAAGTAGACAATAATGCCTCCTTTTCTTTACATGCTTGTAACAATATGACACAAAATGTAAATATAATATATTTCTTCATATCAATATTTGATTCTTATGTTTTCTTTTTGTTCTTGTCTTAGTTTGTTTTCTGTATATTTATAATTACCTTTTAATCCTGTCGTTTCAAGTTCTTCTAAATTTGTAGTTTGAATATGAATGTTACCTTTATTATCTTTCCAAGAGTTTTGGGCTTTGCCTTCTGTAGCATCACCATTCATAGCTCTCACGCCATGTATGAGTTCATGACCTGTTGCAATTGGAATATTAATACACTCTTCTTTTACCTTTCCTGTTTTGGAATCCCTTGTCGTGAACTTCAATTCATTTTCACTTAAATTCAACCATACATCAACATCTGAACCTTTGCCATTTGTAGCATCCTTACGTCTATGATCATGTTCATAGAATTCTCCATTATGATTGTATATAGTCATTGTGCGTTCATCATTAATTATGTCACGGATTAGATTCGTTCCAACAGATAAATTCTTTCCCTTATTCATAGTTCCCCTACTTCGTATGGATATTTTTCCACTATATCTATTCACTGCGAGTTTATCATTGGTAAGAGTTTGTAAAACAGTTAAGATGGCAATCCTTTCTGCTCTCGTACCAGAAATTTTCGCTTCTTTTCCTTCACTATCAATATAGGCAATCGGATTATTCAAACAATACGCATATGGGCTGACTGAGTAGTATTTTTCACACAACGGGTCCATCCTGTCCCACCTGCCGACGAGGGAGTGATATTGCCTTGCGCCGTAGTCGTAGGTGTTCAGTCCATGCATAGTGTCAAGTTCTTTGCCGTTGTACTTGTGGTTCTGCAGGTCAGGGTTGGTGTTTCCTGCCTCCTCCGCGAACGGAGTGCCGAATCCTCACTATATAATAAACGTCATAACAAAGGAAATAGTATTCACACAGAAGAAAAAGTCAGCCGCACCGTATGATGGCGTGACTGGTTTTTATTATGCTCCTGCGGAGCAGAAATCATAGAAAATCATCAGGACAATCTTTGGAGCCTGTCGGCTCAGAAATATTTCTGGCTCAAAGAGCCTGAGATTATCAAAAAGATTTTAATGGATTTCTGCCCATAAGGGCACAAAAAAGATTCGTTCTATTCGATTGATTTGTGTTCGTCCATTTTTCCCGAATTGCCGAATTCTCCGATTATGGTGAGATTCGCATTCAAGAAACAATGTGTTTTATAACATGAATTACCATTAATGCCCATAAATGCTTCATTAATCTTTTTTCTATAATATTTTATGATAATTCTTGCGTCCATACGGTAGCAAGCGTCTCCTTACGTCGCCGAGCGTATGGTCAATTTATGGCAATTCATGTTCAATGAAATATATGAATACGGTGTTGAATAAGACTTGATTTATGTCACCCGATGACAAAAATGTCCTATTTTGGGCCTTCCGTTAACGCCTTATGCTCGCGATATTTGAAAATTATTTCCTGCTGGCCGCATACAGCGAAATCTACGGAGGGTTGTAACTCGTTGATAATCAGTGATAGGTTATAAAAAAGTATGAAAAAACGATAGCTTTTGCGTCGCAAAAGCTATGCTTTCAGGGTGTAAAAGCTATCGTTTCTCGTCGTGAAAGCTATCATTTTACACCCTGAAAGCTATGCTTTGAGGATGAAGAGGGTGTAAAATGGTGAAAAAATATTGTGTTTTCCGCTTTTTTCCCTTCAATTTTATTCTAGTTTGCGTTTTTTCGTTGACAAAAATAAAAAGGCGAAATGACAAAAATGTCCTATTCTATGTATCAATAGTTTAGTTGCCTGTCAGATGTTCCATAAACGATGGATTATTTATGATTCTATGCTGCAAAGTTACAAAAAATGCACTGAACGAGTGCAACTTTTTACAAAAAATGCACTGAGCGAGTGCAATTTTTACGCAGAAACGCACTGAATGAGTGCGATTTTGGCATATAAACGCGCTGGGCGAAAGTGAAAATGGTATAGTGCGAAAGTAAATTTCGTAAATTCCGTGGTGATATTAATAATAAATAGGTGGGGAGAGCGTTATTTCATAGATGAGAAAGTGTTTATTCACAATACTGCTGACAGCGATGGCTGTGGGGACACGCGCGCAGGAGAGCCAGACGGCCTATAACTTCCTGCGGTTGCCTGAGAGCGCACATGCCGCGGCACTGGGTGGCGACAATATCTCGATAATAGAGGATGACGCCACGCTGGCGTTGTCAAACCCCGCGTTGCTGGCGTCGGTGGGCGGCAGGACGGTGACGGTGGGCTATATGAACTATATGGACGGTGTGGGGATGTACACCGCTAACTATGCCGACATCATAAACGATAAGGCCACGGTGGGCGGTGCGATACACTATATTAACTATGGCACGATGAAGGAGGTGGACCAGAACGATGTGCAGACGGGCACGTTCTCTGCGGCCGACATGGCGTTTGAGGGCCTCTTCTCCTACACGCTGGCAAAGAACCTCGTGGGCGGCATAGGCGCGAAGTTCATATATTCAAAGATTGGCGGCTATACCAGTACGGCGGCGGCCATAGACCTGGGACTGAACTACTACAGTGCCGATAAGGATTTCTCGGCCTCTATCTCCGTGCGTAACCTTGGCGGACAGCTCTCCACATACGAGGACGAGTTTGAGTCGTTGCCAACGGATGTGTCGGTGGGTGTGACATACGGTCTGCCTAACTCGCCGTTGCGTTTGTCGCTGACCTTCGCCGACCTCAACCACTGGGACTATGCCTTCCTGCGCCATGCCTGCGTGGGAGTGGACCTGAAGCTGACGGAGCAGTTCTATGTGGCGGGGGGCTATAACGCGCGGCGCGCGTATAACATGAAAACGCGTAACCTGACTGACAACAGCGAGAGCAGTCACGGGGCGGGCTTTACCGTGGGAGCCGGACTGCTGCTTGAGCGTTTCAAGCTCAACGTGTCGTACGGCAAGTATCACGTTAACTCATCAAGTATAATGTTTAACGCCGCGATAAACCTGTAGTTAATTCATAATGCATAATTAATAATGAGATAATTAATAGTGTATAATTCATCGCTCGGCACGTAGTGACGCTTTTCTTGCGCTCCGTGGGTGCTCAGGCGCATTGCGGGGTCCAAAGGTCGCAGACCGACTAAAAGAACTCATAACTCATCAGTCCCAAGCCCCCTCCCTCACAGGGAGGGATGGGGAGGGTCCCTCAACTCATAACTCATAACTCAAAACTCATAACTTAGAATTATCATAACTTAGAATACAATGAAATACGAAGATATTATCAATGATTATATTTCGCAGCTGCCGCTTGACGTGGAGCCACGCGGACTGTATGAACCCATACGCTATGTGTTGTCGCTGGGCGGCAAGCGCATACGTCCGGTGCTGATGATGAAGGCATACGAGATGTGGCGTGAGGACGGTCGTGACGTGCTGCCTCAGGCGGTGGCGCTGGAGACCTATCACAACTTCACGCTGTTGCATGACGACGTGATGGACCATGCCGACGTGCGCCGTGGTATGCCAACGGTGCACCGCAAGTGGAACGAGAACACTGCCATCCTCTCTGGCGACAATATGCTGCTGTTGGCTGTAAGGTGGATGGGAGAGAAGTGTATGTCAACATTTATCGATACCGCCATAGACATAAACCACGGACAGCAGTATGACGTGGACTTCGAGACACGCAATGACGTGACGGAACAGGAGTACATTGAGATGATACGTCTGAAGACAAGTGTGCTGCTGGGCTGTGCGGTGAGGATAGGAGCCATGATGGCAGGTGCACCGGCGGAGGATGTGGAGAGCCTCTACCGCTTCGGCGAGGCCATGGGACTGGCGTTCCAGCTGCAGGACGACTATCTTGATGTGTATGGCGACAGTGCTGTGTTTGGCAAGGAGATAGGCGGCGACATCATGTGTAATAAGAAGACGTATATGCTCATCAACGCACTTGCCAAGGCAGAGGGCGACGACAAGGCTGAGTTGCAGCGGTGGATAGACACCGTGGACGCTGACCGCAAGGAGAAGGTGGCGGCGGTGACTGCTATATATAACAAACTCGGCATAGACCGTATGGCGAAGGCAAAGATGGAGGAGTACTATCAGGTGGCGCTCGAAGCCCTGGACCAGGTCAATGTGCCGGAGGAGAAGAAGCAGCCTCTGCGTGAGTATGCGGCAAAGATGATGAAAAGGAATAAATAGTTTACTGTTTATAGTTTACTGTTTGCAGTTTTGCACAATGTGTAGGCAAAGGGAAACTCATAACTCATAACTCATCGCTCGGCGCTTGTGACGCTTTTCTTGCGCTCCGTGGGTGCTCAGGCGCATTGCGGAGTCCAAAGGTCGCAGACCGACTAAAAGAACTCATAATTCATAACTCATAACTCATAACTTAGAATTACCATAACTTGTTATTCATAGATACACATACTCATATTGACGGCGAGGAGTTTAGCGAAGACTTGGAACAGGTAATACAGCGTGCCAAGGAGAGTGGTGCGGAGTGCCTTTTGGTGCCGGGCATCAACATGGAGTCTGTTGATACTATTAGCGAGGTGTGTCGCCGTTATCCCAGATATTGCCACGGCATGATAGGTCTGCACCCGGAGGATGTAAAGGCAGACTATGCGGCGGTGATAGAGGAGATGAAGAAACGTATGGGCCAGCTTGCGTTCAAGCCCATAGCCATAGGAGAGGTGGGACTGGACTTCTACTGGTCGCGCGAGTATGAGCAGGAGCAGCTCGACGCCTTTGAGCGGCAGGTGAGGTGGTCGGTGGAGACAGGTCTGCCGCTGATGATACACTGCCGTAAGGCGCAGAACGAGATGGTGAAGATAATGCGCCGCTATGAGGGACGGCTGCACGGAGGGGTGTTCCACTGCTTTACGGGTAATGAGCATGAGGCACAGGAACTGTTGCAGTTTAAGGGCTTTGCCCTTGGCATAGGCGGAGTGCTGACATTCAAGAAAAGCAACCTGCCGCAGACGCTGCCAGCCGCAGTGCCGCTCACACGCGTGGTACTGGAGACCGATGCACCGTACATGGCGCCGGTGCCTCACAGGGGCGAGAGAAATGAGAGCAGTTTTATACCGCATATTATAGAGAAGATGGCGGAGGCCTATCAGGTGACACCTGATGAAGTGGCACGCATAACAACGGATAATGCGAAGAGTATATTCCATATATAAGATATTGTTAGCCGTGAGCCTGCTTGTGTCGTGCAGTGCGGAGACGCTGGTGAAGAAAGGTGATAAGGCTGAGGCGCTGGGAGAGTATTTCCTGGCGGCAGACTATTACCGTAAGGCGTATGCCAAGACTGCGGCGTCAGAGAAACGCTTGCGTGGAGAGCGTGCGCTGAAGATGGCGCATTGCTATGAGCATATCAACTATACGGCGAAGGCTGTGGCGGCATACCGCAACGCCGCACGATACAATACCGCGACGCTTGACGACAGCCTGCGCTATGCGCGACAGCTTCTGAAGAACGGCGACTACAAGACGGCGCTGGGTATCTTTGAGACGCTGCGTGACTCTATGCCTGGTAACCAACTGGTGGAGAACGGCATTACATCGGCACGACGTGCGCCGGAATGGAAGAAAGAGGGCTCGCAGTATAAGGTGAAGAAGATGGACGTGTTTAACTCGCGCCGCGATGACTATTCGCCGGTGCTGGGAGGCGATGACAATGACAAACTCTATTTCACCTCTACGCGCAATGATGCAGAGGGAGACGAACTGAATGCCGTGACAGGTATGAAGTCGGCGGATATATTCTATTCAGAGAAAGACGACAAAGGCAAATGGAGCAAGCCGGAGGCTATAGCCACCGGACTGAATACGGAGTATGACGAGGGAGCGTGTTCGCTGTCGCCAGACGGACAGGAGATGTACCTTACACAGTGCACCTATAATGCCTCGGGGCCACGTTATGCTAAGATAATGGTGTCGAAGAGGGCAGATGCCTCGTGGGGTAAGGCTTCGGAGTTTGTGGTATCACGCGACACACTGTCGTGTTTCGCACACCCGGCGCTGTCGCCTGATGGCGAATGGCTGTATTTCGTGAGTGATATGCCGGGCGGAAAGGGCGGGCTTGATATATGGCGCTCACATATAGTGGGCGGCGTGGCGATGGGTGTAGAGAACCTTGGAGAGCCTGTCAATACGCCGGGCAACGAGATGTTCCCGACGTTCAGGCCTAACGGCGACCTCTACTTCTCGTCTGACGGACACCCGGGCATGGGCGGCCTTGACATATTCATAGCGAGGATAGGTGACGACATGCAGTTCCATATTACCCATCCGGGCTATCCGCTCAACTCTATGGGCGATGACTTCGGCATGACGTTTGAGGGTAGTCATAACCGCGGCTTCTTCTCTACCAACAGGGGCGACGCGCGGGGATATGACAATATATATTGGTTTGAGAACCCTGAGGTGGTGCAGACCATCAAGGGATGGATATATGAACAGGATGGCTATGAACTTCTCAAGGGAGAGGCGCGCATAGTGGGCACCGACGGTACCAATGAGCGGCTAGGCGTGAAGAGCGACGGCTCGTTTGAGGTAACGGTGCACCCGGGAGTGGAGTATATAGTGCTGGGCAGCTGTCCGGGATATCTTAACCATAAGGAGGAGCTCACCATACCGAAAGTGAAGGAGAGTGAGACCTACACGTTGCAGTTTGCCTTGGCAAGCATCAATGCCCCGGTGTTGATAGACAATATATTCTATGAGTTTGACAAGGCCACGCTGCTGCCGTCGAGCACGCAGGCGCTTGACTCGCTTGTGATGCTGCTCAACGAGAATCCCAATATTACGATAGAACTTGGGGCGCACACTGACTATAAGGGTTCGGCTGAATATAATAAACACCTCTCACAGCTGAGGGCTGAGGAGGTGGTGAAGTATTTGATAAGCAAGGGTATTGCCGCTGACCGCCTTACTCCGGTGGGATATGGCAAGGAACGTCCGAAGAAGATACGCCGCCGCGTGGCTGAGCGTTACTCTTGGCTGAAGGAGGGCGATGTGCTGACCGAGGAGTTTATACAGAAGCTGAAGAAAGATGAGCAGGAAACTGCCAATGCCTTGAACAGACGTACGGAGTTCACAGTGCTGCGTACCACATACAATATGTTTGACGAGAACGGAAACCTGAAGAATCCGCCTGTGCAGCGTAAGCGCGAGAAAGAGTCTGAGGGTGACGAAGACCTGATACTTGATGACGGAAGCACCGGTGCAGGTGAGATAGAGTATTTCGACTTCTGATAAAGGGAAACGGAACAGTTGTGTGACACAGGAAGAAAGCCTGTTTCCCTTTACCTTCTATAGCGGGTCAACGTCAAAGGAAATCATTATGTTTTTATATTGGGGACAAGAGACAATAGCATCGGTGCACAACCTGATGTTGTGACGCAACGGCGTTATGCCCCATGACGGTTCTGCCTTGAGTACAATCTTGCGTATGAAAAGTTGTTTTATGCGTGCTACGGCAGGTTTGTCGGGACCCAGCACATTGTCGGCGAAGCATTGTCTGAGACGGCTGCCCAGTTCTATGGCAGCAGTGTTGACGGTGTTGTTGTCGCGGTGTTTCAGGTAGATGTATATAAGACGGCAGAACGGCGGATAGCGGAACAGCTGGCGCTCTGTCATCAGAGCCTTGAAGAAACCTTCGTAGTCGTTGTTGGTTATCTGCTTGATGACCGGCAGCTCAGGGTGCGCCGTTTGTAGGAACACTTGTCCCTGCTGACCTTGTCTGCCGGCTCTGCCTGCCACCTGTGTTATCATTGTGAAAGCCTGCTCGTGTGCACGGAAGTCGGCTTTGTTGAGCATCGTCTCGGCTGAGATGATACCCACTACGCTCACATGGGCGAAGTCGAGTCCCTTTGTCACCATCTGCGTACCGATGAGCAGGTTCTTCTTCCCGTTAGAGAAATCGTTGATGATACGCTCGTAGGCATTACGAGTGCGGGTGGTGTCAAGGTCCATGCGTGATATATGGAGCATGCCGTCGTCACATCCGCTCTCTCTCAGCTCGTCAACAATCATGTCCTCTATCTTCTCTGTGCCTGCGCCACGGTCGCTGAGTGCGGTGTTGTCGCAGTCTGGGCATTGGCGTGGCATAGGGTAGGTGTGTCCGCAGTAGTGGCAGGTAAGGGAGCCTGTTGTCTTGTGGTATGTGAGAGACACATCGCAGTTAGGGCACTTGGGACTCCAACCGCACTGATGACACTCTATAACAGGTGAGAAGCCTCTGCGGTTGTGGAATATTATGGCTTGCTCTCCTTTGCGCAGTGCTTCGACAACAGCTTTCTTGAGTGCTGGTGAGAGCATACCGCGCATCAGTTTGCGGCGTCGCAGGTCTTTGGTGTTGACTACCTCTATGTGTGGCAGTTTTATGTCTTTGTATCGTGTCTTTAGTTCTACCAGGCGGTATTTGCCTTGCAATGCCTTGTAGTATGTCTCTGCCGATGGGGTGGCGGTGCCCAGTATGACGTTGGCGCCGGTCTTCTTTGCCATCATCAGGGCTACTGAGCGCGCATGGTATCGTGGCGATGGGTCTTGTTGCTTGAAAGAGGTCTCGTGTTCCTCGTCAACAATGATGAGACCTAAGCGTTGGAACGGCAGGAATACCGATGAGCGCACGCCGAGGATGATGTCGTATGGCGCGTCAGAGAGTTGGCGCTGCCATATCTCCACACGCTCGGCATCGGAGTACTTGGAATGATATATGCCCATGCGGTTGCCGAAGATGCTTTTCAGTCTGCTGGTTATCTGTACCGTCAGGGCTATCTCTGGTAGCAGGTATAACACCTGCAAGCCCTTGTCTATCGCCTCTTGTATCAAATGGATATATACCTCAGTCTTGCCGGATGAAGTGACGCCGTGAAAGAGTATGGGGGCAGATGATGGTGTCCCGTTGTCCTTGCGCAGTTTGTCCAGCGCCTCTTGCTGGGCCGGGCTCAAGGTCTTTATGTTCTCAGGATGTGGTTCCTCGTTGCTGTTGAGTCTGCCTATCTCCTTGTCATATATTTGGAGGAAGCCCCTGTTGACGAGTGCCTTTACATGGGCGGTGGTGCAGTGTGCTACGTTTATCAGCTCCTCACGGCTCACGCTGTGCTTCTCTTTCAGTTCTGCCCATCCGCTTATGTCAAGATAGGCGGTGAATACCTCCATTTGCTTTGGAGAGCGTGAGAGCATATTCATGGCATTATGGAGCGACTGCTCGTTCTTGTACTGGTCTGCCAGTCTGATATAGACCTCGGTCTTAGGTCTGTAGGTTTCCTCTTTCTTAATGCCGTGGGGCAGTGCTGCCTGCATTACATCGCCCATAGGCGACATGTAGTATTTGCTTATCCATTGCCACATATCATATTGCTGAGGCAGCAGGATGGGCTCGTCATCAATGATGGATATGATACTCTTTACTTCAAAGTCGCCTTGCGGAGGGTCATTGTGGCTGCGTACTATCAATGCTGTGTGAGTCTTTGTTATGCCGAACGGCACCTTCGCCCTTACGTAGGGACACACCTTTGCTTCCCATTCCTGTGGTACGGAATAGGTAAACAGACCATCAAGTGGCAAGGGGAGTATGACATCAACGTAAAGCATTGTTCTGCATCCTTTGCATATAGCTTTGTATTATGGCTTTGAGTTCTTTGGTCATTGCGGTGAGCACGGCCTCCTTGGACTTGTCATTGACAAGGTTGGTAGTCATCATCCAGTCTTTCTTGTAGTTGTATGCGGCTTTCAGCTTTGTACCGTCAAACTGTATGAAGTAATCGCCTTTCACATATTGGTATATGCCGCCGTTGTAGCTAACAGCCCAAGTCTTGTCGGCAGGGGTGTTAAACAGGTCAATACCGAAGGCGACGTATGGCTTGTTGTATCCTAAGTAGTTAAGTATGGTCGGCATGATGTCTATCTGTTGCGCTATGCCGTGATGTTGTCCTCGTGGCATCTCGCCTGACGGGTCGAAGAAGAGTATCGGTGCCACATATACACCGAGGTCGGTGGCATACTCCTTGTGGTCTATTGCGTTAGTGTGGTCGGAGGTCATGATAAAGATGGTGTTCTTATACCATGGTTGCTTCTTTGCAGTCTCAAAGAACTCGCGGAGTGCCATGTCGGTGTATCTTATGCACTTGTGTATAGGGTTCTTCCCATCATCAGGGAAACGTGACTTGTATTTCTCTGGTATGTTATACGGATGGTGGCTTGACGCAGTGAACACAGATGTTATGAAAGGTTCTTTCATCTCGGTCATCTTCAAGGCATAGTACTGCAGGAAAGGCTCGTCCCATATTGCCCATGTGCCGTCAAAGTTCTTGTCACCGTCAAAACGCTTGTCATTGTTGTATTCTGTTCTGCCATAATACTTCTGATAACCTGTGGTACGGGCGAATGCCTCAAACCCCATGCTGCCGTTCTGTGCTCCGTGGAAGAAGGCGCTGCTGTAGCCGCACTCCCCCAGTCGGTCTGCCAGTCCGCTGACATCATTGAGCGAGGCGGAAGTAAGGAAGAAAGGCTCTACGAAGTGGGGAATGCTTGAGAGTATAGACGGCATACCGTCAATGCTCTTACGACCGTTGGCAAAGGTATAGTCGAATGTGAGCGACTGCTTCAGCAACTCGTCTATAAAGGGAGCGTAGCCCTTGTATTTGCCGCCGTCCAACTGCTTGTTGTACTCCCCTATATACTCTCTGCCGAAGCTCTCGACGATGAGTACCACCACGTTCTTGCGCTTTGCCACGCTGGATGTGGCTGTGGTGTCGGCTGTGGCATTGTGTACGGGTGAGTATATTTTGTCAAGCTCAGACAGAGAGAAATACTTCGGGTCAGAGAATACGTCCTTGCCTATTGTGCGGATGAAGGAGAAGGGAGTATTGAGCACTATGGCCGCCTCAGTGGGGCGGTTTACGTATTGGCTTGCGTTGCTTATCGTTATAGGGCGCACCGCCGTGGTAAATCCGCCTCGCATACCTGCAATGCAGAGAGGAGTGAACAATGCAAGGGCTATCACTTGTATGATATAGTACTTACCTATAGACATCTTGCCGTGACTGTAGAAACGCAGCTCGTCGGCCTTGAGAGTGAACTTGAACAAACAGAATATCAGCAACACTCCTACGAGTACTAAATACCAGTGGTTGAGTAGTTCTGTTGAGGCTATGCTTATAATGTTGTTCTCGTTGGAGAACTCTCTGAATACGCTTGTGGTGGAACGTCTGCCAGTATATTGGAAATAGACGGCATCGGCAAGGTTCATTATGACGGCAATGCTGTTGACGAGAATGAACAGACCTCGTGCACATGACTGCCAAGAGTTGCGTTCTTTAAGATGTAGCGGCAGTAGCATCATCAAGGCATAAAGCGTGTTAGTGTATAGTATGGCGGAAGTGTCAAACAACAGTCCGCCTTTTATTATGTCACCAAAAGACAGTTGCTGCCATGACTCCTTGTACAGATGGTAATTCTCCAGAAAGAAGATGCCCCTGCATACCATGTAAATGACGTATGCCAGCAATAGGTTGAGTAAGAAAGCATGTATGCATGAAATATATGAGGCTCTTATGCTGTGTGAAGTGTTTGATCTATTTTGTCTCATGATGTTTTGGTAAGTAAGTTCTTATTTCTGTGAGTATCCGGCTTTCACCATTATGTATATAATGACCGGGGCGCCAAAGACAGGCGTTACGGCATTAATAGGTATAACGGTGTTTTGCGGCATAACGCAAATCAGGTTGCACAACATACATATTACAGCTCCGGTGAGCATCGTGGTGGGCAATAGTATGGTGTGGTCTGATGTATTCGTAAGCATTCGCGCTATGTGTGGCACTGCCAGTCCAACGAACGCTATCGGTCCGCAAAAGGCGGTGCTGGCGGCGGTGAGTATGCCTGTGGCGGTAAGCAGTAGCAGTCGGGTGCGCTTGATGTCCACTCCCAAGTTCGCTGCATAATAGTCTCCGAGCAGTATGGCATTGAGAGGCTTCATCATCAGCAGCGATAGTATGAGCCCCACGGCACATGTGGCTGCAAAGTATGGCATGGCATCCATGCCTACGTCACTGAAACTGCCCATGCCCCACATCACATAACTGTGAATATTGTCTGACGTGGCGAAGAAGTTTAGCAGCATCACCATACTCGACACTAAGAAACTTATCATGATGCCCACAATGAGCAGCATGATGTTGTTACGCACCACAGTGGCGAAGGCAAGCAATAGCATTATAACGGCAGTGGCTCCGATAAGCGCTCCTGTGATGACTGCCATGAAACCGGCAATCATGCTTCCGCCAATGCTTATAATGCCACCAGTGATGAGCATCACGATGCCTACGCCGAGTCCGGCTCCGTTTGTTATACCAAGTATAGACGGTCCGGCCAGGGGGTTGCGGAAAGTGGTCTGCAGCAACAGACCGGCAGTGGCGAGTGATGCACCGCACAATGCTGCTGTCAGTATCTGTGGTATGCGACTTTCCCATACGATATAAGCCCAACTGCTTTGCTCATCCTCACCGAGCAGGATGCGCAGCAGACGGCTCACGGGAATGTTGACCGAACCAAACACAAGGTTGAGAACGACCAGCAATACCAGCAACACTGTCAGTAGTATATTTGTCTTTATGCCTCGCTCAAAGCTTTTCATTCCTTCACCTGTTTGTAGTATTTCAGAGTTAGCTCGCCCTCCCGTAGTTCAGGATGAAGTATGTTGACATACTCCCTCAGCAATACGTCGGGATGAAACGGTGTCTCCTCAAAGAAATGGGTGGATGATAGGTTGCAGCAATATATGCTTTTCGTGGAGTAAGCCTTCATTCGTGCGTTCATACTCCACATGGAGCGCAGGTCAGCCAGTGTCATGTCTGTACCCTGGTTGTATTTTATAAGCCAGTAGTCGGCCTCCCTTGCTTTCTCATAGACTTTCTCCGGACTGTAGGGCAGTGCGCCGCTCTCTCTTACGTCCTTGAATACGTAGTCACCGCCTGCATCGCTGATGAGTATTCCTACAGTGCTCATACCACCTGCTACATACCATGTGCTGCCAATCTTCATCTCTGTCACGACCGTAGGACGGCTCTTGACGCTGGCAGCCTGACGCTTTGTCTCATTATAGTTACGCTCGATGTCGCTGAACAGACTGTCGGCTTTCTCCTTGCATCCAAACAACATTCCATAGAAACGCATCCACTCAGCGCGTGCCAGCGGTGATGCCTCCATATAGTCGGCACACTCTATGAGAGGTATGCCCATCTTGCCTGTCTTGCCGTATGTGCCGCTGTTCTCAAAAGGTGACAGCAGTATGACGTCAGGTCTCAGTTCCATTATAGCCTCAATGTTAGGCGTCATGGTCTCTCCAAGGTCGCGTATGGTTCCTCTCTTTACGTCATCATGCACTTTCTTCAGGTTAATATACCTGAGGTCGCAGATACCTTTGATACAATTATATGCCCCCAGCTCGTCAAGCAGTCCGCAGTGTACTGAGGTATATACGGCAGCCGAGGTCACCGGCGTGCGTATCACGTCGCCCTCGGGTAGTGACGCCGGCATGGCCTGGTCCCTCGGTACCAGCACATAGCGGTGCAACACGTGTGTGCTGTCCCATGGGTCAGTGATTGACACTGTGACATATCCTTTATGCTCCTTAACTGATAACAGCCGTGCATGACGCATGGCAAGCTCGCTGCCGTCGGCCGTCGTGTCGGCGGCTTTTCTTATGCAAGAGCTGGCAGTAAGCAGTAATAATATAAGTAGTGGAAAAATTCTTTTCATTCGAAAATTATTGTTTGCGAGACTATCTAAAAACAGCCTCATTGT
>CAMEWL010000026.1:0-38972 GCA_945941025.1 uncultured Prevotellaceae bacterium
GCCGTTTTCCCGAAAGCGAGTGCAAAGGTATAGGTTTTTTGTGAACCATGCAAATATTTTGAGGTTTTTTTTTGAAAAATCATAGCTGAATTGACACAAATCAACGAAAACAGGCTATTTCTTGGTAAATTTCCTTCTAAGCCATATCAACAGCTCATGATAAGCAGACAACTGTTCACGGTGTGAAGTTGTGGCAAAAGTGAAGGTATCAGGAGCCGGCCCATACTGATCTGGGAAGATAATCATAAGGTTTTTCCCATGATAATGCTCTGTCAGTTCCTCCGGCAACGACTCCAAAGCAGCCTTATAAGAGACTGTTCCCTGTCTTGCCGTCACTACCACAAGCATCTCATCAACATTGGTACTCTCCGCCAAATCTATCAATCCTACCCACTTTGGCATAGAGACATACTCGCCCCTCACGCTTTGGTATTGCTCATTGACATACTCTCTTACCAAGGCGAGAGTATCCTCCCTGCCGTTAAACACGATACGACAGCCTATAGCTTGCACAAACCTGCACAACCTCTCCAGCCATCTGTAGAATCCAGGCTCAAACTCAGCCCTTGACGGTATGGCCACCTTGACAGCCCTCAGCGTACTGAACGGTTGCATACAACGGGCTATTATTATCTGCCTTGACAATCCATTAAACACACTTTGCGCAAAGTCACCCCAGAACACACGACTTGAGTTAGGATGCATGTGTACTCCGAATATAACCTCAGAACAGTCAAACTCCTTAAAGGCATGCTTAATGCCATTACCTATATTAGTAGCAAGCCTCACCTGAGTCTGCACCCTTACATCAGCCGCACTGGCACGCTGCACTATATCATCCAGCAACTGTTGGCCCCGACGCTGGTTAGCATCAGCCTCAGCGTCATCATATACCACATTGAGGGCTATCAGTCCCCTGTTCAGTTTCGGGTTACGCATAAGTATCGCGAGATTCAGCAACGTAGCCGCCGTCTCAGGATACTTCACCGACAACAGAATCTTCTCATCATTTCCTCTCTTGCCGTTGTCGTCACTATCATCCATGCCATCCTTCTCTCTCAGCAGCACCACCTGCCGCGCCGCCCTGTCTGTAACGACGGTTGAGATTATGCAGGTAAAGAGAATCATCACGACGACACCGTTTAGCATCTCGTCGCCCACGAGATACACCCCATTGTCCACCTGCGTCTTCATACCAATCATCACGATGGCTATACCAGCAGCCGCATGTGCTGATGTCAAGCCGAACATCAGGTGTCCTGCCAACCAAGACAGTTTCATCACGAAGCAAGAGATATACGCCGCCAGCGCCTTACCCAGGGTACCCACCACCACTATACATATAACTGTAGTGATAATGCCGCCTCCCTCAAAAAGCAGCCTTAGGTTAATCAGCATACCCACTCCGATAAGGAAATAAGGAATAAATATCGCGTTGCCTATAAACTCTATTCTGTTCATCAGCGGAGACAACGGCGGCACATAGCGGTTGAGTATCAAACCGCTGAAGAACGCACCGAATATACCCTCCAGTCCTATCAGCTCACTCAGCGCCGCACTGAGGAACATGATAGCCAAGACAAAGATAAACTGCATCACAGAATCGCTGTACATCCTCAGGAACCAACGCGTGAGCCTTGGTATCATGAAGAGAAGCAGCACACAATACACAACGAACTTCACCAGGAAAAGAAGCCAGAACACCACTCCCGGTCTTTCCCCTCCCTGCACGGCTCCCGTCGTGGCAGCCACGAGTATCAAAGTGATGAGCAATGACAGCATCGACGCCCCCACAGAGAGTGTCGTCACCTTATGCTTCTGCAGTCCGTACCTCGCCACTATAGGATAGGCAATCAAGGTGTTGGTTGACATGATACAACTCAGCAACACCGATGCGAGATGCGAATAGCCCAACAACCACACCGACGCTATATACATAAGCACAAAAGGTATAGCGAAGGTAAATACGCCGAAGATGCCCACCTGCGACACATTCTTCTTCAACCCCTGCAAGTCCATCTCTATTCCAGCGAGGAACATTATATAGAGCAGCCCCACGCGCCCGAACAGCTCAAAGCTGGAGTCACGCTCCAGAATGTCAAAGCCATACTTACCCAGCGCCACACCCGCCAGCACCATGCCTATGATATGCGGAATACGCAGTTTTCCCATCACTATCGGTGCGAAGAGGATAGTGATGAGTACAATGAAGAAAATCATCGTAGGGTTAGTAATCGGGAAGTATTGTGTCAGTTCAATCATTGATTTAAGGTTTTCTATTTTATTTCAGTCATCCAGACCTACTATATATTATATATAAGGTGTAAAAGATGTCTCAACATCTGTATTCATTTACCAGCCTCACCACCTCAGCCGCCTCTTCCAGCGTCATCGCCGGACTGACAGGCAGACTCAGTTCCTCCTCTGCCATCCGCTCCGTGAGCGGCAGATGCAACCGTGGGCTGTTCCACGCCTCACTCTCATAACACCTCTGCAGATGAGGAGGGACAGGATAGTGGCACATCGTCTCCACACCTTTTTCCTTCATCCACTCACGCATACTATCACGTTCCCCATTGCCTACCATCACCGGGAATATATGATACACATTCTGCTCATCATCCAGTCTGCGCGGCAGGGTTACAAGAGGGTTCTCTATATGCTCATAATAATATCGTGCTATGTCCTTCCTGCGCTGGTTATCCTCCTCCAGATACCTCAGCTTCACGTCGAGCACGGCAGCCTGTATCTCATCCAGCCTGCTGTTTCGTCCCTTGCTGTCAAACACATATTTTCTCGCCGAACCGTAATTAGCCAGCGTCCTTATGGTGTCAGCCAGTCTCTCATCATCTGTCGTCACAGCACCGCCGTCACCCAGAGCCCCGAGGTTCTTCCCCGGATAGAACGAGTGCGCCGCCGCATCGCCCAAGCTGCCCGTTCTTCTTCCGTCAGTATGGCGGCAGCCATGCGCCTGTGCATTATCCTCTATCAGCCTCAAGCCATGCCTGCGACATATATCACCTATCCTGTCATCGTAAGCATTACGTCCATACAGATGTACTACGATGACGGCACGTGTGCGCTCTGTTATAGCGTTCTCTATCCTCTCCACATCCATCTCCAGCGTTGCAGCGTCAGGCTCCACCAACACTGGCCTCAGCCTGTTATCGGTCACAGCCAGCACCGTAGCGATAAACGTGTTGGCAGGCACTATCACCTCGTCACCCTCGCTCATCTCTCCCCATTCCATATACGCACGAAAGATAAGCGACAGCGCATCCAGTCCGTTGCCGCATCCCACGCAGCACCTCGTACCGATGAAATCAGCGTAATGCCGTTCAAACAGCCCATTCTCTCTGCCCTGCAGATACCAACCGCTGTTCACCACCCTGCTTACGGCCTCATTAATCTCTTTCGAATGAAGCCCCGTGACATCTTTCAGAGACAAGAAAGGAATCATTCTTCTAACTTATTATTTTCTCGTATTTCAGGAACTCGTCGTAGTCGCGTATATAGTCATCCTCATCATACAGTTCCGATGCCATTACCATACACACTGCCCCCGACGAGAAATTGTCCAGCTGTCGCCATATCCCCGGCTTTATATACAGGGCCTGATACGGTCTGTCCAGGATGAACGTACGCTTCACGTTACCGTCATCCAGTGTCACCCTGAAGCTGCCGTTCACCGCCACCATGAGCTGCGACAGCGTCTTGTGGGCATGGCCGCCGCGCGACTCTCCCCCTGGCACGTCATACAGGTAGTACACGCGTCTCACGCTGAAGGGCACCGTCCGTCCGCCCTCCACCACAGATATATTGCCCTGCGGCGCTTGGTGCTTGTCCAGCTCCACCACCGTGCAGTCATATACATTACTTCTTCTCATCCTTCCACTTTATAAATTCGTCATAGTCACGTATATAGTCATCCTCCGAATACACAGACGAAGACACGACCATAGCCACCGAGTTAGTGGAGAAGTTGTCCATCTCCCTCCACACTCCCTGTGGCACGTACAGTCCGTAATACGAGCGGTTTAGGTGAAACGTCCTTCTCTCCGTCCCATCATCCAGGTGTACGTCAAAGCTTCCCGACAGCGCCGTGATAAACTCCTGGGCAGTCTTGTAGGCATGTCCTCCCCTGCTCTCACCTCCCGGCACGTCATAAATCCAGAACACCCTCTTTATCTGAAAGGGCACATTAATCCCTTCCTCTATTACAGAGAGGCTGCCGCTCCTTTCGCTGTATTTAGGTAGTGCTATTATCTTGGGACTGGTCATTTAGTATATGGTGGGTTCTATAATTCCCACCGTAATTAATTAGTTTATTTATGGGCTTGACGTTTTGTCATCTGTTCGTTTTCTTTGACTTTCCCCTTCGGGCCGTCGAGCTAAACCTTCGGCGCATAATGTTAGTTCTTTCTGTCACACAGCCCGCTATGGTCAATGGTCTTTACACCCCCTCCGCTTCGCCTCTCCCCCGTTTCGCGGGGGAGCGCAACCATCAATAACTAAGACTCTGCACTCGACACAAACTCGAAAGTATAACAAAGCGAATTAACAGAACCCACCATATTTAGGTCTTTTTTAGTTTTCAGCATACAAATTTACAAAAAAATATGATATAAAAAGCCTGTCAAAGAAAAAATATTAGCAACAGAGCCGTATTGTGCCCACTTTTCAATAAATTTTACTATCTTTGCAATACTATCTAACTATGTAAACAAAGGGAAGTGCAGAATAAAGTGCAGAATAAAGTGCAGAATAAAGTGCAGAATAATTGAGCTGTAAGTTGAGAACTTACGAAACAGGAATGACAGAACCACTATATAATGAAGAAAGAGGTTGACCCCAAGACCACCAACCGTGCCATGGCCTTCGATCTGTGGATGCAGTCGCCCATGCCTATGGTGACATTGGTGAAGACGTTTGACGTAAGCCGACTGGTAAGAATCAGTCGTCGGCACAAGCTGAAGTTCAATATGCTTATGTGCTGGTGCATCGCACGTGCTGCCAGCAGCATTCAGGAGTTCTACCTGCTGCCCGTTGACGGCAAGTTGATGCAGTATGACTCACTGGCGGTGGATGTCATAGTGCAGAACAAAAACGGCGGACTGAACTACTGCGACATTCCTTTCGATAATGATTTCGCTCAGTTTCGCGATGCCTATGACTGCATGACGGCAAAGGCTGTCGCTGAGTGTACCGACCTGTCTGACGACGATAGGGCTGTAGTAGGCACTTCTGTGGTGATAGCCACCGAACTGGACACTATCGTCAATCAGTGGTCTGGTCGTTTTGCCAATCCGTTCCTGGCGTGGGCAAAGTATCGTCGCAGCTTCTTCAAGACAACCCTGCCCATATCGTTTCAGTTCCACCACACCCAGATGGATGGCGGCGAGGCAGCACAGTTCCTCAATGCCTTGCAGAAAGAGATTGACATTTTAAAGTTTAATGTTTAATGTTTAGAGTTTAATGTTTAGATGCGCAGTTTGCGCACAGTTACAATTTCAAAAATATAATATGCAGAAACTGAACAATAACAATTAGTATTATGAGAAGACTATTCTTAACTATCATCGTCACTCTGATGGCGTATGGCTACAGCTGGGCTGGCGACTATGAACGGTATTACCAAAACCTGCCCACGAAGGTGACGCCTGTCACCACGTTCTCAATGCCTGAGAATCAGGTGTCACTGACAGACTTTGGAGGCATAGGCGATGGCGTGACACTCAACACCGAAGCATTCCGAAAAGCCATTTCTGCCCTGCAGAAAAAAGGCGGCGGGCGGCTCATCGTGCCCGATGGCGTATGGCTTACGGGGCCTATTTCGCTGAAAGACAGCATTGACCTGCATCTGGAGCGGAATGCCATCATCTATTTCTCGCCCGACAAGAGTCTCTATGTGACTGAAGATGGCGAGAAGAACCGCGTATTGCCATGCATACGTGCATCAAAGCTGAAGAACATTGCCATTACGGGCGAGGGCATCATCGACGGCAACGGTAGCCAGTGGCGACCCGTGAAGCGCAGCAAGCAGAGCAATGTGGAGTGGAAACAATATCTGGCCATGGGCGGAATGGTGGCGGAGGAAGGCAGTCTGTGGTATCCCTGGCAGATGACGAACGGCTACCCCGACATTGCCGACACACCGCAGCTTCAAGAGAACATGCGCAACGACTTGCTGCGACTGACGGATTGTGTGAACGTGCTGCTTCAGGGTGTCACCTTCCAGAATGCGCCCCGCTTCCATGTGCATCCTTTCAACTGCCGCAATGTCATTGTCGACGGCATCACCGTGCGCTGCCCTTGGAATGCACAGAATGGCGACGGCATCGATTTCTCTGATGTCAACGTGGGACTCATCGTGGGCTGTACGGTTGATGTAGGCGACGACGGCATCTGCATGAAAAGCAGTGCAGCCAAACCGGCGTCGCCAGCCAACGGTTGTGAGGACATCGTGGTCGAGGGCAACACCGTCTATCATGCTCACGGAGGTTTTGTGCTTGGCAGCAACACCACCAGCGGCATACGCCGTATGGTGGTGCGTCACAATCGCTTCAGCGGTACTGACACAGGGTTGCGCTTTAAGAGTGCCGTTGGGCGTGGTGGCAAGACCGAGCAGCTGTTCATCTCAGACATCGTGATGAGCGACATCACGGGCGAAGCCATCATCTTCCAGTGCGACTATGCCGATCGTTCTGCCGGCGAAGTGAAGCGGAATGCACCCAAGAAGGAGGTCAAAGCCAACCACGTGCCCGACTTCCAGGACATTCACATACGCAACATCGTCTGCCGTGGTTGCAAGACTGGCATCAAGGCCAGCGGTATCGAGGGTATGAACAGTGTCCACGACATCGACATACAAGACTGCTCGATAGTCTATCGTCAGAACGACATGATAGTGGATGAGGCTACGGCTCATCTCAGTACACGGAACGTAGTATTTACCAAAGACAAGAAGTGATGACAACGCAAGACTTTATTGCGCTTTTTCAAGAGGCGTTTGGCAAGAAAGTCCAACTGCCGCTGCTCTTCGGCTACAGTGACACGCCGATAGCCAGCACCGAGAAGATTGGAGGCTGCTTCTTCAAAGGGCTCCAGGCTGCCAGAGAGGGAACGCCCGTCAGTTTGAGTGCAGAGGTTATCGGTTGTGGCGGTGGCAAACTCTATACAGGTTTCTCGGACATGCCTGAGAGAGTGCCGGGATTTGTCTCGTTGAAGGAGAAATACAAGAAAACACCGCAAATGGTTATTGACTACGTGGAAGACTTGGGCTTGAAACGTGCCGAGCAGACATATCTGAACTTCGTGCGGATAGACAAAGCCGAGTCGTTTGATGGTTTTGAGGGCATCATGTTCTATGCCACGCCCGACATGCTTTCTGGTCTTTGTGGCTGGGCTTTCTTCGACACGAACGCTGCTGATGCTGTGGTCACGAGGTTCGGTTCGGGATGTAGTTCTGTTGTTTCGATGACGATTGTGGAGAATGCCCGACAGGGGCAGAGGTGCTTCATGGGGTTGCTCGACCCGTCAGTTCGCCCATACGTAGGGACAAATGAACTGAGCTTCACTATTCCCATGAGCCGTTTTAAGAGCATGATGGAAACCATGAAAGAGTGTTTCCTCTTCGACTCCCATGCATGGAAGAAAGTAAAAGCGAGACTGGAGGAGTAATCAAAATACATCTAATAACAAACAGTTAAATCGGAATTTAACAAATCAAAGAAACATAAATTAAAAAGGCAATAAAATAATGAAGAAAATAGCAATTCCAACACGTGAAGGTATGATTGATGACCACTTCGGTCACTGTGCCTATTATACAATAGTTACGCTCGACGAACAGAATCAGGTTATGAACCAGGAACGTCTGGACTCACCTGAAGGGTGTGGTTGCAAGTCGAATATTGCATCTGTCATGCAGGAGATGGGGATTGCCTTGATGCTTGCTGGTAACATGGGCATGGGTGCCTACAACAAGCTGTCAGCCCACGGCATCACCGTCATCAGAGGCTGTCACGGAAAGGTGGATGATGTACTCAGAGCTTATCAAAACGGAGAACTACAGGATTCTTTGGAATCTTGCGACCATCATGATTGTACTCACCATGAAGAGAAGCCTGTGTATGTAATTTCATCGTTCAAGAAGTAAAGAGATGAGAAAAGCAAGCAGAGAGATGGATGCCGCCTTCGCATTGGAGGTTTTCGATAAGGCTCCATACGTGACTGTCAGCATGACCAAGCCAGATGGGAGTCCATACGGATTACCCTTGTCGTTGGCTCGAACTGATGAGAGGACGTTCTATTTCCACTGTGCCTTGGAGGGTGACAAGCTGGATTGTATTCGCCACTGTCCGACGGTTTTCCTGTCGGCTGTTACTAAATGCGCTCCTACCGTTGGGCCAAAAGACGGGAGTTTTACGCTACAGTATAAGTCGGCAACGGCCATTGGTAAGGCTGAGATTGTAACTGACCGTGAAGATAAAATAGAAGCACTAAGGGCAGTCTGCCAGCGTTTCCTCCCTCACCACATGGATGCTTTCGATGATGCCATTGCCCGCAGTCTTGAAAGGACGGCAGTTGTACGCATCACCCTCACAGAGCCTCCTGTTGGTAAGCGCAAGCAGTATGACAAGCAGGGAGAAGAAATGAAGTGGCAACGAATGGAATAGATTTATGAAGTTGACAGTATTATCGGATAATAGGACTAACGACCGCATGCTTCAAACGGAGCATGGTCTGTCAATCCTTTTGCAGACGGAGCGGCACAAGATATTGCTCGATACTGGAGCAAGCGACGTTTTTATCCGTAATGCAGAGCGGTTGGGCATCGACCTTAGCGACATAGACTATGTGTTCATATCCCACGGTCACAGCGACCATTCAGGAGGGTTGCGATACTTCTTGGAGCATAACCGTCAGGCTATGGTCATCGTTTCACCCGATGCTATGAGTGGGCAGTTTTTCTCCAAGCGAGGACTTCCGCATAGTATAACGACGGACTGGCCGGAGAATGAACGGGACAGGCTTATCACGATTGAAAGGACTTGTGAGATAGCAGATGGCCTCTTTATCATAGCCCATATACCTCAGGTGCATCCGATGCCCAAGGGAAACCAAAATCTCTACATAAAGGATTCGGATAGTCAATACATTCCCGATGATTTCCGTCACGAACTGGCTCTATATACCGATGGACTCCTTTTTACGGGTTGTGCCCATAGTGGGCTGGAGAACATCCTCTCCGCATGTCCTTTGCCAGTCCATACTGTTGTCGGCGGCTTCCATTTGCTTGATGGATATGAGTCAGAAGAGGAACTGAGAGCATTGGCTCAAAGGCTGAAAACAAATTATCCAGCCACACAATTCTACACCAGCCATTGCACAGGCGACGGTGTATTTGCGGTCATAAAGGATGTGATGGGCGAACAGTTACAGGCATTTTGTCTTGGAACAGTAATAGCCGTCCCATAGTCTTTCGTAACTAGAACAACTAAAGAAAAATATGACTATACAGGAATTTAGAGACTACATGGCATCGGGCAAGCCAGTCATCGGAGGCGGCGATGTCCACATGATGTTTCATCAGCTGTCGCAGGAGGCGCTGAAGATAACGGCAGAGATTAACGGCAAGTATCATACGCCCGAGGAACTGCACACGCTGCTGGAGCAACTTTGGGGACGTGAAGTGCCTAAAACAGTGGGAATGTTCCCGCCATTCCATACCGATTGCGGCTAGAACACCGTCGTTGGTGAACGAGTTTTCATCAATATGGGCTGCAAGTTTCAGGATCAAGGAGGTATCATCATTGACAAGGGTGCACTCATAGGTCACAACGTCGTGCTGGCAACGCTCAACCACGACCTTGACCCAGCTAAGCGTCAGAGCATGAGCTATGCTCCCATCCACATTGGTAAGAACGTATGGATAGGAGCCAATACCACTGTGCTGGCAGGCGTGACCATCGGCGATGGAGCAGTTGTTGCAGCAGGTGCCGTAGTGACGAAGGACGTTGAGCCAAATACTATTGTGGGTGGTGTACCTGCCAAAGTGATTAAGAAGATAAATATAACAAACAGATAAATCGGAATTTATGCTAATCAAAAGATTATTCATCACTATATTTTTTTTAACTGTGTATGTCTCTCTGACTTACACACAAATAGCAAAATCCATGAAAGAAGATGAAAAAGAAGTTTTTCCACAATATTCTTACACGGAAAAGGAAATGGAGAAGATCTCTGACTACATTGAACAACAATACGGTGAGATTGAATTAGTGGCCCACGAAATGGTGTCTCCAGACATCCATTGCGACATTGCTATCGTTTCGCCTTCTGAGGAACAACCCTATTATAAACTCGTTACGATGGGTGCAGGAGCATACAAGATGAATATCCCTAAAGGACTAAAATCTGATGTATGTGACAGGGCGGAATACGTCATTTTCCTTCCATGCGACTGGAAATTGAAGTCAGACAAGGAGGAAGACTACTGGCCTCTCAGAATGCTGAAAACAGTTGCTCGACTTCCCATAAGGACAGATGACTGGCTCTTCTATTCACATACGGTTGAACTGACTGATGATGGAAGTCCAGTAGCTGCAAACACTAAATTCAATTCTTGCGTGCTCCTTGTTTCCAAAGGCAAAGATCAGTATGTGAAGCCCTTCAAATTGGGACGGGGTAAGAAAGTGGCATTCTACCAGTTATATCCATTGTATAAAGAGGAACTATATTACAAACTAGAAAATTCCTTTTACGATCTTATGGATATAGTTGCCGAAGAGGAATTGAATAACCAAGTCATCAACATACATCGCATAAATTTCTGCAAGTAAAGAAACAACATTTGGATAAATTCCAATTTATCGAACAGACAGATAGATAATGGCAAACATTCAAATCATACAAGGTGACTTTGAAAAGAAACTGAAGATTCAGTTTGCTCCTGGCATCAGGGCAGGTTTCCCCTCGCCAGCTGAAGACTATAATCATGAGACGCTTGACTTCAATCGTGATCTTATACGTAATCCTGAAGCGACGTTCTGCGGGAAAGTGGAATGTGACTCAATGATTGAAGCGGGTATCAATGATGGTGACATAGCCGTCATCGACCGTTCTATTGAAGCAGAGTAAGGAATAGATTTCGAAAAGACAAACAGATATGATATGACAGAATTAGACGAAACGAACTACATAGAATAGGACATTTTTGTCATTGCTTGATTAAAATCATGTCAACGAAAAAACGCAAACTAAGAGAGAATGAGGGGTAAAAAACGGAAAAAGGGTGCGGAAAAATGACTTTCCGCACCCTTTTTTTCGTGAAAGCTATCACTTTACAGTGAGAAAGCATAGCTTTTAGGACGTCATTCGATAGCTTTTACACCGTGAAAGCATAACTTTTAGAGGGTAAAAACTATCGTTTTTTTTTGCCTTTTTATATCCTATTACTGATTATCAATGAGTTACAACCCTCCGTAGATTTCGCTGTACGCGACCAGCAGGAAATTATTTTGAAATATCGTAAGCATGAGGCGTTAAGAAGAAGGCGTGAATAGGACATTTTAGCGATTTGGCATTTTCACGACACAAACATTACACCTAATAAATATCAAAAAAATCACAAAAAAACATATATTATTCAACAAAAATTATTAATTTTGCAAGTTGGAAAAGTTTTACGCAGAAACAAGGCGGAAACAAGGCAAAGATAACAAACAAAAGACAGACGAAGACACTAAAATAAAAGATAAAAGATGAAAGTAGCTATTGTTGGCGCCAGCGGCGCCGTAGGACAGGAGTTTCTCCGTGTCCTTGATGAAAGGAATTTCCCGATTGACGAACTGGTATTATTCGGCTCACAGCGCTCTGCCGGAACGAAATACACTTTCCGCGGCAAGGAGTACGAGGTGAAGCTGTTACAGCACAACGACGACTTCAAGGGCGTGGACATAGCATTCACCAGCGCAGGCGCCGGTACCTCTAAGGAGTTCTGCGAGGACATCACCAAGTATGGCGCGGTGATGATAGACAACTCTTCAGCTTTCCGTATGGACAACGACGTGCCTTTGGTAGTTCCTGAGTGTAACGCCGAGGACGCACTGAACCGCCCACGCGGCATCATCGCCAACCCTAACTGCACCACCATCATGATGGTGACCTGCCTGCAGCCATTGGAGAAGCTCTCTCACATCAAGCGCATACACGTGGCCTCTTACCAGTCAGCATCAGGAGCCGGAGCGGCTGCCATGGCTGAGCTGAAACAGCAGTACAAGGAGCTGGCAGAGGAGAAGCAGCCTACGGTGAACAAGTTTGCTTACCAGTTGGCTTACAACGTGATACCTCAGATAGACGTGTTCCAGGACAACGGTTACACCAAGGAGGAGATGAAGATGTTTAACGAGACACAGAAGATTATGCACACTGACGCTCGCTGCTCAGCTATGTGCGTACGCATCTCCTCTCTCCGCTCTCACTCTGAGGCCGTATGGATTGAGACCGAGCAGCCAATATCAGTGGAGGCCGCACAGGAGGCTCTGCGCAACGCCGAGGGCGTGACTCTCGTGGACGACCCGAAGAAGGTGGGTGCCAAGGCTAACGTGGACGCGGACAAGGAGACCATGGAGGGTCTGCCTTACCCAATGCCGCTCTACACCGCCGGCAAGGACGACGTATATGTAGGCCGCGTACGCAAGGATCTGGCAGACGAGAACGGTCTGACCTTCTGGCTCTCAGGCGACCAGATCAAGAAGGGTGCGGCTCTCAACGCCGTGCAGATAGCTGAGTATCTTATCAAGGTGGGTAACGTGAAGTAAGCACACCTTAATATATAAGCACAAAAAAAGGCGAAGTGATTACACTTCGCCTTTTTTATTATATATGCATGCCTTACTTCAGTTTGCTCTTTATCCATTCCATGTGCTGACGCTCCATCGTCTCACTGGTCCAGTGCTCGTTGATAGGAGTGATGAAAGGCTCCTTGGGGCAGTTGAGCGTGTTCCATGCGGCGTATGAGGTGGTAGGCGAACAGGTGGAGTCGTTATATCCCCACGTCATGCGCACCGGGCACTTCACATACCTGCAGAAGTTGATGACATCATAATAAGCCAATGTCTTTATATTCTGTGGTGAGAGGATGCCGGAGTTCTTCCAGTTAGGATAACCGCCGGTGCGTCCCTTCTCCGCATAGCCTGCCATGTCTGTCAACGCCGGGTGGTTAACCACACACAGTGTCACGTCCTTACACAGCGCCGCGGTGATGAGTGCCAGTGCTCCACCCTGTGAGCCACCCTGCACGGCGAGGTTACGGCCGTCCCACTCAGGCAGTGACTGCAGGTATCTCATGGCTGCCACCATGCCACCATATACATGGCGCATATAATAGCGGTCACGGTCGCTTATGCCGTTGATAAGGTAGCCGTTACCGCGGCTTGAGAAGGCTGACTGTATGTCCTTGAAGTCCTGTTCGCTCCATGTAGGGTTCATGCCGTGTATCTCGGTCTCAAAACGTACAAAACCGTTCTCGGCGTAATACTTGTGGCGCAGAGGTTCCTTGATAGTCTTCACGCCAGCGCCCGGCGGGCACATCACTGCTGCCAGGGAGCCGGCAGAGGCGTTCTTAGGCATAGAGAGATAGCCGTAGATATAGTGCTCACGGTCGGTCTTGAGCTTCACAAGCCAGCAGTCTATCTTGTCGGTGCAGTACTCCTTAGCCAGCTCGCGGCTCACCTCCACGGGCTTCTGATATTGTTTCAGCGTCTCATCCCAGAAGGACATGAAGTCCTTAGGCTCCTGAGTGTAAGGTGTTATCTTGTCAACGCTGAAGCCCACCTTCACATGGTGCTTGGTGGTAAGACCGTCAACATTAGCCACAAGGCGAAGGTCCTGGAACCCGGGAGTCTTACGTGTGCCCATGTTGATGGTAGCCTTACCGTTTCTCAGCATCACCTTGCCTTTCTCCGTAGCGTCAAGCATATCGGGGGCTATCTCATAGTTCACCTCTACTCCGTCAACAGCCACGCCGTACTTATACAACTGTATCTCGATGACTGCCTTCTGCCCAGTCTCATAGAGCCAGTCGGCATGGCTTGGCGATGTCACCCACAGGAAATCAGAACGATAGGGATAATTCTCCGCGCCTGCCGTGGCAGCGCAGAACAGGAATGTAATCAATAAAGTTAACAAACGATTCATATCTATATGTAAAAAGTTGGTTGAAGATTCAAAATGTCAAGACATCAACAGATGCGCGAGCTGATTACTGCTCATCCTTCTTCTTCTTTCCGAACAACCTCTTGAACAGCGAGGGTTTCTTCACCTTCTCACTGTCGGACGTTTCGGTCTTCTTCCCCTCCATCTTCTCTTTAGTCTTCTTATTCAGTTTGAACTTAGGCTTCACCCTGAAATACTGGTCCTTGTCAGTCTGGTGATATATCACTCCGCATATCACGTCAGCCAGTTTTGTCTTAGCGATGATATCTCCTGTGGCATCCACACCGTTGCTGACGATGTCAGCCGATATATCTTTGAAGCGCAGAAACTTGAACCTTGCTCCGTTTACATTCGCCTTGAGCCATCCCTGAGGCAGTCTGCCGCCATTAGGACGACCTCTCTTTGACGATATGTTGAAGCTGTATGACGCTTTCGCGTTCTCTATGCTCAGTCCCTTCACGTTCATTATACTGCCGAGGGCTATCTTGTCGGTACTCATGGTGCCTGTCATGTAGTGCGTATAGCCGTTGAGCGAGAAGTCAAACGACACGCTGCCATATATGGCGCGGAGCGTTCCTCCCACGTCAATTCTCTTGAAGAACACACCGAGGTGGCCGTTGTATGTCACGTCGCCGAGGGCTGCCAGCTGTTTGGTCATCTTCAGTCGCACCTGCTTGGCGAAATGGTTCACTATCTGTTCCTTAATGCCGTTACGCGCACTCATATAGATATTATTGAAGTGCAGGCACAGGGCTTTCTTCTCAAGCGTGTTACACAGGTCGCCGTTACCCGACACATGCAGTCGTCCGTCAGGTGTGGAGACACGGATATTCTTAAACAGCAAGCGCTTCAGGTCGCCGCCCACCCCTACGCTGAGCCTCAGCGGAGTTGTGAAGTTCTTCAACGGTATGCCAAAGGGATATGCTATATCCTTCAGTACCACGGAGGCAGTGACGGTGCAGTCGTCAATCAGTCTGAACGCCCGCAACTTGTCATGCAGCAGCATAGCCTTTATCTCCTTTATGTTCACCTGCGTGTGTGCAAGGTTTATCTTTGTGTTAGACAAGCGCAACGTGTCCTTTATGAGATTCACGTCAGTGTGCATGTTCTTTATATCAAGGTGGCTCTCCTTCTCAAGGAACGTTAGTTTGTTGACCGTTGCAGAGAGTCCGCTGCTGTCTATCTTGTGGACATAGGCGTCAACACTCATCACAATGGTGACGTGTCCGGGGTCAAACCATCCGCGGTTAGGCTTGCCCTTGTTCTTTCGCGGCCGGTGGTTGTCATACTTATATCGCAAGGAGTCTATAGAGACCTCTATGTCATGTATTCCCGCCGTGGCATTAGTCCGCTGCGCCTTGTTCCTTACCATCGCCTTGTCAAGATAGAGATGCATATTGGAGTGCAGCTCGTGGATCTCGGCATTCCTCAAGGTGTAGCTCTTTGCAGAGTCTTTCTCGAGGTTACAGCACAGAGTGGCAGAGAAGTCCTTGAGCTTAATGTGTGACACATCCATCTTGCCCTCAGGCTTCGGCGTGGCGGAACGTACATCCCACGACACATTGGTGCGACACGCCTCTGCCACCAGCGTATCAGCCACAAAGCGGAAGCTGCTCTTCTCCTTCTTCTCCTCAGGCGTCTTGTTCTTCTTGTGCGCCCTCATCTCGTCTATCACAAACTGATAGTTGGCGGCAGTGTCAGGTCTCTCCTTATATAATACCGCCGTGGCATTGCTCATGCGGATGTTACGCAGACCTATCTCACGCTGGAAGATATGTCGCAGGTCGAGCCTTGCCTGTAGTGTGTCAACACTGAGCATCTGTACTCCCTGTCTGTCATCCACCTGAAGCTTGTCTAACTCTATCTCACCCTTGAAGAGGTGGATACTGATACGCTCCACGGCGACCCTGGTATGCAAAGTCTCCTGCAACGTCTGCAGGCCCTTGTCATAGAGCCACTGCTGTCCGCTCTCAGTAGAAAGGAACAACGCAACGCCGCCTACCATAAATATCATTATCAACAGTAAGCCTAACGGCACTATCAATAGATATTTCATACAAAAGTATAGTTTTTTCCGTGATGCGCAAACACTTTCTACCTCTTTGGTTTGCTTTTACACCACATATTGAACATATATTACTCCCTCTGCAACAAATATCTCACCCCTTATTACTGTATGGGGAAGATATAGAACTTACGTCCCGGCTTATAGTCGAGCATCCACTGGTCAAGCAGGATATGGTCGTCAAGCGCCGTTATGGTCAGTGTGTGCTGACCTTTGGTGATATACACCGGTGTCTGCCTGAGCGCCTGCTGTCTGAGCACATTGGTCTTCCAACGCTCAGAGCGATATGGCTCCTTCAGGGAATAGACCACAGGCTCACCGCCGTCAATGCTCACGCTGTATCTTATATCGCCCTTGTCATTGGCCTGCGTAGGTATCATGGCGGTGCGTATCACGGCGTTGCCGTCTCTCACTGCGTCAAACACAAACTGCAGCGACGAGCCTTTTTGTATGCTCACGGCATTCATGCTGTGACCTAACATCTCCACCACCTGCACCGGTCCGAAAGCCCTGTCATACATGGAAGCGTTACGCACCACGCATCCGTCAAGACTCGTATTGTTTATCGGACGGCTATGAGTGCGGCGCAAGGTAACGCTGTCCTCCACCGTGAAGTCCTGGAACACCGGCAGGTCGCGCGGATGGCTGTTCATCAGTCCACGCCACTTGCCGTTGAGCATCTCGTTATACTGTCTTGTCAAGATCTTTATCTTCTCCTGCGCCTCCATGGCCGACAGGGTATCGCCCACCTGTGCCAGCAGATGCTTGTGTGCCATAGCAGAGGCACATGACACAGGGTATGTGATATGTGCGAAGAAAGATGCGGCAAAGCGCTCATCCTTAAAGCGCTTGTCGCTGCCAGAATTAACAAAATCAGCAACGCCCTTCTCTAACTCCTCCCATTGCTCAAGGTATCTCTCCAGCTCCCCGCCGAACTCAGTCTCGGAGAACTCCGTACCCTGAGGCAGGGACAGTCCACGCGCATATTTCTTCTTGTCCAGCTCGGTCTGCGTCCATCCCATGAACTCAGGCTTTCGCATACCACAGAGCTGATAGAAACGCTCCATCAGCGGTGCAACCACCACTGCTGCCTCATCGCCATACTGCTGTCTTATCCAGTTACGCAGATGAGCCCTGAGGGATGAAGGCGTGATGCTGTTGATATCCCATGCCATATCCATAGCAAGGGAGAGGTCGTATGCCGCCACCTTAGGGTCATGCACGTTGACAATCCATATCTTGCGGGCATTATGGTCGTATGCCTGGCGCAACTCATTATACACCAGTCCGGGCTGGGTAGTAGTAAGCCACAGGTGGTCATGGGGGCGTCCCCAGTATGACAGGTGGTAATAGACACCGCCGCCGCCCTTCCTGGCTTGCTGCTGAGGGTCGCTCAGGCGAGTCATGTATCCGTAGTTGTCATCACACCACATAAGAGTGACATCATCAGGCACCCTCAGCCCCTGCTCGTAAATCTCAAGCACCTCCTTATATGGTATGAACACCTGGGGCACCTGCTCCACATTCTTATCGTAATACTTGCTTATCAGCTCGCGCTGACAGTCGATGACGCTTTGCAAGCCATTAAGTTTCTCTTCCTTTGTCTTCACTCCCTCCATGGAACCGTCATGTATGCCACGCATACCGATGGTGAACAGTCCCTCGCTGCCACGCATCTGCTGCAGGCGCTCGGTCCAATACTGCACTACAGAGTTTCTGTTAGTGATGAAGTTATAGGCTCCCCTCTCCTTCTTGTCCCACTCTCCTACATTGTTACGCAGCAGTGGCTCGCAGTGTGACGAGCCTATCACTATGCCGCAAGAGTCTGCCATCTCCTTGTTGCCCTTTATAGCGAAGAACGCCTTTGACACCTCATGCATGGCCGGCCACATACAGTTGGCCCTGAGCCTCAGCAGCAGCTGGAAGATACGCTTGTTAGCCTTAGGACCTATGGACTTGGGGTATTTCTTTGATGGACCGCCCTCATTCATATTGTCTGCCCATATAAGGGTGGAGAAGTCTTCGTCGTTGATAAAGATGCCGCGATACTCCACGCTGGGCGACTGCACCGTCTGGAAGGTATCGTCAAGCGTAAGGATGTCTTTCTTCTGAGGCACCACATCGCCCCACCATACCCACGGCGACACCCCAGCCATACGTGAGAGTTCAAGGAGACCGTATGCCACTCCGCGACCGTTGTTGCCCACTATCACTATCCTGCCGTCACGCACGCCGAGGAAGAAGGCATCCTTGTTGTCCATCAGACGGGTGGAGAGCACTCCACGCTTGTCTAACTGTGATATGGTCTTGGCATTGGCAAGGTCCAGCTGGTATAGCTCAATCTCTCCCACACCGGCACGTTTCTTGCCTTTCTGCACCTTGACAGGCTTACCCGTCACCGCTGTCATATCAGAGGAGAACATCTGCATGGCGATGTCAACCACAGGCGAATGGGCACCGACAATATTACAGCACACGTTCTTTGTGCCGTTATACCATGTCACGGCGTTCAATGCAGAGCACACTGTCAACAGCAAGGATGTCATTAAGCAACGGGATAAATTCTTTTTCATAGTGACTTAGGGTTATAATGGGAGAGTATTATTTGTTTTCTTTAGTAATGTCTTGTGTAAGGCCTATGGATATCCATGCGTATATACCTAACAACGCCACAAGCAATGTCTGCAGGGTGTGTACTATCAACACGAAGTAGAGCGCGTCGGTATCGGCAACACCGTAGAGTATCAGCATGGTCTTAACAGCGAAATGCCATGAGCCCGCACCGTTAGGGGTAGGAACAAGCACGGCTATGCTGCCCACGATGAATGTGACCATGGCGCACATCATACCCAAGTGGGCTGTACCCTCAAAACAGAAGAAGGTAAGGTAATAATGCAGAAAGTATGATGCCCAGATGGCAAGGCTGTAAAACAAGAACAGCGGAATGTTGGCAACCTTTCGCAATGACACCACACCGTCAACAAGCCCGTGCAGCGTGGTACGCATCTTGTCATATACAGACAGTCGCCTAAGGAAAAAATACGCACCTATCAGCGTCACTACAATACACACCGCCACGACAAAGTAGCCGGCAGAGGAGAAACCGTACAAGAACTGCTCAAGCGCGTCTATACGTGTCCCGGTGCGAGAGAAGAACGTCATGAACACCGGCATCTGTAACAGCAGCACCAGTGCCGTTATCACAAGGACGATAAGGGAGTCAACCGCACGCTCTGTCACCACGGTACCCAGGGCCTTAGCGAAGTTGGTGCCGTCTTTCTTCCTTAACACAGCACAACGCATAAACTCGCCTATCCTCGGCACTACAAGCGACGAGGCGTAAGACAAGAACACGGCATTCATACAATTGTTTGTACGGGGATGTTCATCCAACGGTTCGAGAGTCTGTTTCCATCTCCATGCGCGAAACATCTGTGCCAGCACACCGAAAGGCATGGACAACAACATCCACCACCAGTTCATCTCGCTGAGCAACACCTGACGCACACTATCGAAATCAAAATTACGATACATCCAGTACAGGATGGCACCGCCTAAGAATATGGGTATTATTATGTTGAGCGCCTTGCGCAGCAGCCTAAGAGTCACGATGATTTATATAACCTTTCAAGTGTTGACAGTTGTAATTAGCTAACAGAATGTCAAAGTTACAAAAAAAACTGAATATCTGCAAAAAAAGTTTGCCCTATTGATTTTTTTTCCTAACTTTGCAAGGCGATGAAACAAGTACGACCAAAGAAACACCTGGGACAACACTTCCTTACCGACCTCAGCATTGCCAAGCGTATAGCTGACACCGTTGATGCCTGTCCTGACATACCTGTACTTGAGATAGGACCTGGTATGGGCGTGATGACGCAATACCTGTACCCTAAGAGCAGGGAGTTCAAGTGTGTGGAGATAGACCGCGAGTCTGTAGCTTATCTTACTGAGACATTCCCCAAGTTACGCGGCGGCATCATCGGCGATGACTTCCTGAAGATGGACCTTAAAGAGGTGTTTGGCGGCCAGCAGTTTGTCCTGACCGGCAACTACCCCTATGACATATCATCACAGATATTCTTCAAGATGCTTGACAACAAGGAACTGATACCTTGCTGTACGGGTATGATACAGCGTGAGGTGGCACTGCGCATAGCCGCCGAGCCTGGCAACAAGCAGTATGGCATATTGTCAGTACTCATACAGGCATGGTATGACACGGAATATCTGTTCACGGTGGACGAGACTGTGTTCAACCCACCACCAAAGGTAAAGTCGGCTGTCATCCGCATGACACGCAACTCACGCACCGACCTGGGATGCCAATGGGATTTGTTCCGCAGGGTGGTGAAGACGGTATTCGGCCAACGCCGCAAGATGCTGCGTGTGAGTCTGAAACAGATGTTACCCGACTTCAAGAGTGATGACGCTTTCTTCACCAAACGTCCGGAGCAACTGACCCATGAGGAGTTTGTATATCTTACCAACTATGTGGAAAAACACTTAAATAATACATAATACTTGAGAAAAATGAGAAAGTTATTCACATTAATCGCCTGCGTCATGCTATCAGCTGGCGCGGCTAACGCTCAACTCGGTGACATTCTCGGCAAGGTAGCCTCTGCTGCCAGCAGTGCCACAAGCGGAAACAGCACACTCAACACTCTGACTAATATCATCAGCAGCAAGTTAGTGCCTACCTCTCAGCAGATTCTCGGTACATGGACCTATCAGGAGCCAGCAGTGATGTTCACCAGCGACAATGCCCTGAAAAGCGCTGCAAGCAGCGTGGCTACGAAGTCCATCGAGACCAAGCTGCAGTCTTACCTCAACAAGGTAGGAATCACGAAAGGTAATCTCTCTATTACTTTCAAGGAAGACAAGACCTTCAGCGTAAACAAGAAGGGAAAGGTTATCAAGACCGGCACATACGCCATCAACGACAGCGAGATTACCCTGACATTCAAGGGACGTAAGACTCCAAGCAAGGTAACGCCACAGTTGGACAACGGTACACTGGTGATTGTGATGGATGCCACAAAGCTCAAGACATTCATGCAGAACATTGGTTCTAACGTATCACAGCTGTCAACCATCGTCAGCCTGATGAAAAGCATGGACGGCATGAAGCTCGGCATAAGACTGTCTAAGTAACCTACTGTTCTTTCTATAAGATATTTAGGAGTTAAGGAGTTAAGACATTACTGTCACTTGTTTTTTATTTGCAAGTACATTTGTCTTAACTCCTTAACTACTCATTAACTCCCTAACTCCTTATTATTTACGAACTGACGTTAAACACCTTCACTCTCTGCCCCGCCCGACTCTATTCAACAATAATCACGCCTCCCATAGGCTGCATGGTGACCTTCACGTCGCCGTTCTTGCCGACCTTCACCGTGCGCTTTGCCGGAGTAGGCCACGGCTCGCCTTTCTTCTGAGGTTCGTCGGTGTACAGGGTGACGGTCTTGCCTGCGAGCATAGGCAAACGGAGTGTGAGCGTGCGTGGCTGACTCTCGCCGTTCAGTCCGCTGACATACCACCGTTGGTTTGTTGCCTTGCGTGCCATCACTACATACTTTGTCGGATAGCCGTCTATATACTTTGTCTCCTGCCATGTGACGGGCACGTTACGCAGAAACTCCAACTGGAAGTCCTTCAGCTCACTGAGGTTACTCTCTTGCAGGCAGATGCACTGTATTGACGTTTGGTTTATGATGCTTGCCGCCATCTCGAATGTGTCGGAAGTATATCTGCGGTGCCTGCTCTTATTGTCACGGCTCATATAGCGGTTCATTATTGTTCCGCCCCAATCCATAGCAGCCACAGCGTTACGGCAGAAAGGATGGAGAGTCAACTCAAATCCCTCGCACTGTGCGTGATGTTCAGAGAAATACACGTTCTCCGACGCGAGCACCGCCTCTGAGGCCACATAGTTGGGATACATTCTCTCCCATCCGCGCGGCAGCGTGCAACCATGGAATATCACCTGTATGCCGTGCCTGTTGGCATCGCTGAGGATATCTTCATATAATTGCATGGTCTGCTGCTTGTCGCCTCCGAAGAAGTCAACCTTTATGCCTTTCACGCCAATCTTCTCCATCCACGCCATCTCACGTTCACGCGCTATGCTGGTATGCATACCTCCACGCGGTCCCTGCGGAGCGTCGTTGATATATCCGTTGCTGTTATACCACAGCATGAGGCTCACACCCTTGGAGCGTGCGTAGCGGCTCAGTGCCTCTATACGCTCACGGCCTATCTGCGTGTCCCACCATCCGTCAACAAGGCAATACTCATAGCCCATCTGTGCGGCGGTGTTGATGAATGAAACCTGGTCGTCATAGTTCACGGAGTTGTCCTGCCATATAAGCCATGACCATATATAACGTCCTGCCTTGTATGCCTCATGAGGCTCATAGAGCGGCTTCACCACGTCGTATGCCACAGTGGTCTCGGCAACTGGTGCCAATGACGCGCCTACAGTGATGGTGCGCCACGGAGTGCCGCCTGGCAGCATTATAGCAGGCAGCGGTGAGCCCAGTCCGTGGTTCTCCGTCTCATCTGGATAAGCCACGGTATAGCCTGTGCCCCCCTTATAGTCACTGAGGTGCGAACCGCAGTAGTTACTCCCCACGCCGGTCTCACTTATCAGCACCCATCCCTTATCGCCCACACGGAAGAGGCATGGGAACGTATAACCTTTGCCGAAGCGTGAGGGCTTGTTCATCACATCATCAGCCACATACTCCTCCTCATAGCTTGGCTTGGTGCTCATCCATCCGTAATGGTCACCCGTGGTCTGCGGACAGATAAACGTGGTGGTGGAGGCTGGCATATTGAATGACGTAGCCTCACCATACACTGTGGTGCGGCGCGGCTCATCACGGAACGTGGTTTCTGCCCCGCTGAAGTCATACTTGAACGCTATATCATTGTTGCTGACCTGCATTGTGACTGTCATCACACGCTTAAACTTTGTCTGTGCCGTGAGGTCAATCTCTATCTTGTTTGCCACATAGTGATTGCCACCACACTTCGCCGTGCGGAGGGTGTATGTCTCGTCAATCTCGGAATGGCGGACATCCTTCAGCGTCAGTCCCTGAGTAAAGTCGCCCATCTCTGTATTAACGCCGAGAGCTGATGACTGTATCATCTCATTGTTGTCATACGACACGGTGTAGGCCAGATGACCGTCAGTCAGCGTAAAGTCCACAGTCAGACGACCGTCAGGTGACTTTACCTGCATTGTCTCAGCCATGGCACACACTGTCATGACTGACATAATAAGTAAGGTGTAGATTTTCTGTCTCATTTTATATCTGTTAGTTAATAATCACTGCGTTACACGTACATAGTCAACGAAAGCGAAACGCTGCGCATGACGCTCATCTTTCTCATGCTGCTCGCGCCATGCCTCCTCCCATCCTGCGTCATAGCTTGGGAAAAAGACATCAGCCTCAGCCGGCGTATCCTCTATCTCCGTAAGGCACAGTCTGTCTGCCACCTGCATAGCCTGCTCATATACCGATGCGCCACCTATTATATATATATGCTCGTCATCCTGGCAATGGCTTAGAGCTTCTTCAAGCGAGGCATACACCTCACAGCCCGGCAGACTGTCAACTGTGCGTGATATCACGACATTACGGCGGTTTGGCAACGCACCCTTGGGCAGGGAGTCAAATGTTTTCCTTCCCATTATGATGGTATTGCCCGTAGTAAGTTGCTTGAAACGCTTCAAGTCATCCGGCAACCAGTATATCAACTTGTTCTGATAACCTATGGCCCTGTTCTTCGCCACTGCTGCTATAATGGTTATATCCATATAGAAATATCTTTATTTTAGTCTGTTACTAATCTCTCCGTCTGTTATTATGTCATATATCAGCTTGCCGTCTGCCGTATATCGAGGTGTGCTACACCTGAAGAGCTTGTCCACGAGCGAGTTCAACGCCTCAGCCGACAATATCTCGCCGTATGGTGTGGCAGCTTTCTTCGCCAATGATGTGGCAAGTATGGTATGGACCTCTTCTGTGGCTGTGGTACCACACTCCGCCGCTGTGTTCACCAGATCAGTAACCAACTGCACCGCATCAAGTCCGCCAAGACCCGACGGTATTCCCGTCACAGTATAGCTGTTGCCCCCGAGGTCTGTAACGTCAAAGCCCAGCATTCTCAGTTCCTCAAGGATACGGGGCAGGTCTGCCGCTATAGACGGGCTGAACTGCACGATATCAGGAAAGAGCACCTTCTGCGTATGAGCGCTGTGTGTCTGTATAGCCTGCATATACTGCTCAAAGAGTATTCTCTGACTGGCCCTGTTCTGGTCTATAAGCATCAGCCCTGCATCGGTAGGCATCACTATGTACTGTGCGTTGAGCTGCAGCGGTTGCGCCTCGCGATGTATGGACTGCGACGGGACTTCCACTTCCTCTGTCTCGACTGCAGACTGCCGCACTTCTTCTCCGAATGGCAGCATCATATCGTCATCATCCTTCTCTGGCATTGCCGGAAAGAGGTCGTCCCAACCTCTTGCCTTGCGTCCCTGGAAAGAGGACCCTGCACTGGTACTCCCCACATTCCCCGTAGAGCTCTCACCCTTCCGTTCTTTATCTGATGACACGTTGAAGGGATTATACATAGGGTTAAAGTCTATCCTCGGCTCCTCAATATCCTTATTACCAAGGTTAAAGACTGGTATGTCAGGCTTACCCTCTGTATCAAAGTCCAATGCATTGAGTTGGAAATGTCCCACGGCATTTCTCACCGTTGACATAAGTATCTGCCATATAGCCTGCTCATTGTCAAACTTTATCTCTGTCTTTACAGGATGTATATTGACATCTATGTCCTCCGGGTTTACTGTGAAGTAGATAAAATAAGACACCTGCTCACCGTCGGGCAGCAGTCTGTCATACGCGCTCATCACCGCCTTATGGAAATAAGGGTGCTTCATATAGCGTCCGTTTACAAAGAAATACTGCAATGAGCCTTTCTTCTTCGCCGTCTCTGGTTTTCCTACCAGTCCCGTTATCTTACACAACGTGGTGTCGGCATCAACGGTAAGCAACTGCTGCGTAACACGCTTGCCAAACACATCGGCTATGCGCTGTGAAGTGTTGGCTGAATGCAGCATAAGCATCTCCGTACCGTTGTTATACACGCTGAACTCCACATCTGGATATACCAAGGCTATTCGTTCAAATGCCTGCATGATGTTACTCATCTCTGTGGAGTTGGACTTCAGGAACTTCCTGCGCGCCGGGATATTGAAGAAAAGGTTTTCAATCAAGAAGTTACTTCCCACCGGACATGACACCACCTCCTGACTCACCACCTTGGAACCGGCAATGACAATGCGTGTACCCAGTTCATCCTCAGCCCTTCGTGTGACAAGAGTGACCTGAGCCACCGCTGCGATGGATGCCAATGCCTCGCCACGGAAACCCATGGTATGCAAAGCGAAGAGGTCGTTAGCCTGACGTATCTTTGACGTGGCATGACGCTCAAAACTCAGTCGGGCATCAGTGTCAGACATACCGCAACCGTCGTCTATAATCTGTATGGATGCCTTGCCGGCATCACAAACAAGAATCTTAATATGTCTCGCTTCTGCGTCAATAGCATTCTCCACTAACTCCTTGATGACTGACGCCGGGCGCTGTATCACCTCACCGGCAGCTATCTGGTTGGCTACGGAATCGGGGAGCAACTGTATGATATCCATGAAGAATTGAAAGATTGAAGAATATAAGGATTGTCTGACTTACTAACGGAAACTTATTTTCTTAATGTTACATTTTTCTCTTTGGAGGCTCACGACGTTTCTGCTCCTTCAACTCTGTGCCTGCCGTCTTGGGTTTCCAGATGAAGATGTCATCCTTTGACAACGGTCTCATATAGTCAAACCAGGCGAACGTAGGCAGCCTATGCTTTTCCGGAGGAGTCTGAGTCAACGGATAGAACGTTCCTGTACTGGCATTCATCCATATCTTATACAACTTTCTCTCAGGAGTAAGATACATCTTCAGTGTATCTGTCTCTGTATAGTTCAAGCCGATGATGGTGGTGTCGGCATCATCTATCGGATAATACACTATCTGCACATTGGACACTGCCCAGTTTTCACGCAGTTTCCCGTCAACGAAATAGGCTCGCATATCCTGACTGGCTATCTGGTTATAGTGAACGGAGTCATTCATCTGTTCCACCGACAATGCCTGTCCCAGCACCTCGGCATAACGCACTGTGGAGTCGTTCATGAACACGCGTATCTTCTCGCCAAGCAACTGATTACCCTGCGCCCACACCACCGGGTCCTTATACATCGTCATGCAAGAGTCGGCGGAATGGAACACCAGCGAGTCACACACCGCCTGCAAGTCATTGCGGTAGGCACGCACATGGTTATAGCAATACACCTCACGCTGCACCGAGTCTGTATTAATATATAAGGTGTGTATGCGTATGGTGTCACCGTGCACCCACAAGGTGTCAGCCTGCGAGTAGTCAACGGCAACGGCGTTGCGTGTGGCATAGCCGTCACCGGTGCTCTCGTTATATATGCAGTAGTCGGCTGTCAGCATATTGCGGTTCAACGTGTCGCGGTAAACCACATTGCCATAGCCCTCGTTGTCGCCTGTCTTATCGTTATGGTAAAGGCTGTCTGCCGTTATCTCACGCGCACCGTTATATATGGTAGAGCGACCGAAAAGCTCAGAGCGCTCCGTGGCGGTGTTGTAATAACTGTCGGTAGTGTTCACACGACTTCCCTTCTGTGTTATCACCGACGGTCCCGTGACGTGGGCGAGCGATGTCTTCTCATCATATATCAACGTGTCGGTGTCAATGCGCAAGCCCTTGTCATTGGTGAGCACCACATTATAATAGAACTCCGAGTGGTTAGAGTCCATATAATGCCTGCCCCAGTCAGCCGTCAGCACGTCGCCCTTGCTCGTCAGTTTGATGCCTGCAGCACCGTAAGCATCGGCAATGCCGTACATACGGTCATAGTCAAGCGTATCACAATAGAGGCGGGAGCCACGGTGAGTCAGTATGACATTATCCCACACGTGACCCATCTCGTCATTGCCGTCATAATAGCCTCTGTCTCCCACCAGTGTCAGCGTATCACCTTGGCGCATCTTGACATGGCCGTATGCCTCAAAGGAGTTTGACGCCTCGTAGTAATAGGCACTGTCACATGTAAGATGCATACCCTTGTGCAGGAAAGACACCTTGCCCTTCACAAACTGGGCACCAGGATGGCTGCCATACATATCGTATGACAGGAGGTCGGCATGCTGCAGATATACACGCGTATCTGTCTTGCGCGCCACGGCACGCTGACGCTTGCCCTTAGCCACCGCAAAAGCGCAAAGAACAACCATCAACGTCAATACTATAATTGCTTTTGTTTTCGTCTTTCTATCTTTTTACACTTTGTCAGGAAATACGACAAAATCCTGACACATTGTTATTATACCCTTGTTCTTTGTAACGCGAGATGTTAACCACTGTTAAATACCAGACTGACTTGTGAAAGCTATCACTTTACACTGTAAAAGCTATCGAATCAGAGTGTGAAAGCATAGCTTTTACACTCTGAAATGATAGCTTTCATTTTGTCATTTGATATGTACCTCATTTTTCAGGCTCATAGTTACCTTATCCAGCCCTCATATTCAAAGTCACAGTCCTTATATTCCTCTGGTATTCTCACATACGTATTCTTTATCTTATTCTGCACCCACTCACGCAGTTTCTTCTCACGTGCCTTCTCCAACACTATCTCACTCATGAGGGGGAAGTCTTCTGTTATCGTGGCCTTGTGAGCCTCTGTCCTGTTGCGCAGTTTCGCCAGCACACACATTGTCCTGCCGCGATTGTCAACCATTGTGAACGGCTTGGACATCTCACCCACGCTTAACTTCTCCACCACACGTGCCACCTCGGTAGGCAGGTCCTTCATCTCAAACTTAGAAGTACGCTTGCCGTCATCCGTAGGATTAGCCATGATACCGCGGTTATTCTTTGTGTCCTTATCATCAGATATGAACGTAGCAGCCTCATCAAAGGAGAACTTACCGTTGGCGATGTCTGCCGATATGGAGTCAAGTCTGAGCATTGTCTCGTCTATAGCACTCTGTGGTACTCGCGGCTTACGCAGTATATGTCTTACCTTTATCTTGTCACCACGCTTGTCTATCAACTGTATGATATGGAAGCCGAACTCTGACTCTACTATCTTAGATATCTTCTTAGGGTCAGTGAGGTTAAACGCCACCTGTGCGAAGTTCGGGTCAAGCATTCCCCTGCCTACATAGTCCATCTCTCCACCCTGGCGGGCTGAACCGGGGTCCTCAGAATAGAGTCGTGCGAGAGTAGCAAACGACGTACGTCCTGACTGCACACGCTCGGTATATTCACGCAGTTCTTCCTTCACCTTATTTATATCCTCTATAGGTATGCGCGGATGTATAGCGAGAATCTGCACCTCTACAGTCATCGGCACAAGCGGAATACTGTCGGCAGGCAACTTATTGAAATAAGAACGCACCTCTGACGGTGTCACCGTCACATTCTCCACCAGCTGCCTGCGCATACGCTGCGCCAGTTCGCGGTTCTTATACTCATCATGCAACTCTGACCTTATCTCTGTCAGGCTCTGCTTGCGATACTCCTCCAGTTTCTCCTTAGAGCCTATCATCTGTATCCAAGCGTTCAGCTGCTGCTCCACGCCCTGCGCTATCTCAGCCTCTGTTACCTCTATACTGTCAATTGCTGCTTGGTTGATAAACAGTTTCTGCACTGCTATCTGCTCTGGTATGCGGCAATTAGGGTCACCACCCCAATCTACATTCTCCTGAGCCGCCTGCAGGCGCATCACCTCTATGTCTGAGCGAAGTATAGCCTCATCGCCTACCACCCATACCACCTCGTCTATATAGTTCACCGGAGCCGACTTCGTTTCCTTTGAGTCATCGGCCGCCACCGACAAGGCTGCCGCCAACAACGGCAGGGTAGCTATGTAAGATAGTTTCTTCATTATCTCGTTTATTCCTCCTTAATCGTAGATAGCACATCCTCATTAACCGTCACGGCATAACGTGCCTTAAGCGTCTTGAGCCATTCTGCCTCCATAGCCTCCTGATAGTCAGCTACCACAAGAGCGCGCACATCGCTCATCTCCTCTGGTGCCTTCAACAGTTTGCCATACACGGCAGTATTAGGATAGTCCTTGCGTTCCTTTATCTTAGCCGTGGCATCACCATAGATTTCACGGTCAACGATTCTGTTCATACCTTTCTTGAACACACCCTTCTCGGCACGGATACGCAAGACTGAGTCTTTATTGAATGTGTTACGAAGCAGGTCTGTCCACTCTGAGAATTTCTTGCCTTTCAGACATTTCTTAACCGCATCAACGTCTGATGCCTCACGGGTGTAATAGGCTATACCCTTGAAGCGTGGCTCTTCCCATGTATATTTTTTCTTGTTCTTCTTCCAGAAAGCCTCCAGACCCTTCTCGTCATTAGCTGCCTTCTCCCACACCTCGCGATTGCTTATCTCATAAAGCAGCAAGCCGTCATGGTATTCCTGTATGAGATACTTCATCTCCTCACTGACGGCAGCAAGAGAATCTGCACGCATATCTGCAACGGCCTCGTTGGTCATGCCACGCTCTACGGCTATCTCTTCAAGACGTTTCTTCGCAAGGTCCTTGCGCAGGTTACTTCTCTCCACATACTGCATGATATTGTTTCGCAGAGAGTCGTATGGCGGCAGGGAGTAGCGGTCGTTAAGTTTTATAATATGGAAGCCCACCTCTGTCTGCACAGGTGCACTTATCTCACCTGGCTTCATGGCCAGCACAGCATTCTCAAACTTCTCAAAGAAGCTGCCCTTTACCAGTTGTCCCATGCGACCGCCTCTTTGCGCAGTAGCCTTATCCTCACTGCACTGCTTGGCAAGAGTCTCGAAGTCTCCGCCTACCTTCAATACACGATATATTGAGTCTATGCGTTCCTTCTGACGCTGCACCACAGCATCGTCGTCATCTTGCCTTACACGCATATAGATATGGCTGACGTCATTTATACCGTCAACACCTATCCTCTCATTTTCCGCATCATATATCTTGTGTGCCTCTGCCTCAACGTCAGCATCGTTTATCAGCGTAGGCATCACCTGCTGGTCACGATACTGCCTGAACTCTGTCTTATAAGACGTCAAGGTATCAAGGTGTGCGTCGAGCGCAGCCTCCACCTTACGTTTATAATTGGCAAACAACTCTACATACTCGCGTACTGTCTTATGGTCTATAACATCCGCACCATTGTTTTTCTTATAAGAATATACAAACTCTGAACGCGGCACGGCCTTGCCGTTTATTGTCATTATCACCGGGTCAGCCGTCTGCGCCTCAACAGCAACCGTTGAGGCGAGAGCAAAGATAAATGAGAGAGTCTTTTTCATTATAGCTGTTTATTTATGCGTGAGAAGCTCACGGCCATGAACAAGAAACTGTTTACTGTGGTCTGCTGTAGTTAGGAGCCTCGCTGGTTATTATCACCTCATGAGGATGACTCTCAAGCATACCGGCGTTAGTGATGCGTGTGAACTTAGCTCCATGCAGAGCCTTGATGTCCTTTGCTCCGCAGTATCCCATGCCTGAGCGCAGACCGCCGACAAGCTGATACACAACCTCCTGTACGGTTCCCTTGTAAGGCACACGTCCGGCAATGCCTTCCGGCACCAGTTTCTTAGCCTCTTTCACTCCACCCTGGAAGTAACGGTCAGCAGAACCTTTCTCCATAGCCTCCAGAGAGCCCATGCCACGGTATGACTTAAACTTACGTCCGTTGTAAAGGATTGTCTCACCCGGAGCCTCCTCGGTACCTGCAACAAGCGAACCCACCATTACAGAGCATCCGCCAGCAGCCAGGGCCTTCACCACGTCACCAGAGTAACGCAGACCGCCGTCAGCGATGAGAGGCACGCCTGTACCCTCAAGTGCCTTAGCCACGTCATACACAGCCGACAACTGAGGCACGCCCACGCCTGCAACCACGCGTGTAGTACAGATAGAACCAGGGCCTATGCCCACCTTCACTGCGTCAGCACCAGCAGCCACCAAAGCCTTGGCAGCCTCACCGGTTGCTATATTACCTACAACTATGTCAACCTCTGGGAACGCGGCCTTAGCCTCACGTACTTTCTCTATCACACCGGCAGAGTGTCCGTGAGCGGTATCAATGATAATAGCATCAACACCAGCCTTTACAAGAGCCTCCATACGCTGGAACGTATCAGCAGTAACACCTACACCGGCAGCTACACGCAGACGTCCCTTAGCATCCTTACATGCCATAGGCTTATCCTTTGCCTTTGTTATATCCTTATATGTTATAAGTCCCATGAGGTGGTTATTCTCATCAACCACAGGCAGTTTCTCTATCTTGTGCTCCAACAATATGCGGCTGGCATTCTCCAAGTCAGTCTTCTGATGTGTCACGATAAGGTTCTCAGAGGTCATCACCTCATCAATCTTACGGCTCATATCAGTCTGGAAACGCAGGTCACGATTTGTCACGATACCCACAAGCTTGTTATCGCTGTCCACAACAGGAATACCGCCGATATGATACTCTGCCATTATATCAAGGGCATCCTTCACAGTCTTGCCACGCATAATGGTAACAGGATCGTAAATCATACCATTCTCTGCACGCTTAACAATAGCCACCTGACGTGCCTGTTCCTCAATAGACATATTCTTGTGTATCACGCCAATACCACCCTCACGGGCGATAGCTATTGCCATAGGAGCCTCTGTTACGGTGTCCATGGCAGCTGTTACGAATGGAATTTTCAAGTCGATGTTACGTGAGAACTTCGTACTTAACTCCACCTCGCGTGGCAGTACCTCTGAATACGCAGGAATGAGCAGTACATCGTCGAAGGTAATACCCTCCATGACTACTTTGTCTTCAATGAATGATGCCATAATATATCTTTATTTTTTAGTTGAAATTTGGGTGCAAAGTTACAAAAAAAAAATGAGACAACGGCACGGCGATACAATTTTTATGTCTATATTAATGCAATTTAACCATTAGCAGGTGTCATTATGTTGTTCGTTTCGTTTTCTTTTCGTATCTTTGCACCATGATTTTTCCGTTCAATTACCTACAGACGCTGGGCGATTATCTTATTCTGATGTGGCGTGCCATAGCCATACCAGACCGTTGGCGTATGTTTATGAAGCAATATATTAAGGAGATGTCGGCACTCGGTGTTGACTCTATCGGCATTGTCCTGCTCATCTCCTTCTTTATCGGCGCCGTCATCTGCATACAGATGAAGCTGAACATACAGTCACCATGGATGCCACGCTGGGTAAGCGGCTATACCACACGTGAGATTATGCTGCTTGAGTTCTCAAGCTCCATCATGTGTCTGATACTGGCAGGCAAGGTGGGCAGTAACATTGCATCAGAACTGGGCACCATGAGGGTAACGCAACAGATAGACGCTCTTGACATCATGGGTGTCAACTCTGCCAACTACCTCATTGCCCCAAAGCTACTCGGACTCATAACCCTGATGCCATGCCTGGTTATCTTCGCCGACGTGATGGGCATCATCGGCGCATACGCCACTGCATACATAGGACACATACTGTCACCTGACGACCTCACGCTTGGACTGCAGCACTCCTTCAATCCTTGGTTCGTGTGGATGTCAATAATAAAGAGCGTGGTATTTGCCTTTATCATAGCCAGCGTCTCATCATACTGCGGCTACACCGTCAACGGAGGTTCCGTAGAGGTAGGTAAAGCCAGTACCTCAGCAGTGGTCAACAGCAGCATCCTGATACTTTTCGCCGATGTCTTCCTAACCCAGTTGCTGTCATGATAGAAATTAGACACTTATACAAATCATTTGGGGACAAGGATGTCCTTATTGACATAAATGCAGAATTTGCAAACGGCAAGACAAACCTCATCATAGGACAGTCAGGCTCGGGCAAGACTGTGTTGATGAAGAACATTGTGGGTCTGTTCACTCCAACGAGCGGCGAGATACTGTATGACGGACGCAACTATGTGCAGATGTCCAAGCATGAAAAAGTGGAGATGCGCCGCGAGATGGGCATGATTTTCCAGTCAGCGGCACTATTTGACTCCCTTTCCGTAATTGAGAATGTCATGTTCCCACTTGATATGTTCTCTTCCATGACTCTCCGCGAACGCACACGCAGGGCACAGGAGTGCCTTGACCGCGTAAACCTGACCGATGCCGAACATAAGTACCCTGGAGAGATATCAGGCGGTATGCAGAAGCGTGTGGCAATAGCAAGAGCCATCGCACTGAATCCGAAATACCTTTTCTGCGACGAGCCTAACTCCGGACTTGACCCGAAAACGAGCCTGGTAATTGATGAACTGCTACATGGCATTACGGAAGAGTTTGGCATGACCACCATCATCAACACCCACGACATGAACTCCGTCATGGGCATAGGCGACAAGATTATCTTCATCTGCAAGGGTCGCAAGGAATGGGAAGGCGACAAGACTATGGTAATGTCTGCAACGAACAAAGACCTCAATGACCTCGTCTTCGCATCAGAGCTGTTCAAGAAAGTGAAAGAGGTGGAAATGAAAGAAAAATAAAGAGGTGGAAATGAAAGAAAACAAATAGATATGGAAAAGACATTAGTTATATTGAAGCCCAGCTGCCTGATACGCGGTCTCGTGGGCGAAGTGACAAAGCGTTTTGAACAAAAAGGACTGCGACTGGCAGGCATGAAGATGTGCCAGCTTACTGACGAGCAGATGAGCGAGCACTATGCCCAACACAAGGACAAGCCTTTCTTCCAGCAGTTGAAAGATGCCATGACTGTCACTCCTGTCATAGTATGCTGCTATGAAGGCATTGACGCGGTAGAGGTGGTAAGGCAGATGGCAGGCGTAACAAATGGCAGAAAGTCTGCACCGGGAACAATACGCGGAGATTTCTCCATGTCTTTCCAGGAGAACATCGTACACACCAGCGACTCAAAGGAGAACGCCGCCATTGAGCTGAACAGGTTCTTCAGCAAGGACGAAATTTTCGACTACAAAGTGCCTGCGATGAATTTTCTTTACGCATCAGACGAACTTTGATTAAACCCCAAAAGGTCTTTCTCCGTCATAGTATCGTAAAAAAGAAAAAAACTGAATTACTTTATCTTATATGACGAGAAAAATCCTTACTGCCATTGTCATGCTGACACTGTCACTGACCATGGCAATGGCGCAAGATAGCGCGCAAGAACCTGAAAGTAGCCAGGCGCAAGTCGCCGCTACACCACAAGAACGGTCCATCACGGGTTTGCTGATAGACAAAGAGGAACAGGAGCCTGTCATCCAGGCCACTGTACAGTTGCTCAAGGCAGCTGACTCCTCATACGTAGCAGGTGCCGTGAGCGACCTTGACGGAGCTTTCACTTTGCAAGCCCCAGAAAACGGGAAATACATTCTAAAGATAACAAACATCGGCTATAAGACCGTTACACGTAACGTCACAATAGCCGGTGACAAGCCTTTTGCCTTTGGCAAGATAAACCTTGAGACCGACGCGGTAATGCTGAAAGAGGTAGTTGCCAACGGTGTTGCGGCAAAGGTAATAGTAAAGGAAGACACCTTTATATATAATGCAGCAGCATATCGCACGCCGGAAGGCTCCGTGATAGAGGAGCTGGTGAAACGCCTGCCGGGCGCGCAGATTGATGATGACGGCAAGATTACCATCAACGGCAAGGAGGTAAAGAAGATAAAGGTTGACGGCAAGGAGTTCATGACGGGCGACACTCAGACCGCCCTCAAGAACCTGCCCACAGCCATCATCGACAAGGTGAAGGCGTATGATGAGAAGAGCGACATGGCCAAGCTCACCGGCGTTGACGACGGCGAGGAGGAAACCATCCTTGACTTCAACATCAAGAAGGGCATGAACAAGGGCATGCTCGCCAACATCGACTTGTCAATAGGAACAAAGAGCCGATACGCGGAACAGGGTATGTTCGGATGGATGAAGGAGAACAGCCGCCTGTTCATCTTCGGCAGCGCCAACAACACCGGCGACCGTGGTTTCTCCACCGGCGGCAGAGGCGGTTTCGGCAACCGCGGCAACGGTCTGCAAGCTAACAAGATGCTGGCAGCCAACTACAACTATGAGAAGAAAGACAAGCTCAAGGCTGACTTCTCTATACGCTGGAACCATGGCGACACCGACACATGGACAAGCCGTGCCAGCGAGAATTTCATATCAACCATAGGCTCGTTCAGCAACAGCGTATCTACAAGCTACGGCCGCTCCAACTCATGGAACTTTACAGGACGACTGGAGTGGAAGCCAGACACCATGACCACCATATCATTCCGTCCGACATTCACCACGTCATCAAATGACTCGCGCTCAAAGAGCACAAGTGCCTCATTCAACAAGGATCCATACACCACAGCCAACCCTGAAACTGGCGAGACTGCCTCAGACCCACTTGACAAGGAGTTCATGGAAGCACTCAACGATGCCCTCTACAGAGCAAGCGTAGGCTCAGGACTCGTAGCCGACTCACTGCTGATAAACCGCCGTGACAACAACTCCCTGAGCTACGGCACAACCAACAAGCTGAACCTGCAGGCTGTAGCATCAAGAAAACTGTCAAGCCGCGGCAACAGTGTCACCGTGCAGGCACGTTACTCCAGCACCAACAACGACAACGAGGCTCTCTCTACGCAGTATGTGCAGTTGTACCGCCCTACGACCGAGGACTCTATCTATTACAAGAACAGATACAACCTTACACCAGGCGACAACAAGACTTTCTCTATTACCGGTACATACTCTGAGAGATTGTCAAAGTATTCTTTCCTGCAACTGCGCTATATGTATCAGTACAGTCACCGCACCAACAGTCGCAGCACGTATGACTTCTTCAACAAGGATGATTACAGCCAGTTTGAGAACTTCTCTAACGTCGGCACATGGGCATACCGCAACTTCCATACTTTCACAGACCCGTATGCACCTATAGACACCTACTACAGCGACTCGCTGAGCCGTTACTCCGAATACAACAACTATACACACGAGATAGAACTGACATGGCGCCGCGTGACAAATGCCTACAACCTCAATCTGGGCGTGATGTTGCAGCCACAGACGCAGCACATGATTTATGACTATCTGAACAAGCACTACGACGTGGCACGCTCAGTGACAAACTTCACGCCTACGCTTGACTTCCGCTACAAGTTCAACAAGCGCAAGACACTGCGCCTGAACTACCGCGGAAGCACATCGCAGCCGTCAATGACCGACATGCTGCCTATCACCGATGACTCAGACCCACTGAACATCTCTATGGGTAACCCTGAGTTGAAACCATCGTTTACGCAACGCTTCGAACTGCGATACAGCAACTACGTGCAGAAGCACATGCGCACCATCATGGCGTTCATCAACTACTCTAACACGAGTAACAGCGTGTCAAACATGACGACATATAACGAGAGTACAGGCGGACGCACCACCAAGCCGATGAACATTGACGGCAATTGGAACATACGCAGTGCCTTCATGTTTAACACCGCTCTTGACACCACCGGCGTATGGAACATAAGCAGCATGACCAACGTGTCATACCAGAACCAAGCAAGCTACGTGAACCTGAACAAGAGCGCCGAGGCAACTACGAACTACACACGCTCCACCAGCCTGTCAGAACGTCTGGGTATGTCATACCGCAACACATGGCTGGAGGTGGAGCCTAACGGCAACGTGACATACACCATAACACGCAACAAGTTGCAGCCTAACGCGAACCTCGACACATGGCAGTTCCAGTATGGTGTTGACATCACTGCCACCGCTCCATGGGGTACCAGCCTATCTACCGGCGCGCACATGTCTTCTCGCCGTGGTTACAGTGATGCGTCAATGAACACTAACGAGTTCATTTGGAACGCACAGGCATCACACAGTTTCCTCAGCAAGAAGAACCTCATCGTGTCACTGCAGCTCAACGATATTCTCAACCAGAAGAGCAGTTTCTCACGCAGCATCAGTGCTACGCAGCGCAGCGACACATACTATAACAGCATCAACAGCTATGCCATGCTGCACGTGATATACCGTTTCAATGCCTTCGGCGGCAAGGAGGGCAGGAAAGCCATGCGTCAGGGACGCGGCGAGGGCGGTGACCGCCCCGGAGGCGACATCCCCGGCATGGGTGACGGCGGTGGCCGTGGCAACCGCGGAGGCGGAGGCTTCGGAGGAGGTCGTGGCGGCTTCGGCGGCGGCGGAAGGTTCTAAGAGTCTATACGGGCTCTTCACTGGATTAGAATGTTTTTCATAATACTTAATACTTGAGGTTAATAATAATTGAAAGGTTTAAAGGTTGATTAGGTAACACTTGGTGAGTTTCGGGGAGAGAACTGAAAGAGGTAGAAGGCTTATGCCTTCTACCTCCTTTCTTTTTCAGGTGGCCTATATCAATTCCCACCCTTATTCTACCTTCTCTTGTCTGGATTTATTTTCCTGACAACATCTCGTGCATATTCTTAGCCGCATTGCGTCCGTCACCCATAGCGAGGATTACCGTTGCGCCACCACGCACGATGTCGCCGCCGGCATAGATGTTAGGACGGTTAGACTGCATACCCTCATTTACCACGATGGTATTCTTGCGGCCGAGTTCCAGTCCCTCTATGCTCTGAGGAACGAGCGGGTTAGGTGACACGCCTACGGCTACCACGACCTGGTCAACATCAATAGTCACCTTCTCGCCTGTAGGCTCTGGTGAGCGACGACCTGACGCATCAGGCTCTCCAAGCTTCATCACCTCAAGCACAGCCTGCTTCACGGCACCATTCTCGTCACCTATGTACTCTGCCGGGTTATGCAGTGTGAGGAATGTGATGCCCTCCTCCTTTGCGTGCTTAACCTCCTCAAGACGTGCCGGCATCTCAGCCTCTGAACGACGATATACGAGTGTGACGTTAGCACCGAGGCGCTTTGCCGTACGGCAAGAGTCCATCGCTGTATTACCGCCACCGACTACGAGAACATTCTTACCGAGGTTCATCGGTGTATCAGTCTTTGGATTAGCAGCATCCATGAGGTTCACACGGGTAAGATACTCGTTTGATGACATGATGTTGATAAGGTTCTCTCCAGGTATGTTCATGAAGTTTGGCAGACCTGCGCCAGAACCTACGAAGATACCCTTGAAACCAGCCTTCTCGAGGTCGTCAACAGATATTGTCTTACCTACTATTACGTCAGTCTGGAAATGTACGCCCATCTTGCGCAGGTTCTCTATCTCCACGTCAACGATGGCGTTAGGCAGACGGAACTCTGGTATGCCGTATTTCAGCACACCGCCAATCTCGTGCAGCGCCTCAAACACATATACGTCATAGCCCTTCTTCACCATATCTCCGGCGAATGACAATCCGGCAGGACCAGAACCTACCACGGCAATCTTAATACCGTTGGCTGGTGCTATCTCTGGCAGAGACATCTGACCAGACAGACGCTCGTAGTCTGCGGCGAAACGCTCCAGGTAACCGATAGCCACAGCAGGCTCATTCATCTTCAGGTGGATACACTTGCTCTCACACTG
>CAMEWL010000027.1:0-38739 GCA_945941025.1 uncultured Prevotellaceae bacterium
GACACTCATTTCTTGCTTCGTGCGATACATTGCACTCGCAAAATCGCTAAAGCGACCATGAGCGACAGAAAATGCGTCTGTGGCGAAATTGGTAGACGCGCTAGACTTAGGATCTAGTGTCTTACGATGTGCAGGTTCGAGTCCTGTCAGACGCACACTTGTAACAATGGGGAAAGTCCGTATGGATTTTCCCCTTTGTCGTTTAACCATATACACAATTGTACTACACCCCAAACATCTCGTGCCAGCGACTGAACACCTGCAGTCCGTGCTCCCCAAATTTTGCAAGAGATGCAGATGCCTGCTCGTATGTCTTCTGTTCGTCGAGATGCGTCTTGGAGAAGAATTTGTCTGCATAACATATTATCTGTTCCTCCAACGTCTCCGGCACCAGGTCCTGATGCGGCAACGGCAACCCACGCTCTATGATGGTCTCTACGGTAAGCCCTGTGCCTGTATGGCGCGCACACACTCTGGCATAGGGCTCTAACGACGGTGAGTAAGAGCGCAGCATCTCCGCACCCAGCACACCATGACATAGATATGGTTCCTTTCCGAAACAATATATACCTGGGGCATCACACTTTATAATACCAATGTCATGCAGCATTGCCGCACTATACACAAAATCCTCGTCTGCACCCAGTTCCCTGTGACACTGACATACCTTCAGCGCCAGGTCTGCCACACAGCGGCTATGCTTCAACAAGATGTTACGTAACTCTGGGTTCTCTCCTTCTTTGTAAAAGAAATCAATTATGCTGTTATAGTCTATCATACCTTTATTTCTTATCTTAATGAAATACTCTTTATTACCGTAGCAGAAGCTCCCGTGCTGCCTGTATGTTGCAGGTGGAAACCAGAGAACGGCAATACACGTGTCATCTGCGCCTTCAATGTCTGCGTCTCAGCGTTATGCTTTATGTTGACCGTCAGAATATCACCAACAGCCGACAGCTCCACACCACACTCACTCTTAAACAAGTCACACCGTTCAGGCTCACTTATCCGCTTTATCTCTCCGTTATTATACTCCACCAAATACACCTCCACCGCGTGGTCATACTCTGGGGTGCGTATGAACCTTATGCCATATCCGGTAAGGGTATGTGTATCAAACTTTATACAGATGTCAAGATACTGTCCTGTGGCCGAGCCGAATCCCTGCCCTGCCCCTTTACACGGACACAGCGTAACGATGCAGTGCTGGTCTGTCCTCACCTCACTCTCACGCGGTGTGTACATCAGCCTTGCACCTTTCTGCAACTGCACCAGTCCCCACTCGCCCTCGGCTCCGTCCATGCCCTCGGCATATCCCCACGCAGACTTAGAGTTATCTGCTGTCCACGGATATTCCTCCGTATCCTTTGGCTTATAGCAATCGGCAGTCCACTGACCAGGAACAACATCCGTCTGACGCACATAGAACGGCGGCAAAGTCAGCGGCAGCGGTTCTGTGGGCGTAGGCACCATGAGTGGCTTACCGTTAAGCGTACAATCGGTCATCATACACAAATATCGCGGATCAGGACGCTTGTCCCATTCTATCCTCAGCTCTGGGTCATCGCTGGTCCAACGACAACGCTCCATCGTCACCGGTCCGCTCACCTTGGTAAGATATTGCGTACCGTGGGTTTTAGTATATATGTCACAGTCAATGAACCTTGCCCCTATGCTTTTATCTGTGGTATAGAACGGCTTACTTGAGAAGAAGGTAAACCTGCACTTCTTATATGTACCTGTACCACTGAGCGCATCGTCAGTACACTCAAAATAGCAGTTCTCATAATCCGTATGCGGCACACCCACAAACGGGCAGAGGTTAAGGCGCGATATGAAACGGCAGTTGTCAAAGCGATAGTTATCGCCTTCACAGATACCTATCTGTGCCTGTACTATGGCCTGCTTGCGCCGTTGTCTGTTCTTGCTGTTGTCACGCTTATATACCAGATCCACATTACAGTAATTGCCAAACGTCACATTACGTGCCGACACATTGTCGCCTTTTATATGAAACATGGTATAGTTACCGTCAGCCCCCTGCGTCTGTCCGCGGTTTACAGCAAACACCACATCCTCCGGACTCTCTCCCAGTCCTATTATACACAGGTTACTCAGCTCCAACTCCATGGCATAAGGCACGCTGCCCTTCTTCGGACGTCTGACCTCCGGGTCATCAGGGTTATCCATCCAGTACACTGATGGCTCCACATATATATACGTGACACCATCCTTCACGCCATTTCTCTCCGCATACCTCAGTGCCTCCGCCACGTGCGAGAAGCGCCAGTCAGCCTCAGCCGTCTTTTTCTTATCATTGACATACAGGCATGATGGCGACGTGGTCATCTTCTTGCCGTCATACATAAAACTCACCGCCGCGGCTGCATACACATAACACAGCATGCCACACAAGGTCATGATTACTCTGTTCATAGCAAACATCTTTTTATTCCCCACAAAGTTAATAAAAAATTTTGGCTCTTCGCTCTGTTTTTCGTAACTTTGTAATAATGTACACTGATTTTTTCAATATATTGCTTGAGGCCGCCGGCTACGCTGAGAAAGACGCGAGACAATGCTACAAACTGTTTAATATCGTATTACGTCGCAGCATAGAGGAACGGCTTGCCAACAGCCGTCTGCGTTTTGGTGGTCTGTTTGCGAAGATTGACTTCCTGTGCCATGAGTATAATGTCAATGCGTCACTGTCACGCGCTGTCAATTCACTGCGCCATCGCATAAAAGGCATAGGCACGGCCGACGCCGGAATGCTGAGAAAGTACTACAAGACAGACCTTGAGGCTATCACTAAGTTTATCAGTATTATATACAAAGTAGATATCCCCGGTGAACTGACCGTTCTCTTTCCCAAGCGCCACAAGAGCGAGGAACATCACCACAGCGTAAGCGACTGCATCAGGATGGTGGTACAGGAGTGGGACGAAAGCACCATAAAGGGCGATACCGACGAGGCCGGTGCCGCCACCGCCGTGGTACCCGAGGGCTGGGAGTATATCTTGAAACTGCTTGACAAAGGTTGCGAGATAAACCTTGTCAGACCGCATACAGAAGAGCGCAGCGACGGCAAGGTGCTGGTACCTGAGCTCATCATACTGTACCCCGACTACCTCATAGACATATCCACAGTGGCAAGCTGTTTTGAGAGTTATGCCGACACGCCATACATAGCATTGCTCAACAACCTGCGCACCACGCCCTCCACCCGTGCCATACACCTGGGTAACCTCGCCTCGCAGTTCCTTGACGAAGAGTTACACGGGCGCAAGCGCAGCTATGCAGAGAGCGTCACCGACTTCTTCCACCGCAACGCACTGTCAATGGCTGCCGCCACCGACATTGACGAGTCTTTCCATGCCCTTGCCAAACAGCAGCGTGACAACATACACACTGCCGTCAGCGAGACGCTGAAGCAAGAGGTGGGCCATTTCCAGTCCTCGCTGTCACTGATAGAGCCATCATTCTTCTGCGAGACGCTGGGCTTGCAGGGACGTATGGATATGTTACAAAAAGACTTCCGCGTACTCATAGAGCAGAAATCGGGCAAGGGTGGATTTCCCATGCGCGACCCTGACATTCCCGTTTATCAGGAGAAGCACTATGTGCAGATGTTGCTTTACATGGCCCTGCTGCATTATGGTTACAAGATAGACGGACACGACATACCCAACAGCCATATCAATGCTTTCCTCTTATACTCTAAGTACCGCCATGGATTGGTAAAACTCGGTCCGGCTCCTCTGCTTACCCGTCAGGCACTGATGATACGTAACCAGCTGGCATGGTGCCTGTTGTCATACACCAAGGGAGGCGCAGACATACTGCTGAAGCTCACTCCCGAGAGTATAAAGCGCAAAGTCACCAACGACCGCTTTTGGACACAGTATATACGTCCGCAGATAGAGGAGATACTGTCGCCTATCCATACCGCCTCACCGCTTGAGAAGGCTTACTTCCTGCGTATGACTCAGTTTGCTGCTACAGAGCACGTCATGGCAAAGATGGGAAACAACACGAAGGAAAACTCCGGTTTCTCCGCAAAATGGCATGACACCCTTGCCGACAAACTGTTGGCTGGCTCCATACTATATTCCCTGCTCATCACCGAGATAAAGAAAGAGAACGGACAGGTCGCCGCCCTTACCCTTCGCGCCGATGACACCGAGGGAATGAACAGTGCCAACTTCCGCAAGGGAGACATCGTAACGCTCTATGCCTATCCCGTCAATGCCGAGCCTGACATAAGGCGTGCCATAGTCCACAGATGCACCATTCACACTCTTATGCTCACCGACAACGATGTCTATGTGACACTGGTCCTCAAATCGCCCCAGACGGATGAAGAGATTTTCCATGAGCGTAATGGATGGAGATGGGCGGTGGAGCACGACCTCTACGAGTCATCACAGACCGCACAGTACCGTGCGCTTCACAAGTTCCTTACCGCCCCCGAGGAGCGCCGCAAGCTGATACTCGGCACCCGCCAACCCCTTACCGACACGTCTTCGCAACTCAACGGCGATTACGGAGACTTCAATGAACTCGTATTGCGTGCCAAGCAAGCCAAAGATATGTTTCTCGTCATAGGTCCTCCTGGCACGGGCAAGACTTCCTTCGGACTGATGAACATACTCCGCGAGGCACTGACGGAGGGCCACTCCGTGCTGCTTATGGCATATACAAACCGTGCCGTTGACGAGATATGCAGCAAGCTATGCCTTGACGGTTGCGACTCTTTCATAAGGATAGGCAGCGCCTTGTCATGCGATGAGACATACCTGCCCTTCCTCTTGGAAAACAGGAGTAAGGATTGTCGTAACATCACAGAGATAAAGTCACTGATACAGTCAGCAAAGATATTCGTTGGCACCACCACAGCCATCAACAGTTGTTCCACAGACCTCTTCAGCCTGAAGACCTTTGACCTCGCCATTATCGATGAGGCATCACAGATACTGGAGCCGAACATCATCGGACTGCTCGCCGCCACATCATCCCCAGGTGTCGTCTCCATAAAGAAGTTTGTATTGATAGGCGACCACAAGCAGCTGCCTGCCGTCGTGGGACAATCAGAGGAGAACTCGCGGGTGGACAATCCGCTGTTGCTTGACATCGGGCTGACCAACTGCCGCAACTCCCTCTTTGAGCGTCTGCTGAGACGCTATAGCGAACACTCCTATATGCTGTGCAGGCAGGGGCGTATGCACCCTGAGATTGCGGAGTTCCCCAACATATCATTTTATAACGGAAATCTCGGCATCGTAGGACTGCCACATCAGTTGGATGCCATAAAGGAAAGATTATTGTTCATATCAGTAAACAAGCCCACGCACACATCGTCGGACAAGGTAAATGCCGACGAGGCAGTAGTGATAGCGCAGTACGTGAAGGAGGTGTACGACAATAGCGGAGATGCTTTCCGCGCTAATGACACCATAGGAGTAATCGTGCCTTACCGCAACCAGATAACAGCCATACGCGAGGCCATAAGCCGCTACGACATACCCGAACTGAACAATATCACCATTGACACAGTGGAGCGTTACCAGGGTTCACAACGCGACGTCATCATCTACGGTTTCACTGTGCAATACCCCTACCAGCTGCGTTTCCTCACCTCAAGCACTTTCAAGGAGGACGGCGACATCATAGACAGACGTCTCAACGTGGCGCTGACACGTGCGAAAAAGAAGGAGATAATTGTGGGCAATGCCTCCTTACTGAATCAGGACAAGGTATTCGGTTCTCTTATCGATTTCTGTAAGCAACGCGGATGCTATGTAGAAACCCCAAATCACTAAAATGTCCTATTCGGGGCTTTCCGTTAACGCCTCATGCGTGCGATATTTCAAAATAATTTCCTGCTGGTCGCGTACAGCGAAATCTACGGAGGGTTGTAACTGTCTGATAATCAGCAGTAGGTTCTGGAAAAGCATAAAAAAACGGTAGTTTTTGCCCTGTAAAAGCTATGCTTTTAGGGTGTGAAAGCTATCGAATGATATAGTAAAAGCTATGCTTTCTCACTGTAAAGTGATAGCTTTCACGAAAAAAAGGGTGCGGAAAGTCATTTTTCCGCACCCTTTTTCCGTTTTTTACCCCTCATTCTCTCTTAGTTTGCGTTTTTTCGTTGACATGATTTTAATCAAGCAATGACAAAAATGTCCTATTCTATGTAGTTCGTTCGCTCTACGGATTTAGGGATTTTAGGATAGTTGTTTTTTGCTTCTTCTGTAGTTTGAATTCCTTAAGTCCTTGAATCCTTAGAATACTTTTCTCTGCTTTTGTCTAATTAAATATAGCCCTATATGATATAGCGCATGGTGGCTACTTTTTTTGACTTCTTCTTTTGTTTATTTGAAACGACAATCGAAAAAGATTCCTTTATTTTAGTAAAAGTCCATAATTATTTCCATTTAATATTGCTATTTGCTGGATAGCTATCTGATTGAGTTTCAATAATCTTTCACTCTGCGGAACCCCATCGTTGATGAGTACGGCATTAATGTTCTCCATATTTGACAGGCATATCAATTCATTGATAGTCGCATAATCTCGGATGTTGCCTTTGAGGTTAGGATTTGCCTCGCGCCATTGCTTGGCAGTCATTCCAAACATAGCTACATTTAGTACATCAGCCTCTTCGGCATATATGATACTGGCCTGTGCTGAGGTGATTTTTTCAGGTATTAGATGACTCTTGATTGCATCGGTATGTATATGGTAGTTGAGTTTGGAAAGCTCTCTTTTTGCTGTCCAACCCAACATCTTTTGCTCCTCGGCTTTCAGTCGTTGATATTCCTTAACCAATAGCAGTTGGAATTTAGGACTTATCCACATGCCAAAGTGGTAGGCGATATCGCGATGGGCATAAGTGCCACCATAGCGTCCTGCCTTGGAGAAAATACCAATGGCTCCAGTCTTTTCTATCCATGTTTTGACTGATAGAACGAAGTTGTTGCTGCCCGCCATATTTCTAAATGTACCGAATTCGGTACAATTAAAATTGGGATTGTAGAGCATTTCCCATTCACCAAGGTACTCAATCGTACTTTTTAGACTGAGCCAACGGAAGATGATGTGCTCTTGCAACTGGCTACGAGCCATATCGGTCAGTGAAATGTAGTCATCGTCATTGTGCGAAACGATGGTTATCTCCGTATTCTGGACATTAATCTTTGCCATAGATAATATATCTGTTATGAATTATGTGTGCAAAGGTAGCAAAAGAAATCGAAACATAAGAATAATCCGCATAAAAATCAGTAAATTCGTAACCCAGTTTTTCCTCAATCCCCCAGACTGCCTTTATACAAAGAAAAGCTGAGAATTCTTATAAAGTTAGCAAAAGAATTGTCAATGGCAAAGAAAAGAACATACAACACTTACTTTTCTTATCTTTTTTAACAATATACAACATAAGGAATTCGAAAATTTTATGTATCTTTGCAAGATGATGAGGAATTTACTATATATACTAATCTTTTTGTTCTCTGTGTCAACAAATATAAATGCACAAGAGAAACTGAAACGAGGAACAATAACTGCAAAATATAAGGTACTGGCAGACAACTATAACTTCTGGCTCTATACACCAGCAGACTACAATCCTACCATACACCCAGTGCCACTCGTATTCTACCTGCACGGAGCATCATGCTGTGGATATGACCTCAAGAAGGTGCGACGCTATGGCACAATTGACGCAATAGCCAAGGGCAAGATTGTTCCCGCCATTGTGATAGCACCACAGACACAAGGAGCATGGAACCCTAAGAAACTGAATGCCCTGCTGGAATGGGCTAAGGAAAACTTCGCCATTGACACTACCCGAGTATATGTGTTAGGAATGAGTCTTGGGGGATACGGCACAATGGACTTTGTCAATGCCTACCCGGAGAAGATTGCCGCAGCTATTGCTTTCTGCGGCGGTTGTTCGTCAAAACAACCTGACGGACTGGGCAAGACCTGTCTGTGGATAATGCATGGCACAGCAGACCGCGCGGTGGGCATAAACTGCTCAAAACAGGTTGTGAGCTATCTGCAAAGCAAGGGACTGGACAAATTGCTGCGTTACGACTGGATGCAGGGAGGCTCACACGGTGTATATGCCAGGTGCTTCTACCTACAAAAGACGTATGACTGGCTTTTCTCTCACTCTCTTAAAGACAAACCACGCAAGGTTGACCGCACATTTGACATAACCCGCGAGGACATCAATCAGACTTACAATGAGCTGAAATGGTTCAAGGGTATGTTTGAGAACGACTAAACAGTTCTTAACGACCACATATTAATACTGAAGGCAACAACGGATTAACTCGTCTTAACCCATTGTTGCCTTCTATTCTGTCAAATCTGAGTAATCAGCGGTCGTTATGAACTGTGAACTGAATTGTTCCACTCCTCAAGGGCTTTCTTCCAGTCAGAGGCGTCGTCCACTGGTTCGCCCTTGGCTATAGCCTCCGCGCGACGCGCTTCCTCGTCACGCTGACGGTCACGCTCTCGCTTGGCTTTCATATCGGCTATGGTAGCATCGTCAAGTATCTGTATCGCACGACGGTCTATGGCTGCATACAACTCATCGGGACCAAAAGGTTTGCCCGGCTCATTGAAGTCGGATATATTGAACTCAAACTCCGTACGCAGCTCATGGCGTATCTCTTTTTGTTTGAGCCTGTTGCCTTTGCACTTCATACGAAGCAGCTTCGCAATCTTGCCTATCTCGTCCTGAGAGTATTTGTTTCTTCCCATAACAGTGAAAATTAAAATAATATAAGTCCAGCCAAGGCTGCGCATCCTATCATCTTAATAGGGTTGATGTGCATAGTCTTAACACCAAGGAATGTCACAGCGAATATCGCCACCGATATGCCGAAGCGATATGGAGACTCCTGCGGCGAACTGAAATTCTCTTCGTTACACAGCATCAGTGTTGCAGCGGCAAGCAGACCGACAACCGCAGGGCGCAGACACTTAAACACATCCTGCACAACAGATGACTTCATGTGCTTCAAGAACATCTTGCTGATAATAATCATCAAGACAAACGAAGGCAACACAAGAGCAAACGTAGCCAAAAGACTGCCACCCACTCCACACAGCATACTGCCCATGGCATTATTCACAGCCTTATAACCACAATATGTGGCACTGTTTATGCCTATAGGCCCCGGCGTCATCTGTGAGATAGCCACTATATCGGTAAACTCAGCAGATGACAGCCAGTGATGTACCTTCACCACATCATGCTGTATGAGCGACAGCATACCATATCCCCCTCCGAAACCGAAGAGGCCCGTCATAAAGAATGTATAGAAGAGTACGGCGTAAAGCATACTTATCTTCCGGCGCGCTTACGCTCCATGTGGTCAAGGATAATCTTACGCATTCGCATGGACTTAGGTGTTACCTCCACCAGCTCGTCCTCCTTGATATACTCCAGACACTCCTCAAGAGACAGCACTGTCTTTGGTATGATACGCGCCTTCTCGTCAGAACCAGAAGCACGGACGTTAGTCAGCTGCTTAGCCTTACATACATTTATCACGAGGTCATTGTCGTGAACGTGCTCACCAACCACCTGTCCGATATATACATCGTCACCCGGGTCAATGAAGAACTTACCCCTATCCTGAAGCTTATCTATAGCGTAGGCATAGGCGTTTCCTGTCTCAAGAGCTATCATAGAGCCGTTGACACGGCGTGTTATCTCACCCTTATATGGCTGATACTCCTTGAAACGGTGAGCCATGATGGCCTCACCCTGACTGGCTGTAAGCACATTGGTACGCAAACCGATGATACCACGAGAAGGAATGTCAAACTCTATATTAACACGCTCTCCCTGAGCCTCCATGGATGTCATCTCACCCTTACGGCGTGTCACCATGTCAATCATCTTGCTTGAGAACTCCTCAGGCACGTTGATTGTCAGTTCCTCAATAGGCTCACACTTCTGACCGTCTATCTCCTTGTAGATTACCTGTGGCTGACCTACCTGCAACTCATAGCCCTCACGTCGCATGGTCTCTATGAGCACAGACAGATGAAGCACACCACGACCGCTGACAATCCACTTATCCGTAGAATCCTCGAAAGGCTCTACACGCAGCGCGAGGTTCTTCTCCAGCTCCTTCTGCAGTCGGTCGTTGACATGACGTGATGTCACGAACTTACCCTCCTTGCCGAAGAATGGTGAGTCATTAATAGTAAAGAGCATTGACATGGTAGGCTCGTCAATGGCTATAGGCGGCAACGGCTCTGGATTCTCGAAGTCACAGATGGTATCACCAATCTCAAACCTCTCCAGTCCGATGATGGCACATATATCACCGCTCTGCACCTCTGACACCTTAGCGTGTCCCATGCCGTCAAATGTATGAACCTCTTTTATCTTTGTCTTCTCCATGGATCCATCACGGTGTGCGATGGTCACATTCTGTCCTTCCTGCAGTGTGCCACGATGTACGCGTCCCACAGCTATACGACCGGTATAGCTTGAATAGTCAAGTGAAGTGATGAGCATCTGCGGAGTACCCTCCAGCACCTCTGGCGCAGGTATCACCTCTACAATCTTGTCAAGCAGATACTCAATATTGTCCGTAGGTTTATTATAATCCTCTGACATCCATCCGTTCTTAGCAGAGCCATAGACAACAGGGAAGTCGAGCTGTTCCTCTGTGGCATCAAGAGCAAACATCAGATCAAACACCATCTCATAAACTTCCTCAGGACGGCAGTTAGGCTTGTCCACCTTGTTTACCACGACGATAGGCTTCAGACCTATCTGCAGAGCCTTCTGCAACACGAAACGGGTCTGAGGCATAGGTCCCTCAAAGGCATCAACGAGCAATATGCAACCGTCTGCCATGTTAAGCACACGCTCCACCTCACCACCGAAGTCGGAGTGTCCCGGAGTATCTATAATGTTGATTTTCGTTCCTTTCCAGTTAATTGACACATTCTTGGAAAGAATTGTTATACCACGCTCACGCTCAAGGTCATTAGCGTCAAGCACCTGGTCGGAATTGTTCTGTCCTTCACGGAAAAGTTTACCTGCAAGCATCATCTTGTCAACCAATGTTGTCTTACCGTGGTCAACGTGTGCGATGATGGCGATGTTTCTGATATCCTGCATCTTATATTATATATATGATTTTTTGCGAGTGCAATGTATCGCACGAAGCAAGAAATGAGTGTCAGCAAAGCTGGCTCATGCTCGCTTTTGCGATTTTGCGAGTGCAAAGTTACTAAAACTTTTTGAATTAAAGAATGATTTCGTCAAAAAACATTATTTAAGGTGTGTATGCTAACTTTCATATTACCTTAAACCAATTAATTCTGATGACGATATTATCGTTTGTTACTGCAAAAATGCAATTAAACCACAAAGGTACAAAAAAACATCATATTTATTTGTTATATATTGAAAAAAATATTACCTTTGCAAGCAAAAGCGCATAAAAAAATGATACTTTTCTTTAAGACCCAATCAGAAAATATTATTGCCACTGACATCAACAATAACCTCAGTGAGCAAGAGATTAACGAATTATGTTGGCTTTACGGCAACGCCACATTAGTTGACACACAGAAAATTGACGGCTACTATGTAGGCCCACGCCGCGAGATGATTACCCCGTGGAGTACCAATGCCGTGGAGATAACCCAGAACATGGCTATAAAGGGCATCAGCCGAATAGAGGAGTATTTCCCTGTTGATGCTTCCAAACTCAAGACCAACGACGCTCCTACCATCGACGACGTGGAGGGAGCAGACCCAATGTTGCAGCGTCTCTATGACGGACTTGACCAGAACATCTTTACCGTTGATATCAAGCCTGAGGCCATTAAGCACATTGAGAACCTTGAGGAATACAATGAGCAGGAAGGTCTTGCACTGTCTGCCGAGGAGATAGAGTACCTTCACAAGGTGGAGAAGCAGCTCGGTCGTCCGCTTACTGATTCTGAGGTGTTCGGTTTTGCACAGATCAACTCAGAGCACTGCCGCCACAAGATATTCGGTGGTACATTCATCATCGACGGTGAGGAGAAGGAGTCTTCACTCTTCCAGATGATTAAGAAGACCACTCAGGAGAACCCTAACAAGATTCTGTCTGCATATAAGGACAATGTGGCTTTCTCTGAAGGTCCGGAGATAGAGCAGTTCTCACCTACGGACCACGCAAATCCTGATTTGTACAAAATCAAGAAGGTTAAGTCTGTTATCTCACTGAAGGCAGAGACTCACAACTTCCCTACTACCGTAGAGCCATTCAACGGTGCCGCTACTGGTACAGGTGGTGAGATTCGTGACCGTATGGGCGGTGGTGTAGGTTCATGGCCAATAGCTGGTACAGCCGTATATATGACATCATATCCTCGCAAGGAGAGTACCAGCCACGGCTGGGAGAAGATTATGCCAGTACGTAAGTGGTTGTATCAGACTCCTGAGCAGATTCTCATCAAGGCATCTAACGGTGCCAGTGACTTCGGTAACAAGTTCGGCCAGCCACTTATCTGTGGTTCTGTACTCACATTCGAGCACCAGGAGAAGGAAGAGCAGTATGCCTACGACAAGGTTATCATGCTTGCCGGTGGTGTAGGTTACGGTATCGAGCGCGACTGTCTCAAAGGTGAGCCACAGGCTGGCAACAAGATTGTCGTAATGGGTGGTGAGAACTACCGCATCGGACTGGGTGGCGGTTCTGTATCATCCGTAGAGACAGGACGCTACTCAAGTGGCATTGAGCTCAACGCTGTTCAGCGTGCCAACCCGGAGATGCAGAAGCGTGCATACAACGTAATCCGCGCCCTTGGTGAGGAGGACAACAACCCGATAGTATCTATACACGACCACGGCAGCGCAGGTCACGTAAACTGCTTATCTGAGCTCGTAGAAGAATGTGGTGGATTGATAAAGATGGACAAACTGCCTATCGGCGACAAGACTCTGTCTGCAAAAGAGATTATAGCAAACGAGTCACAGGAGCGTATGGGACTGCTCATTGATGAGAGTGCCATAGAGCATGTGCAGAAGATAGCAGACCGTGAGCGTGCTCCTATGTACACCGTTGGTGAGACCACCGGCGACCATCGCTTTGCTTTTGAGCAGGCTGACGGCGTACGTCCGTTCGACCTCGCAGTGGAACAGATGTTCGGTTCTTCTCCAAAGACCATAATGGAGGATAGCACCGTAGAACGCAAGTACGACGTGGTAACATACGACCAATCAGGCATCAGCGAGGGTTCTACTCTTAATGCCAAGCTGACAGATTACCTGAAGAACGTGCTTCAGCTTGAGGCGGTGGCATGTAAGGATTGGCTCACAAACAAGGTTGACCGTTCGGTGACAGGCCGTGTGGCACGCCAGCAGTGCCAGGGCGAACTGCAGTTGCCACTCTCAGACTGTGGTGCCGTAGCTCTCGACTACACTGGAACAAAGGGTATCGCTACATCTATAGGCCATGCGCCACAGGCTGCATTGGCAAACCCAGAGGCTGGTTCTGTGCTCTCTGTAGCAGAGGCTCTGACAAACCTTGTATGGGCTCCTATGGCTGACGGTATGGACTCTATATCACTCTCAGCAAACTGGATGTGGCCTTGCCGCGCACAGAAGGGTGAGGACGCTCGTCTGTATAAGGCAGTGAAGGCACTCTCTGATTTCTGCTGCGAGTTGCAGATTAACGTACCAACAGGTAAGGACTCTCTCAGCATGACACAGAAATACCCTGACGGCAAGAAGATTATCGCCCCAGGTACTGTAATCGTCAGTGCTGGTGGTGAGGTGAGCGACATTAAGAAGGTGGTTTCTCCTGTATTAAAAGAGGTGAAAGCTTCACGTCTGTACTACATAGACTTCTCATTCGATCAGCTGCAGCTTGGCGGTTCTGCCTTCGCTCAGTCTATGGGCAAGGTCGGCTCTGACGTTCCAACCGTAAAGAACGCAGAATACTTCCGCGACGCCTTCATGGCTATACAGCAGCTCGTAAGCGAGGGATTGGTACTTGCCGGTCACGATATCAGTGCAGGCGGTATGATAACGACACTGCTTGAGATGTGCTTCGCTAATACAAAGGGCGGCATGACGCTGAACCTTGACAAAATACAAGATGGCGACATCGTCAAGGTGCTCTTCGCTGAGAACCCTGGCATCATCATACAGGTTAACGAGACTGACGCAAGCCGCGTGAAGAAGATTCTCGAGGATGCAGGCGTGGGCTACGCTAAGATCGGTAATCCAGACTTCAGCATGGCAGACCGCAAGATTGTCATCACCAAGACTGTAAGCAACGCTTCTGTACCTAACGGTAAGCTGGCTGACCGTGAGATGACATTCGAGTTTGACATCAACGAACTCCGTGACGTATGGTACAGCACTTCTTACCTGCTCGACCGTCGTCAGAGCTTCAACGGCAAGGCTGCAGAGCGTTTCGTAAACTACAAGAACATACCTGTAGAGTGGTCTGTGAAGGGTGAAGCCCTGAAGGCTACACCACGTTCTGAAGGCAAGCGCCCGGTAGCTGCTATCATCCGTGAGAAGGGTACTAACTCTGAGCGCGAGATGGCATACTCTTTCTATATGGCAGGCTTCGACGTTAAGGACGTCACCATGACCGACCTTATCACTGGCCGCGAGACATTGGAGGAGGTTAACCTCGTAGCATTCTGTGGTGGTTTCTCTAACTCTGACGTGCTCGGTTCTGCTAAGGGATGGGCAGGTGCCTTCCTCTACAACCCTAAGGCTAAGGAGGCACTTGATAAGTTCTATGCTCGTAAGGACACCCTCTCACTTGGTGTCTGCAACGGCTGCCAGCTCATGGTAGAGCTCGGATTGCTTAACAATGACCACGCCGTAAGCGATGCCCGTGACTATGCTCAGATGCTTCACAACGACTCACATAAGTTCGAGTCAACCTTCGTAACCCTGCAGATACCTCAGAACGACTCTGTAATGTTCGGTTCTCTCTCAGGCGAGAAGATAGGTTGCTGGGTAGCACATGGAGAAGGTAAGTTTAACCTGCCACTGGCAGAGGGTGAATACAACATAGTAGCTAAGTACAACCATACGGAGTATCCAGCCAACCCTAACGGTTCTGCATACAACGTAGCAGCCCTTGCAAGCAAGGACGGTCGTCACTTGGCCATCATGCCACACCCTGAGCGTACACAGTTCCCTTGGCAGTGTGGTTACTATCCAGAAGAGCGCCGTCTGACCGACCAGGTAACACCATGGCACGAGGCATTCGTAAATGCCCGCAAATGGATTGAGAGCAACCTCAACTCCTAAAGACTCATATCGTATCACGAAAGGCAAGATATGTATTTTGAGTTGTTTTCCACTTTCTTCCGTATTGGTATCTTCACCCTTGGCGGTGGCTATGCCATGATACCTCTGATAGAGGCGGAAGTAGTGGAAAAACGCAAGTGGATAGATAAGCAGTTGTTTCTTGACCTCATAGCCGTAGCACAGACTTGTCCTGGAGTGTTTGCAATCAACATAGCGACATTCATAGGTTACAGACTGCGCGGCATTAGTGGAGCATTATGTACCACATTAGGAACCGCCCTACCCTCTCTGCTGATAATACTGGCAATAGCTATGTTCTTTCAGAACTTTCAGCACATCCCTTGGGTAGCAGCCATGTTTGCAGGAATACGTCCTGCAGTAGTGGCACTTATGGCAGTACCGACATTTAACATGGCGCGTAAAGCACAGATAGGATGGACTAACTGTTGGATACCTGTCGCTACCGCCATTTTAATATGGCTATGTGGAGTGAACCCTATTTACATTATACTTATAGCAGGAGTCAGCGGATATATTTATCACTTGCTAACAAAGAAAAAGGGAAAGGAAATATAGATATGTGCATTTTTCCCAAGTGCACATAGAAAATATCATAACACACAATGACTCAAAGAGATGTGTTCTCTTTGAGGAAAGTGTGTTTTGTTTCCACACATTATTGTATATAATCTTGCGATACAAAATGGCAAAAATGCGAAGATACCCTCTATTGTCAATACTGAATATATTTTTTATATTCTATATCATATCATTGACAGCATGTACTCCAAAAGACGTGGCTTATTTCCAAGATAAGCGACCAGGTACCCAAGCCTTGATGGATACGATGTTTAATGTCACATCTATACCTTTCAAGCTAAGGCCTGGTGACAAAATCAGTATCAATGTAAGTTCACGTAACAGCACACTGTCACAGCAATTCAACATGGGTGGCGGTCAGTATCTGATTGACGACAATGGCAATATCGATTTTCCTGTCTTGGGCGAAATGCACGTTGCAGGGTTGGACCGTAAAGAACTGAAAGACAGCCTCACTAATCTGCTTCGCGAGTCACGACTCGTAGATGACGCAATGATACGAGTGGACTATACTGGTCTTTACATCACTTTGTTAGGACAGAACGGTGGCAGACGCATAAATATAGATAAGGACAAACTTACCTTCTTTGAGTTTATGGCTCTGATAGGTGATATAAATCTGAACGCGATACGTACAAACATTCTCGTTATACGCGAGGAAGACGGTATTATAAGCCAATATGAGCTGGATGTCACCAAGATGAAAAACGTATATGAATCACCAGCTTATTATCTGCACCAGAACGATATCGTTTACATAGAGCCTAACAACAAGACGAAACGTAGTACAACGAACTTGGGTAACATGTTCCACACCTGGGGATTCTGGACTGGCATAGTCGGAGTGGGAGGATTGTCTATCTGGTCCCTCATAGACCGATTAAGAAAATAAGCCTGAAAACAAATAAAACAAGGACACATGGCAACACCTAATACTAAACAGAACAAGCTGAAGAACAAGCAATCAGAAGATAGTGGCTCATTCCTTAATATTATGGATATTATAGGACTATGCATCAGTAATTGGTTCTGGTTCGCTATATGTCTTTCTGTAACATGGGGAGCAGCATTAATATACCTCCGCATGACACCTCCCGTATATACACGCAGTACATCCATAGTCGTTAAAGAGGATGCAAACAACCAAGCGCTCAATGATATATTCTCACGTACACGTTACGGCAGGCGTAACGCAAGTACAACACTTTACAACGAGATGATCACCCTGAAGAAACCAGGACTGATGAATAAAGTTGTTGAAAGGCTACACCTTGAATATGAATACCAAATACGCGGAAGACTCAGACACACGACTCTGTACGGTACCAGTTTGCCTGTAACTATAGAGGATGAAGGGTACTATGACGGATATGCAACCTTCACTCTCAATACGAAAGATGACAATAACGTCAAGATTGAATTCAACTATGATGGCAAAGAGAAATATCTGAAGGCACCATACGACAAAGCCGTAAAAACGCCTTTCGGCATAATAAAAATTGTAAAGACACCTGCATTCTCTTCACGCACTGCAGATATCATAACTGTCACAAAAATTTCCAAAAGTGATGCCGCTGCAAAGTTTATCGGAAAACTGGGTGTCAACAACTCCGTATCAGAGTCTTCCGTCATTGACATATCACTTACAGATGTCAACATAGAGCGCGCCGACGATGTGCTGAATACTCTTATAGCAGTCTATAACGAGCAGTGGATAGAGAACCGCAACGAGGTTATCGTAGCCACAAATAAGTTTATCAACGAGCGTCTTACCGCCATTGAGCAGGAATTAGGAGATGTAGAGACAGAGTTGAGTGACTATCAGATATCAAACCACACTCTCAATTCCGGTTCTGAGGGAGCACGATATATGGGCCGTGCTCTGGAATATGAGAACAAGGGTGAGGAATATGAGAACGAATTGGCGATGGTAAAATACTATCGTGGCTATATATCCGCCATTAAGGATCGTAACCAGCCTTTGGCACTGCCTACAGGCATAAACAGTGGTACACTGTCCGGACAAGTGGGACAGTACAACTCTCTCGTTATGCAGCGCACAAATATCATATCAGCCTCAACAGAGAGTAATCCGCTCATTAATGATATTGACAGACAACTCGGAGTGCTGCAACATGGTATGTTGGTAACAATAGACAACCATGTGGCAACAATAAATACGCAGATAAAAATGCTGCATATCAACGACGAGAAGAACAATGCCAAGATTGCAGCCACACCAGGAAAACAGAAACAATATGTTGACATAGAACGTCGTCGTAAGATAAAGGAGCAACTTTACACATTCCTATTGCAGACACGAGAGCAGAATCAGATGAACCAAGCTTTTGCTGCATATAACACTCGAGTACTGCAACCTGCTGGAGGTTCAAACAGACAGTCTTTCCCTGATGACGACAAAATCAAAAAGATAGCATTAGCTATAGGTTTAGGATTACCTTTAGCTCTTATCATACTGCGCGAATGGCTTAACTCAAAAGTACGCGGACGTAAAGACGTAGAGAAACTATCCGTTCCGTTTGTCGGAGAGCTGCCTCAAATAGAATTCCCAGATGAGACAACCGAAGGCGTATTGCGCGAATTCTGGGAAGACACAAAATATAGACTTGAGAAATTCAAAGGCAAGATCACCGGCAAACATGTTCATCACAGAAGAAAAGACAAGTTACATAAAGGAGAGCGTGTCGTTGTAAAACATGGTTCACGTAATGTAATTAATGAGGCATTCCGAGTTCTACGTACAAATGTAGAATTCATTATCGGTCAAGACAAGGCCAAGAATGTTATAATGACGACATCGGCAAATCCAGGCTCAGGTAAGACCTTTATCTCCTACAACCTCGCACTGTGTATGTCTTTGAAGAAAAAGAAGACATTAGCCATTGACCTTGACCTGAGACGCCGTAACCTCTCTGCGTATGTTGACAAACCAGAAGTTGGATTATCAGACTATATAAACGGCACTGTAAATGATTGGCATGATTTGTTAGTCACATCAAAAGAAAGCGAATATTTCCAATTACTTCCTGTCGGTACTTTGCCTCCTAACCCTGCTGAGATATTGGCATACGATAAATTCGCACAACTGATTAACGAGGTACGTAAGGAGTTTGACTACGTATTCTTTGACTGTCCGCCTGTAGAGATTGTCGCTGACACAAGCATCATATCCAAATATGCGGACATAACACTATTCGTTATTAGAGTGGGATTAATGGAACAGGAATTCCTTAACGTAATAGAAGAGTATTATGACGACCACAAATACAATAATATGGGTATAATCCTCAATGGCACATTGACAGCAAACTCCCGTTATGGTTATCGTCGTTATGGCTATCGTTATGGCTATGGCTACGGTTATGGCTACGGAGGCTACGGCTATTATGGTTCTGGTTATTCTTCAGGTTATGGCGATGGATATGCTGCCAAATAAAAGCGGACACCAAACATAACCAAATGCAAATAAATGTTTTTTCTTAATAAAAAATATACGCTTACAGAGTCTGGTTTCTTAAACGATTGGACAGACCGTCACTCACACATACTCCCTGGGGTAGATGATGGTATCCGCACTATGGAGGACTCACTTTCAGTACTTAAATTCTATGAGCAGGCAGGGGTAAGTACAGTATGGCTGACACCACATATCATGGAGGATGTACCTAACGAGCCTGCTGAACTGAAAGAGCGGTTTGAGGAGTTAAAAGAGGCTTATCGTCAGACCGAGGGAGAGAAAAAGATAAATCTGCATCTGGCCGCGGAAAACATGATAGACCCACTGTTCGTAAAGCGTCTGGAGGCCGGAAATCTTCTGACATACGGTGACAAAGGTGACGAACTGCTTGTAGAAACATCATACGCACAGGCACCTTATCGTTTTAAGCTGATACTGCAAGACATACGCAAGGCTGGATTGACACCAGTATTGGCACATCCCGAGCGATACAGGTACATGGATTATGACGACTACGACACACTGCATGAGCAAGGTGTAAGATTCCAGCTTAACATAACATCACTTGCCGGAGCGTATGGTCCGGAACCCAAGGAGCGAGCTGAATACCTGTTAGAGGAAGGCTACTATACGTATCAAGGAAGTGACTTGCATTCTCTGTCCGCCTTCAAACGTGCAATAAACGAACACTCTGTCAGGAAACGTATTTACAGACTCTTGCAACATATCTGAAGAATATTTTATCCTAGCGACCCAACCTCGTATCTTACATTACCATGCGTTTCAATAAAATACTGATAACAGGCGGAGCCGGATTTATAGGCTCTAACCTCGCCCTGAGACTTAAACAAAAGGGATATGACATTGTTATCATGGATTCCCTGACAGAACAAATTCACGGAACCGACCCTGATGAAGACTCTCCATTATATCGCTCCATAAAAAATGAAGTGACATTTATCAAAGGGTCTGTCAACTCACGCTCAGACTGGCAACAAGCACTGAAGGATGTGGACTGCGTAGTACATTTAGCCGCAGAGACAGGAACAGGGCAGAGTATGTATGAAATAAGCAAGTACGTCAACACAAACATCGGAGGAACAGCACTTCTACTTGACATATTGGCTAATGAAAAACACTGCGTAAAAAAAGTTGTCGTAGCGGAAAGCAGGGCAATATATGGTGAAGGCAGATACTGGAGCGAGGAACTCAACGCATTTGTTTATCCAGACACACGTTGTGACTGTGATATGCAGAAAGGCGATTATGAGGTAAAACACAAAGGTTGCGATAAGGAACTAAAACTGGTGGCTACGACGGAGAATTCTAAAATCCACCCGACATCTGTTTATGGAATAACAAAACAGGTGCAAGGCCAGTTGGTTCATCTCGTATGCCAATCCTTAGGCATCCACTCTGTCTCATTCAGATATCAGAACGTATATGGGCCCGGGCAATCATTGTCTAATCCTTACACGGGCATATTGTCTATTTTCTCCACCATCATAAAAAACGGACACGAGATAAATATTTTTGAGGACGGAAAAGAGTCACGTGACTTTGTTTACATAGACGATGTGGTAGATGCGACAATCTCAGGCATTGAGACGGAGGAAGCCAACGGACACGCATTCAATGTTGGTTCTGGTATTCCCACAGATGTAATAACCGTGGCTGAGACATTGAAAGAGAAATATGGTGTCAACGTTCCAATAAGAGTATCAGGAAACTACAGGTTAGGCGACATACGTCATAACTATGCAGACATATCTTTGGCAAGGGATATCCTTGGCTTCACCCCACAATGGACTTTTGACAAAGGTATAACCGAATTATGCAAATGGGTAGATTCACAAAGCGTAAAAGAAGACAAATACACTGAGTCAATTAACGAAATGAAATCAAAAGGACTATACAAATAGTTCTCTTAGCATCATCCATGAATGTTCTATTTATAGCACCGGAAGTATTTGAACTGCATAAACCCATTGTTAAAGAACTCCAGCGTCAAGGCAACAATGTTGATTTCATCAGTGACATCATGTTTCCGCACGACAATGGCTTTATAAGCAAGAATACGATTAAGAAAGTATTTGACCATTATCTTCATAATACATACAAGACGGAAGAAAAGCACTGGAGAGAACTGTTTGAACTGCATAATATTCACAACAAGCACTATGATTTATGTCTGTGCATAAATGCTTGCAGTATTGGAAAATTCTTCATCACGAACATCAGAAAGATAAACCCCGATATACGACTGGTATTATATCTGTGGGACAATCTGCAATTCTTTGATTTCAAACGTAACTTCAAGTATTTTGACAAGGTATATACGTTTGATTACAATGATAGCAAGAACAATTCCGGAGTTAAATTCTTACCACTGTATTGGTTTCCTGTAGTTGCACCAGAGAAAGAACTCTATGATGTGTCACTTATCGGCTCACATCATGATGACAGACTGAGAATAGCGGAGAAGATTGCCAAACAACTTGACGAGAATAGCTTGACATATTTATTCAAGGTAGTCTGCGCATCCAACGCAAGATGGTCGCCGACATTACTAAAAGCCTACTTACTCGCTAAACTTAAAGGCGACTCTCTCGCAATGCGTGATATCAAGATTGTAGTAGGGGAAGAAAAACACCCGCTCATCAGCCACAATCATTACAGCGTTGAGGATACAAATCGAATAATTTCGTTATCCAGATGTGTACTTGACACTGACAGGCCATCGCAGTCAGGACTGACAATCCGCTTTATGTGGGCATTAGGACAAGGAAAAAAAATAATAACCACCAACAGCAGCATAAAGGAAATGCCGTTCTATGACGAGAACCGCATTCTTGTAATAGAACGTGACAACCCTACTATAGACCTTGATTTCATAAGAAAGGACATTAAGAAAGAACCACATGAGTTTGTTTTGAAATCAAGACTGGATAACTTTACACGCGAACTAATCAGCTAAAGTATGGGACATCGTGTCTCTGTCATAATTCCAGTATATAATGTAGAGCATTATATAGTAGAGTGTTTACGCTCTGTTTCCGCCCAGGCAACAGGTGCAGACATAGAGTGTATCATCGTGGATGACAAGGGAACGGACAAAAGCATACACATAGCAGAGGAATATGTTGCGACATACAAAGACTGCACAAAGGTTGATTTCCGAATAATATACAGAGAAAGAAATGGAGGACTTTCCGCAGCACGTAATACAGGTATAAAGGCTGCGACAGGGGAATATATTTATTTCCTTGACAGCGATGACACCATCGTGCCACAGTGCATAGAGACTTTACTCAACATAGCAGACAAACATGGTGGTGTGGACATCTTGCCAGCCTTATATATTAGGGAAAATAATGACATGGAGCAGTTTGGCTGTCATTCATTCCCTGAGTTCTCAGATAACAGAAGTTTAATAAAACGTTCGCTATTGGATTATGACAAGATACCAGTGACAGCTGCCAACAGACTTATCAGACGAGAACTTATAACAGAGAACAATCTATTCTTTAAAGAAGGTATCATACACGAAGATAATTATTGGTCTTTCTTCTTGGCAAAGTACGTAAAACGTATGGCCTTCTGTGCAGAGAAACTATATTATTATCGTGAGACTCCTGGCTCAATAACCAAGGAACCAAACATAGAAAAGGAATCATACGCATTCAGCACAATTATAAAAGATTGTTGTGATAATATAGATGATTACGAGAAAGGAGCACAGAAACGGTTCATATTGCTCCATTTGCTGACAATGTACGCTAACAAGTATTATCATTCCACAAAAGACTTTGAGAAAATAAAACATTATTTTAGTAATCACAACAGTCTTATTGAAAAGTTGTTGCTATATATAATATTTCATGTGAAGCTGGATAGTCTCACATATAGAAAGGCGGTGAATCTTATCCAAAGACATTATCTGTTATGATTAGTGTAATCATTCCACTATATAATAAGGAGAAAACCATACTATCGTCTATTGAAAGTGTTTTATCCCAATCATATTGGGACATAGATTTAATTGTTGTTGACGATGGTTCTACGGACAATAGTGTTTCTGTGGTGGAGAGCATAGATGATGGTCGGTTGAGGCTGATAAAACAGGAGAATGCAGGTCCGAGTGCCGCGCGAAACACTGGACTACACAGCGCACATGGAGAGTGGACAGTATTCTTGGATGCTGATGACGAGCTATGCGAGGATGCACTGACAGTGATGCATAACAAATGCGCTCTATATCCTGATGCTGACATAATAGACTTCAATAAATACATACGCAAAGACGGTAAACTGACATTACAGAAGCACCCCATAGAGGGACACGTCAGCAATCCTCTACGCTCTTGGTATTTCAGGGAAATATCCCCTGGATGTGGTCATTCCATCTTCAAGACATCTTTTGCCAAAGCACATCCTTATGACGAGCGTTTCCGTAGATTTGAGGATGCAGATTTATTGCTAAGAATGCTGCCTGTTGCAAAAGTATATTCATCAACCATCCCTACAGAAATCCATGATATGGATACTATAGCCGCCAGTCATCCAAGAAAGGATATAAGAGAGGACTATATAGGCAGTTTAAGTCTGACGGCAGGTGGCTTTTGGCATAAGATGTGCACCTACCGCTTATTTATAGAAGAACGAGAAAACTATCCAGAGGAATGCAGACGACTATATCCTTGCTGGTACTACCGTTACGACCTTCTATGTATTTATAAATTATTACAGAGATAATGAGAGTTCTTTGGTTTTCCACAAATCCCGCTTGCTATAAATATTCCAACGATGGTAACGGAGGATACAACGGAGGAGGTTGGACGTCGTCACTACAGCATGAACTGACCAAACAAACAGGCATAACACTGGGAGTATGCTTCTGTATGGACGGACAGCCGTGGAAAACAGAGCAAAGAGAGATAACATATTATCCCGTACCTAACCACAAGAAAAAAACAAAAGAGAAAATACTTGATTTCATCCATTACAATGACGTGAGCAGGGATGAAATATCATGGTCTTATTATCTCAACAGATTCAAAGAAGTCATCACTGATTTCAAACCTGATGTAATAGAAGTATTCGGCTCTGAATTATATACAGGTTTGGCTACGATGGCAGCAAGAGAGTTGAATGTGCCCTGCTGCCTGCATGTACAAGGTATTCTATCCCTCTATATGTATAGTTTCCTGCCACCAGGAATGTCAGAGCTGAGTTACTGTCTAAATCAAGGAATCAGAAAAGCATATTACAAATTTCAATATCTTACGTACTGGAGGCGCAGCATATATAGAGAGAAAAAAATACTGCAAGCCGTGCCACACGTCATTGGGCGTACAGAATGGGACAGGCAAGCCATGTCAATCCTTGCTCCACAGGCTGAGTATCACTATGGCGGAGAGATACTTCGACCATGTTTTTATGAAGTCTCAGAACGCACAATACCTGCTAAACCAGTAATCATAACCACATCGTCAAACGCTTCATATAAAGGTTTTGACCTTGTATTGAAAACAGCGGATATATTGAAAAACGTAATGCACATTGACTTTGAGTGGAAAGTCTTCGGTAATTTATCACCGCATTTCTTTGAAGATATCACCAATCTGAAGCATGGAGATTTAAGCATACACCTGTGTGGAGTCGCTACCGCCAAGCAATTGCGCGAAACGCTATTACACAGCACTGTATATGTACAGCCATCATATATAGAAAATAGCCCTAACAGTGTGGCTGAAGCACAAATACTGGGCATACCTGTGGTAGCAACTAATGTCGGAGGCACATCTTCTATGGTAACACATGGCACAGACGGCTTCCTGTTCCCTGCAACGGATCCATATATGGCAGCTTATTATATAAAATCTCTGATAGAAGATAAGAATAATGTTAATATGGAAATAGGAATGCGAGCCCATAAGAAAGCTATGCTTCGACATGACGAACAGGAAATTATCACACAGTTGCTGAACACCTATAAAGAAATATTAACCGAATAAAAACATTACATATATCATTTAACATAGATTTCTCTACAAAGAATATAAGATATTCTCCCACAACAAGTTCTAATGGCTTAGGAACACGAAGCATTATTGGAGCAGGAAGTGTTGTAATAAAAGACATTCCCTGTGATTGTATAGCTGCGGGGAATCCATGTAAAGTTAAGAAAAAACTGTAGATTTACGATGCACAATTATGAATATTAAAATAGCAATCGCATATCATAAGCCTGCAACTATACTAAAAGGTGAAAATATATTCCCACTACATGTAGGCAAAGCCATCTCTGATGTAGACTTGGGTATTCAAGGAGACAACACTGGCGATAATATTAGTGAGAAGAATCCATTGTATTGCGAACTAACCGGCATCTATTGGCTGTGGAAAAACACAACAGCTGATTACAAAGGTCTGATGCACTATCGTCGTATTTTCACTTTACAAAAAGACTACACATACAAAAACGTAATATTGAAGGCGAAAATAGCATTACGCAGTTTACTGTCAGTATTCAGACCGCTAAACAGTTACGGTATGCGAATAGAATATTTTGCCGGTACAGAGGATAATTATCGCCAACATGCAGAAATATTTGATAATAAGATAGAAAAGATACTGCGACAAGGTACAAAAATAATAGTCCCATCACCAGAATATTGTTTTCTTCCAGTTTCTGTGACTTTTGCACCTGAAGCACCACATTGGGCTATACAATTAATTGGAGAAATTGCAGAAGAATCCTATCCTGACTTTGCTGAAATTTACAAACAATCGTTGGGAAAACACTATATATACCAACGCAATATGTTTGTAATGGACAACACCACATATAATGAGTACTGCACTTTTTTATTCTCTGTTTTACAAGCCTTTGAGGAAAGAAGCATAAGCAATAATTATCTCAAAGATATTAAAGAAGAGAAAGCGGTATCTCGCATCATCGGGTACTTAGGAGAATTAATTACTAACGCCTTTATACAGTATTGCATTGCTAAAGGGAAGAAAGTACAGACATTACCACTTATGATTTTTGACAACAGTCAAGAATATGCAGGAAAATAAATTAGTATCAGCGATAATAACCACCCATAATCGCTCGGATTTGCTGAAACAAGCTATCAAGAGCGTAAAGCAACAGACTTATATAGATATAGAGGTGTTATAGTAGTTGACGATGCAAGTACTGATGGAACAAAAGAGTACTGCACCGCTCTGACTGGCATACATTATATATACATTTCACCTGCAGAAAGTAAAGATGGAAATCATGCTCGTAACGTCGGTATAGAGAATTGTACAGCATCTGCAAGAAAATGCCTAATATTTAGATATATAATAGAACTTAGACTATGCAGATTAATGATTAAGATTACAGAGGATCTCGGTTATCAACTAAAATGAGGATAGTTAAAGCAGTAAGACCATATCCACAGCATAGCAGTGGCAATTTTAAGTGTAAGCCTTACGAGGAATGGATAAAAGAGGGTGGACTAACAGCTAACGCTTGTTATCCTCCACGTCTGTTGCACGGTATCGCACACCACATAGAGCCACCCACACTGAATATTTGCCTATCTCAGGCAAGATTACGTTTCGCGGAGGCTTTCACTATTAATTTTGATTGCTGGCCCGACTATCTATGGTGCGAGACCATACCTTTTATTTGGGATTGCTGGCCATCAATGTATGACAGAATTGAGAAATGGTTTTATAAGCACAATATAAGAACTGCTATTTTCACATCATCCATAACAGCCGAAGAAATCCGACAGAGATGCCCCGATGTTAATATTCTACATGTCACAGAAGGAATTGACACAAGCGTATATCATGCAGGCGGTTCACTCGTAAGACGTAGTATAGATTTCTTGGAATATGGCAGTAAACAGCGTAACTTGTTTGACAAACCACTTGAAGGTATCAACCATGTTAATTCCACGAGCATCATAACCCAGATGATGACGTGGGATGATTTGCTTAACACAATGTCTGACGCAAAAGTGACACTCGCCCTCCCTCGCTGTGATATTGACCAAGAGGTAACGGGAGGTGTTGAGACTCTTACGCAGCGTTTTTGGGAGGGAATGTTGTCACGCAGTGTGCTTGTCGGCAGAGCCCCAAAAGAATTGACAGACCTGATAGGATATAATCCCGTCATTACTCTTGACATGCAGAACGCAGAAGATCAGATAAAGGATATTATTGCACATATAGATGATTTTCAGTCTCTTGTAGATAAGAACAGAGAAGTTGCATTGACTATGGCTCCATGGAATATCCGGATAAAGAAAATCATGAATTGGCTAACAGAGTTAGGTTATAAAATATGATAGTTGCGGTAGTAGTAACATATAACAGGTTAGAACTGCTCAAACGGGTTATAACTGCTCTTAAATCACAGACCGTACCAGTCGACAAAATTATTGTCGTTAATAATGGTGCAACAGATGGTACCAAAGAATGGCTGGATTCTCAAGAATTTCTTATTACTATACACCAAGAGAATGTAGGCGGAGCAGGTGGCTTTTATAGAGGTATAAAAGAAGCGATGACTACGGAAACTGATTGGATATGGTGTATGGATGATGATGTCTTTCCTACTTCTAAATGTCTGGAAAAGTTAATCAATCACTACACTTCAGAAGACAGAACCGGAATATTATGCCCTAAAAGATTGATGGATGGCAGGTTGTTTATTTCAGAAACAAGGAAACAAAACCTGTCAAATCCTTTCAAATACATCTATGAAGACTGTCTGAAAGAGGAACTGCTAAATAATAATGAGACAGTAGAAATAGAGGGGATGGCATTCGAGGGACCATTAATTAGGCGTGAGGTTGTGGAGAGTATAGGCCTGCCTAATAAAGATTTGTTCATCCTCTATGATGACACAGAGTACTCATACAGGGCAATACTTGCAGGATATAAGGTAAAAGTGGTAAGTAGCGCTGTTATGGAAAAATACAATCATCAGAGTACTTTAACCAAAAGGGATAATCTGGTAAAAAACCAATGGAAATTAAAATACCATTTCCGCAACACTGCTTATTTCTGTCATAAATATGGCAAGAATTTCTTTTTTAGATATTTGGGCACTTTACCATTTGTTATTGACATGTATGGCGCTATAACATATAATTTCTTCAAAGGTCACAAATACTCTTTTTCTGATTACTTCATGATTCTAAAGATGATACGTCGGGGTATAAAAGGGAAGTTAGGTAAGATGTGACACCACATACATTGATTTATAAGATGAGATTAGTATATTTTAAATATGACATAAAATACTTTCTGCACAATATGCGGTATTGGCGGAAACTCAGCCTTGGCAAAGCTAAGAAAAGAAATATACTTTATTTTGTCTTTGAGCCAGATATTCCACATCCAGGATTAGCAGACAGACTAAAAGCGGTAATATCGCTCTACAATGTAGCGAAAGCCCATGGATATGACTTCAAATTCTATTTTGAAACCCCGTTTCATCTGTCTGATTATCTTACCCCAAAATATGACTGGCAGATGGCACTTGACGAGTTGGAGTATTCTCTTTCCGATACGAAAATCATAAATGAAACAAACTGGCACAAAATCTCCTCGCTTACTCCAAATAAGCAATATCATTGCTATAACTATGCAGGCAACTGTATGCCCTGGAGATTTGAAGACTCTGGGTTCTATTGGCATGAGTTGTTTCAGGAACTTTTTCAGCCGAGCAAGCTATTGCGCCAAGCATACGAGGCGTTGAATATAACAGACAAGCATTACGTATCAATACAATTCCGCTTCGTCAACGCCTTGGAGCAATTTGAGGGCTATACTTTCTTTGATAATCATTTGAAGACAGAAGAAGAGCGTCAGTCACTTATTCAAAAATGCCGTGATTGTATAAGTGACATAATATCAGAAAACGAAGGCAAGACTGTTTATGTTTTCTCGGATAGCAAGACATTTCTTGATGCTATAGAGGATATGCCTGTCAAGGTATTAAATCATGAATATTTAGGCCATACGGGAGTAAAGCAAGAACAACAGACAACGTTAAAAACATTCCTTGATCTTTACGTCATGTCACAATCTGAAAAGATTTACAGGGTAAGGGCAAAAGAACTGTATAATCTGTCGTGTTTCGCTCTGTTGGCGTCCAGGATGAATAACGTTCCATTTATAGACAAGGACATCTGATACGACAATGATACCAAAAATAATACATCTTTGCTGGCTGTCTGGTGATGCCTTTCCTGACTCAATCAAAAAATGTCTTGAGACATGGAATGAAAAACTTAAAGACTATGAGATCTGGCTCTGGGGTAAAAAGCCTGTTGACTGTTCGTGTCTCAATAATCTATCTGTTACAGAAAAGCATTTTGACATAGATAATACAATATGGACAAAACAGGCATACGAGGCAAAAAAATATGCATTCGCAGCTGACTATATACGCTTGCATGCCTTATACAACTACGGTGGGATATATCTTGACGCTGATGTCTTGATATACAAGAATTTCAACGAGTTGCTTAACCTGCCCTACTTTATTGGCTGTGACCAGATAAGAGCCTTTGAGGCTGCCGTGATAGGAGCGGAAAAAGGTTGCCTATGGATAAAAGACATACTTGATACATACAACGGTAAATGTTTTGTCAAAAAGGACGGCACATACGATGTAACAGAACTGCCCGTGCGTTTCCATCATGAACTGACACGGCTGAATTATACTTTCACACGCATCAATGACATTGCAGAGTTCTTCCACAAAGAAGGCAGACATATTAATGTGTTCAACGGCAATTTCTTCAACAGCCGCAACTCCGTAAAAGTCAGGAGGACAAGGAAGAGTTTCTGTGCTCATAACTATACTGGCTCATGGCAAACGAAAAGCACACATAAGTCATTAAAAGACAGGCTGCCTCTGTGGTTACTCGCCATAATCTACACCATAGGGCAAAACACATGGGCACGCAACAAGTTTGCTTGGTTTCAGATACCTTTTGAGAAATAGCAATGCAACAGATAGCACGTTTCTATACACTTTTCTGGATAATATATTTCCCTGCATGTATCGCCTACAATGATTTGCCGGGCTTCTCCTCTGTTGATGAGGCGATGACGGTAATTCTGATTGGATACACATTTATGAAACGTGGTCATTGGGCTACGAATAGCACTCCATGGAAAGAATACATGTTCTTCCTTGGAGTGTTGTTTTTTTATGTCATCTATGGACTTTTATTTGGACGTAACGTACCAGAAGCCGTATTTCTTGATATTGTACAAGAGATACGACCTTACTCCATAATCTATTGCACATGGATACTCAATCCACGCTTCTCCGACAAACAGAAGAAATGGATTATAGGTACAATGATACTCACTTTATTATCTTGGATTATATATCATCCACAGACTCTCAACGGAGGTGAGTTCCCTGTACTCGGACAGTTAGCCATCAGTACCGGCATGAGCTATTATCTATTCTCTGAAGATACCAAGAGGAACAAACTGATAGCACTCGCATTGGTGGGCAGCGGTCTTCTCGCACCTAAGATGAAGTTTGTGGGCGAGGTTGTAGCATTTATCGCCATGATGTTCTATGTAAACAAAAAACTCGATGTCAAATCTCCAAAGACAGTGTGGACACTCGGTTTGATGATGATTGTTGCCATCATGCTCACATGGACTAAATTTGAGGTATATTACGTGGATGGCTGGGACAATGAGAATCTTGCACGTCCTATGACATATAAGACTGCCTGGAAAATCCTATGGGATTATTTTCCCTTCGGACCAGGTATGGGAACATTTGCTTGCAATGCGGCATGGAAATACTATTCTCCATTATATTATGAATACCATCTGAATAATATATGGGGATTAGGGGGTAATCAGCTAAAGGATGGTATGTTTATATGCGACGCATTCTACCCCACTCTTGCTCAATTTGGAGTTGTAGGTATTATTCTGTTCTATTTGTTTTGGAAACGTCGTCTTATTGCTTTCAACGAAATGTATAGTCTTAAATACTATCGTGTAGCTATGATGGCTTTCTTCTGCCTCGCCATAGAGCAAACTGCTGACACATCATTCCTCTCAGGAAAGGGACAAGGCTACTCTATGCTAATTGCCCTTTGCTTAAATTCTAATCGTAATTTAGAAGAGGAATGGGAAGAGGAGGAAGATGAAGATATGGAGGAAAGTGAGGAATACACCTCCGCATAATTCTAAGTAATATTGAGAACATGAATAAATGTATTGTCTCGCCATACTCCATGGTATAACGGGACATTTAGGACTGCACCCCATATATAAACCCGGATATAATATTCCTGTCTGATGAAAATATCTGTCTGCATGGCCACCTACAACGGTGCCAAACATATAAAGAAACAACTTGACTCCATACTCCATCAAGATTTGTCAGCTTTTCCCAGTGCGGAGCTTGAGATAATAATATCTGACGATGGCTCCACAGACAATACCGTTAACATAATCGAGGGTTACAATGATAACAGAATAAGGTTGTTGCATCACAGGCAGGATAAAACGCACCGTTACCATGCCGCCCTGTACGCTGCCACAGCTAATTTTGGCTATGCCATGTCTCATGCTACGGGGGATTATATTTTCCTGTCAGACCAAGATGACGTGTGGTATCCTGATAAAATAAGCAAAACACTGCAAGTCTTGACAGATAAAGGTGGAGTTGTTGCAACAGCTTTCGATTTAATAGATGAGCACAGCGAAAAAATCATAGGAGACGTAATTTATTCCCTTGGTAGCTTTTGGAAACCTCGCAGAGGTTTTATCTATGGTTTCAGCTGCGGCATTACACGAGAGGAGATGAGATATATACTGCCAATGCCAAATGTTCCGCAACATGACATATTCATTCATCTTCTTGCTCAAAAGCGCAATAAGCTTCATATTATCAATAGCAAATGTGCAGCTCACCGGTGGGGAGGCGACAACACGTCAAATTCCGCGAATGAAGTGCCTGTATATGTTAAAATCATATCCAGACTAAAAATATATGCCATAGTTTTATATCGAACTATATTTCCAAAACACGATTCCCTCTCATGCTCAGAATCCTAATCAACGCATACGCATGTTCGCCCAATATGGGTAGTGAGCCTGGAATGGGTTGGAACTGGGTTCTTGCCATTGCGAGACATTGTGAGGTATATGTCATAACTGAGGGAGAGTTCCAAAAGCAAATAGAAGCTGCACTGGAGACATCTGAACTAAAGGGGAAAGTTCATTTCTTCTATAATCCCGTTTCAGAAAAAGTGAGGCGTATGTGCTGGAATCAGGGTGACTGGCGATTTTATTGGTATTACTGGAAGTGGCAGCGGAAGACGGCAAATATAGCAAGGGATATATGCCAGCAGCATCATATAGACATAATACATCAACTTAACATGATTGGTTTTCGCGAACCAGGATGCTTGTTTGATGTAGCCAAGGATTTCAATATACCAATAGTCTGGGGACCAATCGGCGGATTAAAGCAGTTCCCTCTGAAATATGCAAATAATTGGAAGATGAAGGTCTTCCTATATATAAAGAACAAGCTAAATATCTTACAACTGAAATATTATCCGCGGATAAGACACGCCCTGAACAATGCCGACGTGTTGATAAGCTCCATTCCTGACAGTTACCATGCCATAAAACAATATGCGGGCTTAGACTCCGTCATCATTCCCGAAACAGGGTGCAACACTTACACATACAATCCAGACAGAAGTTTTGACGAACGGCGGCTTAACATCGTATGGGCAGGTAAATTTGATTATCGCAAAAGAATAGACCTCGCAATAAAGTCGGTTGCACAGTCTGGCAACAAGGATATCCACCTGCATATTTACGGTACGGGTAACAAGGAACAGAACCTTAAGGTGACTTCTCTTATAAAAAACCTGCACATAGACAATCAGGTAACACTTTATGGCAACACTTCCCATGATGATGTGGAGAGAGCCATGCAGTCTGCCCACCTTTTCTTCTTCACGTCTGTCAGCGAAGACACATCTACCGTGGTACTAGAGGCTATCAGCAACGGTTTACCTGTATTGTGTTTCGATACCTGCGGCATGTCTGCCGTAATAGATGACACCGTGGGAAGAAAAAGACCATTGTCAACGCCTGAACAATCGATAAAAGACTTCGCTAACGACTTAAATTATTTCTATCAAAACAAGAATGAGCTAAAGAACCTCTCTGGCAACTGCCGCCAGAAGTCATCAGAATTATCTTGGAAGAACAAGGGGAATATTATAATGAATATATATAAACAACTGACAGAACAAAAAATATGAAATACGATTATCTGATAGTCGGTTCCGGCCTTTTCGGTGCCACTTTCGCATATAAAGTCCGTAAATCCGGTAAGACTTGCCTTGTCATAGACAAGCGTCCACATCTTGGTGGAAACATTTTCTGTGAGAATATTGAGGGTATCAACGTACATAAATACGGGGCGCACATATTCCACACGTCAAACAAGGATGTATGGGATTTCGTAAACTCCATCGTTGAGTTCAACCGATACACTAACTGTCCTGTGGCAAACTATAAAGGCGAGCTATACAACCTGCCTTTCAACATGAACACCTTTAACCGTATGTGGCCCGACGTCCATACACCGGCGGAAGCTGAGGCAAGGATAAATGAACAGAAAGCCGAGGCCATAGCTGCCTTGAAAGGTCGCGAGCCACAGAATCTTGAGGAGCAGGCACTGACACTCGTCGGTAAGGATATATTCAATAAACTCATTAAAGAATATACTGAGAAACAGTGGGGACGCAAGTGTACCGAACTACCAGCCTTCATCATCAAGCGTCTGCCTGTTCGCATGATATTCGACAACAACTATTTCAACGATAAATATCAAGGCATACCTATCGGTGGATATAACAAGCTCATAGATGGCTTGCTTGAAGGCGTTGAGTGTAAGACTAACGTTGATTTCTTTAATTCTGAATATAGAGACTGGCGCAAATATGCAGACAAACTGGTTTATACGGGCGCTCTTGACGAGTATTTCAACTACTGTTTAGGCAAACTTGACTGGCGCACGGTGTCGTTTAAGACTCGCATTGAGGATACGCCAAACTATCAGGGCAATGCCGTAGTAAACTACACCTCATACAACGAACCCTACACACGTGTCATCGAGCACAAGCATTTTGAGATGTTCGGTCAAGAGGTGTACGACTGCCCTAAGACTGTTGTCAGTGAAGAATACTCTACGGAATACAAAGATGGTATGGAGCAGTTCTACCCTGTCAATGACGAGCGCAACAATGCGTTGGCTGAACAGTACCGCAAACTTGCAGAGCAGGAGGCAGACGTCATCTTTGGCGGCAGACTCGGTCAATACCGATACTTTGACATGGCTCCAGTGATAGAACAAGTCTTGAGTTATGAGTTATGAGTTAAAGAGACCCACCCCGTCCCTCCCTGTGAGGGAGGGGGAATGGAGTCGTGCATTATGAGTTATGAGTTATGAGTTTCTTCTTGAAGTTTAGTCTTATACCAGCTTATCTTTGGGATGCTCTGTGGGCACCTGTATGGAAGGCATGCATGAAACATTGCGGACGTGGTGTTTATCTGCGCCCAATGTCGTCTGACATCAAAGGCTTGCAAAACCTCTCCATTGGCGACGGCACGTCCATTCCCAAGGGCAGCACTTTCTATTGTACCAACGCGCCGCTGACTATTGGAAGAAAGGTCATATTCGGTCCACGTCCAACTATTATCACGGGCGACCACCGCATAGACATCTTAGGCAAATACATCATTGACGTCACTGATGCTGAGAAACTGCCGGGGAATGATGCTGCCGTGGTAATCGAGGATGACGTGTGGATAGGTGCGAATGTGACAATACTGAAGGGTGTCACCATAGGTCGTGGTTCTGTCGTTGCTGCCGGAGCAGTGGTCACGCAGTCTTTTCCTCCTTACTCCATCATCGGCGGTGTGCCAGCCCGATTGCTGAAACAACGTTTCACAGAGGAACAACAAAAGGAAAACGACAGACTGTTGTATGGAGTAAAGGACAAGTCTTCTGACTATTCCGAATAATCCGAGCATTCCGATTATTCTGACTATTCTGAAAACTCCGACTATTCCGAAAAACTCCGAAAACTCCTATTTCACCAACGATATCATGAAAAGAGTATTAGTCGTAGGCAGCGCAAGAGAGTCGTTCGGCGGCGTCAGCTCCACCATCAAACTGATGGAGCAGATGCCAGCGTGGAAAGAACACTCCTGTTACTGGCTCGGCACACAGATACAGCGCAACTACCTGTGGAAGTTGTGGTATGCCATGAAGTCATGCTTCATGGCATTTTTTATTATCTGGCGATTTGATATCGTTCACTTCCACACGGTGCCCGACCGCATCTGTCTGATAATACAGATGCCCATCTTTCTTCTCGCCATGCTTGGCAAGAAGAAAATCATCATGCACATACACATGGGCAACCAACTGCGCAACCATACTGCCAACAAACTCTTTCTATGGCACCTACACCATGCCGACCTAATCGTCTTGCTTGCAAAGAAATGGCAGAAGCTCTTCCTTGAGTCATACAGCAACATAAAGACTCCTACCACGGTGCTCTACAACTCATGCGCCATGACCCCACACAGCGACTATGCCAACCGCAAGAAAACCATCCTTATGATGGCATATTTCAACGACAACAAAGCTCCTGACTTATTGCTCAAGGCATGGAAGACACTGCAAAGCCGCTACCACGACTGGCATATCTATATGCTCGGTAACGGTGAAGTGGAACGCTTCCGCCAGATGAGCATCGACATGGGGCTGCAAGCCAGCGTAACCTTCACAGGCTATGTCACCGGCAAGCAGAAGGAGGAGTATTTCCACAATGCCTCCATTCTCTGTATGTGCTCTTACGAGGAAGGGTTCCCAATGGTGGTACTCGAGGCATGGACTTACGGCATACCCGTAGTTACCACCCCCGTCGGCGGACTGCCTGACGTTATTGAGGAGGGCAGGAACTGTGTCACTTTCCCGTTTGGTGATGCTGACGCACTTGCCGATAGGCTCGCGGCACTTATCGACAATGAAGAGCAACGCTGCGCCATGTCTGCCTACAGTCAGGAGTTCGTGCGCAACCACTTCTCACCTGAGAAGATAAACCAAGACCTGCGCAACATCTATGCAAGATTTTGACCGTCTGATTATACGTCTGCGCCAGTTTGGCGGCATCAGACTGCTGTGGCAATACCTGCGCATGGGAGTATTGTGGACCGGCATAAGGGAATGCCTCCGCTGCATTGCCAACGGACGAAGCCTCAAGTATGTCTATCCAGCCATAACACGTAAGATAGACAAGATACTGACAGAGAAGTTCGCCAACGCTCCGCAATATACGGTTCCCGACACCTCGCCAAACGCTAATGTTGGCGAAGATGTTATTTGGTTCTGCTGGCTTCAAGGCATGGACAACGCTCCCGCCCTTGTGCGAGCCTGCCATAACTCCATACTCACTAACCTGCCACATAACATGGTCGTAATCATTACCGCTGACAACTACAGGGAATACGTCGTCCTGCCTGAATACATTGAGCGCAAATACCACAACGGTATAATCCCCCATCCGCTTTTCAGCGACATTCTACGCCTCGCCCTGCTCATACATCATGGCGGCACATGGATTGATGCATCCGTATTGTGTACAGGCAACAAGTATTGGGAGGATATACAAAACAGTGAGTTGTTCCTCTTCCGATATTTCAAAGACGGTAAGGTAATAGGCATTTCCAACTGGTTCATACATGCAAAGCCAAACAACCCCGTGCTACGATCCACACTTGGTATGTTGCTTGCATACTGGCGCGACTACAACTGTACCGTGGAGTACTACATCTTCCACCTGTTCTTCAATGTCGCAGCGCGCAAGCACCCTGAGTTGATAAGACAGATGCCACGTGGGAACAGCTTTGCCTTCATACAGTTAGGACAACGAATCATACAGGATTTCGACCTTGAGTGGTGGAACAACCTTACCGACAAGGTAAGCTTCCACAAACTCAACTACCGTCATACAGACAAGGCAAGAAAATATCACAACAGCTACTATAAACATATTGTCACACAATATGGAGACATACACACAGTTTTTTGAATTGTTACAGGTTGCTATAGGCACCCGCAAACGCCTGAGCACGACACTCTCTCCTGACGAATGGGAACAGCTATACGTCATTGCCAAGGAGCAGACCCTCACTGGCATTGCCTTTGCTGCCTTGGAACGGCTGCCACAGGAGCAACTGCCTCCACCGAGACGCATACGCCAGTGGGCTGTCAAGGCCGACAGAATACGCGAGAAGAACAAGACAGCCTCTGTTATGACCGCAAAAGTGTCAGACTTCTTCAAGCAGAATGGATTCCATTGTCTTATACTCAAAGGACAAGGCAACCTCTATTTCTATTCCCCACATCTACATGAACTACGTTCTCCCGGCGATATCGACGTATGGGCATGGCCATCAGGAAGCAATCCTGTTCGCACGGTGATAGAGTTCTGCCAGACAAGGAAGAAGGGCGCATATATGTACTACCACAACCTTGACTTTCCTATACTCAAGGACATACCCGTAGAGGTGCATTACCGCCCTACCTGGTTATATAATCCATGGCATAACAAGCACCTACAGGCATGGTTCAACAAATACAAGACCAGCCGTGACTTTATTGAATATGACGGATATGCCATACCTTCTGCAAGATTCAACACCATATTCCAATTGTTGCATCTATATAAACACATATTTGAGGAAGGCATCGGACTGAGACAACTGTTAGACTACTATATGGTACTGAAGGAAGCGCCTCTCTCCTATCCCGCCCACGAGAGGATTCCTTTTGGCCTCAACAAGTTTGCCGCCGCCGTGATGTATGTATTGCGTGAGGTATTCAATGCAGAAGACAGGCTGATGCTTTGTCCGCCAGACGAAAAAAGAGGCCGCCAACTACTCGAGGAGATAATGCAGAGCGGGAACTTCGGACAATTTGACAAACGCTACAATTGGAAAGAAGCCTCCAACGGCTCACTGAAATATCGTGGAATGAAATATGCTGTCACACGATTAAGACACAACATGCGATTCCTACTCTACTATCCTTCAGAGGTACTCTTTGAGCCTCTGTTCCGACTATATAACAAGGTTTGGCTTCTTTTCCGTCTGTGGAAGTATGAGTAATGAGGATAGTCTAAGGAATAATGAGTAAAGGGGAATGAGTAAAGGGGAATGAGTAAAGGGGAATGAGTAAAGGGGAATGAGTAAAGGG
>CAMEWL010000028.1:0-38414 GCA_945941025.1 uncultured Prevotellaceae bacterium
CAACCTTGCCAAGGTTGGGGTCGCGGGTCCGAGTCCCGTTTTCCGCTCTTTTTTTGTGTTTGGTGTTTTACTCTTTGTTTGTAGATTAAAACATAATGCTTTATTTGTTCTGTTCTTCCTTAATTAATTCTTAATCTTATGAATCTTTATTTAAGATACTTTGATGACGAGACACTTGTACACAATGTGGACGAGGCTTTGGATTTTTTGTCTTCTCTGTCAGAAATTAATTTGACTCAAGAATTAGCAGATGATTTGCGAGAATATGCTAATGGAAATGTGTTGTTTCCTAAAAGGTATAAAGTGCGCTCGCGTGTTTATTTTATTGTAATAAAAACAGAAGCGCAGACTATGCAGGATTTTAAAGATAAGAAGGCTGTAAGGAGTAGAAGCTCGCAGATAACGGAGGAACAAGAAAAAGAACAAAGGAAATTAGACGAGGTGTTGCATGGCTGGTATGAGGGTACTTTGAAATTTAAAAGAGTCGTAATGAATCATTTGGGGAAATGTGAATATCGGGATACCACTTTTACGGCAAGGTGTGTTGCAGAGTCACAACGTGATTGTTATGATAAAATTGTAGCTCATTTATTGACTAGGGTTGATAAACGCTCACAGTTTCCTACAATAAAAGGAAATAATTTTAAGTGTAATTTCTTGGGTTTGTTGAAAGTTGATGATAACAAGTAATTGTAGCAAAAATGAATAAGGTTATTTTGATAGGCAACGTAGGCAAAGATCCTGACGTGAAATATTATAGCCCAGATCAAGCGGTGGTGACAGTAAGGTTGGCTACTACAGAGAAGGGGTATACTCTGCAGAATGGAACTAGAGTCCCAGACAGGACGGATTGGCATACACTCGTGTTCTATAGGAAGTTGGCAAAGATTGTGGAGCAATATGTTCACAAAGGTGATAAGTTATATGTGGATGGACGTTTGCAGTATCGAAGTTATGACGATAAGCGAGGAGTTCAACATAACGTAACAGAGATAATTGTTGATAATATAGAAATGCTAACTCCTCGAAATGTTACCAACAACCAAGTTGAATCAAAAAATATAGATGCTACTCCGGCAGAAGATGATTCTATAGCGTCGGCAGATGCGATGTGGAAAGAAAAAGTTCTTTTGTCACAACAAGATAATGTTTCACCGTTTTAAGAAAATTGGATAATACAATATTACCATTTGTTTTTTCAGAGGTGCATTTTAATGCTCCCAGTTTATCTGTTATACTATGTCTGGTATTAACATTCCTGTTATTGTTAGTATCAGGTTTTGCTAGTGGCTCTGAGATTGCTATTTTTAGTTTGTCACCAAAGGATTTGTCTAAACTGGATAGGGAGTCTGACAGGGATAAAAAGATAATGATGCTGAGGAAGGATTCGGAGAGAACTTTAGCAACAATCTTGATAACTAATAATTTCGTTAACGTTACAATAATAATGCTTTTGAATTACGTTTTTTCAAAAGTAGTAGATTTTGGAGATGCTTATTGGCTACAATTTATATGTATTACTGTTTTATTAACGTTTCTCCTTTTATTGTTTGGCGAGATTATTCCAAAGGTATATTCAAGAGTCCATCCTTTATATTTCTGCCGTAAGACTGTTAATGGTATTTTATTTGCGAGACAGATATTCTGGTCTGTAGGCACGTTATTGTTAGGTACAGACATCATTGCTGAAAGATTAGTTCAGAAGAAGAATCATGTGTTGAGCGTTGACGAGTTGGAGCAAGCTTTGGAAATGACAGACAAGAATGAGATTCGTGAAGAAAAAGAATTGCTGCAGGGCGTGATACGTTTTTCTGATGAGATGGCAAAGGAAATAATGACGAGTAGGCAGGATATCGTAGATATAGATATAAAGACTTCATTTAAAGATGTAATTAAGAATATAATAGAGAATAATTACAGCAGGGTACCTGTATATAAAGACAGTATTGATGATGTTAGAGGAATATTATATATAAAAGATTTATTACCTCATCTCAGTAAACCCGCGAATTTTAGATGGCAAAGTCTTATTAGGCCAGCTTATTTCGTGCCGGAAACAAAAAAAATAGATGATTTGCTTCATGAGTTTCAGGCAAACAAAGTTCATATAGCCGTTGTTGTTGATGAATTCGGTGGAACGAGTGGTATAATAACTTTGGAAGATATACTGGAGGAAATAGTAGGGGAGATAAGTGATGAATATGATGATGAAGAAAATAATTTTGTTAAACTGAATGACAGTACTTATATTTTCGAAGGAAAGACAAAATTAGTTGATTTGTCGCGTCATTTAATGCTGAATGATGATTATTTTGATGATGTTGAAGATGCAGACACCCTTGCAGGGTTGTTGTTGGAACTAAAAGGCGATTTCCCGAGTGTTCACGAATCTTTTGATTACAAAGGGCTGACTCTGGAAATCCTAAAGAAAGAACAGAAAAGAATTTCCAGAGTTAAGATAATAAAAAAGGATTTCAAAGAATAAAATATTAAATTGTAAGTGTTTCATGCAAGAACTTTAACTTTATTATAGTACACAAATAAATACCTTTGTTTAGGTATTGTTTGTAATGTAAATAGTTTGTAACTTTGCATTACTAAAAAGAAATATTTGTTATTAAGATAAAGTTCATAATGTTTTTGTAGAGTATAGGGCTGGCTGTGAAGTCAGTCCTTTTACTTTATAGGCGGTTTAGATGTAGTTAGATGTATATGTAGTTGTATATTTTATGATAAATTAAGACAGAAAAATATAATTTGTTGTTTTTTTTTTGTAACTTTGTGTGATTTTGGCTTTGAAATAGATATACTAACAGATAATAATAAATTTAATATATAGTATTATGAATATTGGTGTTACACTGATGATTGTCGGTATGGTGACAGTGTTTGCCGTATTGTTAATAATTATCAATTTGAGTAAATTGTTGATAAAATTGGTCAACAAGTTTGTTTTAGAAGAGAATGTAAAAAAGGATGTAAAACAAAATGGTCCTGAAATACCTGCTAATATAATGGCTGTAATACAACAGACTGTTAAGGAGATAACAAATGGTAAAGGGACTGTGTCTAATGTTGTAAAAATATAAAAAATTAAATATTATGAACAAAGAGATTAAATTTAGTTTAGTCTTTCGTGATATGTGGCAAAGTGCTGGAAAGTATCAGCCACGTGTAGATCAGTTGGTTAAAATTGCCCCTGCAATAATAGAAATGGGATGTTTTGACCGTGTAGAAACGAATGGCGGAGGTTTTGAGCAAGTAAATTTGCTCTATGGTGAGAATCCGAATAAATCCGTGCGCGAATGGACAAAACCATTCCATGAAGCTGGTATACAGACTCATATGCTTGACCGTGCTTTAAATGCTCTTCGTATGAGTCCATGTCCGAAAGATTTGCGTCAATTATTTTACAAGGTAAAAAAAGCTCAAGGTACAGACATTACACGTATATTTTGCGGATTAAATGATCCACGTAATGTAATACCATCTATAAAGTATGCGAAAGATGCCGGTATGATTGCACAGGCATCTCTATGTATAACTCATTCGCCAATACATACCATAGAATATTACATCAATCTTGCAAAAACCTTTATTGATGCAGGTGCAGATGAAATATGCCTTAAGGATATGGCTGGTATTGGGCGCCCAGAGTCATTAGGCAAAATAGTTGCAGGTATAAAGGCTTATAGAGAAGATATCGTAATTCAGTATCATTCTCATGCTGGCCCTGGTTTTAATATGGCTTCTATTCTAGAAGTGGCACGTGGCGGTTGTGATTATATTGATACTGCTGTAGCTCCACTTTCATGGGGAACAGGACATGCTGATATCATTGCCGTACAAGAGATGTTGAAGGATGCTGGTTTCAAAGTAAAGGAAATCAATATGGGAGCGTACATGAAGGTGCGTACCCAAATTCAACAGATGATGGATGATTTCCTTGGTTACTATATACCTGCACAGAATCATCTTAATAATTCGCTGTTGATTAAGCCAGGTTTACCAGGTGGTATGATGGGATCTTTGATGACAGATTTAGAGGACAACCTACGTTCTTTAAATAAGTGGAAAGAGAAGAATAATCAGCCTCTGTTGACTACAGATCAGTTACTCGTGAAATTGTTTGATGAAGTTGCATATGTATGGCCAAAGGTTGGATATCCATGTTTGGTAACTCCTTTCTCACAGTATGTAAAGAACCTAGCTCTTATGAATGTAATGCAGATGGAGAAAGGTAAGGAGCGCTGGTCAATGATAGCAGAGAATATCTGGGATATGATTCTTGGTAAAAGTGGCAAGCTGCCTGGGCCTGTTGATCCTTTGTTCGTAGAGATGGCAAAGGCAGAAGGACGTGAGTTTATGACAACAGATCCACAGGAGAATTATCCCGATGAGCTTGAGACATACCGTTTACGTATGACACAACATGGGTGGGAACTTGGAGAGGACAATGAGGAACTCTTTGAGTATGCGATGCATCCTCAGCAGTATGAGGCTTATAAGAGTGGTGCAGCGAAGGCAGCATTTGAGAAGGATCTTGCTGAACGCAAGGCAAAGAAAGCGAATGGTAGTGCTTCTGCAGAGCCAAAGCAACTGACCATTACCGTAAATGGCCAGTCTTATAAGGTTGATGTAGCGTATGGAGTACAGCCTGCTTCTCCACAGTCACAGTCAACATCAAGTGCTGCAGCCCCTGTAGTAGAAGGCATTGAAGTTCTTGCTCCGTTGGAGGGAAAAGCTTACCTCGTACAGTCTTCAAGTGAGACACCAAAGAAAGTTGGTGATCATGTGGAAGAAGGTGAAGTAATATGCTATATTGAAGCTATGAAGGTCTTTAACCGTATCAAAGCCGAAAAGGCTGGTACGATAACAAGCATTAGCTTTAGTTCTGGTGACTCTGTAGAGGAGGATGATGTCTTGATGACAATAGCATAAGTGATATAACTATTAAATGAATAAATAAAAGTATGGACATACTTAATAAAATATGGGAAATGACTGCCTTTGCTCAAACTGGTGGTGAATGGTCGTTTCTTGTTATGATTGCGATAGCATGTGTGTTGCTATATTTGGGTATAGTAAAGAAGTATGAGCCGTTGCTACTAGTGCCTATTGGCATGGGGGTTTTGTTGGCTAATTTCCCGGGTGGGGGTATGGGCGTAACACAAGCTACGTCTGAGGGGTATGTAACCTTGCCAGATGGAAGTCAAGAGATAATATGGGATATGCCCTTGCATAAGATTGCACATGAATTAGGATTGATGAATTTTATTTACTACATGTGTATCAAGACCGGTTTCATCCCCCCTATAATATTTATGGGTGTAGGTGCGCTGACTGACTTTGGCCCAATGTTGCGTAATTTGCGTTTGTCTATCTTCGGAGCGGGTGCACAGTTTGGAATATTTGCTGTTTTGTTGTGTGCTTTGGCAATGGGGTTTACTCCACAACAAGCAGCTTCTCTTGGTATAATAGGTGGTGCTGACGGTCCTACAGCTATTTTCACAACGATAAAGCTTGCACCAGAGTTGCTGGGGCCAATAGCTATTGCTGCGTATAGCTACATGGCTCTTGTGCCTGTGATTATTCCGCTAGTAGTAAAGTGTCTTTGTACGAAAAAAGAGCTTCTTATAAACATGAAGGAGCAGGATAAGAAATATCCAAACAAGACAGAGATAAAGAATATGAGGGTTCTTAAGATTATGTTCCCGATATGTGTTACTATTATTGTGGCGCTACTTGTTCCAACGGCTGTCAGTCTTGTCGGAATGCTGATGTTTGGTAATCTTATTAAGGAGTTAGGCAGTATTACTAGCCGTTTATTTGATACGGCAAGTAATGCTATTATGAATACTGCAACAATTTTCCTTGGTTTATCTGTAGGTGCAACGATGACAGCAGAGGCATTTTTGAATTTGCAGACCATAGGTATTGTGGTGGGAGGCTTTCTTGCTTTTGCTTTGTCTATTTCTGCAGGTATATGTATGGTGAAGATATTTAATTTGTTTGTGAAGAAAAAAGTAAATCCATTAGTTGGAGCTACAGGCTTGTCTGCGGTACCAATGGCATCACGAGTAGCAAATGAAATCGCCACTAAATATGATCCTAAAAATCATGTGTTAAATTATTGTATGGCATCTAATATCTCAGGTGTTATTGGTTCTGCTGTTGCGGCAGGCGTTTTAATTTCATTTTTACAATAATAGGATGTTATATAGAGAATCTGTTAGTTTTATAACTTATTTGTTATAGAATTAACAGATTTTTTTTTGTGTTATGAGAAATATATTATTATTCCTTTTCTTATTATTTAGCCATTTTGTTAGTGCTGATAATATTACATATGCTAAATCGGATAGCATAAAAGTTGTAGCTCTTTTAAAAGAGGGGAACAAAGAATTTGCAAAAAATAAACAATTAAATTTAATGCTCTACTATGGAAAGAAACTATGCAAGATTCCATATGTAGCCCACACTCTGGAGGTAAATCCTGTAGAAAAGTTAGTAGTAAACTTACACCAGTTCGATTGTACCACATTTGTTGAAACAGTATTTGCTTTGTGTTTGACAACAAGGCAAGGCTCAATTAGTTGGTTTGATTATTGTTCTAATTTACAAAAGATACGATATAAGGATGGCTATCCGAATGGCTATACCAGTAGAAACCATTATTTTTTGTGGTGGATAGATAGTAACAAGGAAAAAGGCTTGGTAAGTACACCTTTAGATGATAACATGAGATTGTGTGAGTCTGTAGGAGAGCCGTTGCCATCGTACGTAAGAAAGCAGTATATCAATATAGATTACATGAGTACGCATTCAAATTCCTATGTCATGTTGAAAAACAAAAAGAATGACATAGACAAGATAGCCGAGTTGGAGCGTAGCTCAAAGGGTAGAGTGATGTATTATATTCCATCTTCACAAACTGGGTTGAAAAAACAGGTGCTTGGCAAATATATAAACGATGGAGATATTTTGGCTATAGCTACAACAAAGAAAGGTTTGGATACGTCGCATATTGGTATTGCATGTTGGTCAAAAAAAGGTACATTACACTTGTTAAATGCTTCTCAAATACATAAGAAAGTGATACTAGAACCAATGTCACTTCGTGCATATATGAAGAAACATCCATCACAATTGGGAATATGGATTATACGTCCTAATTTGTAATATACCAAAACTATAAAAGAGGGCTTTCTAAATTTAGAAAGCCCTCTTTACTTTGTTATATTGGATTTACCTTATTTTGCGTAAGCTACAGATCTTGTTTCTCGAATGACTGTGATTTTTACTTGTCCGGGATATGTCATCTCATTCTGTATCTTTGTTGCTATCTCACCAGACAAAGACTCGGTTTCTGCATCAGTCATCTTATCAGCTCCGACAATTACACGTAATTCTCTACCGGCTTGTATAGCATAAGTTTTTGTTACTCCTGGATATGACATGGCGATTGCCTCTAAATCATTCAAACGTTTTATATATGCTTCGACAATCTCACGACGTGCTCCTGGACGTGCTCCTGATATGGCGTCGCACACTTGTACAATAGGAGCGAGCAATGAAGTCATTTCCATTTCATCATGGTGTGCACCGATAGCATTGCAGATGTCTGATTTTTCCTTATATTTCTCTGCAAGTTTTGCACCATATAAAGCATGTGGCATTTCCAATTCCTCATCAGGAACTTTACCAATGTCATGTAAAAGACCCGCACGTTTAGCTTTCTTTGGATTAAGACCTAATTCCGCAGCCATGACAGCGCAGAGATTGGCAGTCTCTCGAGCGTGTTGTAACAAATTTTGACCATAGGATGAACGATATTTCATCTTACCTACAATACGAACGAGCTCTGGGTGTAATCCGTGTATACCGAGGTCTATGGTGGTACGCTTACCAGTCTCAATAATCTCCTGCTCTAATTGTTTCTTTACTTTTGCAACAACCTCCTCAATGCGTGCTGGATGTATACGTCCATCGGTTACAAGCTGATGCAAAGCAAGACGACAAGTCTCACGGCGTATTGGGTCAAAAGCAGAAATGACGATTGCTTCAGGTGTGTCATCTACAACAATTTCAACTCCACATGCAGCCTCAAGTGCCCTGATGTTTCTTCCTTCTCTTCCAATGATACGTCCTTTTACCTCGTCATTGTCAATGTGGAAAATAGAAACAGAGTTTTCTATTGCTGCTTCTGTTGCTACCCGTTGAATTGTTTTTATAACAATCTTCTTCGCTTCGTTATTAGCATTTATTTTCGCCTCGTCCATTATTTCATTGATGTAGCTTTGTGCATTTGTACGTGCTTCATCTTTGAGACTTTCTACGAGCCTGTTGCGTGCTTCGTCAGCTGACAAGCCTGACAGCTGTTCAAGTTTTTCACGCTCTCTCTTTTGCATGTCAGAGAGTTCTTGTTCTTTTAGAGCTAACAACTTCTTCTCATTTTCAATATGAGTTTGAATTTGTTCTAGTTCTTGACGTCTTTTTCCTTGTTCTTCCTGACGTTGATTTAGAGAGATTTCACGCTGCTTTACCTTGTTCTCGCTTTGCTGAATTTTTTGGTAGCGTTGTTGAACTTCTCTTTCTAATTCGCTTTTCTTGTTTATAAATTTTTCTTTTACCTCTAAAAGTTTCTTTTCCTTTAGTACTTCAGCCGCTTTCTCGGCATTGGTTATCATTTCATTATACTTTCCCTTGATTATATATCTAAAAATCAAGTATCCACAGAGTCCGCCTATAATAAGGGCTCCTAGTCCTATTATAATATTTAGAATCATTGTTTTTTTAAATTATATTGTTAATATTCTCTGTTATTTTAATGCGTTTTCCATTTCCTCTGATAACTGTGAGAGAATATTTGTGATAGGTAATAAATCGTTTCGTTCTGCCTCGCTAATATAATTTAAGGCAATATCAATCATAGCATAATATAATATTTCTTTTACGCCTTTTTGGTCTTTATATGCACCAAAATAGGCATTTAATTTCTCATTTATAAGCTGTGCAGCTTTACGCCATTGCTCCTCTTTTTCCCGAGGAACAGTGACATTGATGTCAGTATCATATATATGGAGATTAATATTTTGTGACGAATTATATCCCATCAATATATCTCTTCGTTATCTTGTTTTTATTCTTTATCTTTCGCTTAGTAATGTAATGCATTGGTTGACAGTTCGTATTATACGATTAATACGTTTCCTGGTTTCTTCAATATTTTCATCTGTAATATTGAGCATTTTGGCTGTTACCAACGCATTGTAATTTTCTTTAAGATTATTTATTTCTTTTTTCAGTTCTTGAATTTCCTCATCTTTATTTTTTACAGCAAGGAGCAAGTCTGCGTTTTCATTTTTCAAATTGTGATTATGTAAAATGAGTTGACGCAGGCGATATGCAAAGTCTTCTATGTTAAATGAAGATGAGCTCATTACTGTTTATTGTCTTTTGGCAATTTCTCTTTCTTCGCAAGCATTACCACTTGGTATACGAAATTTGTAATCCAATCTTGTGAGAAGCCAAGTTTTTGGTTGTATTTCCTAACAGAATACACGGCTTTTACCGTAGCGGCATCAGTGAAATTGTTTTTGCTAAATATATCACTGATGGTTTTTTCTGTCATGGCGTATATGGCTTTTTTAAAGAAAGAAGGAAGTCTTAGCTTGAACTTCATAAGATTGCCTGTCAGCATCATCAAGTCTTGGGTAAAACCCTGGAATTGATACATATATGTCTGGACGTCTTGTATCTTTCTGCAGTTTTTACTAATACTCTTGTCTATTTCTTTAAAGAAATTATCATCATGGCCATACATGTTCTTGAGCATTTTCTTACATGCGTTTTTTTCTGCTGGTCCAAGTTTGTTATGTTCTGTATGGATTTTGAATGTGGTCTTAAAAAGGCGCAAGTCAGGGAGTAATGATATATTGTTTATTCCTATCTGGGATGCAACGGCTGCCTGAAGGTAAACCCTGATTAAAGACATGTAGTCTTGCATTCCTCCTATGTTTTTGCTTTCCTCTTTGTTCTTTTTGAAAATGGATAGTATGTTCATGTGCTTAATTTTATAATAGTACAAAGTTAACTAAAAATATTGAGATGTGCAATAAATAAGATGAAATTGCAAAAAAAAAAAGAAAAAATGGTGATAATTAAAGTAAATTATATAACTTTGTATTAAGAAGTTTTGTTGCCGGAAAAAGATTTCTGCAGTAGAATATGGTAAATACAGAAAACAAAAACGATATCATGGTGTGGTTGGTACTCTTTGTGGATGTACTGACTTATTTTTCACTTGTGCACATGATGGTCGTGTTTCTACCTCAGTATTGCTCGGCTGCGGTATTGCATCATCCTAACATTGCTGCAATGATAGGAATGATAATACTGTTGTTGTTCTCTCTGATATTCCCTCCGTTAGTGCACAAACGTCATTTGACGTTCCGTGATGTCTTGACGCGTAATTTGCTGGTGTCTTTGTTGACTCAGTGCGTATTTGGAGTCGTATGGCATGTATTAATTATAGAGGCGAGCAATGAGGTGATATATGGTTTTTTCATGACAGTGTGGTTATTCATCAGCTTGGTTCTTCTTCGTGCGTGTGAAAGGCAGTTGCTGGGCTTTATCCGCAGGAATGGACGTAATACACGTTTCGTCTTGCTAGTTGGTAATGACCCTGCAAACCTCGCTATTTATGAGGAATTGATATCAAATCCGACTACAGGTTACAGAGTACTGGGGTACTACAGTGATATGGAGATGAAAAATGCGCCGAAGTCTTTGACGCATCTCGGAGAGTATAAGGATTTGATGGATATCATAGATGGTAAGGTGGAAAAGCCAAATATAGATGAGATATACTGCTCTTTGTCCCATGCAGAAGATGCTCTTATAAGAAATATAATGTTTTTCTGCGACAAGCATATAGTCAGGTTTATATACGTTCCTCGTATATTCCCGAATTTGCAGTTGTCTCTTAAGCCTGAGATTATAGGAGGAAGTGTTGTCTATACAAACCATCATGAACCGTTAATAAACACTAGTAATAAAGTAATAAAAAGAACGTTTGATATATTCTTTAGTGTCATTGCTTTATTACTACTCATGCCGTTCGTGCCAATAATTTATCTGATAATAAAGAAACAGAGCCCTGGCTCATTAATTTTCTCTCAGAAACGGACCGGAATGAATGGAAAGACGTTTGTGTGTTATAAATTCCGTTCAATGCATGAGAACGAAGAAGCAGATAGATTACAAGCCTCAAAAGAAGATCCACGTAAATTTCCTTTCGGAGATTTTATGCGTAAATATAATATTGATGAGTTCCCTCAGTTCTATAATGTATTAAGGGGTGATATGAGCATTGTTGGACCTCGTCCACATATGACATTCCATACAGAGAAATACTCTTCCTTGATTGCGAAATATATGGTACGTCATTTTGCTAAACCAGGAATAACAGGTTTAGCTCAGGTAATGGGCTACAGAGGTGAGACTGAGCAATTATGGCAGATGGAGGAGCGTATTAGAAAAGATATATGGTATATAGAGAATTGGAGTCTGAGCTTAGATATAAGTATATGTTTTAAGACATTGGCTCTTATGTTTAAGCATGACGAGAATGCTTATTGAATTAATAATGAAGTAATCAAAAAAGAAACAAATAAATAAAAGATAATGAGTAAGATAGTAAATGACAACGAGACAGTAGTAGCTGTGAATGAGGAAAGAGATGATAGTCTGCTTAATTTTCAGTTTCTTATCAAAACTTTTATTCTTAATTGGCAGTGGTTTCTTCTTTCGTTAATTATAACTATGAGTGCTGCTATGATATATGTGAGGTATTCTTTGCCTGTATATCAAGTAAGTGCGAAAGTGTTGATAAAAGATGAGGATAACACATCGTCACGTGGAAGGTCTAACCAAATAATGAATACCAACACATTGGGAATACTTACAAGTACAGATGGTTTTGACAACGAGTTGGAAATACTGAAGTCAAAATCATTAGCCGAAGAAACTGTACTTGACCTGAAGTTATATGTTAATTACTATTCTGTAGGAAAGATAATAGATGTGCCAGTCTATGATGAAACTCCAGTTCTGGTAGATTTGAACAAAGAAAAATTAGAAGTGCTGGAGGGACCGGTTAAATTGCAGATTTCAAAGGATAATAATATATATAATGTACAAGGTGTATGCGTGAAAAATGGTGCAAAACAGGTATTTAAGGGACAGGGCAAATTGCCATATATTATAAAATCTCCTGTTGGTACTATTTCTTTAGTTCAAAATCCACGATTTGTAGAGAGTGATGTCAAGAAAAAATATATAGCCAATATATATAATCCTAAGGATGTAATAAACTCGTATGTGAATATAGGAGTAGAGCCATTGTCAAAGACGACTTCGATAGCAGTGTTGACAAGAAATGACCTTTTACCTGAGCGTGCAAAGGAGTATTTAAAGCATCTGGTCACTGTTTATAACAGACAGGCAAATGAGGATAAGAATATTATTGCAGTTAGAACTGAGGAATTCATAAATCAGCGTCTGGAGAAAATCAATGCGGAATTAGGAAGTACTGATGGTGCGATAGAGAGATATAAAAGGAATAACAATATAATTGATGCTGCATCCAGTGCACAGTTATCATTGAGTCAATCAAATGAGGCTGATATTTCTTTACGTGATATTAATACTCAGATAATGTTGATGCAAAGTCTGAAGGAGTATATGCAGACTCCTACGAATAAGTATCAGACCTTGCCTTCAAACGTGGGATTGAAAGATCCGTCGGCTGCATCTTTGATTGGACAGTATAACCAGATTGCGTTAGAACGAAGCAGAGTATTGCGTTCTGCTTCAGAACATAGTCCGGTAATTCAGGAACTGACCTCTCAACTAGACGCATTGGTTTCTTCCATAAATGGTGCGATAGATCAGTCTAAACGCGGATTGGAAATACAGAAGAAAGCCATAATGTCAACGTATGGCAAATATACTGGTAAGTTGTCACAAACACCGGAGCAGGAGCGTTTCCTTACGGAGATAGGTCGCCAGCAGACTGTTAAATCAAGTCTTTACATTATGTTGTTACAGAAAAGAGAGGAAAACTCTATTACGTTGGCGGCAACATCAGACAAAGGACGTTTGATTGATGAACCGGCCTTTATGGGTAAGGTAAAACCCAAAACAGCAATTATAATGCTTATTGCATTACTTCTGGGTATTGGTCTTCCTTTGCTTATATTGATTCTGAAAGAACTGCTAAGATATAGAATTGAAGGCAGACAAGATGTGGAGAAGTTGACAGATTGTCCTATAATAGCAGATATTGCTATGGCTAATGAGTCTATAAAGGCCGTAGGAGATATTGTCATAAAAGAAAATCAAAATAACCAGATGGAGGAAATATTCCGTGGTATGCGTACAAACTTGCAGTTTATACTGAAAGAGTCGCAAAATGTGATAATGTTTACGTCCTCTGTATCTGGTGAGGGTAAGACGTTTGTTGCAGGTAACCTTGCGACCAGTTTTGCTTTCTTGGGCAAGAAGGTTTTGCTTGTAGGTCTTGATATAAGACGTCCACGCTTATCTCATCTTTTTGGAATGGATAATAAGAAAGAAGGCATAACAACGTTGTTGACTAAGAATAGTGTTTCAACAGATGATGTACTTTCACTCTGTATGCCATCAGGGGTTAACAAGAACTTAGACCTGCTCATTGCTGGTCCGATACCTCCAAACCCTTCAGAATTGTTAACACGCTCTACTTTGAAAGAAATCTTCGACATTTTAAGAAAGGAGTATGATTATGTAATTGTAGATACCGCTCCTGTCGGTTTGGTTACAGATACCCTTCATATCGGTAAGGTGGCAGATGCTACGGTTATGGTATGTCGTGCTGATTATACAGAGAAATCATCATTCAGCATGATAAATGATTTTGCAGAGAACAATAAGTTACCGAATGTGTCTATAGTAGTGAATGGTGTGGACATGTCTAAGAAAAAGTATGGATATGCATACGGATATGGAAAATACGGAAAGTATGGAAAATCAACATACCGTTCTTATACACATGGATATGGTAGTTATGGATATCAGGCATACGGATACGGCCTCTATTCAAGCAGCCATTACAGTAATCCTAATGACAATTCTATACGAAAATAAAAAAATATATCGTTTTGACAATAGCAGTAGATTTTGACGGCACAATAGTGACACATGAGTATCCCCGTATTGGAAAGGAGATACCGTTTGCTACCGATACTTTGAGGCAGTTGATAAAAGACGGACATAGGCTGGTTTTATGGACTGTAAGAGAAGGTGATTTATTACAAGAGGCCGTAGGGTGGTGCAGAGAACGAGGAGTAGAGTTCTATGCGATAAACAGGGATTATCCGGAAGAAGAACCGCATAAGAATAATAACTTTTCACGAAAACTGAAAGTGGATTTGTGGATTGACGACAGAAATGTCGGTGGTTTGCCAGATTGGGGTACAATATATCGCATGGTGTCAGAACATTTGACATGGTATGACGTCATACATGATAATTCCAGTTTTGCTTATCCGGAAGAGCAGAAAAAAAGAAAGAAATGGTGGCAACTGATAAGGTTGTAATAATACAAAATGAAAGCTATCGAATGACAGGGTGAAAGCTATGCTTTTACCGTCTCATTCGATAGCTTTCACACTGTAAAGTGATAGCTTTCGTGAAGCCTCCTTTTTACATGACCTTTGTCAAGGTTTTGTGTCGTTTTTTCGGTAGTCAAGCTATCAAAATGAAAACAAATAGTTTGTTCTGGTGACATTATGACAGCGTCAGTAAAAAGCTAACTTCTATTCCTCAATATCAGTAATAAGTGTGATTGCTTTCATAAAGTGAAAACTTATGGTCTCCAACATGGCAATATTGAATCGGGTCGCATTACTGAAACTATGACCACGAAAGATGTTGTTGATGTTATCGAATAATATTCTGTCAGCTTTGGGGTAGTCTTTTATTAAAAAAGGAATATCACTTTTTTCAAAACCAAGATGTTTTACAAGGAGATTACCCTCCAATGATGCTACTTGCACTAAGCCTATGTGTGACAGCCAATAATTCAATTTGTCATAGTTGATGCCACTTTTATGAAGTTTGATGTATTTCCCTAAGGTAATTAAACCGTGAATATTGATGTCGTTTGTTATCATGTCATCCATCACGGAGATTATGATATCCAGCAAAACGAGCGTATCTTCTGAAATATTCTCAGAACTGGTTTCCGCATTAATCACACCTTCACGTCTTTGTGAAGTGAAGTAATTGTAAAGTTTTGCATTGGAATAGTCATAATTGTAGTCGGACTGTTGTTTTATGATATCCTTCTTGCTCTCCAATAACTCATAAATGAAATTGGGTAGGTGGATATCTTCCTTCAAGACCTCTGTCCCTTTGGCAATTAAAGGCAGAACCTTTATTTGTTCTGCAGCCAAAAGTAGTTTTTCCCATTTGTAAGGCGACATTAGCATCAAACAGTCATTGCTTGATGCTCCAAAAGCTCCCACCTTTATTAACGTGATTAGGTTTTGGCTAATTGTGTTATGTAATGTGCGCGACTTCATGCCATCTGTGTGGTCAGGAATTTTTCAGCCTTTTTCAAGTCTTCGGGAGTGTCTATGCCAATAGTCTCAATCAGAGTTTTACCAACTTTTATTCGATATCCGTTTTCCAGCCATCTTAATTGCTCAAGACATTCTGCTTTCTCAAGACTGGATTGTGGTAAGGATGTTATTTCTCTTAGTATTTCTCGTTTGTAAGCATACATTCCGATGTGTTTCATGTAAGGGAATGTGTCAGGCCATTCATCAGGTTCCACACCTCTACAAAAAGGTATAGTGCTTCTGCTGAAATACAGGGCAAATCCTTTTTTGTCTGTTACGATTTTGGGAGAATTGGGATTAGAGATTGTCTTAATGTTGTTTTCAAAAGTCATGCCTAAAGTAGCAATCTGTGTGGTGTTATCATTGAAACAATCACATAATGTCTTTATTTGCGATGGTTGTATGAACGGTTCATCTCCCTGTACATTGACAACGACATCAAATACTTGCCCGTTATTCTCTAAATATTCAACAGCTTCTTCTATTCGGTCAGTACCACTTTGGTGGTCACTACGTGTCATTATGATGTTACCTCCCCAGGAAATAACATGGTCATATATCCTTTTGTCGTCTGTGGCTATATATACATTGTCAAGTTGTTTGCTTACTTGATTGTATACTCGTTGTAATACAGATTGCCCACCGAGAATAGCCAAAGGCTTTCCTGGAAAACGTGTTGATGCGAATCGTGCTGGAATTACTGCAATGAACTTCATGTGATATTCATAATATTAATAGTGCAAAGGTACATATAAAACAAATAAAGTATGTTAATTATAAAGGAAAAAGAAGAATATTTATAAAAAAAAACAAACTTAGGCGAATATTTCAAATTAATTTATTAACTTTGAAGTAATATTGTATATTTATAAACAAGGAAAGTGAAAGTGAGAAAACACATTATATACACATTGTTTTGTATGTTGCCGCTAACTGTTGTAGCGCAGAAAATATCTTTGGGTACATGTGAAACGCATGATAACGGTATCTATCAAGGAGAAATGTTAGGTGGAAAGCCCCATGGTAAGGGTAAGACTACATTTTCTAATGGTGATACGTACGAAGGAGAATATGAGAAGGGAAAACGCCAAGGCTATGGAGTTTACATATTTACAGATGGTGAGCGCTATGAGGGAGAATGGTTTCAAGATCAGCAACATGGAAAGGGTACATACTATTTCTCCAATAACAATAGATATGAGGGGTTGTGGTTCCGGGACTACCAAGAGGGACATGGACGTATGTACTATTTCAATGGAGATGTCTATGATGGAGACTGGAAACAAGATAAGCGTGAGGGAAAAGGTCGTTACACCTATTCTAATGGCGCATACTATGAAGGAGAGTGGCATAATGATATGAAAAACGGCACAGGTATATTCGACTGGGGTGACGGTAGTGTGTACGAAGGCCAGTGGATAGATAATGTGCGTAGTGGAAAAGGCAAAAACAAGTATTCATCAGGGGATGAATATACAGGCTTGTGGCAAAAGGACGTTATGCATGGCAAGGGTATATATAAATACCGTAATGGGGATGTATATCAAGGAGAATATCGTAATGGATTGAGAAACGGAGAGGGTATAGAGTCGTATGCTAACGGAGATAAGTATAACGGCCATTTTGCTGAAGGAGAGAGGGATGGACAAGGTACATTCATTTGGAAGAATGGAGATAACTATACCGGATTATGGAGTAAAGGAAAACAGAATGGTGTAGGAGTGCTCGTGAAGAAAAACGGAGACAAATATGAAGGAACTTTCAAAAATGGCTTGCCTAACGGTGAGATAATAATTCACTTCGCTAATGGTGATAAATTCAAGGGAATGTTTCGTAATGGAAAACGTAATGGTAAGGCCATAGAAGAGACCAAGGAGGGGGTTCGTTTTGAGGGTTCATATAAAGATGACGAGCGTGACGGGGCTTTTATAGAGAAAGACCGTAATGGAAAGATAATTTCCAAAGGAATATATGAAGAAGGATTGCGACAGCAAGACTGATAAACAAGCAAGTGTTAATTAAACTATTATAAACTAAAAAAGTAATATATCATGATTATCGACACATTAGACAATTTGAAATGTTATGTTGGCATGAATCCTCTGTTTGCTGACGTGGTGAAATTCTTAGAAGAAAATGACTTGGCATCTCTTGAAGTAGGAAAACATGAGATTAAAGGCAAAGATCTGTTTGTCAATATTATAAACCAAAAAGGTAAGATGCCTGATGAAGCCGTGATGGAAACTCATCGAAAGATGTTGGACATCCAGATTCCTATTGATGGTGAGGAGACATACGGATATTTGCCATTAGAGGATATAACGGTAGAAGCAGAGTATAATGCGGAGAAGGATGTTACAAAATATCCAGACCAGCCAAGCAGTACATATGCTACTTGTCGCCCTGGTATGATGGCTATTTTCTTTCCACAAGATGGCCATACGCCATGTATCTCTACAGAAGAAACATTTAAGAAGGCCGTTTTTAAAGTAAAGGTATAGTCCTCAAATATCAATCTAAATGATGCATTGGTTGTTTAAACATAAACATGTAAATTGAAAAGTATTATGGTAAAAGAAACAACAGCAAAAGAGGCAAAAGCAAAGACAAATACGAAGAAGAAGTCTACACCTAAGAAATCTGCACAGAAGAAGGTGGTGGGTGGCGTTTCTGGAAAAAAGACGGACGTACCTCACCATATAGGTATTGTGCAGCGTGACCCATGGTTGGAGCCTTATGAGAATGCTATACGTGGTCGTCACGATCATGCAGAGTGGATGATAAAGCATTTGACAAATGATGGCAAAAATAAATTGTCGGAATTTGCAACGGGTTATTTGTATTATGGATTACATCGCACAGAGACAGGGGGCTGGGTTTTCCGTGAATGGGCCCCTAATGCTACTGACATATATTTGATAGGCGATTTTAATGATTGGAAAATAACAGATGAATATCGTCTGAGCAAAAGCACCAATGGCCAAGACTGGGAACTGGTATTACCAGAGAATGCGTTGAGTCATGGTGATTTGTATAAGATGTATGTGAAGTGGGATGGGGGAGAAGGAGAACGTATCCCAGCTTGGGTTCGTCGTGTAGTTCAAGATGAAAATACAAAAATATTTTCTGCTCAGGTGTGGGCTCCGCAAGTTGAATATAAGTGGAAAAAGAAGACGTTCAAGCCTACGGTAGATCCTTTGATGATTTATGAGTGCCACATAGGTATGGCCCAAGATGAGGAGAAAGTAGGAACTTATACGGAGTTTAGAGAGAAGATATTGCCTCGTGTTATTAAGGCAGGATATAACTGTATACAGATTATGGCTGTACAGGAACATCCTTATTATGGATCATTTGGATATCATGTAAGTAATTTCTTTGCTCCTTCAAGTCGATTCGGAACACCGGAGGATTTGAAAGCTCTTATTGATGAAGCACATAGTAATGGTTTGACTGTTATTATGGATTTGGTTCATTCACATGCTGTGAAGAACGAAATTGAGGGATTGGGAAATTTGTGTGGTGACCCTTGTCAATACTTCTATCAGGGTGATCGAAGAGAACATAACCAATGGGATAGCCTCTGCTTTGATTATGGTAAGGATCAAGTAATGCATTTCTTGTTGTCTAATTGTAAATACTGGTTAGAGGAGTTCCATTTTGATGGTTTCCGTTTTGATGGAGTAACTTCTATGCTGTATTATAATCACGGACTAGGTGTAGATTTTGGAAACTATGGTGATTATTTTAACGGTGGACAAGATGACAATGCACTTTGTTATCTTGCATTAGCCAATAAATTGATACATGAAGTAAATAAGAATGCAATTACGATAGCTGAGGAAATGTCAGGAATGCCTGGACTTGCTGCCAAGTTTGAAGATGGAGGTTTAGGTTTTGATTACCGCTTAGCAATGGGACTGCCAGACTATTGGATAAAAATGATTAAAGAGAAGTCTGATGAGCAGTGGAATCCGCGCGATATATTCTGGGAAATGACTAATCGCCGTCAGGATGAGAAAACAATATCGTATGCCGAAAGTCATGACCAGGCATTGGTAGGTGATAAAACTATTATTTTCCGCTTGATTGACTCGGATATGTATTGGCACTTCAAGAAAGGAGACGAGAATGATACAGTGCGTCGAGGTATAGCCCTACATAAAATGATAAGATTGGTTACCGCCTCTACTATGGGAGGAGGCTATCTTAATTTTATGGGTAATGAGTGGGGACATCCGGAGTGGATAGATTTCCCAAGAGAGGGCAATGGCTGGAGTTGTAAGTATGCTCGACGTCAATGGAATTTGGTGGATAATAAGGAACTGTGCTATCATTGGTTAGGTGATTTTGACAGAGAGATGATAAAAGTAATTCTTTCTGAGAAGAACTTTAATCTGACTCCTGTACAGGAGATTTGGATACATGAGGGAGACCAGGTGATGGCATTTATGCGTGGAGATGTTCTCTTTGTGTTCAACTTCTCGCCCACGCGTTCATACACTGATTATGGTTTCCTCGTTCCGCAGGGCGCATATAATGTCGTGTTAAACACAGATTCCAAGTCATTTGGTGGTTTTGGCTTTAGTGATGATAGTATAACTCATTTCACGAACTATGACACCATGTATGCTGCAGATAAAAAGGAATGGCTGAAATTATATATACCAGCACGTTCTGCTGTGGTTTTAAAAAAGAATTGAAGTATGCAAGAGAAACGTAAGGGAGGCACCGTTACATTACAGGTAACGTGTGCTGTCCTTTTTATATTGTTTGTCGTAAGTTATGTTTTTCTCTTTCAGTGTGATGTCTTAGCCATGTCGCAGTACGCATGGTCTGATGGACAAAAGCATTATGAGAGAATAATAGGAACTGTGGTTATAACGGTTGTATTAGTCGTAATAGCTGCCATAGTAAGAGTGCTCAATAGAAACACTTCTTATTTATATGCTCTTAATTATTACCCGTCATTATTGTTGTTAGGCTTGCTGACATCTGCGGAAATAAGTGAAGGCAGGGTTTTAACACCATGTAAAACAATAATTTGGGTTGCTTTCCTTTTTGTAATTTATGTGTGTTGCGTATGTAAATTAGGAAGCATAAAACATAACAGTACCGTAGACTCTTATAAAAACATATTTCGTCCATGGTGGATTAATCTGTTATTATTGTTTGGCGCCTTTTTCCTGGTCAATACAATAGGTAATACAAACCGTACGTTGCATACAAGGCTCTGTGTGGAGAGATTGTGTAAAGAGAATAGTTATAGTCAGGCATTATCTGTTGGCATTCCTCAACATGATGAAGATTCTTCTTTGGTGATGCTAAGAGCTATGGCTTTAGCAAACACATATAACAAAGACAGTGTGATTCAGTTAGGAGAAAAATTGTTCTCTTATAATATCAAAGGCGGAAAATATTCTCTTTTCCCACAGAGGGACAAATCATGTGCATTCCTACTGGGTGATGGATACAATCTATGGCTGACATTAGGATTTGTTCCATACGACCAATCTGAGGATCCTGTGAAAATATTAAAAAGGCAGATAAAGAGAGAAAAGGAACGTGTTGCGCTATATAATGACACAACTCTGACATCAGCAGACAGGGAAAAGTATAAGAAACCCAAGTGTAACAAAAGGTGCGTTGATTATTTACTATGTACTTATTTGTTGGATAAAAATCTTACTGAATTTATAAAATTATTGCCGCAGTATTATGTGTTAGACGAGCAGATGCCAAAGCATTATCGCGAAGCATGTGTCTTATATGCTAATTTAATGGGTAAACCGGTATATAAAGATGCATCGGTAGAGGCTGATTACAATGATTATCTTTCGCTTGTAAGGACAAACAAGGATAAGAGTAGGCGGCTTTCAGAAATAAGGGACAACTACTTCGGAACGTATTGGTATTACTATTATACGCATTGATTGTGATTATATATGGCAAAAACGCAAATTAATAATAGAAGAAATATAGGAGTAGACTTACAAGAACCACGTAAGTATAATGTGGTGTTTCATAATGATGATGTTACACCAATGGGCTTTGTCGTAGATATACTTCGTAGGATATTTCAAAAGGATCCGCAAGAAGCTGAGAGATTAATGTTAAAAGTACACAATGAGGGACGAGCTGTTGTTGGAACTTATTCTCTAGATATAGCAGCTTCTAAAGCTAGTAAGGCAATACATATAGCCAAAGATAATAATTATCCATTGAATATTACTGTTGAACCTTCATAAGCAAATGGAGAAATATAATTTTGCAGAATACACAGAGCAGGCTGTAAATTATGCCATATATTGGGCAGAACAAAAAAGGATGGAGTTTATTACTCCGGAAATGATACTTATTGGTATAACTCTTCAGAAACCCTTTAACAATATAACAAAGGAACACTTTATTGACCCGTTGAAAATACGGGAAGAGCTTAAGAAGTATACAGATGAAATAGATGTGGTCTCTTCTGATGAGGAGTATGTGCTGGATGGCTCTTTGCAGTTGCGTCAGATGCTTGACTTTGCTGAATCTGCTGCAAGATTTTCTGCAGAGCATACTATAACTATACCCCATATTATTAATGGTATATTAGAGTTGGATGAATCTAAAGCTAAATATATCTTGAATAAATATTTTGGCCAGAATAAATCTTACATAATATCATTATTTAATGAGGCTTATGATGAGCGAGTCTCAGATACTAGTAGAGAAGTGGATAATTTGGATTGGTTAGATGATGATGACGACTCAGATGATATTTTTTCAACGCCAACTGAAGAGTGGCAGTCTCTTGTCGTTTGTTTGAATGATAAGATTAAATCTGTAAAATTAATAGGAAGGGGAAAAGAACTTGACAGAACAATACAAGTGTTGTGTAGAAAAGAGAAGAATAATCCCCTTCATATTGGTGAGTCTGGCGTCGGTAAAACGGCTTTGGTGTATGGATTGGTTGCTATGATAAATTCAGGAAATGTGCCGGAATCGTTGAGAAACAGTAAAATATACTCGATGGATCTTGGTACGTTAATAGCAGGTTCACAAATGCGTGGAGAGTTTGAGAAACGCATCAAGATGATAATAGAGGGGATGAGTAAGTTGGAAAACGGTATTATCTATCTGGATGAAATACATAATTTGATAGGGGCTGGACAAATAGGGGATAGCGCTATGGATGCTTCTAGTATTCTTAAGCCATATCTTGATGATGGCAAGGTGCGTTTTATAGGAAGTACAACGTACCAAGATTACAATCGTTATATGTCAAAGAGTAAGGGCATAATAAGAAGATTTCAACAAATAGATATTCAAGAGCCATCAGTAGATGAAACGATAGATATAATAAAAGGGTTATTACCGGAATATGAGAAATATCATGGAGTAAAATATAAAGAAGATGCCATTAGGTATGCAGTAGAGAAAAGCAATTTGTATATTGCCGATCGTTTCTTACCAGACAAGGCTATTGATATTATAGATGAAGCCGGAGCATATAGAAAACTCCATCCGTTGTTGAAAAAAGATAACACGTTGAAATCAAAACGTTTCCAGTTTGTTGATGTTCAACTCATATCTGATGTGTTGGCAAATGTATGCAAGATAGACGCAAAGGTTCTTACAGATTCAAATAATGAACAGTTAGAAAAACTTGCGGACAGAATAGAGGAACAGATATATGGACAGAATGAGGCAGTAAAAAGTGTTGTCGAATTAATTCAAATGTCAAAGGCAGGTTTATTGGAAGATAATAAACCAATTGCAAGTCTGTTGTTCGTAGGTCCTACGGGCGTGGGAAAAACGGAGTTGTGTAATGTTCTTGCAAAAGAATTAGGTATAGGTATGGTTCGATTTGATATGAGCGAATATACAGAACGACATACCGTTGCTAAATTAATAGGTTCTCCAGCAGGATATGTGGGATATGAAGATGGAGGATTGTTGACTGACGCTATAAGAAAAACTCCTAATTGCGTACTTCTGCTTGATGAGATAGAAAAGGCACATCCTGATATATACAATATATTATTACAAGTAATGGATTATGCCAAGTTGACAGATAACAAGGGAAACAAGGCAGACTTTAAGAATGTGATACTTGTTATGACAAGTAATGCAGGTGCACAGTATGCCAGTCAGGCTGGCATGGGTTTTGCATCAAAAGTATCACGTGGCGAAGCAATGCTCAATACAGTAAAGAAAACATTTAAGCCAGAGTTCTTGAACAGATTATCCGGGACTATCGCTTTCAATGATATGGATGAAAGGATGGCAAAGCTTATTCTGGAAAAGAAAATCCAGCAAATAGGAAAGCGTTTGGAAGAAAAGAATGTAGTATTGGAGCTTATGTCAAATGCGTGGGAATGGCTATTGAAGAAAGGCTTTACCAAACAGTATGGAGCGCGTGAAATAGATAGAACGATACAAAAATACCTGAATCCACTATTGATGCGTGAGATTTTGTTCGGTGACTTGAAAAATGGTGGAAAGGCATATGTGAATTTAGTTAATGACAAATTAAATATAGAATTAAATAAATAAATTAGATTATGGAGTATAGAGATTTTAATCGTGTTGTAAATGAAGTTGATAATTCATCTTCATGGGGTGTGCCGTCTTTGACGTTTTCATCGTTAATGCAAAAAGTCTATACATGGATGACTTTGGCATTGATTATTACAGGAGTAACTGCGTATGGAGTTGCAAGTTCACCCTCTATCCTTTCTTTGCTTTATGGCAATCAAATCGTGTTTTGGGGATTGATTATAGCAGAGTTTGCTTTGGTCTTTATGATTACCGGTATGCTTAATCGGATAAGCTTGACTACTGCTACATTGATGTTTGTTGCATATAGCGTTGTAAATGGTGCTGTATTATCTAGTATATTTTTGATATATACAATGAACAGTATCGGACAAGTGTTCTTTATAACAGCTGCGACATTTGGTGTTATGGCTTTTATTGGCTATACTACAAAAACAGATTTGACATCAATGGGAAAAATCCTTTTCATGGCATTGATTGGAATTATTATTGCAACTGTAGTTAATATTTTTGTTGGTTCTACAGGCTTGCAGACTGTTGTAAGTTACTTAGGTGTGTTGATATTTGTTGGCTTGACAGCATATGATTCTCAGAAAATAAAAAGAATGCTGTATGACTATGAAGGTAATGATGAGGGTGGGCAGAAACTTGCTCTTGTTGGTGCTTTGACATTATATCTTGATTTTATAAACCTTTTTATATATCTTCTGAGAATATTGGGCAGCAGGAGAGATTAGTATTTGTTACAACCCCCTTTGACTATAGAGCTATATATTCATAAGTGTTTTGTACACATGAAAGATATCTAATAAAATCTTCTTGCTTGATTACAATAGTTCCCCTGCAATCATTTGGATGAAATGAAAGGAGGGGAGCTTTTTTTATGTCCTCGTCAAGAAAGAGATGTACATGATGTTCTATGTCATTTATCAATCCAAATGGCGAAACGCTTCCTGGTTCCAGTCCTAAATATCTCATCATCCTTTCTGGTGAGGCAAAAGATAATTTGCCACATGATGGCAGTCCTTTTGACGTGAGTGAAGCTTTCAAACACTGTTCTAGATAATGAATGTCAAGTTCTTTGTCACAATGGAAGCATACAAGGTAATGCCTGTTCCCTTTGTGATTTCTGAAAAAGAGATTTTTGCAGTGCATGGAGCCGTCATTGTGCCACCATTGTTTTGCTTCCTCTATTGTCTTACCTTCTGGGTGATGGTAGCAAGTATAGGGAATGTTGTTATCGTTGAGATAATCAAAAACTATGTCTTCTCTGTTTTTCATATTCGTTGAAACATATAGAGTTGAATACAATTACTTGCATTCAACTCTATATTGTGAATTTTAGTAAATAATGTTTATAATGTTACTCCGTTTTTGAAGATGGAGATCTCACTATAACCGTTAATTTCATTTCGAACCTTTTCTCCTGATGCGACAGCCAAGACTTTATCAATGAATTCTGGGACAAGTTGTTTCATAGTCTTGCCACCATCAACTAATTGGCCAGCATTAAAATCAATCCAGTTTGTCTTGCGTTGGTATAGGCTGCTGTTTGTGGATATCTTCATGGTTGGGACGAATGTTCCAAATGGAGTTCCACGTCCGGTCGTAAACAATACCATGTGACAACCCGCAGCAGCAAGTGCTGTAGCTGCAACTAAATCATTTCCAGGGGCAGACAAAAGGTTCAAACCAGTATTCTTCAGTCTGTCACCATATTCCAATACGCCGCTGACTGGTGCTCTACCGCATTTCTGTGTGCATCCCAAAGCTTTGTCTTCCAGCGTTGATATGCCACCAGCTTTGTTTCCTGGTGACGGATTTTCTCCTACGGGTTCTCCATGAGATAGGAAATATTCTTTGAAGTTGTTTATTAGTGATACCGTTTGGTCAAATAATTCACGTGTTTCACAACGATCCATAAGAATAGTCTCTGCACCAAACATTTCTGGCACTTCTGTTAAAATTGATGTGCCACCTTGAGCAACGAGCCAATCAGAAAATTCTCCTTCCAGAGGATTGGCTGTAATGCCCGAGAATCCATCGGAACCACCACATTTTAAGCCTACACGCAATTTGGTGACAGGTACATCTACTCGTTTGTCCTCTTTTGCTATATTGTAGAGCTCACGCAGAACACGCATACATTCTTCTACTTCATCACCTTCTACTTTCTGGGTGACAATGAGTCGGATTCGTTCTTTGTCATAGTCTCCTAACATTGCCATAAAGTCATCTGGCTGGTTGTTCTCACATCCTAAAGACAGGACTAATACTGCACCTGCATTAGGATGAAGAGCTATGTCGCGTAATATTTTTCTTGTTGACTCATGGTCTTCTGATAATTGTGAACAACCAAAATTGTGGTGCCATGCGTGAACTGCATCAATACCTTGGAGATTGGTTTCTTTCTCGAGACGTTTTGCTATTTCTTCAGCAATGCCATTTACACAACCGACTGTAGGTACAATCCAAATCTCATTTCGTACACCTACTTCTCCATTTTTTCTGACATATCCTTTGAAAGTCTTGTTCTCTACGGGGATATTCAACTTTTCATTAACGGGATTGTATGTATATTCTAATGTACCTGAAAGATTTGTTTTAAGATTGTTCTCGTTTACCCATTCTCCGGCTTTCAAGTCTTTGCGGGCATGTCCAATAGGATAACCATATTTAATAATGTTTTCTCCTTCTTTCTTGTCCTCAATAAGTACTTTGTGTCCGGCTGGCGTATCTTCTGCCAATGTAAGAGTCTTATTGTCAACAGTTATTGTGTCCCCTTTCTTCATGGGTTTCAGACAAACAATTACGCTGTCGGCTGGATTAATCTTTAAAAAGGTTTGTTCCATAGCGATTAGAGTTAATGAATATGTTTTGTATAGTTATAATAATAATCAGATTTGTGTGCGACGGTAGAAATCTACATTTTCTTTTGAGAGAATCTCAATAGGCATATAGTTAACAGGTGTGACATCCTTTTTTAATATTATGGCGCGAACTAATGCATCTATGCTGTAATAGCCTTGTTGATATCCGTGTTGTGCAATCAAGAAAGAGATGCTGCCGTTGCGTACGCAATTTGCATTCTTCTCAACCATGTCATAACCCATTATCTGGACATTGCGTCTGTTGGTTTTCAAAAGGAAGTCGCCAACTAGATGCGCTTTAGAGTTTAATGTGATGCAATGATGTGTATCTGGGTGTTTCAAAAAATAACCTTCAAGTAGTTGATTATGGATTTTCTTCGTACTCTGGTAAGGTAGATCTAACACATGTATTTTTACATTAGGGAAGTGGTCTTTCATGTAATGGCGGAAACCGACTTCTCTGTTGTCTTGCTGCTTACTTGCCACGTTAACTCCATCAAGAGTCTGTTTCATAAGCATTATCTCTTTTTCGTCATGAGCTATCAACATCAACATCTTTGCTGCGAAATAGCCACTAGCAAAGGAGTCCTGTCCATAAAATGCCAATGGGCGTAAATCTGGCAAATATGAATCTAACATAATAAATGGAATATTCATTATATGCATTTGATCCGTAAACTGCCTTGTGTAATCCAATTTCGCTGGCACCATAACGACTCCGTCTGGTTTGGCTTCCAGAATCTTCTCATATTGCTCCTTGAAAGAACTGAGATTGTTGCGCTTATAATATTTAAATGTCACATGAACATGGAAATCCCGCCTTATTTCGCAACATTTCTTTTGTCCTTGTTCAACCTCTTCCCAATATGCTTCGCTTTCATGCTTTGGCATTAAGCAGTAGAAATCATATCTACGACTATTTGCCAAAGCACTTGCATAGGCATTAGGCTCGTACTTTAATTCCTTAAGTACGGCTTTGACTCGTTCAAGCGCTTTCTTTGACACGTTAGGCCTGTTGTGTAATACACGGTCCACAGTGCCTGCGGATACTTCTGCTTTTTTCGCTATATCCTTAATAGTAATGCGTTCTGTTGGCATATTTGATGTCCTTTTACCCTATGTCGTTAATAGCTATTTATACTTACAAAAGTAAGAAAAAAAAACAAATTGTGTGAATGCACAGTGTTGTTTTTTAGTAAATCCACAAAAAAAAATATTTTTTAAGGATTTTCTTTGCCATACGAAATTTTATTACTATCTTTGTATTCAAATAGGTATATTATACACTGAGATAAATCAAATACTATTAATAACTTTAAATCACACAATCAACTATGGCAAAAGTGGTAACTTTGGGCGAAATTATGCTTCGTCTTTCTCCAAATGGCCAGGATCGTTTTATCCAGACCGATGTTTTTCGTATAATACCAGGTGGCGGTGAGGCAAATGTTGCGGTAAGCTGTGCGAATTATGGACACGATGCTTATCTGGTGACAAAGCTTCCGGCTCATGAGATAGGCCAGATAGCTGTAAACTCATTAAGAAGATATGGCGTAAACACAAAGTATATTGCTCGTGGTGGTGACCGTGTAGGTCTGTACTACTGTGAGACTGGTGCTTCAATGCGTCCTTCAAAGGTTATTTATGACCGTGCTCATTCAGCTATAGCAGAGGCTGATCCTTCAGATTTTGATTTTGATGCAATCATGGAAGGTGCAGACTGGTTCCACTGGTCTGGTATCACACCAGCTATCTCTGACAAGGCTGCAGAGTTGACTAAGCTGGCTTGTCAGGCTGCAAAGCGTCACGGTGTGACAGTTTCTGTTGACCTGAACTTCCGTAAGAAGCTCTGGACTTCAGAGAAGGCTATCTCTATCATGCGTCCACTCATGGAGTATGTTGACGTATGTATCGGTAACGAGGAGGACGCAGAACTTTGTCTGGGCTTCAAGCCAGAGGCAGACGTTGAGGGCGGTGAGACTAATGCTGCCGGATACGAAGGCATCTTCAAGCAGATGAAGGAGCAGTTCGGATTCAAGTATGTTGTTTCTACACTGCGTGAGTCTTTCTCTGCTACATTCAATGGCTGGAAGGCACTTATCTATGATGGTAAGGAGTTCTATCAGTCTAAGCGCTATGAAATCAATCCGATCATTGACCGCGTAGGTGGTGGTGACTCATTCTCTGGTGGTTTGATTCACGGTCTTCTGACAAAGCCAACTCAGGGCGAGGCTCTTGAGTTCGCGGTTGCAGCTTCTGCGCTGAAGCACACTATTAACGGTGACTACAACTTGGTAGGTGTTTCTGAGGTAGAGTCACTTGCAGGTGGTAACGCAAATGGTCGTGTACAGAGATAATTAAATAAGAATGTGAGATGTAATAGTCTTTTGTGAAATTCATGAAAGACTATTACATCTTTTGGTTTGAATAAATTTAATAAAAGATATGGCAAAGTTTGATAAGTTTCAGGTGATGGCAAAGATAGCTGCTGCACCTATGGTACCAGTTTTTTACAACAAAGATGTCGAGACTTGTAAAAAAGTCATAAAGGCATGTTATGAAGGAGGTGTACGCGCTTTTGAGTTTACTAATCGTGGCGATTTTGCGCATGAGGTTTTTGGAGAGCTCTCTAAATGGACTGTTAACGAGTGCCCAGAGTTGGCATTGGGTATAGGTTCTGTTGTAGATGCTCCTACAGCTTCTCTGTATATTCAGCTTGGTGCGAACTTCGTTGTCGGTCCGCTTTTCAATCCTGATATAGCGGTAGTTTGTAACCGTCGTTGCGTTACATATTGTCCTGGTTGCTTGACTCCATCTGAAATAGGAAAAGCACAGGAGGTTGGTTGCGACTTTACAAAGGTATTCCCTGGTGATGTTGTTGGACCAAATCTCATTAAGGGCTTGATGGCTCCAATGCCATGGTCAAAGATAATGGTAACCGGTGGCGTTGCACCAGAGGAGGAAAATCTGAAAGGATGGTTCAAGGCTGGTGTGTTCTGTGTTGGAATGGGCTCAAAACTGTTCCCTAAAGACAAAATACAGGCTGGCGATTGGAAATATATTACAGATAAGTGTAAGGAAGCACTGGGTTATTGTGCTGCAGCAAAAGCATAAATATTACGATTATAGAAACTCCACAAGTTTATATATACTCTTGTGGAGTTTTTTTGTCTTATCTCTGTTTTGCTTGTCTTGTAACAGGCAGAGGGAGGTAGATGAAAATCATGTTCTTGAAAATGAGATTGTTGGTATGAGAAAGAGCCAAATGCATGCGGACAATCTCAGTTTTTATGTGCATAAGCATAAAGCGGAAGAAATTATAGGCAATAGTATAGATGTTGATTCAAAGATACCTGATGATTTTCTGAAGCAAATATGTGAATACAATCTTGTTTATGTAGATTACCTGATTCAAACAGGACATAGAGCGATGGCATGTGAGGTGATGGATGGTGTGCTTCACAAATCATCTCGTTTTTTCAGCAATGACACTCTGCTATGGCTTGACTATTTATGTCATTACGGGAATGTAAATTACAGGCCATACCAGATAAAGGAAAATAGAGAGAGAATACTGTATGGATATGATTGTTTGGTGCAGTGTTATATCCTTTCAACTCGTTGGAACTACAGTAAATACAGAGGAGTCTCTATGAGACTGATAAGCAAATATTTGTTGAATGATAGCATACACTCTATAATTAAAGAAACAGACCCTTCGTCATTAAGATATATAAATGAAGAAGGAGTACCCGATAACTTGTTAGCGGGAAATATAGCAGAGAGAGCATTGTGTGAATTTTTATATCTTAATGAGCCATATCAAACTGCAGAATCGTGGCAAACTTTGGCATTGTGTTTCTTTTCTATTGATAATCCGGAAAAGTCTGTGGAATGTTTGCACAATGCATTAGCAAACCCTTCAATTGATTCTTTTCCAGCACTAAAGGCAAATATATGTCAGCAGATGTCAATGTCATATGCATCTTTGAATAATATGGTTCAAAGTGACTATTACCGCAATATCTTTTTAGATATTCAAGACAGCATAAGGCAAGATAGGCAAATAGAAGCTCGTATTGTTGAATTAAAAGCATCAACCAAACATATTTGGTATAGTGTCATTGTTGCAGGTGTTATTCTTTTTTTGCTTGGAGTTTTAGTTTTCGTATTGTTCTTGCTGCGCAGAAAAAGATTGGGAATGATACTTAATAGCGAAGAGTCAGAAGAATTAGAGGAAGAATATCAGATGTTAAATCTGCAATATACAGATGCCATTCGTGCTTCAATAAATCAGAGGGCGCGAATATCATTTGTAACAGATATGTTGCCATTGATAGAACGTTTGAATAATGCAACAAAAAAGAAACAATGGGAATATTCATACGAGTTGATAAATAAAATCATAGAAAGGAATGACAAATTAACCCAATGGGTAAAGTTACAACAAGGGAAGGTGTCTCCTAAGATTTCGATATTTAATCTGAATACATTATTTGAATTACTTAGGCAAAGAAAAGAAAACCTGAAGAAGAAAAACATAGATTTGGAAGTGCCAGATACAGAAGTAAGTGTAAAGGCAGATTCTATATTAACTATGTTTATATTAAACACGCTTGTTGACAATGCTGAAAAAGCCATAGATTCTGAGAATGGTAAGATATTAGTCGGATGTCATGTAAATGCCGATGATAAATATGTTGAGATAACCATAGAAGATAACGGAAAAGGCATGACACAAAGTCAGGTGGAACATCTCTTTGATCATAAACCGATAAACGAGGTAGCTCAATTGAATACCAAGTCGCATGGATTTGGCTTGCAAAACTGTCGTGATATAATAGAGAAATATAAGAAGATGTCCTCATTGTACTCAATATGTACGATTTGGGCAAAATCAACAATAAAAAAAGGGACGACAATAGGTTTCAGGTTGCCTCTTGTCTTGAAAATGATAATATGTATGGTTGTATTATCATTGAATATACATGCAGGGCTTACTCCTGTCCGGCAAACAGATAGAATTGCAGATAGTTTATACAAATACAACTCATTAAAAGAATATGATAAATCGCAAGTGTTCGCAGATTCTTGTATAGTATTGTTGAATGAAGGGGAATGTAAAGACAGCACGGTTTTATTGTCTATATATAATGAGATTGCAATATCGGCATTAGCTACACACAATTGGAACCGATATTTCTTATATAATTATAGATACATCATATTATATCAAGAATATACGCGAGATAATTCTCTGCCGTCGTTTGTAGAACAATTAGAGAAAAATAAAAATATAGCTAATATAGCTATGTTGCTAAGCGTATTATTAATCCTGTCATTTATCCCTGTGTTATGGTTCGTATATTTACGCCATATTGTAAAAGGAAAAAGAGACTTAAGGCAGAGACTGGCGGAACAACGTGAAAAGATAAATATATTAAGACATAAATATGAATATGTGCATTTATATAATAATATAACAGATAATCAGCTCTCCACAATAAAACATGAGACAATGTATTTTCCTTCCAGAATTAACCAGATGCTAAGCAAGGAAGAAAATACAGAAGACATTAATGATGTGGTATCTTATTATCGTGACTTATACTTCTTGTTGCTTCAACAGATAAACACAAAAAACACGAGCACGACGCTATATCCTGTAAAACAGCAAGAAATAAGAGAATTTGTGAATGTTAATGACGATACATCAACAACTGTGGTAAATGGAGAGCTTATCTCATTCCTGTTTGTGAAACTTCGTAAGCACAATGGCGGTAAATCTCCGGTATATACCATACATTCCATGACAACGTCCCATAAACAATATTATGTGGTATCTGCAGCTTTGCCAAACTTTGATAAACCGCTTTCAAGCGTATCGACATTGTTCTCTACGGATACATCAGATATGGATTTCCTTGTTATGCGACAGATATTGCGAGAAACAGCAGAGTCATCTCAGCATTATGAATGTGGTATAGGTGCGGAAGTAATAGAGGGTGTTGTAAATATAAAAATGACTCTACCCCAAATATAGTTTCTATAGAAAAAGTGATACAATGATATTAAAAACGTTATCCATATTAAATTATAAAAACATAGAAGGAACAGACTTAGAGTTTTCTCCTAATATAAATTGTTTGTTAGGTGATAATGGAGAAGGTAAGACAAATCTGCTTGACGCTATATACTTTCTGAGTTTTACTCATTCTATGATATCTAATATAGATTCTCAAATGATACGTCATGATGCTGATTTCTTTATGTTAAAGGGTAAGTATCTGGATGACTCAAACAATATGGAGGAGGTCATAAGTGTCAGTATGAAGCGTGGCTCCAAAAAGATATTTCGTAGAAATGACAAGGCATATAAACGGATAGCTGAACACATTGGTCTTATTCCGGTAATAACTGTCTCTCCTGATGATATAATGCTGATAAATGGTGGAAGTGAGGAGCGACGGAAATTACTTGATATAATAATATCCCAATATGACAATACTTATATAACTCATCTTTTGCAATATAATAAGGCTTTAAAACAAAGAAATGCGTTGTTGAAGATGGATGACACACCAGATGAAACATTATTTCTTTTGTGGGAAGAGGCTATGGCAAATCATGGGGAGGAAGTGTATAAGAGACGTCGTGATTTTATAGAAAGATTCACACCTCTGTTTAATGATATATACTCAATGATAAGTGAAGATAAGGAAAGTGTGTCACTGAATTATATTTCACATTGTCAAAGAGGACCGCTGTTAAACACAATTACTCAAGATAGATATAAAGACTTAGCAGTGGGCTATTCTCTACATGGCATACACAGAGATGATATAGAGATGTCGATGGGAAATTTCCCCATGAGACGTGAAGGAAGCCAGGGGCAAAACAAAACCTATGTGATAGCATTGAAACTAGCACAATATGTTTTTTTGCGTCAGATGGTAAAGACTACACCCCCATTGTTGCTTCTTGACGATATCTTTGATAAATTAGATAAGGGACGTGTAGAAAAAATAATAGAAATAGTGAATGGTGAAGGATTTGGCCAGATATTCATAACTGACACGAATAGAGAACATTTGGATAAGGTCCTGGCTAGTTCAAGAACTGACTATAAAATATTTAATGTAAAAAGAGGAGAGTTCTATGTTCAAACAGCAACCTCGTGATATTGCAGATTTACTGAGAGTATATATAAGGAAGAACGGATTAGAGACGCCTCTGTTACAACGAAGACTGATAGAGGCTTGGGATGAGGTTGTAGGTAGTGTGATAGCTGCATATACAGAAGATAAAAGCATACGCAACCAAACCTTATGGGTTAAGATATCCAGTCCGGCAGCGCGTTCTGAACTGCAAATGAGACGAACAAAACTTATATTGGATTTGAATAATAAAGTAGGAGCGAATGTGATTACAGAGATAAAAATATACTGAAAAAACTATTATGTTACACAATAAAACATGTTTACAGAATTTTTTTCTGCCATCTGTGTGTATAGTTAGTTTTGTATTAAGATAATTTCTGTATAATGTTATAATGATAGGTTTCTTTTCTTTTATTTTTGATATTCTTGGATGGAATTTCTAAAAGTAGTAACTTTGCATTGTGATTTTATTTAAGACAAACAATTAAAAGAAAGGATAAGAACTATGAGTACAGAAAAGAAATTACATGTTGAGACACTTGCACTTCACGTAGGACAAGAGACAGCTGACCCAACAACGGATTCTCGTGCAGTACCGATATATCAGACCACATCGTATGTATTCCATAACTCACAGCATGCGGCAGACCGATTCGGCTTGCGTGATGCTGGTAATATATACGGTCGTCTGACAAATTCAACACAGGGCGTGTTTGAAGACCGAGTTGCAGCTCTGGAAGGTGGCGTGGCAGGTTTGGCAGTAGCTTCTGGTGCAGCTGCTATTACGTATGCACTGCAAAATATTGCAACGGCTGGAGACCATATCGTTGCAGCAGACAATTTGTATGGTGGCTCATACAATTTGATAACCCATACATTGGCTACACAAGGTATAAGCAATACAATCGTAAATGTGAATGACCTTGAGGCTCTGGAGAAAGCCATTCAGCCAAATACAAAGGTAATATACGCTGAGACATTTGGTAACCCTAACTCGGACGTAACCAATCTTGAGGCGATAGCAGAGGTGGCACACAGGCATAACATCGTGTTTATCGTAGATAACACATTCGCTCCAATACTCATTCGTCCTCTCGAGCACGGTGCGGATATTGTGGTTCACTCAGCTACCAAGTTCATCGGCGGTCACGGTTCAAGCCTCGGTGGAGTGATTGTTGACGGTGGAAAGTTTGACTGGAAGGCTAATGCAGACAAGTATCCTACCATAGCAAAGCCAGAACCGTCATATCATGGTGCAGTCTTCGCTGATGTAGCAGGTGCAGCGGCATTCGTTACACGTATCAGGGCGGTCATCCTGCGTGATACTGGTGCTACAATATCTCCATTCAATGCTTGGATATTATTGCAAGGTGTTGAGACCTTACCATTGAGAATAGAACGTCATGTAGAGAACGCGTTGAAGGTTGTGGAATTCTTGTCAAAGCATCCAAAAGTAAAGAGTGTTTCACACCCGTCGTTGCCTTCACATAAGGATAATGAGCTATATAAGAAATACTTCCCTAATGGAGCCGGCTCTATATTTACATTTGAGATTGACGGTACACAGGAAGATGCTTGGAAATTTATAGATTCCCTTAAGATATTCTCTCTGCTGGCTAATGTGGCAGATGTGAAGTCTTTGGTAATACATCCTTATACTACAACCCATTCACAGTTGTCTCCAGAGGAGTTGGCTGCTCAGCATATCACTCCATCTACCGTAAGACTCTCAATAGGTGTGGAGAATATCTATGATATACTTGCAGACATAGAGCAGGCATTATCTCAGTTATAATAGGATTAATAGAAGTAAGGAATAAACAATAAATATAAAAGGAAAAGAACTATGGCAATCGCAAAATCATTAACAGAACTCATTGGTAACACTCCGTTACTTGAGTTAGGAAAGTTTTCAAAAGAGAAAGGACTGGAAACTCCGGTCATTGCTAAGGTAGAGTATTTCAATCCTGGTGGTTCTGTAAAAGACAGAATAGCATTAGCAATGGTTGAGGATGCCGAGAAGAAAGGCATCCTTAAGCCGGGTGCTACAATCATAGAGCCAACCTCTGGTAACACTGGTGTGGGATTGGCATTGATAAGCGCTGTAAAAGGCTATCATCTTATACTTACTATGCCAGAGACCATGAGTATAGAGCGTCGTAATCTTGTAAAGGCATACGGTGCAGAGGTACGTCTCACCAGCGGCAAGGAGGGTATGGCCGGTGCAATCAAGGCTGCCAACGACCTGCGTGACTCTATCCCTGGCAGTGTAATACTTCAGCAGTTTGAGAATGAGGCTAATCCTGCAAAGCATTATGCTACAACGGGTCCGGAGTTGTGGAAACAGACCGACGGTAAGATTGATATCTTTGTAGCTGGTGTAGGTACTGGCGGTACTATATCAGGTGTGGGTAAGTACTTGAAGGAGCAGAATCCTGATGTTAAGATATATGCAGTAGAACCAGCATCTTCTGCTGTGCTTAATGGCAAGCCAAGTGGTCCGCATAAGATACAGGGTATTGGCGCGGGTTTCATACCAAACACTTATAACGGCAGTGTTATTGACGAAGTAATCGACGTAGATAATGATGACGCTATACGCACAGGTCGTGAATTGGCACAGATAGAGGGACTGCTCGTAGGTATCTCTGCCGGAGCTGCGGCGTTTGCTGCCTCAGAGTTAGCTAAGCGTCCGGAGAACAAGGGCAAGAAGATTGTTGCTCTGCTGCCTGATACTGGTGAGCGTTATCTCTCCACTGTCCTCTATGCATTTGATGAGTACCCACTCTAAAAAAAGAGCATAGCTCATAAATATCACAAAAGATGGTATTCCCAAATAGGGAGTGCCATCTTTTTTATTTGAATATGAAACATCATCAAATATATATCGGGTTTCGCAGGTGCTCCGCTCGTTAGGTCTTAGGTTATGAGGTTTTGAGGTTTAAGAATTGACAGTATAGAGCATTTAATCCGTTGTTCAAGAAAATATCTGTGAAATCAGTGCAATCTGTGTAATCCGTTGTTCAAGAAAATATCTGTGAAATCAGTGCAATCTGTGCAATCCGTTGTTCAAGAAAATATCTGTGTAAATCAGTGCAATCTGTGGGAAAACATTCGTGTTATTTGCGTTATTCGTGTTCAAAAAAATGTGCAGAGTATGATTCGGGGTATTTGTGTTCAAAATAATTACTCGCGAAAGTTCGAACACGAATGACACAAATACAACGAATGTTTTGTTTGCCCTTACGGGCAGAAATAAGGTATAAAAATATTAATCTGTGTAATTAGTACAATCCGCATCCGTTGTTCAAGAAAATATCTGTGTAATCAGTGCAATCTGTGTAATCCGTTGTTCAAGAAAATATCTGTGAAATCAGTGCAATCTGTGCAATCCGTTGTTCAAGAAAATATCTGTGAAATCAGTGCAATCTGTGCAATCCGTTGTTCAAGAAAATATCTGTGTAAATCAGTGCAATCTGTGGGAAAACATTCGTGTTATTTGCGTTATTCGTGTTCAAAAAAATGTGCAGAGTATGATTCGGGGTATTTGTGTTCAAAATAATTACTCGCGAAAGTTCGAACACGAATGACACAAATACAACGAATGTTTTGTTTGCCCTTACGGGCAGAAATAAGGTATAAAAATATCAATCTGAGTAATTAGTACAATCCGCATCCGTTGTTCAAGAAAATATCTGTGTAAATCTGTGCAATCTGTGGGAAAACATTCGTGTTATTTGCGTTATTCGTGTTCAAAAAAATGTGCAATCCGTGTATTCCGTCGATGTAACGTTAGAATAGGACATTTTTGTCATTTGGGCTTCTGAAAAACTTCCACAGAAAAACGCAAAACAGAGAGAATTAGATGGAAATAAACGTGAAAAAAGACATCAGAGAGGGGATTTTATAGCTTTTGAACGGAGAAGTGATAGCTTTCACGTTGTAATTCGATAGCTTTTACACTGTGAAACGATAGCTTTTACAACGTAAAATGATAGCTTTTAGAGGGCAAAAATGGTCATTTCACACTGTTTTTTACTATCCTGCTGCTGAATATCAGACAGTTACAAACACCTGATAAATCGCGTAGAGCAAACCGTCGGGAAATAATTTCAGAATATCGCAAGCATAAGGCGTTAACTTACTACATAGAATAGGACATTTTTGTCATC
>CAMEWL010000029.1:0-34486 GCA_945941025.1 uncultured Prevotellaceae bacterium
CTCACTCACTCACTCACTCACTCACTCACTCACTCACTCACTCACTATAAATAATATCTCTAATAGGGAATAAAGCGAAGCGTCCGCATACGCAGTCGAAAGGCTGCGTGTGCGGACGTTTCGTGTTTATGTAAAAAAGAATTACAACTAAAAATAAATATAATATGAACTCAGAAAATTGCTTTAAGAAGATTTGTTAACTTTATTTGTCAGTTTTAGGGAAAAGATATATCTTTGTACGTGTAACTTTTGGTGGAAAGTAAAAAAATGTTTAACTTTGCAAGTTGGTTGTCACAGACCTTATATATATAATGGTATAAATATAAAATCTATATAGAAAACTATGACAGGAAAAGTAGATGTGCTCCTTGGTTTGCAATGGGGAGACGAAGGTAAAGGAAAGGTAGTGGATGTTCTCACTCCGAAGTATGATGTTATAGCACGTTTTCAGGGTGGCCCTAATGCCGGCCATACGCTGGAGTTCAACGGCGAGAAGTATGTGCTCCGCTCTATACCGTCAGGTATATTCCAGGGCGGCAAGATCAACATCATAGGTAATGGAGTGGTGTTGGCTCCCGACCTCTTCATGGATGAGGCAAAGGACTTGGAGAAGAGCGGCCATGACCTGAAGTCACGTCTGTATATATCAAAGAAGGCACATCTCATTATGCCTACACACCGTGTGCTCGATGCAGCCATAGAGGCATCAAAGGGTAAGAACAAGGTGGGTACCACAGGCAAGGGCATCGGTCCTACATACTCAGACAAGATAGCACGCACAGGTCTGCGTGTGGGTGACATTCTCTGCAACTTTGAGGAGAAGTACGCTGCACACAAGGCAAGACATGAGGAGACTCTGCGTGCCATGGGATACACCGACTATGATATCACAGAGGTGGAGAAGAAATGGCTTGAGGGCGTGGAGTACCTGAAGCAGTTCCATATCGTTGACTCAGAGCATGAGGTAAACAAGGTGCTGAAGGCTGGCAAGTCTATACTGTGTGAGGGTGCCCAGGGCACTATGCTCGATGTGGACTTCGGTTCTTATCCGTTCGTGACATCTTCAAACACTATCTGTGCCGGTGCCTGCACAGGCCTTGGACTCGGTCCTAACAAGATAGGCGAGGTATATGGTATCATGAAGGCATACTGCACACGTGTGGGTGCCGGTCCGTTCCCTACAGAGCTGTTTGACGAGACAGGTCAGAAGATGCGTGACATAGGTCATGAGTACGGAGCCGTGACAGGACGTGAGCGCCGTTGCGGATGGATAGACCTCGTGGCACTGCGTTACTCTATCATGGTGAACGGTGTTACACAGCTCATCATGATGAAGAGCGACGTGCTTGACACATTCCCAACTATCAAGGCTTGTGTGGCATATAAGGTGAACGGTGTGGAGACCCCTGACTTCCCTTACGACATTGAGACAGGTGTTGAGCCAGTCTATAAGGAGCTGAAGGGATGGCAGACAGACATGACCAAATATACAAGTGAGGATGAGTTCCCACAGGAGTTCAAGGACTATATCAAATTCCTTGAGGAGCAGCTTGAGACTCCTATCAAGATAATATCTATAGGTCCTGATCGCGAACAAACAATTGTAAGAAAGTAAATGGCACAGAAACCAAGCATACCCAAGGGGACACGAGATTTCGGTCCCCTTGAGATGGCTAAGAGAAACTATATATTCAATACGGTGCGCAGAGTGTTTGAGTTGTATGGATTCAAGCAGATAGAGACACCGGCGATGGAGAACCTCTCCACGCTCATGGGCAAGTATGGCGAGGAGGGCGACAAGCTGTTGTTCAAGATATTGAACTCAGGAGACTTCCTTCATGGTATGACCGCTGACGAGGTGGCTAGTACCAGTACTGCGAAGCTGGCAGCAAAGTTCTGTGAGAAAGGACTGAGGTATGACCTCACTGTGCCTTTCGCACGCTACGTGGTGCAGCACAGGGAGGAGTTGCAGCTGCCGTTCAAGCGTTTTCAGATACAGCCGGTATGGCGCGCCGACAGACCCCAAAAGGGACGATACCGTGAGTTCTACCAGTGTGACGTTGACGTGGTGGGTTCTGATTCACTGCTTAACGAGGTGGAACTGATGCAGATTACCGACACGGTGTTCTCAGACTTCGGCGTAAGGGTGCAGATAAAGATAAACAACCGCAAGATACTTACCGGCATTGCAGAGGTTATAGGTGAGGCTGACAAGATTGTTGATATCACTGTAGCTATAGACAAACTTGACAAGATAGGACTTGATGCAGTGAATGACGAGTTGCGCCAAGACGGTATATCAGAGCAGGCAATAGAGAAGTTGCAGCCGATAATAAAGCTTGAGGGCTCAAATGCACAGAAGCTTGACGTGATAGCGGATGTGCTGAAGGACTCAGAGACTGGCATGAATGGCGTGGAGGAGATGCGTTTCATTCTTTCTGCACTGGGTGCTCTCGATGGGGAGAAAGGTTCGCTGAACAATGAGTTGCAGCTTGACCTGACATTGGCACGCGGACTGAACTATTACACAGGAGCGATATTTGAGGTTAAGGCAAAGGATGTGCAGATAGGCTCAATAACAGGTGGCGGACGCTATGATAACCTGACAGGTATATTCGGTATGCCAGGACTGAGTGGCGTAGGCATATCATTTGGCGCGGACCGCATATATGACGTGCTCAACCAGCTTGACCTGTATCCGAAGGAGGCAGTAAACGGCACACAGGTGTTGTTTATCAACTTCGGAGAGAAAGAGATAGCTTATTGCATGCCGATAGCGCAGTTGATGAGAAAGAACGGCGTTAGTACGGAAGTGTATGCAGACAGCGTGAAGATGAAGAAGCAGATGAACTATGCCAATGCCACGGGAGTTTCATTCGTAGCTCTCGTAGGAGAGAACGAGATGAACGAGGGCAAGGTGACGCTGAAGAATATGCAGACAGGTGAGCAGCAGATGGTTACACCAGAAGAGATGCTTGCTATTGTGAAACAATAAACGGGTGTTTCTATGAAAAGGAATTTTATAATAATGTTACTGCTTGTCTGCTCAGCAATGACATCGTTTGCGCAGAGAGCCGTATATACGCGTGAGTATAATGACAAGAAATTGGTAAAGACTGCCAAGAAGTGGCTCAAGCAGGGTGACTGGAGGCAGGGATTTACCGCTGCTGATCCGCATGAGAGTGTGAATGTGGTGGATTTCTACCTGCAGTATCAGCGCAACCCGGAGCAGTGGAAGGCTTTGTTCCAGTATCTGGCAAAGACAGATTTGCTGGCACTTGAGAAAGGCAAGCACGAGATACCGGGCAGTGACTTGGTTATCAGCGTGGAGGATTCGCAGAACGGACCGTTGGAGAAACGTAACAGTGAGAGTCATTATTTCAACATTGACTTTCAGTATTGTGTGAAGGGCGTGGAGCGTTTCGGCATTATTGACCATGTAACGTCAACCCCTAAAGACAAGTATAAGAAAGATGTCATACACTATAACTATGACAAGGAGCGCGCGTTGTTCTATGACTCTACTCCTGACAAGTTCTTTATCTTCTTCCCAGGCGACTGGCATATTGCCAAGGTGAATAATGATACTGACAATCAGGATATACGCGTGTGTGTCATAAAGGTGGCATGGAAGGAGAAGTAAAAAAGATTTATTAAAAAAGAAAAGAAGTAAAGTTTATGACAAAGGATAAGAATGTGTTGACACTTAGAGCTCTTACAAAGGGAAATGTGTGGGATTTGCAGGAGAATGACATCTTCACGATGTGGGCAAAGCCAGAGAAAGACGATGCAATCTCAGAGCATGGACGTCACTATATGGATATTATCAAGACTGCCTTTGAGGTGGAGGAGATAAAGGTTAACAAGCCTGAGGTGATAAAGAAGTATGAGGAGCGCGGAATGTGTGTCGGCATTATACCATTGAAAGACAAGGAGCAGAAATGGGCCATAAAGAAGCGTTCCATCAACCGCATAACAGACTTGACGTATGAGAATATATATCATATTTCTGCTGCTAAGTTGCTGGAGGTGATAGAGAAGAACTTCGGCGGCGGTTGGGACAGCCTTAACCAAGGTATAAAGGATATAGTGCAGTCAGCGTTTGATATATCTACCACGACATTGCCGAATGACAGACTGCGTAAGCCGGGCGGCTTGTATGACATCAAGACTGCTGACGGATATGAGGTGCTTGAGATAGAGAAAGGTAACTGGACTGAGGCTATCTTTGCCAAGCAAAAGCCAAAGAGCGTGAAGCCTAAGGTTACTTACGGAGGTGATAACCTGAAGGATGACGACATGATGGATGATGCTGACGTTGACATAAAGGATGATTACTATAAGGAGGATGAGGATGATGTTATGCCTGATGATGATCAGCTGACAGAGGAGAGCTATCGCACTACGATAGAGGAGGATGCGGATTCCCTGTCACTCGATGCTGCGGAGATATCAGACTCAGATGATGACTATTAATCATTCCTTGTTATGATAAGAAAATAAAAAAGCGGAAAGAGATTTTTCTCTTTCCGTTTTTTTGATATGGTAGTGAGTGGGGACTTATAACCCCAGCTTCTTTCTTATGTCCTTAGGTATAGCGTTCTTGTTAATCATGAAATCCATGAGTTTGGCAATGATGTAGTTCTTGGACATATACCATATACCATCATATTTGCCGACCTTGCCCCATGAATTCTTCACCATATAATACTCACGTCCGTTCTGGTCAGCGGCCTTTCCGTAGATGTGCATGCCGTGGTCGTCGGTGAGCTCCCAGTTGTCATACTCTTCCTGCCTCTTCTCCTGTGAGGGAGTAAGCTCAGGAATGCTGACACCTAATTGATGTAGCTTATCCTTTTTCTCAGATGACGTAAGCTTCAGCCAGTGAGCCATGTCTGAATTGTCATCATCTTGTATTTTCTTAATGTCAGCCAATACGGCGAGGCCGTCACGCGTGAAGCCGTCATCGCTCACGTCACCGCCCCATGCTATTGTATATCCGTTTTCCAGTGCATAGTCAATGATGCGTGCAATATCGTCCATAGGTACATTCCATGACATACCCTGTCGCCAGTTGTCTTGTATCTCAAGAGGGAAGGCTGTATAGAAAGGGTGGTGGGTATATGATGTTATTGTCACATAGTCGTTCCAGTCAAGTCCGAGGCTGGCTGCAAAGGATGCCGGGGTATAGCTCTTACCCTGATACACGAATGTCTCAGGAGTCTCGCCGAGGTATGCGTTAATGATACCTTGCAGTCCTTTCTTCCATGCAGGAGTCAGACGGCTGCTTGTGGTAGTAGAGAGTGCTTGTACGTATGGCGTCATGACATGGAAGAACTCAGAGAAATTGTTGAGCGTATCTCCATACATAGTGCCAGGTAAAGGCATGGCTTCCTCTGGGCAGATGCCATATTGCATAATGGAATAGAGAACGTCGTATGCGCTGCCGCCTTGTGAGAACTGGCAGTCACCATGCAGACGTACTTTCATTATTGCTCTGTCCATATAGTTCTTGTTGGCGATAAACATCTCAGAGAGATTATACTCCAAATTGGATTTCTTGAGTATTTCCGACTCAAAGAAGGACAGAGTGGAATAATCCCAGCAAGTGCCGGAACGACTCTGGTCTTTAACAGGTGTTATGGGCAGTTCTATGAGCGTTGTAAAGTGAGGCTTGTTGAGCTCAGCAGAGTCTATGGCCGCGGTGTCGTTCGTTGTTGTGTCAGTGGTGATAGTGTCACATACAGCACATGCATCAACATTAATGAAAGACAGGGGGAACAGGAAAGAAAAAATCAGTCGTTTCATATATTACGTTTTAAGTAAATACTATTTGTTATACATTTCGGCAGGTTCTCCTGATAGTGGGTTACCATTATGAGTGTCTTGTTCTTGCGTTGGCAGAAGGCGTCTATAATGTCTTTTACCAAGGCACCTCGCTCGGCGTCAAGACCGTGCAGGGGTTCGTCAAGGATAAGAAGCTCAGGGTCTTTGACGAAGGCTCGCGCGAGTAATATCATTCGTTGCTCACCGCTTGAGAGTTTGAGGAAGGTTCTTTCAGCCAGATGCTCTATGCCAAAGAAACGCATCCATGTGCGGCATATAGTATAATCAGAGTCTGTGGGCTTAACATACAGTCCGACAGAGTCTTTCAAACCTGACGCAACGATGCGTATGGCAGGCATGTCGCGGTTATAAGCACGATGCATCTCTGGTGAAACATAGCCTATATGTTTCTTTATGTCCCAGATGCTCTCTCCGTGTCCGCGTTGTTTGTCAAACAGTTTGATGTCGCAGGCATAACTCTGCGGATTATCTGCGCAGACAAGGCTGAGCAATGTTGACTTACCTGCTCCGTTCTGGCCAGACAAAGCCCAACGCTCTCCATTGCGTACAGTCCAGTTGAGGTCTTTCAGTATTGTGCGTGAGCCATAGCGTATGCTGACATTGTTCATCTGGACTACGATATCGGTATTGTAGTCGTTATTGTTATAAGGCAGGTTTATTATCTCGTCGTATGTGTCTTTGTCCAGGGTACAATGTGGCGTATTGTCAGTAGAGGCAGCGAGATAAGCCTCCCTGGTCTGTTTGGGCAATACTACCTTGTTCCTGACTGGGACTACATGTGTGATAAACTTGGGTATGTCCTCATCCTTCGCAAGTACCAGTATTATCTGAAGAGCACGTTCTTTGCTGATAGTCTCAAGAGTCTCGCGCAACTGCTGACGAGTTTCCTTGTCCAATCCTATAAAAGGGTTGTCCATAATGATGACGCGTGGGTCGCCCATGAGTGCACGGCAAAGGATGAATTTACGTAATTCTCCTGAAGATAGCAGTATGATGTATTTGTCAAGAAGATAGTGTAGGTTGAAAATATCATACAGGTGTTGCTTGAAAGCCTGCCTTTCCTGTGTGTCGGCTCCTGTAGCCATATAAGCCTTGTCAAGCAGGGCGCCGACAGTAGGTGTTGAAGCGTCAATCTCTGTTTGGTTCCACCGTTGCTGTAAGTAGTAGGTGCGGTCATTGTCGCCTCCGTAAGTGTCACGGAAAGTAATATACTTAATACACTCAGAAGCTAATTTTGACTGCTTGGGTGAAAAGTCATACTGTACGTCTTGCATCAGTAAGGGATGCGATTGTGTGAGTATATCTATCGTAAGTGATTTTCCGCTGGCATTAGGACCTACGATAGCGATATGCTCATTAGAGTTCAGTTCAAAGTCCACAGGCTCAGCCATACGCCATTCGGGCATACGCGTGACACCTTGATGTAGGTTGATAATCATTTTATCCTTGATTTGTTTTTTAATGCGAAATCTTTCCAAGAGGAGTACCTATTTCCTGATGTTGGTATGGCAGATTGCAGAAAATGACAGTATGCAGCTCCAAGGGCGTCCGTTGCATCCATAAACTTGGGCATTTCGTCATTGTCTATCTTCAGAATGCGTTGTAACATGGCGGCGACCTGCTCTTTTGATGCAGTGCCGATGCCAGTGATAGCCATCTTGATTTTCATGGGGGCGTACTCATGTACTGGCACATTGTGTTGTATAGCAGCAGCAATCGCAACACCTTGTGCTCTGCCTAGTTTAAGCATAGACTGGACGTTCTTGCCAAAGAAAGGGGCCTCGATGGCTATCTCGTCGGGTAGGTACTCGTCAATAATACCCGTTACACGTTGGTATATATATCCGAGACGCAGGTAAGGATCATTTTCCTTGCGCATGTCAATGACACCCATAGCTATCAGTTCGGCTTTCTGGCCGAGACACTTGATAGCTCCATATCCCATAACGTTGGTGCCAGGGTCTATACCCATTATTATGCGTTCTGTCTGTACCACTGTTCTTTATCTGTCAAGATAGGGATTGGTAGCTAACTCGTATCCGATGCTGGTCTTGTCGCCGTGACCGGGATAGACGGTGGTGTCATCAGGTAATTGCGTCAGCTTTCTCAAAGAGTTGATAATCTGGAACATGCTGCCTCCTGGTAGGTCTGTACGTCCTATGCTGTTTCTGAAGAGAGTGTCACCGGTAAAGGCAAGATGTTCTGATGCACAGTAGAATACCACGCTGCCGCGGCTGTGACCAGGAGTGTGTATGACGTTAAAGGTACAGTCTCCAAATGTTATAGTGTCACCATCATTCAGACAGTGTCCGACGGGTGGCAGGTCATAATCAATGGCAAAGCCGAAATTCTGTATTTCTTCTTTGAAATTATTGTATATTGTTACGTCTTCAGAACAGAGGGTGGGAGAGCAGCCATACGTCTCATATACCCATTTTGTACCCATGATATGGTCGAAATGCCCGTGGGTAAGGAGGTGCATCTTGGGTGTCAGGTTGTTCTCCGATATGTATTGTTTTATATATGAGTATTCTACTTCTCCGTATGCGCCGCAGTCTATTATGATACATTCGTTATTGTCGTTATTCACGATATAACAGTTCTCTGCCAGCATATTACATTGTATGACTTTTATATTAAGCATAAGAAATGTGATTGTTTGTGTGCTTGTTAGAAAGGAAGGTATATAAGGTATTTTTGTTTGAACCACTCTTCCTCAAACCAAGTGGTCAGTTCTGTCTTCTCCACAATGTTCTTGAAAGGATGTAATTCTGCTTGTAAATCGCCGCCTTTAAGACAGATGATACCGTTAGGCATGGCATTAATGTGTTTCTTTGAAATGTTCTTTTGAACAATCTTGGTAAGGTCAGGTAATGGCATGACTGCACGTGATACGACAAAGTCATAAAGACCTTTCTCTTCTTCACCTCTGCGTTGCTCTGCAATGACATTTTTCAGTCCGGTGGATTTTATAACCTCATTGCATACAAGAATCTTCTTAGCTGTTCCGTCTATGAGCTTGAAGTTGCATTGTGGAAAAAGAATGGCGAGGGGTATGCCGGGGAAACCACCGCCACAACCCAAATCAAGAATCTTTGTGCCATCCTTGAAATTTATAGTTTTTGCGATAGCCAACGAGTGTAAGACGTGATGTTCGTAAAGATTGTCGATATCTTTGCGTGAGATGACATTTATCTTACTGTTCCAGTCATGGTACAACTCATTTAGGAGAAGAAACTGCTTTTTTTGTTCTTCTGTGATGTTGGGGAAATATTTTAATATGATATCCATTTCGTATTATGTTTTGTTCTTAGTTAAAGTAGTTTGCTGCCGAGGTTTGCCAGTTTTGTGGTGAGATGTTCTTTTGTCATGTTTTCCAAAGACTCTGCTGGCAGATATCTTGCGAAGTCACCTTTCTCATCGTGTACCACCTCTGCAACAAGATGCGTTCTCTCCAGGTCATACAGTATTTTGTTTATATTGCGCATGGAGATTTTTATCTCTTTCTTTATCTCTTCTGCGGTGACTGCATTTTCTCCGTTGTTAAATCTTTTGTTGATGATTTGTAAGACTTCCCATGATGCATCAACTTTTGATGCGAAACTTGGCTCCGTAGGGATATTACCAATAAAGTCTTCAGAGTTCTGCCGGGTATATGAAAGTTCTGCTCCTACCAGGCATATTATCCATGATGTCTGTAACCATAACAAGAAGAAAGGTATGATAGCAAAAGAACCATAGATGGCATTATAGTTTGAAATCCATATTTGCGAGTTTATGTATATGGATTGAAATAATTGCATGGATGTACCTGCTATAATACCGGGGATGATGGCTGATGATAGCTTGACTTTTGTGTTTGGCATAAACACATACAATGCGGTAAAAGCTATGGACAACAGCAGGTATTGTGACAACTCTATGGAAAAAGACATCAGCGGTCCCAATACCACAGAGTCTTTTAGTTGATGGTCCAGGGCTGCAATGAGTATAGACAGACCGGAACTGATAACGATGACTATAGGTATAAGGAATAGCAGGGCTATATAGTCTGTGATGGTACGGAATATGCTTCTCTGTCTTCTTACTTGCCATATATCGTTAAAAGTACTCTCGATATTGGAAATAAGCATAAGGGTGGTCCATAGCATAAAAAGTAATCCTATGCCGAGAAATATACCTTTCTTTGTGTGTATGAGATAAGAATTGACGAAACCTATTATTGTTTCAGCTGCTTCAGGTTGTGATGAGAGAGAGCTCTTAAACCATTCTTCGATGTATATGGAATAGCCAAAGCCACGTGCAATGGCAAATACCACTGCCATTATAGGAACAAAAGCTAATAGGGTGGAGTAGGTTAAATTACTCGCAGCTCCAATGATGCGTTTCTGGTTAATGTCTTGCCACAGAGCGCAGGCAAAACTTTTTAGTGCATTTTGTTTGTTATTGTTATTCATCTATGGCGAAAAAAGGAAAGCAGTGCTTCTATAAGCCGGGTTCTGTTCTCTATTGAGTCTCTCAACACGATAGATGTCCTATCATTTATCTAGTCATCAAGTCACCTTGATGCTCAAGCGTTCTACCCTCCATCGTATGAAAAAATCAAATTGGGCGAGCAGCCCTTGTTGACGATGGTATACATGAACTTACAGCCTCCAGTGGACACAGCCCGCAGATCACCCTGCGGCTGGTGGTCTCTTACACCACCTTCTCACCCTTACCCTGCAATTTGTGCAAGGCGGTTGTTTTCTTCTGTCTTAACCTACTGTTACCAATAGCTTGTATTTTCGCAAGTGGAGTGCTCTGTGCTGCCCGGACTTTCCTCTCGCAAGACATATAGTGTATGTCTTGCCAGCGATAGAACTGAAGCACTGCTGTCCTGTTATTTGTTTTGTTTGCCAGTATTTTTCTTTTGTAAAGTCTTGGTCATCTTCCCAAATTTACGATATAGTTTCCATCCTAATATCGCACCGTCTATAATACCCGCATAGTTGGTGACGAGAGCTAATGCTTTTTGGGTTGGTGAACTTGACTTCAGAGCTGCTGGTTGATGAAACAGTGCGTTCCAAATGTTTCCCAACTTTTCCTCACTGTCGTCTAACTCTTTTCTTACCATAACCTTGCGTGTCCTCAGCATGGCTAAAGAGTCAATATCATAATTGGTTTCGCTCTTCATTTTGTAACTCTGGTGTTTCTTCTCTGTCTTTATTGTCATTTAAGAGTACCTGAACCAAGAAACGCACTAAGGGTCTCTCTATCCAGGTATGGCGTTTTAGATACAGGAGTAATAAGACGAGAATATAAAAGATACTGACTAACAGAAAACTTGTCGCTAAAGAGTCTATGAGCGTATTAAGCGCATAGGCAGCGGTAAACGAAAGATAGATAAGTATTATGAATATCAAGAATAGGAAAATGACAGATAAAGCTAATACGGTGCATATCTGTACCACCTTGTCTATAATCTCCAACTTGGTGTATTCAGTACGGATTGACAACCATACCTTGGCTTCCTCAATGAAGTCTGCTATCTTTTCTATATTCTTGTCATTTGAAAACATACCGTAGTTATCTATCTTTCGTTATTAGCCTTTAGCCTTCTACTATGTCGTCAACTAATTCTTCTGTTTGTTTGCTTGTAAGATTAATCTTATATTTGTCACAGAAGTTTTTGACTGACTGCTTGATGCCCTGTATGTCGTGCTTGTCGCAGAAATCCTTTACAGAGTCTTGTATCTTGGCACGTGTGTCCTCACCTTTTTCCGGGGCTAAGAGTAACGCAGCTGTTGCTCCAGCTACAGCACCACCAATAATGGCTGCAATATATCCAAATGCTTTCATATTGATAAATAGTTTAAGGGTTAATATTTATGTTTGTATATATCTCGATGCAAATGTATAAAAAAAAAGTTGAAATGAACAACAAAATGTGTTAAAAAAGGCGAAATCGCAGTAAATCACATCTTTTTTTATTAACTTTGTATCGACAAAGAAAAAGAACTGAAAATAACATAAGTTTTAGAGAAATGAAGAAATATTTTTATGTGTGTGCGGTTTTTGCTATGGCTCTGTCAGTAGCATCGTGTGGAACGTCAAAGGAAAGTGCCTATAGAAAAGCATACGAGAAGGCGAAGGCTCAGGAGATGGCTCAGCAGCAGGGACAGCAGGCCTATGGTCAGCAGCAATATGTTCAGCAAGATCCGGCTCAATATCAACAACAGTATCAACAACAGTATCAGCAGCCAGTGCAGCAGCAACAGCCAGTGCAGCAGCAACAGCCAGTGCAGCAGCAACAGCCAGTGCAGCAATATCAGCAGCCTGTACAGCAGGTTCAGCAGCCAGTGCAGCAGTATCAGCAGCCAGTGCAGCAGCAGGTTCAGCAGCCTTCTGTGACTCAATTGGTGGAGGCTCCTGCACAGCAGACTGTAGCTCAGGCTCCTGCTGCTCAGACCAACAATGCTGCTGGTGCACTGAAAGCGCATTCTGTAGTAGTAGGTGCTTTCTCTGTGCGTGCAAATGCAGAGGGATTGGTAAATACATTGCGTAATGCAGGATATAGTGGTGCACAGTTCACGTATGATGGAAAGCTGTATCGCGTTATTGCTTCAACTTATGATACTCGTGATGCGGCTGTAAGAGACCAGAGTGCGTTGAAGGCTACATATCCAGCTGCTTGGATATTGGATAAGTAATGTAATGGCTCGCATATTAGCAATAGATTATGGTACCAAGCGCACGGGCATAGCTGTGACAGATGAGCTGCAGCTTATAGCTGGTGCGCTTGATACTGTGAAGACGTCTGAGTTGATGTCATATCTTGGGAGTTATGTGGAGAAAGAGGATGTTGAGCGTATCATTATAGGTGAGCCGCGTCAGACGAATGGCTTGCCGTCGGAAAATCTGAAGGGAGTGTTGAATTTTGAGAAACAATGGAGCAAGAGGTTCCCGGCAATCCCGATAGAAGGCATTGATGAGCGTTTTACTTCGGTTATTGCGCATCGTGTAATGTTAGATGCCGGCTTGCGCAAGAAAGAGAGACAGAACAAAGCTTTGGTAGATAAAATATCTGCCACAATAATACTTCAGGATTACTTAGAGTCAAAAAAAAGATAAACAGATGATATTACCTATATATACATATGGTCAGCCCGTATTAAGAAAGGTGGCAAGGGATATAGACAGTTCTTATCCTGAATTGGAGAAACTTATTACAGATATGTGGGATACTCTTGCCTCAAGTGAGGGTATCGGACTGGCAGCGCCTCAGATAGGCTTGGATATTCGATTGGTGGTAATAGATTTGGATGTGTTGAAAGATGACATGCCTGAATATGAAGGCTTTAAGAAGGTATTCATTAATCCACATATAATAGAGCGAGATGACAGCGAGACATCTTCTTCAGAAGAGGGTTGTCTTTCTCTTCCTGCTATACATGAGAAGGTGGTAAGACCTACCAGAATACATGTGCAGTATATGGATAAGGACTTCAATACCTATGATGAGTGGGTTGATGGCTATCTGGCTCGCGTTATGCAGCATGAGTTTGACCATTTGGAAGGCATGATGTTTATAGATCGCTTATCACCGTTGCGTAAGCAGTTGATTAAATCAAAGTTGCGTGCGTTGTTGCAAGGACGCTTTCGTTGCGGATATAAGGTGAAGACTCCTAAGATAAAGTGAAAACGCGTTTAACGGTTGCCATACTATTTTTTTTTAGTGTTGTTGCTGTTAGGTCACAGTACAAAGTGGACCGCTTGATTGTGACAGGTAAGGTGGCGATGCACTATGAGGATTATGTGCTTTCCATTCAGTACTTTAATCAAGCTATTAATCAAAAGCCATATTTATGGGAACCGTGGCAATTAAGGGCAATATCCAAATATTATCTTGAGGATTGGGTAGGTGCGGAGGCTGATGCCTCAAAAGCCATAGAACTTAATCCTTATATTACTAGTCTTTATGATTTAAGAGGAATATCGCGTATACATCAGAAAAAATACCATGATGCTATAAGTGATTATAGCAGAGCTATAGAGTTAGAGCCTGGTAATAAAGGTTATTGGTATAACAGAGCGGTATGTTATGCTGAGTTAAAGGATTATGAGGGAGCAACAATCCAATATGATAGTATAATACGTAAGTGGAGTGACTATGCTCCTCCATATCTGATGAAGGCGGAGGCTTGTCTTAACTTGAAGGATACTGTAAGAGCCATGGAGTGGGTGGAGCAGTGCCTTGCCGTGGATCCGAATTATGCTAATGCTTGGAGGTTAAAGGCTTACGTACTGATGATGCGTGAGCAATGGCAGGAGTCAGAGACAGCATGGACTAAGTCTTTGCAATATAAACCGAAGGATGTGGGATGTTATATTAACAGGGCTTCAGTGAGGTTACATGTTAATAATCTGCGTGGTGCGATGTCTGATTATGACATGGCTCTTGATTTAGCTCCCAATAATTTCCTTGCACACTATAATCGTGGATTGTTGAGAATGCGTGTGGGAGACAATAATCGCGCCATAGAGGATTTTGATTATGTTTTGTCATTGGAGCCAGGTAATGTGATGGCACTTTTTAACCGGGCAACCTTGTTAGATCAGACGGGCGACTTGCATGCAGCTGTGCGTGATTATTCTATTGTTATAAAGCAGTTTCCTAATTTCTGGTTGGGACTCCAGTATCGTGCTTCGTGTTACAGACGTCTGGGGATGACGGCAAAGGCTCAACAGGATGAGTTTAAGATATTGAAGGCTCAGATGGATAAGCATTTGGGAGTGCAACAACGATGGAGCGCCTCGAAACTCTCAGCGATGAGAAAATTGAATGATATTGATATCGAGAAATACAATCAGTTGGTCATAGAGGATACTCAAGAGACGGAGCATGAATATAAGAGTGAGTATCGAGGTAAGGTGCAGAATAGGTATGTAGAGGAGCACTATGAGCCCTATATAGCTTTGTCTTTGGCAACAAAGGAGAAGGATGTATCGTCATACACTGTATTTGACAGTACAGTGGATGAGTTCGTACAGAACTTGGAAGATGTATGGAAAAAAGGACTGTCAAGGTGGCCGGCACTCGGTGGAGTGGGTGAGGGTACTGGTATTTCTACATTCCAAATGGTTGATAGTATCTCTGAAAGAATAGATAAGGAAACAGATAATAAAATCCAATGTGCGTTGTTTATATTGCGCAGTGTGGCATATTCCTCTGCGCAGGATTATCAGAGTGCAATAAACGATTTGGATGCGGCACTGCGGTTAGAGCCTGAAAATACGGTGGCTTTGTGGCAGAGGTCTGTTTGTAGTGCGTTAATGGCGGAGTATGAGCAATTGTCGGAGTCTTCGAAGGATTCAAAACTGAGGAATGTTGGTATTGACTCCATGTTTGACGTACAGATGGAAAAAGACCCTGATAATGCTCTCATATTATATAATAAAGGAACATTCCTCGCTCGTCGAGGTGAATACAATAAAGCAATAGCTGTGTTCAATCGTGTGATAGAATTGGATTCTCGTTTTCCTTATGCTTATTTTAACCGTGGAATAGCGTATACTAAAACAGGGGAGACGGAGAAGGCCAAGGCTGATTTTGGCAAAGCTGGTGAGTTAGGCTTGTATAAAGCGTATAGTTTAATGAAGAATATTAAGAAATGATGAAGAAAAGTATATTGTCGTTTGTGTTGGTGTTAATGTGGGGGGCATCAGCTATGTCAAAGAATGTGTCGGATATGTTTATTGATATGCCCGATACGGTTATGCCATATATATCACGTGAACAGCGCATAGATCTTGTAAATATGAGAAGAATAGATACGCAGACACCAGCAACTGTAAAGTCCGTGTTCAGGTCTGATGTCTCACTTACGGAGTTGGCTGATGACAGACTTACAATTGAGGACGGCAGTTTTCAATACGCTTTGATAAGATTAAGTGGCAATGGTGCTGACAGTTTGTTTTGTGAACTGTGCACTGTACAGCCTGTATATTCTACTACGTCATGTCATATATATGATGGTAATTGGAATTTAGTGGGTAAGATAGATTTTGATGACTTTGTATCTCTTTTTTCCAACTATACAGAAGAAGAGGCAGAGAGACTTAAATTGGTTGAATTTCCAATTGTAAAAGTGACGGTGGATAGCGATGTGGCATTGTTGCACATAGAAGTCAGAGACCCCTTGCCTTATAAGGACGAAAATGATAGAAATGGCCTTATTTTGCAAAGAAATGTAAAATGGGATGGTGAAAGTTTTAAGGAATTTTAAAAACGAACAAAAAAAAAATGTTTTTCTTGGCGGTATAAAGAAAAATCATTAAATTTGTATCGTGTTTTTCATGGTATTAGATTATTAAGGTTAATAAAGATTGGTTGTCGTGAGACAATCAATTTTTTTTGTCATTTATGGACCTCTATTCTTGTATTATGTGAGTTGTATCTTTTAGTTCTCCCATGATACGTTGTGGCATAAATGCTTTCAGGCAAAGTTTGTCTTGCCATTCTCTGGATGTCTCAACATACCATCCGTTGTTAAGTATGGCATAAGCAATCAAATGGTTGTCTTTACCTATGAAATATCCTGCAAGTGTGCTTACACCGCCATTTCTGGTGAGGGTTCCGGTTTTTCCTCTCAACTTCCCTTTAAGGCGTGAGTCGTGCATTCGCTTATAGAGCGTACCGTCAACACCAGAAAGAGGCATGTCGTTTATTATCTCGTTATATATACGTGGTCTTTTTGCACTATAGACCAATAGCTTGACGAGGAAGTCAGCAGTAAGTTTGTCGTTGATGCATAGTCCACATCCGTCATCAATATTACATACGGTGGTTGGATTTATGTTCATTTCATTACGAATGAAGTTCTGCAGCACTTTTTTACCGTTTTCCCGATAGTTCCCTTTCTTGTCATATATGTATCCAAGTGGCATGAGCAATGTCTCCGCATTGATGTTGGATGATACTTTCAGAGACTTCTCGACCAACGTGTGTAGTGTTGCAGTGTTATCAGCTATGAGTGTAGCGTTCCTAGGATTTAGCTTTCCGATAGTTATTGTACCGTCTATAATTTTTATTCCCTTAGCTTGTAGTGCTCCGAGCATTTCTTTCTTCATGCGTGGAAGCCCTTGTAGGTTTAATCCCATGTATCGTGTGCGTAGGTCACCAATTATCCAGTGTTCTTCGTGGTCCAATGGTTCCGTGAGCATCATATCGACAATCACATTACCTTTTATATAGGTTACTCCCTTGTTTTTTAGCTCGTTTACAAGATTGTTGAGAGTGTCGCGGTTAAATGCTGTATCATATTGTGTTTTTAGTATTACGTTTCCATTCAACGTGTCTCCCATTATGTACCCAGATGTGTACAGTCTGTTGTGTATCAGCTTTTCTGCTCCTATGTATCTGAGAGCCGTGACACATGTTAAAAGCTTCATGCAAGAGGCAGGTATCATCAAAGAGTCCTTGTTGTATGAATACACCTCTTTGTCGGCAGTGATGTCATACAATTCAATGCCTATGCTGCCTTGCGGAAAGTTGTTGTAAAGAAAGGTGTCAATACGTATTCTCAGACTGTCATCAATGGGTGGTAATTTTTCTGTAATATCCGTTTTGTGAAATAAATCCTCGCCGCAACTTCTTACATGTAATAGTACAGTTGCGGCGAGGAGTATAATCATTAGGATAAATAAGAAGGTAACAATTTTCTTCACTTCCTTATTCTCCTTTGTGTTTGTTATAATACATTTATTACTTCTTGGAAAGTCTTGTTTGCTATATGTTTATTTCTTAAAATAGCGGTTGTAAAGTCCTTCGAAGCCTTTACCATGTCTTGCTTCGTCTTTTGCCATTTCGTGCACGGTGTCATGTATAGCATCCCAACCTTGTGCTTTTGCATTCTTTGCAATGCGGAACTTATCTTCACAGGCGCCAGCCTCTGCGTTCATTCTCTTCTCAAGGTTAGTTTTGGTGTCCCATACAACATCGCCAAGTAATTCAGCAAACTTTGCAGCGTGCTCAGCCTCTTCCCATGCATAGCGCTTAAATGCTTCTGCTATTTCTGGGTAGCCCTCGCGGTCAGCCTGCCTGCTCATGGCAAGGTACATGCCTACCTCGGTACATTCTCCATTCCAGTGAGCATTGAGGTCTTTGCGCATTTCATCGTCAATTCCATATTCGTTTGCTATGCCGATTACATGCTCCTGCACAAATTGCAGACCGCCCTCAGCCTCTTCCAACTCCTTGAATTTTGATGCTGGTACCTTACATTGTGGACATCTCTCTGGTGGTTCTGGACCCTCGTGTACATAACCGCATACGGTACAAATAAATTTTTTGTTCATAGTTTTTTTGTGTTTTTTGTGAGTAATGTTTTGTGTTTATTTGGTTGTTATGTTTGTGTTGGTAAATTTAATAAAAACTGATGACATTACAAAAAAAAAAGTGAGTAAATTAACATTCTTTAGTAACATTTGCGATAAATGTTTTTATTTATGTCAAATAACTAAAGGAACGGTGTCAAATTGCATAGTATAGAAAAATGATGGTATTTCCAATTATAAAGGCATAGCTTTTAAGAACGGGACTTTTGCTGAATATTAGCAGAGCCCTTTTGTTGTATATAATATAAAATGTCACAAATACAGGTGTATTTGTGACATTTCATATTTCTGAGTTTATTTCTTTTTTCCCTTATCCGCGTGTTTGTTTTTGTTTGGCCGTCTGTTTGCCATCTTGTCCATTATATGGCGTTTGAACCGCTCCTCTGCTTGCAGGCATTGAAAGACCTTTGTTGCAGGTATAACCTTACAGAACTTATTGTGGTAGTCTGTTTGCAATTTCTTTATCTGCAGCTCGGTTTTGTCTATCTCTGCTATGATTTTTGCCGCCTCTTTGTCATTTTGTGGTTTAGACTTTGCGTATTTGCGCTGTTTGTGAAAGAGGGTCCTTTGCTTGTTTTGTAATTCGCGAAATAAAGGAAAGAAGCGTGCAGACTCCTGTGTCGTGAGTTTTGCTTCTTTTGTGATAAATGCCTCTTGCTCCTGCATGAATTTTGCCGGGTCAAACTTCTTTCCGTTTGGTTTGGCGTTTTGTGCGTTTACCGTGACAGTCAAGAGCAATAGCATTATAATGTAAGCTATTTTCTTTATCATACGTTCAATGTATTAAGGTAGTTCTTGTTAATTATATCATCTACTGTTCTGCCAAGTATGTATATATGTCATCGTTGTCAACCATGGCATATTCCATACATTCGTTGTAGTACTGCTCACTTTGTAGGTCTTGCTGTTCTGCTACGATGTTCTTTTCTTTGTTATAATGTGACAGACCTACAGCGGTAAGTACGGCTGCTCCTATGAAGCAAGCGGCAACGGCATATCTGAAGCGTGGGGTTAGAAGGAAGAACTTCTTTTTAGGAACGTTTACTGGTACAGCAGTGCTGTCGCTTGTTACGCTTTCTTGCTTTATACGCTCAGTTATGCTATTTTGAAGCTGGCAAAAATAATTGTCAGGAACCTTGTAGCTTCCTTTGTCAACGTATTTGTTGTTTAATATGTTCTCTATATTAGTCATTTATTTTTGCTTTGTTACTTTATTGACGTAGAAAACGGTAAAACGTTTAATGCGTATTTCTTTTTCATGATATTTTTTTTTGCTGAATCTCGAAATATCTTTTGATTTTCTCTACTGCGTAGTGATAATTAGCTTTCAGTCCACCTTCTGATGTACCCAATATCTCGCTTATCTCAGAGTATTTCTTGTCATCAAAGTATTTCAGGGAAAAGACGGCTCTTTGCGCCTCAGGTAATGTTTCCATTGCTTCGCGTAGCATTCGTTCCACTTCGTCTCCGTCAAAATATGTGTCAGCAAAGGCTCCTGAAAGATTTTTCATGTCAACATTGTTGTCAACATATTTCTTTTCTTTACGTAAGTGGTCTAAGGCCTCATTTACTGCTACACGATGAATCCATGTACCGAGTTTTGAATCTCCGCGGAACTCATCAAGTTTGTTCCAAACTTTTATAAAAGTCTCTTGTGTTACGTCATCCGCATCCTCATGGGTTCCAACAATGTGTCTTACTACCCAATATATCTTTTCGCTATACTGAGATACTAATACAGAGAATGCCCGTTGGCGCGTTTCTGGCGTTCTAAGCTCTTGAAGTAATTGTGTGTCGTTCATAGACATGCATCTTTTTCTTACCAAAGCATGAAAATCGTCCTCGTAGCTTTGGTCGTTCTAAGATGTTCATTATCTGCTGAGCAGATTAATTTTCTTTGAGATGTTTCCTATTTTTACAATGTGAACGACTTTCTTAAGGTTGCTCAAGTCTATGGTTTTCTCTTGAGAGTCTATTTTTATAGAATACACAGGCATACCTACAAGGTTGTATATGTATAGAGTCCTTCCCATAGCTCCATAGATGTGTAATGTGCTGCCATTCTGCTCAATTTTGATAGATTGTGACTCAATATCTGTCAATTCTATTCTGGCTGACGCAGAGTTAATTAATGCAGGAACAAATGTCAGTGTCAGAGCAACATATATTATTGTAAGTATTCTTTTTGTCATAGCCACGTGTTTATACTGAATATTCTCTCTACAAAGATACTATTTTTATTGTATAGTAAGTTATAGATAGTTGAAGAAATATTGTGTATTTATGATTTTTTAACATCTACGCCTGAATTCTGCGCATATTATAGCGGTAGCTATGGATACATTCAGGCTTTCTGCAGACTCTGTTTCCACAGGATAGGGCGGTATAAGCAGTTTATGTGTAAGTAGTTGTCTTACATCAGAACTGATGCCGTTGCCTTCGTTGCCCATGATGATTAGACCATTGCGTGACAGTTCTGTGTCATAAAGATTCTCACCATCAAGTAGTGTGCCATATACAGGAACATCAGATTGCAGGGAATGCAACATCTCAACCAGGTCTGTGTAATATATGTTTACACGCGCAATGCTTCCCATTGTAGCCTGTACCACTTTGGGGTTATATGCGTCAGCTGTGTTCGGGCTGCAAAATATGTTGCGTATGCCAAACCAGTCTGCGGTACGTATGATGGTACCTAAATTGCCTGGGTCTTGTACTCCGTCAAGGCATAGGCACAGTTCATTGTGTGCTATGTCATTCACATTGATGTCTTGCGGCATCTCTGGAATAGCAAATACTCCCAACACTTGTTGCGGGTGCTGTAACAGGCTTGCCTTGCGCAACTCGTCATCAGACACTATGATATAGTCGTCAGGAATGCGTGACGGGGTAGGGCAGTGCCAGTCTTCTGTAGAGATAATGGTGCTGGCATGAGATCCCTCTTTTAGCAGTTCATTGACACACTTTGTGCCCTCTGCTATAAACGATTTGTATAGCGTCCTGAATTTCTTTTGCTCAAGGCTGTGTATTTGTTTTATTTTGTTTTTGCTTATCGGCATAAAGGTCGTGTATATGATATCTTGGGTTTCTAAGTCGGGATTTCAGAAAGTTCTAGCCATCTGGTTTCTTTAGCATCAATTTCTTGGTTGATGATAGGCAGGCGTTTACTCAGTAGTGTTATCTCTTCCACGTCTGTTATTCCGCTGCTTAGCTTGTTTTCTATCTCTGTCTTTTCTTTTGTCAGGAGTTCCAGTTCTTTTTCTATTTGTTCAAATTCACGCTTTTCCTTGTATGTCATGCGTCGTTTGTTAACAGCATTAGGATCGCGTGGCCCGGAATTTCTTTCCTTAGTTGTATTATCTGTTGTCTTCTTCTCCTGTATCGGCTTATCAGAAATCTTCAGCCATTCACGGTATTGGGTGTAGTTTCCTGGGAAGTCTTTGATAACTCCCTCACCTTTGAAAACGAGGAGGTGGTCCACCACCCGGTCCATGAAATATCTGTCATGACTGATTACTATCACACAGCCTGGGAAGTCATACAGGTATTCTTCCAATATCTGTAGAGTCTTGATGTCCAGGTCGTTTGTCGGTTCGTCAAGCACAAGGAAATTGGGATTGCGCATAAGTACTGTGCATAGATACAGCTTACGCTTCTCTCCACCTGAAAGTTTATATACATAGTTGTATTGTTGCTCAGGTGTAAAGAGAAAATACTGTAGAAATTGTGAGGCAGTATAGTGTCGTCCTTGTCCTAAGTCTATATATTCCGCAATGTCTCTTACAATGTCAATGACCTTTTGGTCATCCCTGAAGGTGAGTCCTTCTTGGGAATAGTATCCGAATTTTACGGTCTCGCCGATATCAAACCGTCCTTCGTCAGGAGGAATAATACCTAACAGAAGTTTGATGAATGAAGATTTTCCGGAGCCATTGTTGCCAACGATTCCCATCTTCTCATAACGTGCGAAGTTATAGTAAAACTTGTCAAGTATTACTTTCTCTTTGCCTTCAGTCTCTTGTGTTGCAGCGTTTTTACGTGGAGGAAACTTCTTGGTTACGTATTGACACTCAAATATCTTGGAGCCTATATATACGTTAGTTGATTTCAAGCGCATCTGCCTTTCCTCGATGCGTTGTTTTGCTATTTTCTCCAGTTCGTAGAAAGCCTCTTCCCTGTATCTTGCTTTATGTCCGCGTGCTTGCGGCTGCCGGCGCATCCATTCCAACTCTTTTCTGTATCGATTGTTCGCATGTTGTATGCTTGCGGCCATGGTGTCTAATCTCTCTTGCCTTTTTTCAAGGAAATAAGAATAGGAGCCTTTGTATCGATATATGGTTTGGTTGTCAAGCTCAAGAATAGTGTCACATATATTATCAAGGAAGAAACGGTCGTGTGTAACAAGAAGCAGTGTCTTGTTTCCACGTTGCAGAAAACTCTCCAGCCATTCCACCATTTCCAAGTCAAGGTGGTTAGTAGGCTCATCAAGAATCAGCATGTCAGGATTAGATATGAGCACCTGTGCCAGCGCTACTCTTTTCTGTTGTCCTCCGCTCAGTTGTGACATAGGTTGCTGCATATCGTGAATGCGCAACTGTGTCAATATTTGTTTTGCTTTCAACTGAGATTCTGTGGTGGGGTTGTTATCTGTGAAACAAGCTTGAGTAACGGTGGTACCTTCTTCAAAATAAGGGTCTTGCCTCAGGTAGCCAACCTTGATGTCATTCCTGAAAATAATACTACCGCTGTCAATGCTTTCCTTGCCGGTAAGCATTGACAGTAGTGTGGTTTTGCCGGTACCGTTTTGGGCTATCAGTCCCACATGCTGTCCTTCTGCTATGCTAAACGATATATTCCTGAAGAGTGTACGCTCTCCAAAACTTTTTGATACGTTCTGTACGTCAAGAAACGGTGTAGGCATTTTTAGGATTTAAGTATGGTGTCAATATAATCAAGGAGTTCTGCGCGCCCTTGTCTTTTCTCGGAACTGGTGACGAAATATGGCGGCAGTTCTTCCCATGCGTCAAGCAACGTGTTCATGTATTTCTTTGCGTTGCTTGTGGCTTTTGTCGCTGTTAGTTTATCGGCTTTAGTAAAGACTATGGAGAAAGGAATACCGTTTTCTCCCAGCCATTCCATGAACTCTCGGTCTATCTTTTGAGGGTCATGTCTGATATCTATCAGCAGGAACACGTTTACACATTGTTCGCGATGTAATATATATGAGGAAATCATTTTCTCTATTTCCTCTTGGATTTTCTTAGAGCGTTTAGCAAAGCCATAGCCTGGCAGGTCCACTATATACCATTCATCATTTATGATAAAATGGTTTATCAGTAACGTCTTACCAGGTGTAGCGCTGGTTTTAGCCAGGTTTTTCCTTTCTGTCAACATATTAATGAGACTGGATTTGCCTACATTGCTTCGTCCTATGAAAGCAAACTCCATCTTCGTGTCTTTTGGACACTGTGATAGTTTGGCTGAGCTTATGAAGAATTCTGCTTTTTTTATATCCATAGTTTTCTCTTTTGGTATAGGGTTAGTCTGCGTTTTTCAGCAATGCTTTTGCGTTGGCTAATGCTGCGTTGCTGACATCTGTTCCACTTAACATCTGGGCTATCTCCATGACACGTTCATCTTTACTTAGTTGTCTCATTACGGATGTAGTACCCTCCTCGGTGTCATGTTTCTCTACCTTATAGTGGTATTGCCCGGCAGAGGCTATCTGTGGCAGGTGTGTGATGCTGATAACTTGTCGTTCAGAGTGTCCCATCTCTTGCATTATTCTAGCCATCTGCTCTGCCACTTTTCCACTTACGCCGGTATCAATCTCATCAAAGATGATGGTCGGAAGTTTTACTGCCCCGCTGATGATGGCTTTTAGTGAGAGCATAAGACGTGCTATCTCGCCTCCTGAAGCCACTTGCTCGACCGGCCGCGCAGGCATGCCTTTGTTGGCGGAAAACAGATACTGTACTTTGTCTTGTCCGTTAGCATTAAGTGTGGTAGGCTGTATGTCTATTACGAAATTGGCATTAGGTATGCCAAGAGTGCTTAGGTAAGTGGTTATTTGAGTTTGTAGCGGCTGAACGGCATCCTTGCGTGTCATGCTGAGAGCATTCGCTTTTTCTTGAGTGTTGCGATGTGCCAACTCCACTTCTGCTTCTTTCTCTGTGAGAAGTCCGTCAAAGTTGTCGATGCTATCTATAGCCTGCGAAAGGTTATCGCGTATCTCACAGAGGGAAGCTACGTCTGTTGCGTCATATTTCCGTTGCAGGGAATATATGGTATCCAGACGCTCGTTGATAAATGCCAGGCGCTCGGGGTCATATTCTATGTTCTCTGACTCACTGGCACATTCTGACGCTATATCTTTTATGTCGATAAGCGCAGAATTCAGCCTCTCTGCCAGTGGTAGAATCTTTGGATTGATATCAGCGGCATTGGTTATCCTCTGACATGCCTGGTGTAATGCGGATACAATGCCGTTATCGTCATTGTTGAGTAAGGCATCAGCGTCAAACATAAGGCTTTTTATCTCCTCAGTGTGTGATGCTACTTGCTGCTCTTGTTCCAGCTCTTCCTGTTCTCCAGGTGTGAGGTTGGCATTGGTTAACTCAGTAAGCTGGAAGCGCATGAAATCTTCTTTCTCCTTGCTCTCCTCAACACTATGGCGTAGCTGCTCTAATTCTGCATCTAGCTTTTTATATTGGGCGTATGCCTGCTTGTATTCAGTAAGCAGAGTGCTATTGTCTGCTATTATGTCAAGAACTCCTTGTTGGAAATCTTCTTTTTGTAAGAGAAGGTTCTTGTGTTGAGAATGTACGTCAAGTAACATCTCACCCAATTCTTTCATTTGGTTAAGTGTTACTGGGGTGTCGTTGATAAAGCCCCTGCTCTTGCCTGACGCAGTTATTTCCCTGCGTATGATGCAGTCATCATCATCACATTCCAGGTCGTTTTCGGTCAGCCATTCTTTTATGTTCTGCCCGTTAGTATCAAATGTGGCTTCGATTGTGCATTTTTGAGAGTCAGCTTTTATGCTTTTGGTATCGGTCCTTTGTCCGAGTAAAAGGCCGATTGCTCCTAATATGATGCTTTTGCCGGCTCCTGTTTCTCCTGTTATGACAGAGAAGCCAGAGAAGAAGTCGATGTCAAGCACATCAATCAGAGCGAAATTCTTAATGTATAAATGTTTCAGCATAATTCTTTTTCTTGTTTGACAGGCGGGAAATTATTATTCCTTAATCTTTGTCCAGGCATTGTTTTGTGAGGGGTTGATGCCAAAGAGTACATTATACACATTCTCTTTTTCCTTTGCGGTCCCCTTGCCTTTGTATATGTTAGCTATCTCATCCTTTTTGTAGTCAGTCCATATCTGTGGTAATAAACTGCTTGGACGGTTCTCATGCGCTTTCTTCAGGTTCTCCGTAATGGCAGTGGTGATTTCTGTTCGTCCACGTTCTACATTGTTTGCCATCTCGTCAAGTCCCTTGCGGTAATAGTCATATTGCAGTGTCCTGAGAGGTTCTAACGCTCCGTCAAGGTAATCGTTGATGATGGCGAAACGGTTTTTGCTGCTGTCAAAGGCCTTCCATCCGGGGTAGTCCAGGTTTTGCGCATTGTTGGTGAGGTTCATGCATCTCTGTAGTATGTCTTCTCCTCCTTTGGGTGAGAAGCTGTCCAGGTCTATGCCTATAATAAGATACGCATAGTAAGCGAAAAGAGCCATCAATTGGTTGTCTATCATCTCTTCGTTATACTCCAGTTTGTCAAACTGGTTGAAAGTAAATGTAAAGTCGTTATCCTGATATTGGAACAGGGTGCTGTTGTATGCAGAGTTATAGATGGGCCTGTTTGCTTGAATAGTGCAAGTGCAGCCCCATGTCCCTTCGTTTTTCTTGTATTCCTTTACAGTAATGTTAAAACTGCATGTAATGCGCTCATTCTCCTTGAAGTTAAGGGATGTCCACTGTTGCTGGTTGACAAATTCTTCCAACTTATCCTTCAACTCTTCAAAGACAGATACATCTGTACCTTGTATCTGGGAGTGGTTGATATTAATTTTCGCGTTTAATTCTTGTGCAGGCGCATATACTACTATTGCCCATGACATGATAGCCATGAGCAATAGTCTCTTTGTTATGTCTGTTTTTTTGTTCATGAGAATAGGTGGGTGTTTCCCTGTGCTTCTCTTAATCTGATTCTCGTGAGCACTTGTTTTGTGTCTAATGTAAAGTCGCTTGACAACATCCAACTGAAGTAACCTGGGTCTCTCTTAAGGACGTCTGCTACTGCCCACCCCTTATATTTGCCGAAATTGAATTCCTCACGCATACGTTCTTTGCCGTCGGTGTCAAGTAATGGCTTACCATCAGCTCCCTTTACAGGTGCCCATATAATTCTACCGGCAAAGTCCACATTCTTGCGTTGGTTGCTTATCTCGTCGAGTTCATCCATGTCGTTTTTCAGGATGCGCTCGGCTTCCTCCTGTCTCTCAGCGCTGTACATATCTAACTGACCTTGCAGTACGCGGTATGTGGCCTCTGTGTCATTGTCAGCCAAGTGTGCCTGGAAATCATCCTCCATCTTGCGGCCGCAATAGAACTTGTATGCGGCGGCCAGATTATGACGTTCCATGTGTCGGAAAATAGCGCAGGCATCAATCTTCCTGCTCTGTGAGAAATCAAATGCCATTCCGACACGTAAAAACTCCTCTGCTAACAGGGGTATGTCGAAGTTGTTGGAGTTGTAACCAGCGAAGTCACATCCTTTGAAGTCCTCTGCCAGTGTGTCGGCTAAAGCCTTGAAGGTAGGGGCGTCCTTTACCATCTCGTCGGTAATGTGGGTAAGCTCCACCACCGCTTGCGGTATAGCCCTGCCAGGATTAATGAAATAGTTTTTCCTTTCCTCCTTGCCGTCAGGATATACCTTTATATAGCTAAGCTGAATTATCTTGTCTTTGGCAATGTCCAGTCCGGTACTTTCCAGGTCAAAGACTATGAGAGGTTTTGTCAGGTTCAGTCTCATGTTGTTTATTCGTTAAGTAACATAGGCATGATGAGCATAAGTACGTCCTCACCCTCTGGCTGTTCTGTAGGATGTATTACTCCAGCCCTGCTTGGATCGCCTAATTCTATTATAATGTCATCGCTTGAGATGTTGTTCATTATCTCATACATGGCAGCACCCTTGAAACCTATGCTCATAGGCACTCCGTTATACTCACATATAATATCCTCGTGTGCAGAAGTAGCGAAGTTGATGTCTTCCGCATTGAGCTCAATGTTGTTAAGTGAGAGACGGAATTTCACCAGGCCCGTGGCTTCGTTAGCGAATGGCAGTACACGGCGCAATGCGCTCATGAAACTCTTTCTGTCAACGGTTACGATGTTAGGGTTGTCAGTAGGTATGACATTATTATATTTTGGGTAGCGTCCCTCTATCAGTGTGCATGACAAGTATCCGTTAGGAGTGGAGAATTCAGCCTGCTTGTCATTAAATCTCATCGTGATAGGATTCTCATCAGTTGCGTCTAACATATTACGCAATAGTGAGGCTGGCTTCTTTGGCAGCAGGAATGCGGCTGGCAATTCAGTCTTGCAGCTGTACAGTATGTTTCTTACTAATTTGTAGCCGTCACTTGCCACAATGTTCAGACTGTCTTCCTTCAAGTCAAAATAGATGCCTGTCATTACCAAGTGCAGCTCTTCTGATGACGTTGCGAAAAGAGTACGCTGTATGTTCTGCGCCAGTGCTCCGGCAGAGATTGAAGCCTCTGTGTAAGGACTGCTGAGAGGCTGAATCTTCGGGAAGTCGTCTGCGCTCTGGCCGACGAAACGGTAAGAGCCGTTCTGGTATGTCATCATTATACTGTTGTCATCCACATTGACCTCAAAAGTGATAGGCTGCTCAGCCATCTCTTTTACTGCCATCTGGATAATATGGTTGTGTACGCAGAATGCACCGTCGCCGTTACTCTCGCTCAGTTCCACATTACATTTCATCATGTTGGAGTTGTCTGTGGCTGTGATTGTTAACTGACCCGAGCTTATCTCAAAGAGAAAGCAGTCAAGTATCTGCATGGAATTCTTGGAGGCTATGACTTTTGAAAGGGTACTTAATTTGCTGTTAAGTACAGATGAAGAAAGTGTAAATCTCATTGTATGTCGAATGTTTTTTAATCAGTTTTTAGTTAGTGCAAAAATACAAAAAACTTATGTCTTAGACAAAAAAAAACTCAAAAACTTTCATAATTTACCTTTTTTTTGTAATTTCGCATTATAATAGATTAATTTTGTAAAAGAGAAAAAAGAATGGAATTACAGGGAAAAGTTATTGCGGCACTTCCTGAGCGTGGTGGTGTTAGCCAGCGTGGAACAGAGTGGAAAGTGCAGGAGTTTGTAATAGAGACTCATGAGCAATATCCTAAGAAGATGGTGTTTGAAGTGTTTGGTGCGGACAGACTCGCACGTTTCAATATACAAATAGGACAGGAGGTTCTGGTGGCATTTGATATTGATGCCCGTGAGTGGAACGGCCGTTGGTTCAACAGTATTCGTGCTTATGACGTGCGTCAGTATGACCCATCACAGATGCCTACAGCTCAGGCAGCACCGGTACAGCCAGTAGCAGCACCAGCACAGCCTGCGGTTGCAGCCCAGCCAGTTGCTGCTGATCCTGTTGCTATGGCAGGTGAAGATAATGCGGAGGAATTACCTTTCTAATAAATTGGCCCCTATCATTGTATAGATGCAGGAGTTATCAGTATATAAGAAAAATTTAAAGCCGGCAATCTTGGAAGAGGCAATGAGCCGCTTCAGAGAGTATGGAATACGTGCGGTTAAGATGGATGATATAGCCAAGAATATGGGTATATCTAAGCGCACGCTGTACGAGGTGTACTCTGACAAGGAGGACTTGCTGGTTGATGTGGTGAAGAGTATGCTGAAGCAGCGTAAAGAATCACTGCAGGAATTTGCATTGAAGAGAGACGATGCTATAGACATACTGATAGAGGCACTCCGGAAACAGATGGAATTCTCCGCCAGCACCCATGCTAATTTCTTTAAAGACTTGAAGCGTTATCCTGCTGTGGAGAAAATGTTGAAGCATTATCAGAAAGAGCAGGAAATCTCAACATTGGCGTTTTTCGAGTATGGTGTGAGGCAGGGTTTCTTCATTTCAAGCATAGACTTCAATATCTTTCATAAGATAACATCAGGTTCGATAAGCATGATTCGTTCTGAGGAATTGTTCAAGAATCTTACGTATCAGCAATTAATGGTCAACTACTTGTTTGTCATAATCCGTGGAATATGCACACGGAAGGGATTGGAACGCTTGGACAATTTTATTGAAACGATAGAATAGAAAAAAGTATAGAATATGAATAATCCACATCGTATAAGCGGTGTGGATTTTTTTTTGAAAAAGCTTTCAGCAAAACGATTGATATAAAACAAGCAATCGCTAAAATGTCCTATTTTCAGCGTCGCGATAACGCTTTATGCTTGCGATATTCTGAAATTATTTCCTTGTGGTTTGTTCTACGCGAATTATGAGAGATTTGTAACTCTCTGATAATCAGTAGAAGCATCTGTTGGGGTACAAAAAAACGATAGCTTTTGGGGTGTAAAAGCTATCGTTTTGTTATGTAAAAGCTATGCTTTCATAGCGTGAAAGCTATCAAATGACGACGTGAAAGCTATGCTTTTGCAGTTTGAAGGCCGTTTTTTTGCCTTATGAGCTGTGTTTTTTCATTCCAAGAGCCTCTGTTTCTCTCTATTTTGAGTTTTTTCGTGAACATTTTTTGAACAGTGAAATCACCAAAATGTCCTATTGACGTTAAACGTGCAAAGGGGCAGGAGAGGCTTGCGAAAGATAAGGAGTTTTTACTTCAGATATTCAATGCAATCCTCGAAGGTTTTGAAGGTATGCTCCTCGGGAATCAGCGTCGGTATGATATGTGTCTTGTGAAGAATGGCATCTGCTTGTGGCTGTATGATAGTCATCAGCACCTCTATGCCCTGAGCCTGCAGGTCCTTTATTGCGGTCTCCAAAGCGTATGCGCCAGACTGGTCCATGAAGGTGACGCGCTTCATTCGTATAATCACGGTCTTAATGCCATTGGTAGGCACCTCATGCATGACTTTGTTGAAGCCGGTGACGGAAGCGAAGAATACCGGTCCTCCAAGACGCAGGATGTATATGTGCTTCTTCATCTCTTCTGTCACGTCGGTCTCGTCTTCCCATGGCGTGTTATGGTCAAAGCCCTCGTTAAGTATTCCGCCCTCATATTGCTTCTCAGCCAGGTCGCCTGCACGCTTCATGAACAGTACGGCAGCTATTACCATGCCAATGCCGACGGCTGTGAGCAGGTCAACAAATACTGTCATGAGGAACACGACGATAAGGACAAAGGCATCGGCCTTTGGAATGTGTGTCAGGTCCTTGAAGCCTCTGAAGTCAATGATTCCCCATCCTACGGTAATAAGAATACCGGCGAGGACAGACAAAGGCACGTATTTTACCAGTGAACCCAGTCCGAGGAGGATTGCAAGCAGCAGCATGGCGTGAATCATGCCTGACAACTGTGTGCGGCCGCCGCTCTTGACGTTTACAACGGTACGCATGGTGGCTCCGGCACCAGCAATGCCGCAGAACAGTCCGGCTATGGCGTTACCAATGCCTTGACCTATTAGCTCTTTGTTAGAGTTATGCTTGGTCTTTGTGATATTGTCTGCTACTACTGATGTAAGCAGAGTGTCGATAGAGCCCAAGCCACCCAGTGTCAGTCCTGGTATGATGCCGGCTTGTATTGTTGTCCACCAGTCAATGCCGCTGAGGTCAATGCCGTCTTTCGTGAAGAAAGGCATAGGTAAGCCTGTAGGTATCTGACCGATGGTCAGTGCGGCGTCAAAAGAGCATAGAAGTGACACTATGGTCATTATGATTAATGCTACGAGTGTGGCAGGAATCTTCTTTGTCAGTCGTGGCAATGCCATGATAATTGCTATGGTGCACAAGCCGAGCAGCAATGCCATGATGCTGATATTGTCGGCAAGGGCGGCAGGGAAGCCTATTATCATGTCTATAGTGCTGACAGGAGATTTCTTGCCTATCAAGGGATAAATCTGCTGCAGTATTATGATGACACCGATACCACTCATAAATCCTGACAAGACAGGGTAGGGGATGTAACGTACATATTTGCCTATGCGGATAATGCCAAACAGAATCTGGAACACGCCGCAGAATATGCCTGCCATGGCCATGGCAATGAGTACGGCAGAGATGTTTCCGCTTGATGCTGTCCATGTAGCACTTATCAGTGACGCAGTGATAACGGTCATCGGACCGGTAGGTCCGCTTATCTGAGAGTGTGTGCCGCCAAACAGGGCAGCGAAGAATCCGAGCAGTGTGGCTCCTATCAATCCTGCCAATGCTCCCATCGGTGCGGCGTCAGGGTGGTTGATGCCACCAAAAGCCTGAATACCAAACGCTAAAGCCAATGGCAAAGCTACGATACCGGCTGTTACACCACCAAAGAAATCGCCTTTGATGTTGTTGGTTTCAATTAATTTCATAGTTCTATCTTTGCGAAATGTTATCCTATTAACAATGTGTAAATCTAAAAAGAAAGTGCAAAGTTATGAAAAAAAACTTAAATAAAGAAATATAATATATAAAAAAACATGTAAGAGGTATAATCTCTTGTTGCATGCCTCATAACTCTTAACTTTTCCGTACCTTTGTACTCACATGAGGGTTGCACTGGTTCGATAGGGATACTCATCAATTAATAGAAAAAACCGAGAGATAGTTTCTCTTGTCAATGGCGGGCCACAATGCAGATTGGCAATGATAGTCACGTGTGAGTCCTTTTACGGCATCTGGCATATATCACAGTCTGGAAACCGTTAGGTCGGTGGATTACAAAGGCATTAGAACGCTCTAATATTCATTACTCGGAGTTTTCATCACATCACCAGTGTAACCCTCTTTTTTTATACCTGTTATTTTTATATTACACCTATTATTTCTTGTATGTTCTTGCATCCGTGGTCATCAAGCCACTGGTTGACTCCGTCGCGCACCTTTACTGTTACTGCCGGGTCAAGGAAATTAGCCGTGCCTATCTCGATAGCCGTGGCTCCTGCCATAAAGAACTCTATGGCGTCACGGTAGTTGCATATACCGCCAAGTCCGATGACAGGAATCTTCACTGCCTTGCTTACCTGGTGTACCATACGCAGTGCTACAGGCTTTACAGCAGGACCTGACAGACCTCCAGTGCCGATAGACAGCAGGGACTTGCGCTTCTCGATGTCTATCGCCATGCCCATCAGGGTGTTGATTAATGATACGCTGTCAGCTCCCTCGTCTTCTACGGCACGTGCTATCTCGGCAATGTTAGTTACGTTTGGAGACAGCTTGACAATAAGAGTCTTGTTGTAGCGTCGGCGTACTTCGCGTACCACGCTTGCGGCTCCTTCGCATGTGGTGCCAAAGGCCATGCCTCCGTCTTTTACGTTAGGGCATGAGATGTTTAGCTCAATGGCTGGTATGTTGTCCAACTCATTGATGCGTGCGGCGCACTCTCCGTAGTTCTCAGGTGAAGAGCCGCTGACATTGACAATGAAATTAGTGTCAATATCTTTTATTTCAGGGTATATATGCTTGCAGAAATAATCTACACCTTTGTTCTGTAAGCCTACACAATTGAGCATGCCGCTGGCAGTCTCCGCCATACGTGGGTAGTCGTTGCCTTGGCGCGGGTCAAATGTTGTTCCCTTTACAATTATTCCTCCAATATCTTCTAATGCAACGAAGTCTTGAAATTCCAGTCCGTAGCCAAAGGTGCCAGAGGCTGTCATTATTGGATTCTTTAACTTAAGCTTATCGATGTTTACGTTCAGTTCTGCCATGATAGTTATGCTTCAAAGGTGTATATAAATGTTTTGGTGCAAAGGTAATATTTTTTTCTTAATAAGCCAAATAACTCCAGATAAAAAGAAACGCTGTAAGGGGTTTCCTTACAGCGTTCGGTTATATTCTTGGAAATGCTCTTAGTTCTTTTTGATGTAGTCAACAATCCATGCGCCAACCTCTTTCGTGCCATACTTGGCACCGCCCTCTACCTGAATTTCAGGTGTGCGTACGTTCTGGTCGAGAGAAGCGTCAACAGCCTTGCGGATGAGTGCGCCCTCTTCCTTCAGGTCGAAGTACTCATAGAGCATAGCTACAGAAAGAATCTGTGCGAGAGGGTTGGCAATGTTCAGTCCCTTGCCCTGTGGCCATGAACCATGGATAGGCTCGAACACAGGAGTAGAAGAACCTGTAGAAGCTGATGGCAGCAGGCCCATGGAACCTGTGATGCAAGAACCCTCGTCGGTAAGGATGTCACCGAAGGTGTTCTCTGTTACCATGACGTCGAAGAATGTAGGCTCCTGAATCATGCGCATAGCAGCGTTGTCAACATACATAAAGTCGGTAGTAACGTCTGGGTACTGTGGTGCCATCTCCTGAGCCACCTTACGCCACAGACGTGAAGAGGCGAGCACGTTGGCCTTATCTACTACGGTAAGGTGCTTTTTGCGCTGACGTGCATACTGGTAAGCCACCTTCAGGATGCGCTCTACCTCAGGACGTGAGTAGTAGTTTGTATCGAGAGCGTCCTCAGTGCCAAGCTCTGCGTTCATAGCTGGCTCCTGCTTCTTACCGAAATACATACCGCCAGTAAGCTCACGGATGCAGATGAAGTCGGCACCCTTGACAATCTCGTCCTTCAATGGTGATTTGTGTACCAGACAGTCGAAAGTGGTAACAGGACGGATGTTGGCAAACAGTCCAAGCTTCTTACGCATAGCGAGCAGTCCCTGCTCAGGACGAACCTTTGCAGATGGGTTGTTGTCAAACTTAGGGTCGCCGACAGATGCAAAAAGCACGGCGTCAGCCTTCTCGCATATCTGGAAAGTCTCCTCTGGGAAAGGGTCACCCACCTCGTCTATGGCGTGTGCTCCGCAGAGAGCCTCCTTGTAAGTTACTTCATGACCGAACTTCTCTGCTACGGCAGACATTACGGCTACTCCTTGCTCCATTATTTCTGGTCCGATACCGTCACCGGCCAATACTGCAATGTTGAGTTTCATAGTTTTGTTGTATTTTTATTATAATTATAAACTTCTTATGATTATATCTTTATGATTATATCTTTGTGATTATATCTTTGTGATTATATCTTTGTGATTATATCTTT
>CAMEWL010000030.1:0-34046 GCA_945941025.1 uncultured Prevotellaceae bacterium
AAAGTATAAAGAGACAAAGTATAAAGAGACAAAGTATAAAGAGACAAAGTATAAAGAGCTAAAGTATAAAGAGATAAGGTATAAAGAGCTAAGGTATAAAGAGCTAAGGTATAAAGAGCCAAACCGAGAAGAAGGCATAGATTAAAGAAGGCACAATATAAAGAGGGATGAGTAATGGGAGAATTAACGCTTGCGTTTTACGCAAAACCATGAACGGTGAACTATGAACTACGAACTGATAAAAGACAAACGCATAGCCGTATTGCTGAGTGGCGGAGTGGACAGCTCTGTTGTTGTGCATGAGTTGTGCACCCATGGCATCAAGCCCGACTGTTTCTACATAAAGATAGGCCCAGAAGAACAGGAAGAATGGGACTGTTCCTCTGAGGAAGACCTTGAGATGGCAACAGCCGTAGCACACAAGTACGGTCTTGCCCTTGAGGTTATTGACTGTCATAAGGAATATTGGGACAACGTAACGCGCTACACCATGGAGAAGGTAAAAGCCGGACTTACCCCCAACCCAGACGTTATGTGCAACCGCCTTATAAAGTTCGGTGCCTTCCACGAGAAACACGGTCATGACTATGACTATATAGCCACCGGCCACTACGCGCAGACGGAGATTGACAGCAACGGCAACAAATGGCTTATCACCTCTCCCGACCCTGTAAAGGACCAGACGGACTTCCTCGCGCAGATATACGACTGGCAACTGAAGAAAGCCATCTTCCCTATAGGCCACATGATGAAAGAGGAGGTCAGGACCATAGCAGAGCGTGAACACCTTATCAACGCAAAGCGCAAGGACTCACAGGGTATCTGCTTCCTTGGCAAGATAAACTATAATGATTACCTTCGCCGCTACCTGGGCGAGAATCCCGGACTTGTCATCGACATTGCCACCGGCAAGAAGATAGGTATGCACAAGGGACTGTGGTTTCACACCATAGGCCAGCGCCACGGTTTGGGTTTCGGCGGTGGTCCTTGGTTTGCCGTGAAGAAAAACATCAAGAAGAACATCCTCTTCGTATCTAACGGCTACGACCCCAAGACTGCCTACAAACAGTCATTCAAGGTACATGATATGCACTGGCTCACACAGCCATTGACAAACAGCAATGACAAAGCGCCAGTTGACATAACATTCAAGATACGCCACACCTCTGACTACCTCCATGCCACCATCATCCCCCTACCCGACGGTGAATACATCATCAAGGCGGACAAGCCCATACACGGAGTGGCTCCTGGACAGTTCTGCGTATTATATGACAGTGCACACCATCGTTGCTACGGCTCTGCCGAGATAACGATATGACATACCACTACCACCCCATAACACCAAAACAAGAAAACACCGCATAAAACGTATCTGTTTCGTTTTATGCGGTGTTTTTATTTTAGTAATCCTACTCAGGCTTATCTCTTTGCCTTATATACCGATGTACTTATAGAACCGAAGTTATTGACGGTCATCAGTATGTGGAAATACTCATCATAGCTGTCATCAGGTGAGCCTACGCTTACCACGAACTTCAACACATTGCCTGACGCCTCCTCAAAGTTCATTCCGAGCAACACACCGTTTTCCTTAAACTGCGTCGGCAGAATACCCTGGAAATCTTTCTTAGAAAAGGTTCTGTCATAGAATACGCTACCATCGCTACGACGTATAGTCAGTTGGACGGTGTTGTCGTTATAAGTGAAGTCGTGGTTCTTTACCTTAGGCAAAGACTCACTCATCCGTCGCGACACGCTATACTTGTAACTGCCACCGCCTATCCATTCCACATCTCCGTTGATATTCTCATCAGACATGCTCTGAACCTCGTTATGCGGTTTGTCCACCACCTTGTCAACCACAATCTCCTCAGTCTGAGGCTTATTCTCCTTACAAGAAGGAAGTAATGCCAGACAGGCAACAGCCACTATGGAATATGCGATGTAAGACAGTCTCATTTACTTGCTTGCGCGCTCTATGTATTTATCTATATCCTGTGCAGCGGCACTATTGACATACTTCTCCTTGATTTGCTTGTATATCTTCAGAGCCTCGTCAGTCTTCTTCTGGCTCTCAAGCAGACGCGCAGCCTGCAAGAGGTAGGTCGGTGAAGTAGTGTTATTCACGCTCTCAGAACGAGAGTCAGCCATTGATGCAGCCTCCTTCAGCGTGCTGATAGCCTCATCCACCTTACCTATATTAGCGTATGCATTACCCAATGCACCCACAATAGCCGGACTGATAATAGCGTCGCTCTTAGGAGAGAAGTCCTCAAGATACTTCACTGCCTCCTGCCACTTGCCCATCTGAGCATAGCACAGACCAGCATATCCCTTAGCCAGGTTAGCGGCATCAGTACCACCATAGTTTTCTATAACAGAGAGGAAACCCTCATTGGTCTTGTCACCATTGAGAGCCTTCTGGAAATCGCGCTCAGCAAACATCTCCTGTGCCTTGGCCATAGCAGTAGAAGCCTTGTTCTCACGAGGCTCTGCCACGAATGTCTTATACGCCAGGCATCCGGCAATAATGAGGAGAATGGCAGCTACTGCGATGAGTATCTGCTTACGATACTTTAGGAAGAACTGTTCCTGATTGTTAAGGGTCTGCTCATTCTGCACGGCCCCTGCTTCGATTGTTTTTGCCATTGATATTTTGTTATTTTTGTTTTCTTAGGGTGCAAAGTTAATAATTTTCTTTTACATAACGAAATATTTTATCGTTTTTTAATATGTAAAATACTCTCCCATAGCAGCTGCGAGCGGCTTGTCATAGCCATAGATGTCGGGCCATGTCTCCACCACTCCCGTATCAGGGTTCGGATACATAGTGTAATACACGATATACACAGGCACTTTCGGTCTTATCGGATAATAGCTTATCAGCCTGAACGGACGTGCCCTGTGACTGTTTTTCTTCAGCCATTGCCTGCCTCTCTCAGTCTCCGGAGGTATATCCATTGATATTCTTATCTTGTCCAGTGTCCATGCGTCAGCACCGGGTATGAAATAGCGTGCCAAGTCAAACGGACGCTCCACGCGGATGCAGCCGTGCGACACCGTGCGACGGTCGCGTTCAAACACCCACGGGGTATTTGTGTCGTGAAGATATATGGAGAAGCTGCTGGCAAAGCGGAACACAATACGTCCGAGCGAGTTACCGCGTCCTCCACGTTGCACGAAGCGCAAACCCTGATTACGCAGTCCGTCATGCCCTATATGCGCTATATTGAGTGTGTCACCTGTCTTGCGGCTCACCACAAAATACTTGTGACGGGCGAACCACGCTGAGTCACCCACATGACGCTTAAAGTCGCTCTCCACTATCTTGGGCGGCAGGCTCCACTCCGGGTTCACCTGCATATAACTTATCTCCGAGCACAGCAACGGAGTCTTGGTATTCCATGCGCCGCAGCATATCTTCATTGACGTCTGTCCTGCTCCGCCTCGTGCCCACAGCTGCTGTGACGGCAGGTTGACAAGCACACAACGCTCTTTCTCTTGCGGATGCTTTATCTGCCAACGGCAACGCTCCATATTCACACATACGCGCCTGCGATTGGCTGAGTCTGTTGCGGTGCGCAACTGTGTCTGCAAGCCCTTATACACCCTTGCATTTGCCGGCACCGACTCCACAAGATATGCCACGCGATCACTGTCACATACGCTCTGCACCACCTTCTCATAGTCTGGCGCAGCCACCTCGTAGTCAAACAAGTGGGCGTAATATCCTCTGTCCTCCCTGTAATACAGGTGGTTGAGCAATCGGTATGGCCTTACAAATCCCCACCTCTGCCCTGCAGCATAACGCGCGTATGCCTTGGTGATGTTATAGTCCAGGCGTGGCAGTACTTCGTTGATGTCAAGTCCCAGCGAGTCAAACGCCAGCTTACTTACCACCGCCATGTCATTGCGTATATCCTCAAGCAGAAACGCTTTTGCATTCAGCCCGCTCTGCGGCAGTTCCTTCTCCAAAAGGTCCACCACCTCACGTACATCCTCACTTACGCCGTCCTCACTTATCCACATCATAGTGCCAAGGCTGTCATATAGATGCTTCACAGCCTTGTCCACCGCCTGTTTGGAATCATCAGCCTCAACTATCTGCCGTATAGCCTGACCTATACGCTCATTGTCCAGAGAGTCCTGATAAGCTCCAAAAGGAGGTTCTTCCTGCATGACAGTACTCATCCATCCTTGCCTACACGATGTCATGAGGCATAGCACCACGGTAAAAAATGATATAAGTCTGTTAATTTGCATATATGTTAGTAGATACGTTAAACTAATATCTTACAATCTATATCTGCACCTCATCTTCCTCCTCCTTACCCTTTATACTCTACCCTTTACACTTTACACTTTACACTTTACACTCTACCCTTTATACTTTATACTCTACCCTCTATTCTCCACTCTCTACTCCTTACTCCTAACCCTTCTACCTGCGAGCCGTGGTATAAATATCGCCGCCATGGCGAAGAAGAACAGGGCATAAGGATAATACAGATGAGGTATTATCTGCACCGGACTGATACTTGCCAGTGCCGCACCCATCAACAGTTGGGCGCCGTAAGGTATGACACCCTGCACTATACAAGAGAATGTATCAAGGATACTTGCCACACGTCTTGGGTCCAACCCGTACTTGCGTGATATATCCCTCGCTATGCCCGCCACGGTGATGATGGCCACAGTGTTGTTAGCAGTGCACACTCCCACGAAACTCACCAGAGCCGCAATGCTCAACTCTGCTGTACGTTCTGAATGCACATGGGCCAATATCTTGTCCATCACGAAGCGTATGCCTCCGTTGGCACGTATCACCTCAAGCACACCACCTGCAAGCATGGTTATTATTATCAGCTCACCCATACCCATGATACCGTCGGCCATTGCCTGGAACCATGTCACTATGGTATAGTCGCCATAATACATTCCCACTATGCCCGTCATCAACGTGCCGCAAGCCAACACTACCAGCACATCAACTCCCAGCATAGCGGTAATAAGCACTACGATATAGGGTAACACCTTCAGCAGATTCACCTCCGGCAGATTAGCCGGCGCGCTGATATTGCCACCTGTCACAGCGTAGTATATCATTATCAAGACAGCAGCCGGCAACGCTATGCGCAGGTTTGTCTTGAACTTGTCACTCATTTGGCAGCCCTGCGTCTGCGTGGCACACACCGTGGTATCTGATATGAACGAGAGGTTATCGCCGAAGAATGCGCCTCCCACCACTATCGCAGCAACTACCGGCACCTCCGCCCCTACCGTTGACGCTATGCCTACGGCTATTGGCATCAGTGCCACTATGGTACCCACGCTGGTACCTATCGACAGCGAGATAATCGCTGACGCTATGAACAGTCCGGCAAAGATAGTATCTGACGGTACAAATCCCAACGTCAGAGTCACCATGTCGGCTATGCTTCCCATCTCCTTGGCCGAGTTGGCAAAGGCTCCGGCAAGGATGAATATCCATATCATGAGCAGAAGGTTCTCCGACCCTCCGCCGCGACTGAACACCTTGATACGGTGCTTCAGCGTACCCTTGCTCACCATCACAGCCATCATCGCCGTGAACATGAATGCCACGGAGATAGGTACCTTGTAGAAATCGCCCAACACGATGGACACGCCAAGATACACACAGACGAAGAAGATAAGTGGTGTCAGCGCCAGCATGGAAGCCCTTGTTACTTTATTATATCACAGCCCATGTAAGGAACGAGAGCCGCAGGCACGCGTATGCCCTCCTCTGTCTGGTTGTTCTCCAAGATAGCTGCAACTATTCGTGGCAGCGCCAGTGCAGAACCGTTGAGGGTGTGGCACAGCTCTGTCTTCTTTGTCTCGCTGTTACGGTAACGGCACTTCAGACGATTTGCCTGATAGGTGTCGAAGTTACTTACTGATGACACCTCAAGCCAACGGCCCTGTGCCTCAGAGTAAACCTCGAAGTCATAGCATATAGAAGAGGTGAACGACTGGTCGCCGCCACAGAGCAGCAGTATGCGGTAAGGCAGCTCAAGCTTCTTCAGCAGGCCCTCCACATGTGCGAGCATCTCCTTATGTGACTCCTTTGAGTGCTCAGGCTTGTCTATACGTACTATCTCTATCTTTGAGAACTCATGCAAGCGGTTCAGACCGCGCACATCCTTACCGTATGAGCCAGCCTCGCGACGGAAGCACTGAGTATATGCGCAGTTCTTTATCGGCAGGTCCTTCTCGTCAAGTATCACGTCACGGTAGATATTTGTCACCGGCACCTCTGCTGTAGGAATGAGATACAGGTCGTCCACCTCACAGTGATACATCTGTCCCTCCTTGTCAGGCAACTGACCTGTGCCATATCCTGACGCCTGGTTAACTACCGTAGGCGGCATTATCTCGGTATAGCCAGATGCACGCGCCTCGTCAAGGAAGAAGTTGATGAGCGCGCGCTGCAGACGTGCTCCCATACCTACATAGACAGGGAAACCGGCGCCTGTTATCTTCACGCCGAGGTCAAAGTCTATGAGGTTATATTTCTTTGCCAACTCCCAGTGAGGCAGCTTAGCCTCGCCGTTGGCAGGGTTAGCGGTCCATGTGCCCACGGTGTCTGTGCCGTCACACTCTTTCTGATTGCTCTTCACAACGATGTTGTCCTCAGCGCATGAGCCCTCAGGCACCTCGTCGTATGGTATGTTAGGAATCTGGCAGAGCAGTGTGGTGAGCTCCTGCTCAGCCTCGGCCTTCTGCTCCTCCAGCTGCTTTGACTTATCCTTAAGCGCTGCCACGCGCTGCTTTGCCTCCTCGGCAGCAGCCTTGTCGCCGGCCTTCATCAGCTTGCCTATCTCAGTTGCAGCCTTCTTCTGCTCAGCCAGACAAGCATCAAGCTCCTGCTGTGTCTCACGACGTTTCTTGTCAACGGCAATGACACCGTCAATAGCCTCAGCAGCGCCGCTGAAGTGTTTTTTCTCCAGTCCTTTTACTACTCTCTCCTTCTCTTCTGTTATCAGTTTCAGTGTAAGCATTATTGTTATTCTGTATTTCTATTCCAAATTAAGTTCTTCTTTCAAAGCCGCCGGCTCACGGCGTGTGTCCCAGAAGGCAGCCACTTCTATACAACCATCCACAACACGATATATGATTTTATTCTTTTTCCTTACTACAAAGCCTCTATAGCCTCCTCTCCGCAGTGGTGGAGAGTCTTCCTCTTTGCCTATCCAAGGATTATCTGCCAACAAAGAATTCACCCTTACAACATCCCTCATAAACTGATTCATGTATTTCCTTCCGAAAGAATCTTTAATGAATGATGCTACATTGAACAATTCTTCTCGTGCCCTGTCTGACCAATTAACTATCATACTGTTTCAGCAAGTTCCACACAGAACTCTCCTTCCAATTTTTTCTCCAACTGCTCAAACATTTCGTCACTTGACATATACCTCCCAGACGCAATCTGACGTTCGCTCTCCTCTATCATGGCGTTTATCTCCTCCATGGTGTACGGTGGCAGCTCCTCCTTGGCCATGGTGCTCATGCTAAGCTCCAACGCCAAATCTCTCTTCTCCTCGTCAGTGAGTGTGTCACAAAGATACTCGCTGAGGTTATTCAATGCTTTCTCCGTCATACTCTATACACTTTTGTTTATGTGCAAAGTTAATAATAATTTTCTTAACATTCAAGCTTTTGCGTTATTTTCTCACCCCCCGGTGCTCATTTTTGGTTCTCTGTCCCTACAAGCCTTCCGCGTCTTCAATCCTGACCAGCACATTGCTGGCTATATGACGCAATGACAACGGCTGCGCCTCATCGGTCACGATGCGCTCTGCCTCCGACCTCACCAGTGCTTGCTCTTCTACGGTCATCTCCTTGCCTGCCGACAACAGGCGCGCCATAATGTTACAGCCATATATGCGCTGTATCATGCCGTCCGTGGCTATTAGTGCGAATGCCAGTTCCTTGGCATAGCTGAGGTGTTGATACAGTTCCATCACCGCCACCTCTGCCACTTCCTGGGTGGGTGTCTCAGCTATCCACTGCTCTGCCGTCTGCCTGTCAAACGCATCCGCTGGCATCAGCATCACAGCCACCATCTTACTCTCACGCACATCATCATGCCACAACTCCACAGCGGTGTCATAGTCTTTACCATAGTCGGCAGCCAGGTCACGAAGGTGCCCCAGTGAGGCTCCCCAGTTTATGTGATAGTCCACACCTTTCTCTCTCTGTGACTGTGCCGTCACGCCGTTCATCAGCTGTCTGAATGTCTGTCTTATTTCTTTTGCCTTGCTCATAGGTTGCAAAGTTACACTTTTTCCGTGAGCCACACAAACCACGTTTCCCTTATAATAGGACATTTTGGTGATTTAACATTTCATTACAATTCGCAATCTAGAAGTTTTGCGTGGAAAAATTCACCAATCACAAGGAATAAAGTACAACCTCCCTGCATCGTTTTTATGGCTTTTTTACGAAAAAAACGCCAAAAACGGCTCTAAAAGCATAACTTTCATGTCGTAAAAGCATAGCTTTTAGGGTGTGAAAGCTATCACTTTACCTTGTAAAAGCTATGCTTTCACACAAAAAAAGCCCCAAAATAGCGCTCTTTTATTACGCTTTGTTCTGTATAACGTTGTATTACAATGTTTTACGTAAAACGCAAAATCCTTGCAATATTTCAGCCAAGATGTAAGGTTGCTGAGTAATATCGCAAGGATTTGAAGCCTAAAATAGGACATTTTGGTGATTCGGGCTTTTCCCGCCCCATATTCTTCTGTTCAAAATTCCATCGTCAGACGGGCGTTAAGTTGCCTTCCAGTAAGATAGTTTGGCACAGCATACTGATAGTTTTGCACGTCGGTTACCCAGTAGTAGGAGTTGACGTTGCTATGCCCCAGGAGGTTCAGGCAGTCTATGCCGAGCCATATATTCCTCAGGCAGAACTTCTTTACCTGCTGGTTCTCTCTCTTATATGCCCTGTAGCTCATGCCTATGTCAACCCTCTGATATGCCGGAGCGCGGAAACTCTGACGTGCGTTGTCGGTATGTGGCGGACCAAACGGCAGTCCGTCTGCGTATGCCAGTTTCAGCGCCATGCGCCAACGGTCTGTGCCGGGGAAGTAATCCGTAAAGAACAGGTTCACGGCATATCGCTGGTCTGTAGGCAGCGGAACACTCTGCCCCCTGTAGTTCATGGCTGTGGACATGAGTGAGAATGTTATCCATGAGTCGGTACCCGGCACAAACTCTCCATACAGTTTGAAGTCTATACCTGCCACATGTCCTGAGGCTTCGTTCTGACCGCTGTAGGTCACCTTCACGTTGTTTACGCTGTAAGGTATCACGTTGGCGAGCTGCTTGTAATACGCCTCGGCAGTGAAGCGGTATGGTCTGCCCCCCGCCTTGAAGCGGTAGTCAAATGCCGCTATGAAGTGTATGCTGCGCTGTGAGCGTATCTTCTTGTTCAACGTGGCGTAGGTCACTCCTCCTATCGTCGTGGTGTCTCGCAGTTCCTTGAAGAACGGCGCCTGATAATACAGTCCGGCGGCAAGGCGCAAGGTGACATTATCGTTCCAGTAAGGTATGGCTGAGAGCATCACGCGCGGTGACACTATGCTCTCCTGGTTGAACGACCAGTTGGCGAAGCGTATGCCGTAGTTCAGTGTATAGAAGTTTGTCTCAAGCGGCGAATGGAATTTCCAAGTGTCCTGCACATAGAATTCCAGTCTGCGTGCCCTGAGGCTGTTACGCGCTGCGAGGGCATATATCATCTTTAGATCCTCGCCTGTATGTGGCATGATATATCCAGCGGAGTCACGCATCTCATACTCCCTTGAGTTCTCTGTGATGTGCTCCCACCGCAATTGCACGGCCGCCTGCACGTTATGACGCTGTGTCTTGTGGTCAAGCATAAGCTTAAGGCTCGCCACGTTTGCCGTGAGATAGTTACGCGCATACTCCAGGTAGGTGCCCACGCCCATATTCTCCTGTGTCTCGGTCTGCATGAGCCAATACTGTCCCTGTATGTCATACGTCTCTCGTTCCTTGGTATGGAAGGCGGTGCCGAGCAGCGACACTGTTGTCTTGGGGGATATGATGCGACGCAGCGTGAGCGTACCGAAGTAGGTGCGGAAGAGGTCTTTCTCCTGACCGTCGAAATACACCTTGAATGACTTCACGTTATCCTGCGTACCGAAGGTTGTCTCGCGGTCAACCGGATAGAAGTCATAGCGCGACTGCGATATATCGCCTATGAACTCCACCTGCCAGCGTTTGTTGGGGGTGAAGGTAAGATAGGTCTGATAGTCTATGAACTGAGGGTCATACTCTCCCGTGGTGTCAAAGGTCTTAAGCAAGGCTTTGGTCTGTTTGTACCTGAAACCGTTGGCCCATGAGAATTTCTTGCTTGCCAGTCCAAGGTATGCCGAGCCACCTAACAAGCTGGCAGAGAGTGAGCCTTCCGTGCGTGTAGGCTTATGGTATTTTATGTCTAACGCCGACGACATCTTGTCGCCGTATTTAGCCTCATAACCGCCTGAGGAGAACGAGATGCTTTCCACCATGTCGGGGTTGATGATTGACAGTCCCTCCTGCTGACCTGAGCGCACAAGGAATGGGCGGTACACCTCCACGTTGTTTATATATACGGAGTTCTCGTCAAAGGAACCACCGCGTACGTTATACTGTGATGATAACTCACTGTGGGTGCTTACGCCTGCCTGCTGCTGTATCAGTTCTTCCACAGCATTACCCGAGGCTGACGGTGCTTGCTTCATGTCTTTCACGTCAAGTTCCTGCGAGGCTCCCGTCTGGCGTTTCTTCTCTGTCACCGTCACTCCCTGCAGCTCCTGGCTGTCCTCATAGAGCGTGATTTGCAGGTTCTGCCTGCCACGGGGACGGCGCAGCACTCTCACCTTACTCTTGTAGCCTATCATTGAGAAGCGCACCTCTACGGAGTCTGCGGATGCAAGATGTAAGGAGAAATCGCCCTTCAGACTTGTCATGGTCACCTTGCCTTGCTTCAGGCACGACACTGTACACAGCTCCACAGGATTACCCTGTTCGTCCATAACACGGCCTGTCAACACGAATTCCTGTGCCGATGCGGTAAACGGACATATCACAAGGCATAAAAAAAACATGACGACAAGTGCCGACATTCGCCTAAGCGAATCAGCCCTGCCGTCATGATGAAAACAGTTTGTATATCTCGTTTTTGTTATTGTCATCAAAGAATGAACGCACTGATGTTGATTTTATTGCAGACAAAATTTGTTTGTAAGAAGAAATTTAAGTAAATTTGCATCGCTAAATGAAATTACAAACCAATGAACAGAATATTTCTTTGTCTGCTTCTTTTACTCGCAGTGACAACCGTGGTTGTCGCCGCACCGTCTGACACAATTGCCGCAAGTGCGGCCAGTGACTCTACCAGCCTGCTGCTTGACGAGGCTGCCGCGGAGATGAGCGACACCACAATGCTTGAGTCCATGGCTGACGGCAACGGCAGCGCATACAGTCAGTTGAAGGTGAAGTTCGTGGAGGGCGGAGCCGGCTTTATGTCATTGGTGGCTTTGTGTCTTATCATTGGACTGGCTTTCTGTATAGAGCGTATCATTTACCTCAGCATGTCAGAGATTGATGCCAAGCGTTTCATGCAGGCTCTTGAGACAAAGCTGAAGGACGAGGGTCATGAGGCTGCCAAGGAATTGTGCAGAAACACACGCGGTCCTGTAGCAAGTATATGTTACCAGGGTGTGCTCAGGCTGGACAGCACTGCTGAGGAGATGGAACGTTCCATCAGTTCTTACGCTTCCGTACAGATAGGCAAGATGGAGAAGGGCTGCTCATGGATAACGCTGTGCATTGCCATGGCACCGTCGCTGGGTTTCCTCGGCACTGTGATTGGTATGGTAATGGCTTTCGACCAGATACAGACAGCCGGCGACATCAGCCCTACCATCGTGGCAGCTGGTATGAAGGTGGCTCTTATCACTACCATCTTCGGTATCATCACCGCACTCGTGCTGCAGTTATTCTATAACTATATCCTCTCTAAGATTGACCACCTGACAGCGCAGATGGAGGAGAGCGCAATCACGTTCGTCGATATTTATAAAGGAATAAAGAATAAAGAATAAAGAATAAAGAGTAAGGAGTAAGGAGCAAGGAGCAAGGAGTAAATGATTATCATAGACATCATAATATGGCTTATCGCCACAGTGTTAGTTCTCACGTTATGCGCCACGGCATACAGCGTGTACCATTCTATAAGGATGAACAGGCGCAAACGTAAGGAGAACGGCATACCCGTAGGTATCATTGACTGGAGCGTGGCGGCATTCGTCATCATACTGAGTATGGTGATATGGCTTACCACATCTTTCACTGATATGTGTCTGGTAACAGCAGCAGTCATGCTACTGACAGCTACCGCCACAATCGTTTTTGACAAAGTAAAGAAGAGACGTGCTTATTAGGAGAAAAAGACATAGTATGCCGGGACTGAACACCACGGCAACGGCGGACATCTCTTTTATGATGCTCATATTCTTCCTTGTAACAACATCTATGGACAGTGACAAGGGATTGGGACGTATGATGCCACCATACGAGCCCGACAGGCAGGATGAGCAAAAGGACGTGGACAAAGACAAGGTGATGACTCTGCACCTTACCAAAGACGGACTAACGACTATGGAGGGCAAGCCTGCGAAGATTGATGACAGGCTACGCAAGGATGTGAGGCATTTCATTATAACAAGAGGTGCATCACACATCATTGAACTGCAGATAGACCGCGACGCTGACTATGACTCATACTTCCAACTGCAAAACCAGATAGTGCGAGCATACAGGGAGGTGCGCGACGCGGCGGCAAAGAAGAAATACGGAGCATCGCTGATATCTCTTAATGAGGATCAGCAATCCGAAATCAACAGTTACTTTCCACAAAGAATACAAGAAACTGTACTCCCATAAAAACCATTAACGACCATCATTAAAATCAGACGACATAAGAAACGCAGCGTACCAAGCCTTAACATGGCTTCTATGCCTGACCTTATCTTCACCGTGCTATTCTTCTTTATGATAGTTACGCACATGAGGACAGAGACGCCGCGTCTGAAGTTTGAGACGCCGCAAGGCAAGGAACTGTCTGACCCGCGTGACAAGTATGAGATGGTAAACCTTTACATAGGAAAGGACAACGAAGGTAACTACTTGTTACAGGTGGGAAACGACATAGTGTCGATGGAACAGTTAGGACAGGCCATACGACACGCCAGGGGCAAGGCACGCACGGTTCCCACTGAGGAGCCTGAGGAAGAAGCAGGAGCGTCGCAAAACACGGTAATAAACATTCGTGCCGACCGCGAAACGCCAATGGGTTTTATCACTGACGTAAAACAGACGCTGAGACGCAACGGCTTCCTCAGCATCAGATATAACGCAACTGAGAAGAAAAAGGAGGATGAGAAGCCCCAAGAAGAATAGAGCTGCATCCCCAAAAACACCCTATAAAACCCATCAAACCCCTAAATCCACCTACAACACACATTAAGCCCATAACCACCACATAAAAGAAATGAAGCAATATCTTGACCTGTTACAAAGAATCACCACCGAGGGAGTAGTAAAAACCGACCGCACCGGCACGGGCACGAAGAGTGTCTTCGGACACCAGATGCGGTTTAACATGAGCGAGGGCTTCCCCCTGCTCACAACAAAGAAACTACACCTGAAGTCTATCATACATGAGTTGTTATGGTTCCTGAGTGGCGACACCAACATACGCTACCTACAGGAGAACGGTGTGCGTATATGGAACGAATGGGCTGACGAGGATGGCGAGTTAGGTCCTGTATATGGCCACCAGTGGCGCTCATGGCCTGACTATAAAGGTGGTACCATCGACCAGATACAACAGGCTGTGGACCTGATAAAGAACCACCCTGACTCCCGCCGTATCATGGTAAGCGCATGGAACCCTGCAGAGGTTGACCAGATGGCTTTGCCACCATGTCACTGCCTCTTTCAGTTCTATGTGGCTGACGGAAAACTGTCATTGCAGCTTTACCAGCGCAGCGCCGACACTTTCCTCGGCGTACCATTCAACATCGCCTCATACGCTTTGCTGCTGCAGATGATGGCACAGGTAACAGGCCTCCAGTGCGGTGACTTCATTCACACCACCGGCGACACACACCTCTATCTTAACCATCTGGAGCAGGCTGAGCTGCAACTGACACGCACTCCGCGCCCTCTGCCACGCATGATTATCAACCCCGACGTAAAGGATATCTTCAGTTTCCGCTACGAGGACTTCCAACTGACAGACTACAACCCCTACCCTCACATCAAAGCGGATGTAAGCGTATAAGAGGATAAAACAACCTAAAGACGTTAATACCTATATTTCCTATAGCATCATATCTATAGCAAATATAGGTATTTTTGTTTCCTCTTAGACCATTGTCACTGTCCTCTTTCTTCCGTCCTCTTTCTTCCGTCCTCTCTCTTCCGTCCTCTTTCTTCCGTCCTCTTTCTTCCGTCCTCTCTCGCCCTCCCCGTTTCTCTCTCCCCTCCCCTGTTCTGTTTGTCGCTGTATCACAGCGACCATCCTATCCCCGCCTCTTCCTATCCTCTTCCTCCTTCTCTTATACCATCTTCCTCCCTCCTTCCGCCCTCTCTCCTCCACTCCCCTCCTCTCCCTGTCTTCTTATACCTACTCTCACCCCTTTCTGTCCCCTCCCATCCTACAACAAAAAAATCAGGGCTGTCACCTTTCGGCACAGCCCTGATTTTCTATTATCAATCAAATTATTACTTCAACATGAGCTTCTTAGAGTCTATCAGATAGATACCTGAAGCGAAGCCACTGTAGATGCTTGTACCACGACGTACATCAAGTACTCTGACAAGCTGACCACCAGCACTGTAAACATTCAGAGTGGTATCGTAGGTACTCTCAACCACAATGCGCTTACCGCTTGGATAGATACGCAAGCCGTCGCTCTCTATCACGTCTTCGGTCTCCGGCTCCTCTATACCCTTATCCTCAAGGCTGATGCCGAGGGCACTGATATAGATCACCTCTGCCTCATTGTTCTCCTGGAAGTTCTGGTATCCAGCCTTAGCAGGAGCACTGGCCGCTGCCGAAGTCATGTAGGCACGGAACGGATAGATAGGTGCGTTAGCCGTGAAGCGGTCACCTAACGTAGCCGCAGCCTCGTCTTCATCTGCAGCATCGCTCTTCAGAGCTATTGCATACTTAGAAGATGACTTATCATTTGCGAATGCGCCCTTATAGGTATAGTCTGCGACACCGTTGAGTGTAACAGTCGTATCATTTGCCTCCACAGCATCATCAGTAACAGCCACACTAGTAGCGGATGCGCCGAATACAAGTGACTGACCTGTCATGTCAAACTCATAGAAGCGGCTGCCAGGGAAGCTGACTATGAACGGAGTGTAAGCCTTGAATGACTCATGTTTTGGCTCCATGTCCCTGATACTGTACAGAGGACGTACGAAGTTAGCCATTACCTTGGCACCTTCTGCCTTCATGTTGTTAATACCACGCAGCCAGTACTGCTGTCCTATGATGCCTGGATTCTCCTCTGAGTTCTCATTACCCTGCGCTCCATAGAAGAACGAGAGATTAGTCAGACGCTCCTTGAGCGTGTTGCGCTTATTAGCCGGAGTATCCTTATAGTCATAGTACTGGTTGATGCCAGACTCCAGACCGTCAGTATGAGATGAGAGAGTTGTGTAGCGTACGGTGTATGGCAGAGTAATGCTCTCCCAGCCCTCACCGGCTTTCTCCACATAGCCTGTCTCTATCTCAGGATTACGTACATACCATGCAGTATCAGCACCGAAGGTGATAGGAGCGTTGAAGTCTTCCTTATCCACAAGGTGGAGCAGTGAAGCCTGAGCACTTCTACTATCAGTTGTAGTAATCTCACCTGATACAACCACCTGATGGAACTTGATATCCTCCTCTGGTGTCGTTGCCACATAGCGATCATCAGCGGTGTTGACGATGTTACTAATGTTGGTACTTGCCTTAGTATAAACAAGGAGGTTCTTCGTCACATTCTCATTACCGATACCGAAGCCCCAGTAGGTTCTCTCGCCAACAGCGTCAGACGGTGTGTCCTTAGTCGGTGCATAGAACACGTTCTGCAGAGGTGTAGGAGCGCCACCCTCCTCTACGCTTGACATACCCGTATAATAAGAGGCTGGGGTAATCTTACCATCACGATAACTGCTGAAGTCAACTGCTGTCAGACGTGGGTCATGTACCATTGTTGAAATGTTGTCAAGGGCATTGTAATAGAAGCCCTCATCAAGCTTAGAACCATAGAAGCCACCTGCACGCCATACACGGTTTGCTGCCATCATATTCATTGTGCTTGTGATTCTGCTTGGCAACTCCTCTGCTGTGACATCCAGTCCCTGACCGAACATCAGGTAGTCATTCCTCAATGTATCAACAGCCATCTTACCAGTAGCCTCCTGAGCGTAAGGCTCGTTGAACAGTGGCCTGTAAACGATGCTCTTAACAGACTTAGTAGAGTATGGATCAGCTGTCAACTGACGCTTTGAACCTGTTGTCTTATAGTTAATCTCAAAATCATATTCCTTATTATAGATACGGTTGAGTTCAGTTATCTCGTCTGCATCAGTGTACTTCGTAACAATTGCACGTGACTTATCGATGCTGTGGTCTGTCATGTGACGGGTATCACTACTACCGTATGCAGGGATATCCTCGTTACCTGTTCTCAGATATACCACACCGGTCTCGCGTCTTGTACGTGAGTCATTACGTCTTGCATACTGGTAGTCACCATTAGCATAGTACTGCTCGATACGATCATTATTTGGACCTTCACCCTTAGCAAGGCGGTAGCGCTCTTCGAGGTAATACTTGTTAAGGTTGTAAGCCACCTTACCATAGTTGAAGTCCTCTACAGTTGCTACAGTGAGGTCATAACAGTTGTCAAGACCTGCGTTCTCTGCCGTTGCAGCATCTGACAGTACCTTAACAGCCTGCTTGTTATTCATACCATATACAAAGCTGTTATGTATGTGGGCTGCATTGTCATCTGCAACTGACACTGCTATCGGTCTGCCCTTGACACCGAGGTTATATACTCCACCAGATACTGTGTTAAGGAGTGTCGGAGCTTCAGTCAGACGGTTACCGTTAGTCATATCTACAGTGTAGCCCATACCGTCGAAGTCACCCTCGAAGTCCTGCTCTGGAGTATGATAGAACTCTTTGTCGAATACGATGTTGTTCAACAAGTAGAACTGTGCATACTTACCACCGGTAGGTACATCTATCAATGCGTTACCTATCTGGGCCTTTGTGATGTAGTTGTTCTCATCGTAACGGCCGATACTATCAACGAACTGATAGAACGCCTTCATATCCTTCTCGTCCTGTATGTAGATACGTGGCTGACTCAGAGGTGCTACATACTCTGGCTCTGGGTTATCAGCCAACCAAGCGGTCTTAGCGGCCTCGTTATCTAAGACATCGTATTTAGCACGCTTCTTCGTATCCCACTTAGCATATACCTCGCTGCCGTAAGCTCTTGCCACAGCCTCTGAGAGGTGCAGATACAGGTTCTTGTTCTCTGCGTGGGTATCCATACGATGGAAGTTGTGTACAAGCAGTGAGTCTGCTGTTACCATGTCAACAGGGAATATCTTACCGTCAAGACCGTTGAACTCTACGCCATACTGTACACCATAACCATTCATGAAGTAGTATACAGGTATCTCGAGATAGTCATCTGTCTGGTCGTATATACATCCCTTGAAGACACCGTTCTTGACAGGACTGTTTTGCTTATAAGAGTCATATCCCTTTGGAGCGCCTTCAGTGGTTGATGTTGATGGCTTCCAAGCTGTCTTATCACTGAACTCCCATGTACCATCGGCATTCTGCTTACGCTGACCGATACGCCAATAATAACCGATAGGAGACATTGATTTGTCAACATCAATCTGGACGTTCTTTGTGGTCAGCTTAACCATCTCACCTGGCAATGCACAGTTCTCGATGTCAATATGTCCTCTTAACTCCGGACCCTGCACATAGTCTATCGTCAGATAGAGGGTATAGGTGTAGTTACGTGGAGCGTACAACATCACACCGTCAGCGGAAACATCTTTTCCCACGTCAGTAGTTATCAAATATGCATTATTACCATCTACCTTCTTCAAGCCAGTTACCTTCCAGTAGTCCTTAGAGTTGGAAGAAGAAAGAACATAGAGACTATTCATATCCAGACGCTCATACTGGTGCGTATTGTTATCGAAGTAGTAATACGTACCATTCATGTTAAAGGAATGTTCTCCCTTAATCAGCGTTTTATAATCCTTATCAGTGAATATATTGCTGACATTCGTATAGTCCATCACAGGCTTCAATTCACCAGATGTCTTGTCCTTCTCCAATGCCGGTACAGTGAGGACAATAGTCGAGAGACAAGACTCTGACAAGTGCGCTTTGTAATATGCAGCAGTAGTATTATCCACCCTGTCCTCAAGCTGCAACGTGATGATAGGATTATCAGTCTGTACCGTACCAGCGAGCTGAGATGCAGGAGTAGCATCGTAACGCATGATAGTACCTATGGCACCCTCACCGTTATATGCCTTCGTCGTGCTATCCTTGACACCTACACGCAAGTGGTAGTAGGCATCACTCCAACGTGTATTGTTTGTAGCATCTCCAAGAGTTGTAATACCTTCAGTCTGCATTGTAGCAGGATATGTTGCAATGTTGCCTGCATTGTAAGAACCGTCAAGATCACATGTACCATAGGTGGCAGCTGGGTGGTTACTACGCCACTGTACACTGTGAAGAACAGGCGTCTGTCCCTTCTTGGCACCCTGCATGATAGTCAGCACGTCGGAGTTATCCGTATCAAACTTCAGACCGTTTATGCGGCTGTCAGAAGTGTAACCTGTGATATGCAACTGGTAGTAGTAGTTGTAACCCTCGATATACCAGTAGTGGATGTCATCCTCTTCCTCCGGTGTCTTGTGACCGTTCATAGCCGCATCGTATCCATCAGGATAACAATCGTCAAGGATATAACGCTTATTTATAGCGTCATAAGGGAACACGAAGTTACCAGTTGTCATAAGGAAGTCTTCCTCAGTCTTAGAATCACCGTTTGCCGGACGCTTATGCACATTGTCAGAGTAGATGTAACCACCACCCTCATCAATACGTGCACTGAGGAGGTTAACCTCTGCCACACCGACGATAGGTCCGTAGAACACTGAGTCCTTAAGAGCTATACGGTCATACTTTTCACCATCACCGTCATCTTCCGAAGTTGTCACACGCTTACTTGACACATTCTGAATCTTCAGAGCATAACCTGAGCTGATACCGATCATGTTCTTGGCAGTTGCGTCATTACGCTTGTTAAACTCACCACCGTCAGGGTTAGATCCATAATATGAGTCAATTATAGCCTGTTTCTTCTGAACATAAGAAGTTCCATCATCAGCAGCCTTACGCGATCCATCAATGAAGGTATCAGTGAACGGAGTATTTGTGAACACGCAACCTACATAGAGGATGTGGTTAGACAAGCCAAGGAAGTTACGAGCACCCTTAGAACCCTTGTCGGCACCATCTGGGTCATATCTGTTCACAACTGAACTCAAGCCTTTACTGTCATCAATATTACTTACCATCTGAAGCTCGCCGATACGTGACAGTGAGTAAGGAGTGGTGTTTGTCACGTTGGTAGCGTAGTCACGCGCACCAAGCATGATAACGTTACAATCCTCAAGACGGAGAATATCCATACGCTGGAATGAGTTCATCAACAGAGCACCGTCTGCTGTTCTACCGCCACAGAAGCCGTAGCCTTTCAGCTCACCTGTACGGAAGCCCTCAGAGAATGAGAGGTGACCGTCACCATACATACCGCCCTCTGCATCGAAGTTGTAAGCGCTGACGTATGTACCGTTGTAGTTAGCTGGCTTAGGAAACTCCTCACCAGCGAAGTAGGTGTTCTCCTGGAACACGTAGTGATAGTGACCACTGGCATCCTTATAATAGTATCCGAACATATCGGTACCCTTAGGCAGGACGATAGGCTCCATCTCCTGCTGAGAAATGAAGATGTGGTTCTTAGCATCATCAGCAGGCTTAGCAGTATAGTTACCATCCTTTGGTACATCATCCCATACCACCATGGTAGTGTTACCACCATAGCCAACAGAAGTGATGAGGTAATCCTCTGGGTCAACGTTATACTGCTCGTCATACTTCAGCACGATGGTGTTGTTTGCCATCACTGAAGAACCAGATGCGAGAGAGTAACCACCACCATAGATAGCCTCGTCGATTGTGATATTTACATCATCCCAGTTGTTAAGACCAGCTTCATCAAGTGTTGTTGCCTTCTTTGTGAAGTCATTTACAGCACTTGGAGTAGCAGCAATGATACTCTCATACAATGTTGGTGCTATAATATCACCCTTCATCAACTTAATCTGCTGCTTAATAGCCTTATCCCAGTCACCATTGATATTCTGAGACTTCTTTTCGAGGTTACCTGGATCCTCATCCTTACGCTTGACATTATACTCTTTCTGCTTCGTAGCAACATAGTACTCAGGATAACCTACGAGCAACTGTGTGCTACCCCAGAGATAACCGGCATAGCTACCACCTGTTACTGAGTGCAGTGTATGACCGTTGTAGTAACGTACGTTGGTGTTACCTACCACGTTACCCTGCAGACCACCACCGAATACATAGTTGACAGAAGTACCCGTATCGTTGAATTTGAGATAATCAACAAACTTTCTGTCATCACCATCAGGGTTAAGCGTAGCAGCTCCCTTGGCTGGTGAAGCATTAGGTTCTTTATATACGGTGTCAACCTTTGTCTCACATGCTACACCCTGTCCGATGAGTACGTATGTGTCACCATAGACATAAGACTCAGTACCATAACCTGCACCATACACGTTACATGCAGGCTCAGCTGAGTTAGCAGCGTTAGGGAAGTAGTCTGAGCGCAAGCCCTTAAGCATGTTACTGCGCACGTCAACCTTAACGTCACCGACGATATTACCAGAGTAATAACATCCGCCATATACGTTACCACCGCTATACTCGTAATGAGTTACGCCACCGTCGGAAACGATTTCCTTTATTGATGGATCGAACTTACACTTAACCAAGAGGTTAATCATTGGGTTCTCACCCTTACGCTCACCGAGCAGATAACCACCGACGTGGTATGTAGTCTTATCTGAAGAAGGATTATGCCATGAGTAGTTAGCAATGTTACAGCCACCAATGATATGACCTGTTACAGTCAGTCCCTCTGGGAACTGTATATCAACCACATTACCGGCACTAGGATAAACGTTCATGTTACCACGGTTACCACCGCAACAGATGATACCGATAGTAGTATTAGTTACATTACCATCCTTTGTACCATTCCATGTAAGTGTTGGCTGTATATCCATCTCCACAGGCTGGAAATACAAGTCAAGCAAGTGTGGATAGACCTTATAACGGTCAGCATTCTTCACTGGAAGGTATCTTTCAGCAATAGTCTTGTTGGCAGGGTCATTCTCCCAATTCACTTCTTCCTCCAAGTTCACATCGTTGATGTGCTGGAAGTTAGACAGGAACGGATTGTGATCAGAGTCCTGGAAGAGCTTGTCACCGTCAGAGCCGAGGAACAAGCCACCGAGCTCTACATAGTCACCCACGTTGATATTAACAACAGGTGTCTGACCAATACCTCTGATAGTAGCAGAGTTACCACCACCGAAGACATTACCCTTTACCTTGAGGGGGTCATGCTCTAATCCCTTCATATCAATACGGCTTTCAACGGCTATAGGTCTGAAGGTATTGATATTCACAATTCTCTGTGCAGGAGATGTAGAAGCCGCACTGACCATACCAGGGCGCATAGGCACTGTGTAAACGAGGTCATAGGAATCATCACTCTCCTGATTCAGCTTATAGTGCTCATGAGGCTTAACCTTGGTGTCATTGGTTGGTGACAGAGCATAGAGGTAGTCACCGTTACCACCACCATATACATCACCGTAAACAGTACCACCACGCAGTATTACATGAGTACCATCACCGGCCTTATGCTCCTCCTTATTATCCTCCATACCTACGGCACCAGATACGTCGTTGGCACCATAGACATTCTGGTTGATGAAGAGCTTGTCATTAGCCATAGGATATGGAGTGTTTACGAAGGTAGAGTCACCATGCTGACCTATTGTCACAAATGAGTTGTGCAATACGTCACCGATAACACCGCCGCCGAATACCTCATCGATATCACCTGAGGTAACGAGCACCTTAGAGTTGCTGACCTTAGCATAGTAGCCACCACCGAAGGCACGACGCATGAACGTATTACCACCGATGTGGACGTTAGAGTTACCCTCTACCAGTCCGTTGTAGCCACCACCTATGATATCGAGCAATGACTGATATGACTTGAAGCGCTTATACAGTTCAACGTCATTATCCTGGAAGTAAGAAGAAGGAGCCACCTCACCGTCAAAGCTTATGCTTACATCGACGTATGTATCACCCTTCACCGTTGTCTCAGCACCATAGCCGGCACCGAATACAGAGAAGTGGGCAGAACCTACCTTGTCATATATTTCTCTCCATTCATTCTGTTCGAAGAATGTGTTTTCATATTTTTCTCCGAGTATGGTCTTGTCTTGCAACAATCCCTTTGTCATCTTCACGTATGTATTGCCACCGATAGTAGAGCAGGCATTACCGCCGCCATAAATATTATGGTTAACGATGAACGTACGTGTCTCAGGGTTATACTGTGGTACATAGGCATGGCCAAGCGCCATGTTCACCGGTGCCCACTCACGCAGGTCGTTACCATCAGCATCCTCGGTAAGCCATATCTGTGATACACACCACTCACCACCAGTGACATCCACATAGGTGTTACCCGTGACAGCGGCGTCTGTTACCTTCAGTTTACCTGTGCTCAGAGTATCAACCCTGCCGAAGCCACCACCGAAGGCGTTGTATCCCAAATTGCCACCAGCAATATGGAGCTTAGAGTTACCATATACCGTACCGCTCTCACCACCGGCATATACTCTGTTCCACAACCAAGGAGCAGTCTCCTTTGTAGTAGGAGTAGTGACAGTCAACTTAGAGTTACCATATACGGCACCCAGTTTAGTGTAGTCATCACAGTCAGAAGCCGGACGGCCACTACCACCACCGTAAACCTGTGAGAAGATGATACCACCCTTGACATATACCTCAGTCATAAACTTAGGATTGCCGTCTTCCACGGTAAGAGTGTCACCAGTAGCACGTGTCACATCGTTACCAACGTTAGCCACGTCACCGCCACCATGCACCTTACCGAAGACAAGGGTGTTATCTATCTTGTAGATCTCACCTGTAAATTCAGTAGAAGATACAGTACCGTCGATAGAGACCTTTGCTCCCTTACGAACACGAGCAACGTTAGTATAGTCGCGTACAGGCTGACCGTCATCATTCTTCTTAGACTCTATGCCGGCACCACCGCCATAGATATCACCAGAGACGATACCGTTTCTCACATCAACGGTAGAAGTACCAGTTACCTCACCGAGGAACTCCACGTCACTGTCGGTAGCCATACCTACGCCACCGCCGAAGATGTTACGACATCCTGATGTACCATCCATCACAACGCTGGTGTTACCGATAATCTTACCAGCCCATGAGCCGCCGATGATGTTAGCCATCACGTGGTTATGTACGCCGCCTGACCACGCATAGCGTGATGAGCGGTAACGACGATAAGCGTTTTCATTCGTACCGCCGTAACGGCTCTTCTTTGTACTCTCAGCCAAGCCCTGCCAGTCAGACAGAAGCGCAATCTCATTCAGCTGATACAGCTGGTTGTCCTCCTTGTATGCAGAGTACTTGTCATCCTTTTCGTTGGCCACATTCATTACGACCTCAGTACCATGTACCGTGGTGTACTTACCATAGCCACCACCGAATACAGAGAACTGTGGATAAGCCTTCTGCTGTATCATATCATACCAGCAAGCAGCAAACGGAGTAACAGAAGACTGGTCATAGCTCTGCAGTCCCTCGGTTACCAGACCGTGACGCATTGTCACATAAGCCTTACCGTGAACCTCAGAGTTGATGTTACCACCACCATATACGTTGTGGTTTCTGACGAAGCGCTGGTTCTTATAATCATAGAACACTCTTATCATCGCTGTATCAGCATCCACATATTTCTTAGTCTTGAAGCGTGACATTGGTATTGACGCCTTGTTCTCGAATGAGAAGACAGTACCATGAGCATAGTCATCACATCTCTTCTTCCAGAGTATGCTACCGCCGTTGATATCCACCTTAGTGTCATGCTTAATGTCAGCTGTAACATCTGCTTTACCATCATCAGTAACAGTACCAAGACCGCCACCGAAGATATCGCCGCCTAACTGTCCGCCTTCGATAAGCACGTTAGAGTTACCAGCGATATGGTGCTTCTCACCACCGCCATATACATCACCATATACATAAGGAACGTTAGTCTTGCCCTTATATACAGAGTCAACGATGTTTACGAAAGAAGAACCTTGAATCTTACCCTTAGAGCCACCGGCGAAGATGTTATGGAACACTGTACCACCAGCGATAAGTGTAGTAGCTACAGTGTCTATCTGCACGCTATCCTCTTTAGTGCTACCTACGTTAGCCACATCACCGCCGCCATATACAGAACCATAGACCTTAACATCACGCTGGAGCTCAACGTATGTGCTCTTAGTCACATCACCACGTGCACCGCCGCCGAAGATATCGCCATAGATGAATGCACCGTCAGCGAGCACCTTTGTAGAGCGTCCTACCTTACCGAGGTCAGTTACGACCTCTGCATTTGCACGATTCGGATCGCCATAACCACCACCATATACACGGTGTATGAACGTAGCACCGCCCACACGCACGTTAGTGTCATAGGTTACCTTACCCATGAAGCCGCCACCGAGCACACCGAGCACGGTATAGTCAGCCAGACCGTAACCGTTATTATAGAGGTTAATATCCTGCTTATCGCCACCTGCGTCGGCAGTCGCCTCGTCTTCGTCAGCGAAGAAGTGTGTACCCTTCGCCATGACATCAGTGGTCTCAGCAGTATTATCCTCATCATACATAGTATCCATACCCACACGTACCTTGGTGTTGTTAGCCACAGTCTGTGCGCCCAAGCCACCACCGAATACATAGAAGTGTGGGTTATTGTTATCATAATAAGAGTTCTGCCAAGCAGCAGTCTTAAGCAGACTCTTTGGTGTCATACCCTTTGTAACAGTTACCTGTGCGGTACTATCGACAGTACAGAGCAGGTTACCGCCACCATATACGTTATGGGTATCAATCCACTTGATGAATGTCCTATCTTCACCACCAACAGTGTACACAGTATCCTTTACGAAGCTGTTGCGGTTCTCATGAGTCTCAGCACCTGTCCATTTGATGACAGTAGGCTCACCTGTAGTAGAGTTTACAGAGCCATCAGTCTTTTTCTTCTCCTCCCACAGCACTCTGTAACCGTTAAGCATCACAACGGTGTTACCGTGGATGTCAGCCTTCACATTGTTGTTAGAGTTTTTAGAGTCGATATAACCGTTACCACCGCCGAAGATATTACCAGCAATAGCACCGGCTGTCATAGCCACGTTGGCATCACCAAAGACATCTGCTCTGTTACCACCACCGTAGATGTTACCATAGATCTTGGCATCCTCGGTCATAGTGTAAACCGACGTACCACCGACACCGACCTTATGAGTACCATCTGGCTGTTGATTTTCCTTAAGTTCACCTATATAGTGCTCTTCTGGCTGTGCAACCGTTCCACCAGTACGAACAATACCAATCATCTCACAGTACACATCGAGATCAAGACCACCTCTGTCAACTCCATCCCACAATGCTGGTACATTGTCACTAATAGAGTAATAAGATTCAGCTTTATATAGAGGCTCTTCCTCTATCACACCGACAGTAGCCTGGTTACCGCCACCGAATACGTTACCGTAAACGATACCCTTCTCAATGTTGACAGCGGTCTTCTGCGTAGTCTTAGCATAGTTACCACCACCATAAACGTCACCGAAGACCTTTACGAGTGTGCTGTCACTTGTGATATTGATAGTGGTGTTACCCACAATCTCAGCCATGTAAGGACAGCTTGCAGAGCCCTTACCAGAACCGAAGATGTTATGCTTGAATATACCACCGCCGATATTAATCTCGACGTCACCTATGATACGTGCGTTACGTCCGTAGTTGTCACGTGTAACACCATAAGAAAGGTAATTGATATTATTCTTATTTGTTACATCGAACGGAGACGCCCAGCCGCCGCTGTACCAGTCTTTGTCTGCCTGCAGCTGATAGTAAGTATCGTTACCCTTACCACCGCCATAGACGTCACAGTTGAACGTACCGCCGTTGATATTAATCTGCACCACAGTCTCACCCGGAGTGCCGAATATACTACCAGCCAACGGGTTAGGAGCGCGGTTAGGTGTATTTTTTGACTGTGCGTCAATCAAACTGTTGTTAACATAGCCGTTACCCGCACCATACACTCCACAATCCTGCTCAGGCTTGATACGCATTCCCGTACCATTGGTCTTATTGAAGCTTGGGAAGAAGTTACCACCATTAATAGTAATGGTAGAAGTGGTCTTCGTAAGGTCCACATCTGTGTAAACCTTGTTACCCTCCTCATCAATACCATCGTAACAGTGCACAAACACCTTGTTGTCACCATTACCGCCGGCAGCCTTCCAAACATCATACTTATCGTACAATACAACCTTCTCACCCCATGTAATTGCGGTGTAATTACCTGCATTAGTATTATACGGAACATAATACGGCAGACGCATGTCATTGGTATGCAGCGAGTCAACACCGATACCACTCATACCACCAGCACCACCAGCATAAACACCTGGCTGAGCACGATAGTAAGTATGATCTTTTCCGCCATAATTAATGTTATATGTTGTGTTGTTATACGCATTCAGTCCATAGGCACCATTACCGGAATTTCCGCCATCATCCGCCGTATTAAGGTCAAAGGTACCACCGTTGATGGTAATGTTAGACGTACCATAGAACATAGATTTGCAGACACCGACAATCTTGTAGTCAGTCATGTGACGACCAAGCGCACCACCATAGATCTCAGATACCATCACACGACGGTCTCTGGTCTCTACAGTCTCATTCTCAGTAGCATGCTCTGACTTAGATGGGTCAATCAGGATGTTTACCCTGCCGAAGAAAGCATCGAAAGGCAGATATACATTATTAGCACTACCATAATATTTACTTTCTGCATAGAAGCCACCTGTTGTACCATAACTATTATTATTAGCAGCACGCTGGTTACCCAGAGAACCAGATGTGATACGGCCGATGATACCGCTGCGCACCTCCAGATGCATGTCACCATACTGCGCACCCTCATGGTTACCCGCCATGATGGCACCAACGTCGTATGTGGCAGCCATGCCACCCTGGTTCTCAGGCTTATTATTCCATTCACGGTCTATATCAACAATGATATTACACTTGATAGGCTGGTCAGGACATCCTGCCAAACCGTTTTGGTCCCTACCGCCACCTGTAGTCTGACGTCCTGATGCACAGATATTGCTGTAGAAACCTGACTTCACCTTGATTGTAAAGCCTTCTGGATGAGGCAAGTACTTCTTATAGTTGTTAATGTGTCCGTCCATATAACGGAAACGGTTATCGTTGTTGATACCGCCGAACACCTGCAAGTCTGGGATAATAGTATTAGGAAGCGGACCTACATCAGTATTAGAAGAGTTAGCCGACGGCCAGTTGACGAACTCCAGTCCCTCACCCATCTCAAGGTTATTATACTGACAGAAAATGATACCATAACCAGACGTACCGTCACAACCGAGCTGCATATTACGGAGACGGGTATCGCCCCAGATGAAGAAGCCATACTGATAACTACCCGTAGAACAGTTACCTATCTCTAAGTATCCATTATAATTTGGCACGTTACCAGTCTTAGACTGTATAGTAACGTTACGTCCGAACATAGCCGCGCCACGCGACTTCCAGTTGTCATAGGTGTCAGTATAAGTACCTCCCTGCGATCCTGTATTACCTTTACCGAAAGTAGAACTTGCGGTTACCGACGCAAAACTATTACCTATGAGCACAATGATATTCTCATCCCATGATGCCGTCTCGTCAATAAGGGCGTATGCCGCCTCCCACGTACGTACGGGAGTGAACGGAGTCTTACCATCGTTGTTGTCATTACCTATACCGGTCTGTTTCGTATCTGTATTCTCAGGCAGATTATATCCACTAGGCACATCTTTATCAAGATTAGCAATAGTATATTGAACGCCGTCAGGGTTGATGAATACATACTTCTCACCCCAAGAATATCCGATAGAATCCTCAAAAATAACAGGAGAGACACAGTTATATAACTTATCCTTGACAGTCACGATACAATAGTAAGCACCGCGATCATCACCAGAAGGGTTTTCAATTCTCAAGGTAGCATAGTATTTAGTATTACCAGACTGATTAGCCACAGGCGTACCATTCTTGGTGTACCAAGTGTAAGTCACCTCATATTTATCACCCTGCAGAGTATCATGCGACGGATTCACGACAACAGTCATTTTAGTTGTCTTAGTGCTCTGTTTAGGTACTTCAGTATAATTTGCTTTCAATACTGCACGGTTAGGATAAGACCAGCCAGCCTTATCTGTACGCTCCCAATCCTCATAAATTTCTTTGCCTTCACCATCATACGTACCAGTAGGTTTCTTGTCAACAAACTTATACGTAAAACCAGAATTAGTAGCATTTGCGTCATAAGTTCCCTCACGTGAATCAAGAGTAAGGAACTCACTGTAGCTGTAATACTGTGCATGGGTCTTTAGCACCGAATCACTCTCATGTTCAACTGCTTTTAGGAAGTCTGATTTCTTAGTTTCATCATAAGTCACATCAAACGTTTGAGTTGCCTCATTCCAACTTGCATCCGTTATACACTTAATACGTGCATACTCTGAATTCTCCCACTGTATATATACCTTATTATAATCATAATACAACACCTCTGAGGCTACAGTCTTCTTGTACTCCTCCCAGCCTGCATCATCTTGAGAGAAGTAAACGTTAGGAGTCTTCTGACGTACAGACTCTGAAAGATTATAATAGGCCTGCTGAGATATACGCTGGCTGATATACTCCACATGTGAATAGTTACCTGTTGCTGTATTCTCAGTCACAACCGGTTTAGACATAGTAATAGTTATCTCGCCCAAAGTGCCCGGTATCTTAACCAGAGAAGACCTATAAGTCTTATCTTCCTTAGTAGCCACCGCATATATATAACGGTCATGAGTAGATGTCACAGGGTTCAGCGTGTATGTCGTACCACCAGCAGCTTCCGTTTTAGCTTCACCATCCGGCAAAACACCGCAGCGGTCATACCAAGCGTAAGAGTAACCGCTGGTATTATCCACGCCCTTCAGCGTTGCTGTATATGTTCCGTTTTCACCTGGTGTTACGTCAAGGAACTCGGCAGACTGCGAGGTAAGTATAGGCCTGCCGTTATCACTATCCCACGCCCATGTCTTCTCTCTGTCTGTGTCGTCCTCGCGCTCGTTATACTCGGTGACAAGAGCATCACTGTTGTCGGTATTCGTCCAATCCTTCCAAGTAGCCTGATTTATACCGTGATACTGGCTGACGATACCTGCGCCTGTATTAAAGCTTCCACTCTCTTTGTGCTTACGCAAGGTATATGAACCTGCATCACACTTATACATAACTTTTTTCGCAACAGCAGCGTCGAGCAACTTGTCAGTAATAGGACCGATAGCCCAATGCTTGTCCGGATTGAGTTTTACACCGTTCTGGCCATTGACAAAATAGTCGGTTTTATTGTTGCTGACGACCCAACTATAATAGAGCATACCAGCTGTAGGAACAGGAACTTGATGAGAATACTGCTGAGGCTGATTCCAGTTAAAGCGATTGACATTATCAGCGTTCTCATCATTGTAGCAGTCACGGAAATAAAGATTATTATAGTAAGAGGTGGTAAGCACACCAGGATAACCTATATAGTGGTTATGGAAACTGGCGTAATTGCTCTCACCTGCTATGGTATTGTAAGACACATAGCCGAACGACGGACTCGCCGTGCCGTGCATTGTACGTATGAGACCGGTATAGAAAGAGTGCTCCGGCCAAGGTATTGTGGAGTAGTTACCCGAAGAGTACATAGAGCCTACTATGCCACCCACATTGAAGTGCATTCTGTGTACATAGGCCGTAGCATTATTCTTCTGACGGAAGTAAACACGCACAGGCATTATGTCAATATCAACATCAGACGACACATAGTGTATCTTAGTGCCGTGACCCAGATCACCAAGCGCACTGCCGTCATAAGAACTCTGCACACGGCCGACTATACCACCGACATAGAGCCCCCATCCGTAATCGCCGCGCTGGATACAAATCTGTTTCCACGCCGTTGCGTCTTTCTGTGCTGCTGTCAAATCCACGTTTGACGCGTAGATGGAACTGTTCTTCACATCTACGTCACGAATCTCCGTGCCTGCCGTTATCATGCCGGCCAGCACGCCCACGGCACAGTTGGTACCGCGCGGATTGGGATTGTTTCCGCTGGTGAGTTTGTCATTGTTTTCCCCCTGCGTGTGCATGGCCTCCTCATAGAAGAACGAGCCGTTATACACGTCGTGCTCCAGTTTCGCACCATCGATGATAAGGTTCTTGATGGTGCCGCCGCTGACCACGCCGAAGAGTCCCCACGACTGTGTGGCCTGGTCGTCGTAATAGAAATCAAGCGTACCACCGCGCCATATCTGATGAAGGTTCTTGATGACATGACCCTTTCCGTCAAACGTGCCGCGGAATGTATGGTAATAATCATAGTTATCAACCATGGTCAGTCCGCAGATTGGCAGGAAATCATCGTTATGGTTGAAACCGTGGCGCTCCTTATAAAGAGGGTCTGTAGTGCCAGAGTAACCGTCATTTGCTCCTTCCATGTCTCTCACTTTCATCTCGATGTCACCACCAAGCTCAAAGAAAGCAGCATTGAATTTCTTTACATCATCCAGAACAAGGACACCTTTGACGAAGCCGTTCGGGAATGCGTCTGTAGAGCGTGAGAGCTCTGACCAGAGACGCAGCTCCTCCTCATCGCTTATGACGTAAGGATTATTTTCCTTACCGCGATCTTCATTGTTTTCAATATCCCTTGTCGGCAGGAAGGCACGCGGCATGGTATATGAAACCACCGTACCATCGGTAGCTGTGACAATGACAACAGTCTCGGACTTATAAGAAGGTTTGACTTTAAAAGTCGTATCCTGAGCAGCTTCCGATGTCACGCCGTTGACAGACCATGTCCACTGCAACTTAGGATTTGAACCGCTGCCGTCTATCTTCTGGCTACCCTCAACAACGGTCAGTTTCATTGTATGCTCCTCTTTATTACCACGGCGTCCCTGATTCTCATCTACGAGGGTAAGCTTACAACGTGAAACCGTTTCACCTATGGTATTAAAGTAAGCTTCTGCCTGTGCTTCGTTAACATAGGCACCGGCGTTATAGCCCGTCGCGTAATATCTGTATCCTGGAGGCAAAGCAGTCCCACCTCCGAAATCAGGATAAACGCCTTGGTCAGTATTATTGGATACATTTTCACCGACAGAGTTATACCACACGACAGTACGAGACTTACGCGCACTACCATTGGCACTGTTAGCCTTTGGCAGCGTAGTCTCTGCGTTACCTACATCAAGATAGCCCTCGCCATCAAGGGCCTTGGTATAGTTCTTACGTCTGCCCATGTCATTGATAAGTTTCTCATCGACATGCACCTTGTAGCCGTTATACATCCATGTGCCGGTCTTCGTCAAATCTCCACCGTCATTACCCTCACCTGAATAGTCATTAGCAATAACACCACTATTGTAGTTGGTAGAACTGAAGCATCCCACTACAGGTCCGACGAAAGCATCCTGAGCTTTAATCTTGGCATTATAAGAGAGCACACGCTCAGGCATATTAGATGCCGGTTTCATTATATCACCGATTACACCACCCACAGCGAATTTTGTAGAGGCATTAGCTCCAGCCCAGTTATATGTTGTATTGTCCAGAGTTACAGTCACATTCTTCGTACCACAGTCTGACATATTAGATGTTGCCTCCATCTGACCACACAAACCGCCTACATAGAGATTCACATTACTAATTTGCATCTCTCCAGAACTAATGATAGAACCACCATCAACCTTACTGTCGGTTACAGAACCTGTACCACGGATGGAGCCAACCATACCACCTATAGCAACAGTCTGAGCATAATGCGCAAAACGACCTTTAAGGGAAAGTTTAGGACTTAGAACTTGACACTTGGTCACCTTACCGCCTGTCATAACAACAGCCGCTACAGTACCGAATGCGTCTTTATCATTTCCAGGAGGATAACCACACGCATCAAATGTAATGCTCGGCGAAGCGAACTTCACATTCTCCACGGTACCTGCCACAACAGGGATAAATCCTGTAAAGCAAAAGTTACCCGTAACATTAAAGGTCAGGCCCGAAATAGTATAACCTCCACCAGCAAAATGTCCAGAGAAGGCTGCCGGCTGATTGTAGCTCATGCCATAGCCCCAATCATGACCGGCAAGGTTAACGTCTGCCGCCAGTTCCCAATACTGGTTATTACCATTCATCACAGAGCCGAAATAGGCCAACTGCTCCGCAGTTTTAATCTTGTAAGGAGAAGTGGCAGTACCCGCACCGGTTATACCGGACTCAGCAAGTGACGTAGGGGCATGACCATCAGCCCATGTGTCTGCGGAGATGTTCAAGGCATACGTAGCCACGAGTGCCCAGACCATCACCATACGTTGAATTGTAACAGAAATCCTTTTAATTCCCATATACTTATTTAGGTTTATTATTTTTCTTATCATGTTCTCTTATACCGTGTTTTCATGTTATAACACGGAAATATTTGACGAAAAGACAGAATATTGCTATTCATCAAACTGCAAAATTAGTACATTTTACTCTACTACAAAAATTTTTAACTGAACAAACAGGGTTTTTAACTTTCTTTTACATTATGGGTAACCATCCCGACAACGGATTACGCGGACTTAGCGACCACTGATTACTGGGATTACTGGGATTATTTTGACAACGGATTGCGGATTGCGGATAATACGACCACAGATTACAAGGATTACAGGGATTAATTTCTACAACGAATATTATATAACAACGGATTAAGACCGATTATACGGATTGCGGATAAAACGACCACAGATTACGGGGATTACAGGGATTAATTTCTACAACGGATATTATATAACAACGGATTAAGACGGATGACACGGATTTCACTAATTATTAAATAGAATTATCAAGAAGAATTATTTTGAAATTATAATCTACAGAAAGAATTAATTAATGAAAAATTAGTGGACATTCACGGTTATTACATGTTAGAAAAACGAATATAATTTTGAACACGAATTATCAGAAATTGACCAGGAATTAATCAAGTAATTATCCTGGAATAAATTACTCAACTTTCGCTTTAATTTACAGATATTGAGTGTCACTTCGTGACAGAAGGTTTAGCTCGACGGCCGAAGGGAAAGTCAAGGTTTAGCTCGACGGCCGAAGGGAAAGTCAAATCTTACTCTGTTCAAATCTTACTCTAACTTTTAGCACTGTGCCCCATAGGCGGCATCATAGACAAAGTGAAATTGTTGTAAAAGATTTGTTTGATTTGAAAAGATTTGTGAGATTTGACTTTCCCTTCGGCCGTCGAGCTAAACCTTCTCGCGAAGCGACTCCTGACAGG
>CAMEWL010000031.1:0-31396 GCA_945941025.1 uncultured Prevotellaceae bacterium
TACCTTCAAATATTGAAAGCATAGGCGACCATGTCTCAGCGTCCAGACTATCCTTATGTACAAGAACAGAGTCGCTCAGTGACAGACCTTTTTTGTGCAAGTAGTCTGCTACGTATAAAGCCTGTGGAAATTTCATGACGCTGTGCATGGCAAAAACACTATCCTCCTGATGACCGCAATACAAATCCCCATTCATCATGCTTGCCCCATATGAAAAATATGAGGATTGACCTTTTGCCTCTGTAGTCTGGATATAAGCCAGGAAAAAGGTGAGAAGCAGAACGTGTTGCCAGATGAATGAGATTATCTTATCTTTCATTTTTCTAAATCTTCTTTATGAACATGGCAGGTACACCACCAACAACAGTTCTTGGTTCTACATCTTTTGTTACTACAGCTCCAGCTGCAACAATGGCACCTTCGCCTATTGTCACTCCTTGCAGGATTGTAACATTTGCTCCAAGCCAAACCTTATCTTCTATACGAATAGGCTTGAATATCATGTCGCCACGATGTTCAGGATCTGGATTGTGATTGATAGTACAGAGTGTTGCATTGTGTCCTATAAGACAATCATTGCCGATGAAGATGCCTCCTTGATCCTGGAACTTACAACCGCTATTGATGAATACTCGCTCGCCGATATGGGTATTTTTGCCACAATCGGTGTTGAAAGGTGGAAACATACCGAATGTCTCTGGTACGTCTATGTCCCAAAGGTCGGAGAACAACTTTCTAAGCTCCTCTGGCGTGTGGTACTTATTATTAATCTCCATGGTAATGCGAATAGCCTCTTGTGCCATCTGGTGCATGAAGAGGTGTGGTTCGCTACCGTTCTCGACAGGGTTCCCTGCTGCTATGTAATCTCTATATTCTTGTACTGTCATATCTATTCAAAAGCAATTACGGCGCATGTTCCGCGCTCGCATTTCAGTTCGATGTAATATTTGTTATCATCCACATAAACAAGGGGAGTGAGTTCTTCGCCCTGACGTGCTGCCACTTTATATTCTACTCTGACTCGTTTGATAATGAAGTCAGAGGGGATAAGTTCCTGAGCAATACGGATGTAGCAACAGTTGTTCATGTGGTGATTGTAATCAATGTCATCACGTGTGACCACGACAGGAGCACATACTGTTGGCTCAACTTTTGGCAGACGTACACGACGGTCACAGTATTCCATCGGGTACTTCTCGTCCATGGTCAACGAGTCGATCATTTCTTGTGGCAGAGGACTCAGCTTTGCTGTCTGTAAGTCGATGAATGCCCCCATGCTGTAGCTCACGTAACATGGTTCACCTTGTTCATCACGGATGATGTCATTACGGAATCCGAAGAGTGGCTTGCACTCATAGATACTTGTTGATATTGTCAGCTTCTCGCGGAGTTCCGGCACTCGTATGATGTCAACCTGACGTGCAGCCAATAGCTGGGCACGATGCTCCTTCTCAAAGACCTCTTTAGCGTAAGGCTCTGAATCTATCCATAGATCATCGCAGTCGTGCATCATTTGAAAAGCTGAGAATAGTTTCAGTCGCTTCTTCTCATCAACCCTTGTTGGGGTACATTTTTCTTCTATCTTATACATTTGGCTTTATTCACATCTTGTTTATATGCTGTTTCCTTTACTTACGCAATGCCAAGCAGCTCAATCTCAAAGATGAGTGTGGAACCTCCGGGGATGCCTGGCTGTGAGAACTTGCCATAACCCATCTCGGCAGGGATATAGACCTCCCATTTGTCGCCCACACACATTTGCTGCATGGCAATGATCCAACCTTCAATGAGGTCACAGAGACGTATTGCCAATGGAGCACCGCCACGGCTGCTGTCAAACTGTTTTCCGTCGATGGTACGGCCTGTGTAATGTGCAGTGACGATGCTTCGGGGCGTGGGATGCTTTCCGTCAGCCTTTCCCTCTGCCAATACCTTATAATATATTCCCTTGGGGAGCGGTTTCACTCCCTCTTCCTGTGCTTTGTTAGCAAGCCAATCTTTATTAGCTTGTGCGTATTCTCTTTTATTCATGCTCATACTATATTATTTCTATGCAGATAGGTCACCAAGGCAATCTGTATGATGATGATTACTGGTATGCCTTAAAACTTAAAATGTATGGGTTTTGCAAACTCGTCTCTCTGCTCCAGTCCCTTGACATGACCGAGGTTGGTCATCCATCCGTCGATGTCCTTCAGATAGAACACCTTGAAGATGGGATTGTCACGCATATTCTTATATAGCGCATTCACGATGGCACTCTTGTCGATGATGGCATCCCTAATGTCCTGCCTTTCCTCGAAAACTGCCTCTGCCGAGAAACGAATCCAAGGAGTCTGCATCTCATCCCTTTCCAGTTTGCAGCCACAGAGTTCCACAAAGGGATTGGCTTGCAGTTACACCATACTTGTCCACATCCACCTTGATGATGCGGATTCTGTCACCCATCACTTTCCGATGCAAAAGTTTTTGAATATGTTTCCGAGAACTTCATTCGTGGTGATGGTGCCTCCGAGGATGTCGGAGAGATGGTTTATGCAAAGGCGGAGGTCTTCTGAGATTAGGTCGCCGCTGAGGCCCATGTGCATGGATTGCATGGCACGCTGAATGTCGGCGGCTGCGGTGTCAAGGGCTTGCTTGTGGCGTTGGTTGGTTATGATTACCTCGTCTGCGCCTGCATTGCTTGAGGATGTCGCTATGGACAGCAGACGTTCCTCCAACTCTTTGATACCAGAGCCGTGAAGGGCTGATATCTCTAATGCAGAGTGGAGACTTTGATGGTCAGGCTTTAACTTATCGCTCTTGTTGATTACATATATTATATGCTGATGCTCTTTCTCCTGAATATCGGGGAAAGGGCTTTTTTCGTCTGATAGAAGGATGATTATCTGGGCTTTCTCTGCAGCCTTCAGAGAACGCTCTATACCCATCTGCTCTATGGTGTCATCGGTGTTTCTGATACCAGCAGTGTCAATAAAGCGGAAAAGGTAACCACCTATGGTCATGGTGTCTTCTATAAGGTCACGCGTGGTTCCTTGTATATCGCTGACAATGGCACGGTCATCATGCAGCAAGGCATTGAGCAGGGTGCTCTTGCCTACATTAGGCGCACCTATAATAGCCACAGGTATGCCGTTCTTTATGGCATTGCCTTCACGGAAGGAAGATGACAACCGTTGTATCTCATTATTTATAGTATCAGCCAGTTTTTCCAGTTCCGTACGATCAGCAAACTCCAACTCCTCATGGTCGGAGAAATCCAATTCAAGTTCCAATAACGAAGTGAGATGTAACAGCTCATCACGAAGCACCTGGAGCTTTGAAGATATACCACCACGCATCTGTTGCATGGCGACCCTGTGCTGCACAGCCGTCTGCGATGCTATCACATCAGCCACAGCCTCAGCCTGCGAGAGGTCCATCTTACCGTTAAGGTATGCCCTCTTAGTAAACTCTCCTGGTCCTGCCAAGCGACAACCTTTCTCTACCAACAGGTTCAGCACCTGGCTAAGTATATAAGCAGAGCCGTGACAAGATATCTCCGCCGTATCCTCACCCGTATAGGAATGCGGAGCACGACATACGGTAACTATGACCTCGTCTATACCCTCTATATATCCATGATGCATGGTATAGCCTTTAGCTTGTGATATATCCTTGCTGAACACACCAGCCACGATACCCACTGCCTCTGGTCCACTTACACGGATGACACCTATTGCCCCACCAACAGCGGTGGCTATGGCACATATATTATCAGATGCTGTCATAAAGCGTTAATGTTTCAGAATACCCAACATAATGTCTGCCGCATTGTCCGGTGCGCAGAGTTTTCCCAGCTTCTGTCTCACATTCTCATATCCACGCAGCATTTCTTCTCTCTCATCTGTGAACAATATGTTATGCAAGCATTGCCTAATCTCACTCACCGAGAAGCGGTCAGCAAACAACTCCGGCACTATCTCCCTGTCTGCTATAAGATTGACCAACGATATATACTTACACTTTATAATATGAGTGAATGCCCAACGTGCGAGCGATGGCACGGGGGTCTTATAGCACACTGCCTGTGGTACATTAAACAGTGCAGTCTCAAGCGTTGCCGTACCGCTGGTCACCAAAGCCGCACTCGCATTATAAAGCAACTGATAAGTGTTTCCCCTTTCCAACAGCCTCACCTCCTTGCCATCCATAAAGCGATTATAATAAGCCGCGTCAACGGACGGAGCACCAGCTATCACAACTTGGTACTTATCAGTATAATCCTTTACAGCCTCAAGCATTACCGGCATATTATCCTTTATCTCCTGCCTTCTGCTACCAGGCAGCAAGGCTATAACCGGCTTGTCACCTGTCAGTTTGCTATCATTAAGGAATTTCTCATTGCCTGCCTCTGCCCCTTTTAGGAAACCAGTCACCTCGTCTGCAGTAGGATTACCCACATAATGTACTGGATAGTTATGTTTCCCCTCAAAAAACTCTTTCTCAAATGGCAATATACAGAACATCTCATCTACATACCTCTTAAAGTCCTTGATGCGATATTCCTTCCACGCCCATATCTTCGGTGCTATGTAATAGAACGTACGAACATGCGGCAACTTCTGTTTTACATATTTCGCAATCTTCAGATTGAAACCTGCATAATCCACCAATATCACCACGTCTGGCTGCCACTGGCTAATATCCTGCTTACACAGTTTCATCCCCCTCATTATCTGTGGAAGATGCGACAACACTGGAATGAACCCCATGTACGCCAACTCACTATAATGCATCATCAGATGTCCCTTGTCACCTGCCGCAGCAAGCATATTGTCTCCTCCGAAGAAACGAAACTGTGCCTCCGGGTCTTTCTTTACCAACGATGTCATGAGGTTAGCGGCATGCAAATCGCCAGATGCCTCACCTGCGATGATATAATACTTCATAACACATCCTTTTGCGAATTGAGAAACTCATAGTCTGTCTGGTCTGCCGTCAACGGTGTTATAGCAGCATAGCCGTTACGAATGGCCCAAGCATCAGTGTCGGTACTTTCCGGTTCATCATTTTGGTAATATCCTGCCATCCAGTAATACGGCTTACCTTTAGGATGCCAGCGTTCTTCCACCTCACTGCGCCAATGTCCATGTGCCATGCGGCAGTATCGTGTCTCACCGTTCCATTGCTTTGGCACATTTACGTTCAGGCATGTATATGTAGGCAGCCCCTCGCGCAGCACCTTCTCCGTCAGTTTCTGTACCAAGGGACGCATAGGCTCAAAGTCTGCATCATCATCATAGTCACACAATGAGAAAGCTATACTCGGAATACGTTTCAGCGCTCCCTCCATCACTATACCCACCGTCCCGCTGTAATGCAGGTTGGTGCTGGCATTGTCGCCGTGGTTTATTCCACCTATAACAATATCTGCCTTTTTCGGACAGAGCTTGTGGTATGCCATCTTTATACAATCTGCCGGTGTGCCACTACAACTCCACACGTCAATAGTAGTTCCCTCATAGTCATAGTGCCGGCGATGCTTCAGCGTCACAGGCACGGTGCTGAAGGCTCTTGAGAACCCCGAGCGTGCCGACTCCGGTGCACACACTATTATGTCCCCCATGCCCTTCAGCATGTCTATCAAGCTGTTAATGCCCTTTGCATGATAGCCATCATCGTTAGATATAAGTATCAGTGGTTTCATTTGCTTTCTAAAATTTCTCTTACTACCTTCCATATATTATCTGCCGTAGCCAATGACACACGCTCCGCAGTGCTGTGTGCTCCCTTTATCAGCGGTCCGATAGAGGCTATATGCATCCCTTGGAACTTCTCCACGAGATATGCAGCCTCCAGAACGAAGTGCTGACTGACAGGCTTAGGTCTGAAGCCAAGCGTCTGCTCATATATATTCATTACCTTATTTATGAACGGATGTGCAGTATCCTCCTGCCATGGCTTTGCATCGAGTAACGTCTTTACCTCTGCGCCAACAAGCATAAGAATGCGAGATATATTATCTGCCAACTGGCGCATACGCTCATAGTCGCTGCTGCGCGTGTGAGTAGAGAGGAGCATTGCAGGTTTAGAGCCTTTTCTCATCGTCACCACACCTATATTATTAGAAGTCTTGCCATCCTCGCCCAGCCTTTCCGTCACACCTGTGGGAATACCATTGACGGCTGCAAGAAAGACATGTGTACTCTCTTCGCTCATCACCGTGGAATGCCATACCGACGGCTCACACGCCACTTGCAGCTCCGGGTCGGTGACAGAATACTCTGCCCTCACAGCTTCATAGCACTGGCTCACCAACACTTCAAACTGATCCATATCCTCACGAGGTATCACCACCTTTGCCTCAGCCTCCGCCGGGATGGCAGAGTATGCTCCCCCACCCTCAAATGACACAAGGTACAGTTTTATGTTCATCTGTCTTATAGCCACCAGCAGCAAATTAGCCAGTATCTTTATGGCATTGCCCCTGCCTCTGTCTATGTCCACGCCGCTATGTCCACCGAGTCCGCCGGTCACTGCCACCTCATACGCTACATACCCTTCTGGCATAGCTATCCTACTCACAGGCAAAGTAGCAGTTTGTATGTATGCTCCCGCCGAACCCACGGTTATGTCATCATAGTTCTCAGAGTCAAGGTTTAACACATTGCGCCCCTTGACGAAATCTGCTGACAGATTAGCGGCACCGCTCATATCGTCTTCCTCGCAAGTAGTACATAGCACCTCCAGCGCAGGATGTTTCAAGGTATCATCATCGAGCACTGCCAACGCCATCGACAGACCTATACCATTATCCGCCCCAAGCGAAGTATGGCATGCTCTCATCCAGTGCTCCCCTCCTTCGTCATACTCCTCTATGCTTACAGCCCCGGGAGTATCATATCCGGCATCGCTCACGCACACCATATCTGTATGATTAAGCAGCACAAGCGGTTCCTCTGCCTCATAGCCTGGCGACGCTGCCTTACGTATCACCACACAGTGGTGCTCATCACGACTGTAGTCCAAGCCACGCTCTGCGGCAAACTTGCACAAATAATCAGCTATTCTCTCCTCATGATGTGAGGCTCGTGGTATTTGTGCTATCTCACGGAATATCTCTAAATAAGTCATAACGGCTCTTTCATTATCTTTCCTATAATATACCCCTCTGACCCTGCCGCCTTACGCAGCCATGGCTCAAAGTAATAGGCTATGCTTCCCACAAAAGAGCACGGCAGGTCAGGTCTGTCATAATGTCTGACATTACACCTGAAGAACTGCCTGAAACACTCTGTCACCATCATGCCTATCCACTCACAATCCACATGAGCCTTGATAAACGGTGCCAGCGACGCCAGGAAGCGGTTAGGCAGCGGCTGCCTGTAAACCCGCTCTATCACTTCTGGCAATGACAAGCCCGTCTCCCTCTCAAACGTCTCTATCATATCGGCATGTCCTCCCTTATACAATGCGTTAAGAAAGGTACGTCCCAACACTGCCCCGCTCCCCTCGTCACCGAGTATATAACCCATAGGAGACACGTTGCTCACTATACGTCCATGCTGATACAGACACGAGTTAGCCCCCGTACCGAGTATGCATGCCACTCCCTCGCCGTCGTCAAACAAGGCACGCGCGGCACCCAGCATATCACTGGCAACCTCCACATTGACCGCATCGGGGAAATACCTCTTCAATATCTCCACCAGGGGGGCAGAGGCTTTCTCCGTACAACCTGCGCCATAGAAATGCACCTCCGTAATCTTCTCTTCTCCCTCCATCAGTGAGGTGAGCTGCGGCATCAGCTCCTGCCTTATGACACTCTCTATCTGTTCACTCCCCATGTGATAGGGATTGACACCCTGCGTCAAGACACGTACGCCTGCCGCCACCCATGTGGTCTTAGTGCTGCCACTGTCTGCCGTCAGTATCAAAACTCTATACCCTCCTCTTTATCTTTCTTATAGTAATCTGACAACATACCCAGGAATGTGGTAATCTCTTTCACCGCAGCCTCCGTACTGCTGCTTACCTCTTTCTGTTGCAGACGCAGCAGCATCACTCCATAGAGAGCGTTGAGACACGTCTCTATCTCGCCCACCTCCTTGCTGCCCTTGGAGCGCAGCTCTACTATGAACGGCAGCACCTTATAGTACTCCGCACTGTAAAACGGGAACTTTACCGACTGCATCAACTCGGCATGCAGTTCAGCCATCTGCTGTATCACTATCTGCAATATCTGTATATGGCCGCCCTGCGTCTTACCTTCCTCACGCATCATACGAATGAGGTCACCATACCAGTCGGTCATCTCATCGCGCTGCTCGTCAGTCAGGTCAAAGCGTGCAATGTACTCACGCCTCAGCCTGCCGAGGTCCAATCCGTAAGCGCGAATAATATCTTCCACCTGCCACATATACAATACGTACTCGGCAATATTTTCTTTTCTAAGCTGTCGTGATATTAGCATCAGTATATAGAGAATAAGTTAAAAGCCGTTCCAATGAATATAGCGAACGAGAACACCATCACCACCGTACCTATCACACGGTTTATAATCACTATGGTGTCCATTGAGAAGAACTCACGCACCTTGTCCACTAGCCATGTAAGCCCGTACCACCACAACAGCGCACCACCTACTATACTCAGGTATCCCAGCGACATCTCCACTGGATGATTAGGTATAACAAAGGCAAACTGTGCGAAAGTGGCAAGAAACAGGAATATTATCAAAGGGTTGGATATCGTCACGAGAAACGCCGTGACGAAATTGTGCACCAATGTACCCTTTTGGTTCTTCTTACTCTGATGGACATTCTTACGAGGGTCACTCTTGAAGCAGTAAAGGCCGAAGCAGAACAACAGTATGCTACCGAAAATCTGCAAAAAGAACTTATTCTGAGGCGCATCTATAAGCTCCATCACGAAACTCATGCCAAAGCCTGTAAGCAATGCATAGAACAAGTCACTGGCGGCCGCTCCGAGACCGGTAACAAAGCCATACCACCTGCCCTTGTTAAGCGTACGCTGTACGCATAACACACCAACCGGTCCCATCGGCGCAGAGCAGATGATGCCGACGATCATACCCTTGACTATTATGTCAAGGAAGTTAAACGGAAGTGTAAACGGCATTATTTAATCAATAACTGTTATTTAAGTTTCGCTTGTACTCAACTTCTTAGTCTTCAGGAGTAAAGAAGTAAAGGAGTTAAGACATTACCCTGGCTATTTGCTGTTTATTGACGAACCGAGGCTCATGCTGAGGTATTCTGTATTGTCTTAACTACTTAACTACTGTCTACTTGACTACTTCAGAAAGTTGAGTAACTGTTACGATAGCGCAAAGGTACACTTTTTTATTCAAATACACAAATTTTCTTTTACTATACCCTGCAACAATGGCGATGCTTTCATATTCCATCGGCATCCCACAACTTCCACACAACAGAACAATGACATTCACCCATCTCCTTTAACAATCGTTAAGGATTGACGGTTCTAAATCAATAAGTTTCAAAACAAAGTGTCACAAAATTTGCCGATATGGGGATTTTTTTGTAACTTTGCTTTTATGACTATAGGAAGACTACACTTGACACGATATACACTCTCTGCCTTAATAATAACACTGTTGTCCGCCACGGACGCCAAAGCCCAGTCGCAATACACCGAGTGCGAGGATACTTGTGCGCATATACACGGCATCGACATCTCGCACTACCAGGGCAATGTGTTCTGGGAAACAGTGGGTACAGGCACGAAGATGGCCTATGTCTATATCAAGGCCACAGAGGGAAGCACACGCATAGACCCTACGTACGAACAGAATGTGCTGACAGCACACAGCTACGGACTGAAAGTGGGCTCATACCACTTCTACCGTCCCACGGTGGATCAGGAGCTGCAGGTGGCTAATTTCTTTGCCCAGTGCAAACCGAGTGAGCAGGACCTGATTCCTATGATTGACGTAGAGGTGACGGGGGGACTGAGTACCGAGGCTCTTTGCGACTCGCTCTTCAAGTTCCTCGACATGATAGAGCAGGTGTACCGTCAACGTCCGTTGATATATGCCGGCGCCAACTTCTACAACAAGCATCTGCAGGGCAAGTTAGACCGCTACCTCATCATGATAGCGCAATACTCCAACAAGGAGCCAGTGCTTGCAGACGGCCGTGACGTAACCATGTGGCAGTACACCGGCAAGGGACACCTGCACGGCATTAACGGCTATGTGGACAAAAGCCGTTTCATGGGCGAGCACAAATTGCGCGAACTGAGGTTCAGGCATCGAAAGGGGGAACCGTGATAATGAATAATTAATAATGAAATAATTAATACCCCCAGGCTCACGCTCTCTTCCTACCAGGGAGGACAGAGGGGGCTCACAAATCATCGCTCGGCACGCAGTAACGCTTGTCTAAGCAAAAACTCATAACTCATAACTCATAACTCATAACTCATAACTCACAACTCATAACTCATAACTCACAACTCACAACTCACAACTCATAACTCACAACTCATAACTCATAACTCACAACTCATAACTCGAAATGTCATTAATACTTTGTCCTGAATGCGGACACCAAATAAGCGACCAAGCAGTCACTTGTCCTTATTGCGGCATCAGTATGCACACCATGCACACAGAAGAGACTGTCATCCCCGTGACTGAGCAGCCCTCACAGGAGCCTCTCCCCACACCGCAACAACCAAAGCGTAACAAGAGCATGATATGGCTGTTGGCATTTATCGTTGCACTTGCCTTGTGCATCGTGGCATACATGTGCTGGAGCAATGCGGCAGAAGAGAAACTTGAGATGCAGCGTTACGAGGAGGCTATGCTCAGCACCAATATACAGGACCTGAAAGACTATCTCGTTCAGTTTAACGATGCTCCGCAAGAGCACCGCGACTCTGTCAGCGCACGCCTCAACCTGCTGACCGAGGAGGACGCCGACTGGGCCAACACCATCGCGAAGGGAGCAAGAAACGCATTGGAGGCCTTCATCAAGGCTCACCCAAAGTCTCTGCACAGAGGTGAGGCTGAGGACCTCATTGACTCTATCGACTTCAGCGTAGCAGTACGCAAAGGCACCGCCGAGGCATACGCGGAATACCTGAAGATGCACTCCGAGAGCCGCAGAGCCGCAGAAGCCCAGGAATTCCTTGACAACAAGAAAGCATCAGAGGCAACGGCTGAGGAGAAGGCAATGGCACGCGACGTGTGCAGACGTTTCCTGCAGGCTGTCAACGCAAGAAACGAGGAGAAACTGTTAGGCACCGTTAGCGATGTCATGGCATCCTTCCTCGGACACAACAATGCCTCCAAGCAGGAGGCGGTGCAGTTTATGAACAAACTGTATAAGGAAGATATCACAAACATGAACTGGTACATACTCGACGACTTCAAGGCTGAGAAGAACGTGGAGGGCAGCGCCGCTCCTGCAAACATCACCGCACACTTTACGGCTGAACAGAAGATAGAGCGCACCGACGAGAGCAAAGAGAAGGATGTCAAGTACGCAGTGACTGTCGAGATAACCCCCGACAGCAAGATTACCAAGTTCAACCTCAGAAAGATACAATAAAGCAGAGGACCCTTGCACTTTAAGTGGACTACATACGAACCCACCGAACAACAACGGACACAAGCGAAGAGGTTAGGCGAGAAGCTTAACATCTCCGAGGTATTGGCTATGCTGCTGATAAGACGCGGCATAGCCACGGAGTCGGCTGCCAAGCGTTTCTTCCGTCCACAGTTGGGCGACCTGCTCAATCCGTTCCTGATGCGCGACATGGACGTGGCGGTTGACCGCCTGAACGATGCCATAGGACGCAAGGAGCGTATCATGATTTACGGAGACTACGATGTTGACGGTTGTACTGCAGTAGCATTGATATACAAGTTCCTTCTGCAGTTCTACAGCAACATAGAATACTACATACCCGACCGATACAACGAGGGTTACGGAGTGAGCATCAAAGGCATAGACTACGCCAAGGCGCAAGGGGTATCACTTATCATCATCCTTGACTGTGGCATCAAGGCTCACAAGGAGATAGCCTATGCCAAGCAACTGGGCATAGACTTTATAGTATGTGACCACCACATGCCCGATGACACACTACCCGACGCTGTCGCCATACTCAACCCTAAGCGTGAGGACGACACTTACCCTTTCAAACATCTGTGCGGATGTGGCGTCGGCTTCAAGTTCATGCAGGCGTTCGCCAAGAACAACGGCATACCTTTCTCCAAACTTATGCCGTTGCTTGACCTTTGCGCCATAAGCATTGCGGCAGACCTCGTGGAGGTGACCGACGAGAACCGCATCCTTGCCTACCACGGACTGAAACTGATAAACAACCAGCCGTCAGTGGGCATAAAGGCCATCATTGACATCTGCGGACTGTCAGGGCGTGAGATTAGCATGGGCGACATAGTGTTCAAGATTGGCCCGCGCATCAATGCTTCAGGCAGAATGGAGAACGGCAAGCTGTCAGTGCAGTTGCTTGTGGAGAACAACCCCGACACGGCCGTCACCACTGCAAAGGAGATTGACGAGTATAACGACCTGCGCAGAGATATAGACAAGCAGATGACAGAGGAGGCCAACGTCATCGTTGAGCGCCTCAACAAACAGGAGAACCGCCAGTGCATAGTGGTCTATGACGAGAACTGGAAGAAGGGCGTGGTAGGCATTGTGGCTGCCAGGCTCACCGATATGTATTTCCGTCCCACAGTGGTGCTCACACGCGACGGCGACTATGCCGTGGGCTCCGCACGCTCTGTTGCCGGTTTCGACATCTACAGTGCCATAAAGAGTTGCAGGGACCTGTTGGTAAACTTCGGCGGACACACCTTCGCATGCGGTCTCACCATACGATGGAATGACGTGGATCTCTTCAAACAGCGCATCGAGGAATATGTCAGCCGACATATACAACCCACCCAGACAGTACCTACGCTCAATGCTGACGCGACCATAAACTTCAGCGACATTAACAGGCGTATGCTGCATGACCTCAAGCGCTTCGCTCCGTTCGGTCCGGGCAACACCAAGCCGGTGTTCATCACCAACGAGGTGTACGACTTCGGTACCTCCAAGGTGGTAGGACGCCAGCAGGAACACCTGAAGCTTGAGCTGGTTGACTCTAACTCGCCTACGGTCATGAACGGCATAGCCTTCGGATTGTCATCCGTGGCAAGATACATCAAGTCCCGACGCTCCTTCAACGTGCTATACACCATAGAGGAGAACGTTTACCGTCGCGGCAACGTGCAACTGCAGATTGACGACATACATATCGGCACAAAGAGTTGAAGAACTGAAGAGTTGAAAGAGTGAATAATACCGCCTACTACACTTACTTGCTGCGCCAACATTTCGGCTACGACAGTTTTCGTAGCATACAGCTTGACATCATACAAAGCATTGGCAGCGGCCATGACACCCTCGGGCTGATGCCCACGGGTGGAGGTAAGAGTATAACATTCCAGATACCGGCATTGGCCATGGACGGCGTATGCATAGTCATCTCGCCGTTGATAGCCCTGATGAAAGACCAGGTGCAGCACTTGAAGGAGCGTGGCATCAAGGCAGAGGCCGTTTACTCCGGACTGAGCAAGAAAGAGAGTCACCAGATTCTTGACAATGCAGTATTCGGCGCCGTGAAGTTCCTATACGTCTCGCCCGAACGTCTGTCTAACAGGCTCTTCCTTGCCAAACTGTATTATATGAAGGTGTGCTTCATCACCGTGGACGAGGCACACTGCATCTCACAATGGGGATATGACTTCCGTCCGTCATACCTCAAGATTAACGAGCTACGCAAGGTACTGCCCAGCGCTCCTATACTTGCACTGACAGCCACTGCCACGCCTGCCGTCGTTACCGACATACAGGAGCAACTGGAGTTTGGTAAGCATAACAACCTGAAGCCTCAGGTTTTCAGCATGAGCTTCAGACGCGAGAACCTGTCGTATGTGGTAAGGCAGGCCGATGACAAGTTTCAGGAACTGCTCCATATAATATGCTCCGTCAGAGGTAGCGTGATAGTATATACCCGCAACCGCGAGCGCACGAAGGAGGTGGCAGATAAGCTGTGCGAGGAGGGCATCAGCGCCACTTTCTACCATGCCGGACTTGACTTCTCCATCAAGGAGAAACGACAAGACGACTGGCAGCAGGACAAGGTGCGCGTCATGGTGGCCACCAACGCCTTCGGTATGGGCATAGACAAGCCCGACGTAAGGTTAGTGATACACATGGACACCCCTGACTCCATAGAGGCCTACTATCAAGAGGCAGGACGAGCAGGACGCGACGGCAAGCGCGCCTATGCCGTACTGATATACAACGGGCAGGACCGCACCAATCTGCTCAGGCATGTAAAGACTGCCTTCCCGCCAAAGGACTATATAAAAAAGGTGTATGACCACCTGGCATACTTCTTCGAGCTGGCGATAAACTCCGGCGAGGGAGCGCGCTATGACTTCAACGAGTATCTGTTCTGCAGACGCTTCAAGCACCATCCGCTGCACCTTGAGGCAGCACTGGCAATACTGCAGAACTCGGGCTACATCACCTACAGCATAGACAATGAGAACAAGGCAAGGGTGATGATATGCGTTACACGAAATGAGCTATATAACATCAACTTCCTGACCCCTGACGAGGAGAAGGCACTTAATGCCCTGCTGAGGCATTACGGCACGTTGTTCACCGACATGACCTACATCGACAACGAGGCCATCATGCGCCATACTGCCCTGTCACAAGACGAGCTCCACATGACACTGAAGTCCCTTGCCGAACGGCGCATCATACGCTACGTGCCGCCGAGGCATAAGCCGATGATAACATACCCGCGCCAGCGCGTTGACTCTGCCCACATGATAATACCCAGAAATGTGTATGAGACAATGCAGGAGAGGATGAGTGAGCGTGTGTCAAGGATGTTGCAGTATATAGACGACAACGCCACTTGCAGGGAGCGTATGCTGCTGGAGTATTTCGGAGAGAAAACAGACCGCGACTGCGGTCACTGCGACGTATGCCTGGGATAGGCAAAAAAAAGAACCGTTGCTTGTTGTTATGGTACTCCGGCTTATCACGGAATATCATCTCTTTTTACCAAATAGTTCTGAGTGGCTGCCAAGCCTGACAAGCTCTATAATGTCTCGCTCTGTGTCAAACCACACCAATAAAAAGTCCCCTTGAATATGACATTCCATACATCCGTTGTATTGTCCCGACAAGAAATGCGGCCTATATTCAGAGGGAATTGGCCGCTCATTAATCAGCATCTCAAGAACCTTCCCAAGTGCCTTTATTTTTTCAGGTTTATTCTTATATCTTTTAATGTCTTTTCTGTATTGTGTTGTAGGTTGAATGTTTTTCATTACTCCTCATTCAAAATATCGTCAAACAATTCATTGACATTAGAATAGACCTTATTAGGATTCTTTCCAGACATAGCCTCTCCTATTGCAACTTTGGTCACTTCGTTAGGCTCATTATACACCACATCCAAGAGCACACTTTCAACATAGTTGTTCAGAGTGCGATTTTCACGTGCTGCATTACGCTTCAGTCCTTCTATTATGTCCCCTCTCAGTCTGAATGATGTCGGTTTTCTTCTTATTGTCGTCTCCATATTTCTGTATTACTTTGTATTACATTTGTATCACTTTCAAATACAAATGTAATACAAAGTTTTCTTTCTACCAAACTATTTACAAACTTTTTTCCTTTCCTCCAATTTTTCAGGGAAAACCAAGCTGTGCCCCACTCCATTGAGCAGGTCACTGCGACGTATGCCTGGGATAGGCAAAAAAACGATTTTGTCCTATTTTGGCCTTCTTTTTAAGTCCAAATAAAGGGCGGTTTTTTGAAAAAAAATATTGCTGGTCGGCTCTACGCAAATCTACGAGAGTTGTAACTTGCTGATAATCAGTAGAGGGATTTAGAAAAGCGGTGTAAAGTGATAGCTTTTACGTCGTAAAAGCTATCGTTTCTCAGTGTAAAAGCTATCGAATGACAGCGTGAAAGCTATCACTTTAGGGTGAGAAAGCTATGCTTTTACGGTTCAGAGTGAAAAAAAAGCCTCTTTTTGAGGCTTTTTTTTGTTTTTGCACTGTTCTTTTTCTTCTAGATTGAGTTTTTTTCTCGAACTTTTTTTACCCCCCAAATGACAAAAATGTCCTATTTTCGGCTGCCTGCAAGCCAGTGATTTTTGGGGACTAATTTCATAGGAGTACATCACGCAAAAAAGGAGTCACGACATATATTTCGTGACTCCTTTTTTGCGTTTTTACGCTTGCTTAACCTCATCCCATCCACCGACAACGGTATCATTATGAGTATTTATACCTGAGTAAGAGAGCGACGCATCCTCATAACGTTTGAATTTATACACAGCGTCATTCATCAATTCCCTGTTAAACACTCCCAGGCCTACCAGCAATCCGAAGTCCTTCAGCGTCAGTCCCGTCACTTTGCGGAACAGTTCCGGCTCCAATTGCGTTATAACATCCTGCAAGCTGTACTCCCTGTAGTCCGTAAGATACATAAACACAGGTATCCTGGTGGCAAACTTTATCAATTTCTCCTGTATTTCCTTACGCTTGCTCTTATATTCCTTTTCCTCCTGAGTCAGTTCTTTCTTTTCCTTTGATGTCATCTGAGCAGGGTCTTTCGTTTTCTTAGTTTGCTTTACATGTTCCGACTTATTTATGATTGTCTCTATATCGCTATTCAGACTACGGAATCCCTCTATGTTCATCAATGCCTTCATAGCCTCAGGATTATTAATAAGCCTTTGCAAGGTCACATTATCGACATTTACCAACACAGCACTTTCCCATCTCCTTGCCAATAGCGTTGCCGTTGTCCCGCTCATCGCCATATCGAGTACTCCTGCAGCATCTATCTCCTTCATTGACGAGCCGTCATAAGCCAGAATAGGCAAGAACTTAATGAAGTCAGCAACTTTCGTTTCGGGATTAGACTCCTCCACATTCAATTGGCAACTGTATTCCTGAACCTGTCTCAGTGCGCGGTTGGGCGCAAAGTCAAACACATAGCAGTAAGGCTTCAATATCACCTCTTTTCCTTCCGCATCCTTTGTAGTCCATGGTGACTGCACACGAAATGCAGCCTGAAAATAAGTTTCTGGCGACGTAGTGTTTCTCAGCATCAATATGCCAGTCCACGGTCTGACCGTCACACCAGTAGAGAGTTTGCCACATGACAGTGTAACGGTCTTTGTCTGTTGAGGATTACCCATAGCATTATACACAGGGGTTACAGCCTTAGCACCCATGCCAGCCTCATTGCCAGCTGCCACTATCACCTCATAATCATCAAAGAACCTGTTGGCTCTTTTCCTTAGCAATACAGCCATAGCCTTGCATGCTGCCACACTTGGCAAGAACCAATAAGTGTGCTGTAAATAGCTCAACAGGCGACTATCAGAGAAAGGCATAGGCGGTTTTTCCTTGCCTTGTTTCAGTTCTACTACAATATTACCTGTATATGAACCTCTTATCAAGTCAAGCCATTTCTGCACATATTCCTCATGCACAAAGACATCTTCCTCTGCTCTGAAAAACTCATTGAGGTCAAACTCGTCATACTCTCCTTGCGAGGCTATTTCCCTTATACTGTCAGGCATTCGGTAAGTCAGCATCACCATCTTTGGAAGTTGGGCATACGGATTATTCTCTCCTTTCCATTCTTCTTTTGCAGCCTGTTCGTCAGAATAAGTCCAGTTATATATCTGCTCCTCAATAAACTCTCCTGTTGATATGGCCTTAAACGGTGTTCCTGACAGATACAAATAAGCTCCGGTTCTCAGCGGCATCAGTCCCTCATCATACAATTCGCGCGCCTCTATCTCATGTTTGGAATCTGCATCTTCCCTTATGATGTCCCCCACCTCTTCCGCACGACTCATCGCCAAGTCTTTCTTGTCATAGAAATTCTTGGCATTCCTACCCCATGCTCCATAATGGTATTCATCAAGCACTATGCAGTCCCAATCTATTGTCTGTATCCATTCGTTGGTAGCTTTAATGCCACCGACGCTGTTTTTACCTAACACATCCTGGAATGAGGCAAAGCATACAAATGGCTTTCGCTCGTTCACATAGTTAAACTCCCTGTCCTCCTGCTTCTGGCAGAACTGCCATCCCTCAAAGTCTGCGTGTGTCAGCAGGTCTTCTTCCCAAGCTGTCTTTACAGCAGGCTTAAAGGTCAGTACCAGCACCTTTGTCCATCCCATCTTCCTTGCCAACTGATAGGTGGTGAAGGTCTTTCCGAAACGCATTTTCGCATTCCACAGGAAATGTGGAGTCAAGCCTCTGTTGGCTGGGTCTTTTTTGAAAGCGTCAAAATACTCCGAGGTCTTTTTCACCGCCTTAGCCTGCTCCGGGCGCATAGGGAAATCATATATACGCTCAGTCATGCTGTCACGTCTCTCCATAGCAGCATGAATAGCCTTCTCTACATCTTTTACCTCACAGCGAAACCACTCGCCAAAGGGGTTAGCGAACTTTGCTTTTCTAAGATAGTAATGCACACCACCCAACCCTTCGTCCATGAAGTAAGTACCGTCAGGACGCATAGAACTGCGTTTCAGCACTACATTCTTTTCCAAATATAGTTCATGCCCTTGCTCCTCTATGCGTACATTACCAGGCCTTGAGGTATAGCCCACCTTCAACAGTCCTTTATATTTAGGCACATCAGGCAGACTGTATGCATATATGGTTGGAGTTTCTTCAACCTTGTTTCTTAATAAATCTTGTGCTGCCATAACTATTGTTTGTTGTTATGGCACTCCGGAGAATAGTATCAGATTCTTTTCTGTAAACTTTCAGGATGCATACGCATATCCCAGAAGGCATCAACCATTACCGCGTCATCGCCTATATGGTAAATCATCTTATACCTTTTGTTGATAAGCTTTGCCCTATACCTTATTTCCCTATGCTCTAACAACTTTTCATACGAGCCGCATTCGGGAAATTTTGACAACATCTGTAATTTCTCATCAACTTGATGGCTGAATTTCATGGCAGAACGTTCGCCACAATACTCCAAATGGCTGTCGATGATTTCTTGCAGGTGTCTTATTGCTGTAGAAGATAGTTTAATCTGCATAGTTTGCTATTCTGTCTTCTATTGTCTGCTTCACCTCGTCCCAGGCAAAACATCTGCCTTCTGCAAAGTCTTTTTCTGACTGCTCTATATCATCCAAAGCCTCCTCCCAAGTGGAAGGAATCACCACGGGTATATCATCTTCGATATCTTTGAAGCATTTTGTCGTTTTCCCATAGTCAACAGCTACTGCTGGTTCCTTAGCCATTCCTGTATCTTCATTATTTGAGGGATATTTCTTCTTCATAGCGCAATCGTTTTATGATTGCAAAGTTAAGGAGTTTTCCTTGAAGTTCCAAATAAATCTGTTATTATTTCCAAAGAGCGCCGTTTATTGTTTTTTGTTTCTTTTCCGTTTTATTCCATCGGCCTAATCATAGACTCTATGAATGCTATCTCTTCTTGGGTTAATCCGTATTTCTTATAGAGCATCTCGTCTGTCCAAGGGTGAGAAAAGTCCTGGAGGGGAACGAATTGAAATTTGTCCTTTGCAATATTTTGAGTAAGCAATATTGTAGACAATAAAAAACGGAAAAAAGAAGTCTTCACATAGCCTGCTAGATTATTCGCTTCATTCTCTTCATCAAATGTCCCCAATAGCAGATATGTTTCTGTGCATATTTGGTTTGGTTTGAGGACTTCTACTTTAGACACTACTTTTTTTCGTCCATCATTATCTGTCTGCCCTGCATGCTCTGCACTAGCTTTAGACATTACAACTTTCCACTTTTCTATTAATTCTAAGTTACTTCTTACGTCCTTCTTAGAAACATATGAAAAACCTTTACTTCCTAACATCTCCACATCACCACTTTTTCTTTTATCGTTACCAAACTCAAAACTCCTAAACCCAAATGGCTTTGAACTATATACCCATTCTTCCATTGTTTGTTCTTTCAATGCGAGAACTTTTTTTATTATATCAATCGCTTGAGAGAACCTTATAAAAACAGAATATTCATTCAATTTTCTGATGGATGTTTTGACATTTGATTTATAGTGGTTTTCAATAGTACACTCTTTTTCATTATTTAAGTTCCGTAAGAAATAACACACTCCTCCAGCAATATCAACACCAGGAAAACAGTCCCTTGAATCAGCATAATCTACAATGTGTGATAAACAACCATCATTCAGCATTTCATCTCTAAATGCATCCAAACCTCGGCCTCCACTATACCATCGAGCGGGTATAATCATAGAAATATATTTTGCATTTAACTTCTTTGACTGATTCACAAATAAATGATATAATGGTATCGCACTACCTGATGATGATTCTGTTTGCATTCCTCCCCCGTCACTCATTTGATACGGCGGATTACCGATGATAACATCGAATTTCATATTATTAAAGAATTTACTTGGATTATCTGTATGGATAAACATATAGGCATACTGCTCTGCCTCTGAACCTCTATCATAAACTGATTGTGAAGCACCGCAATATTTACATTTACCATTCACCCATGTGTGTTGAATGTTCCTGTAAAGTATGTTGCCTTCCTCTGTATCAAACTTGGAAATGCTGTACTTTCCATTAGCGAACTTACTGCAATACACTGAGCGACGTGCCAGCAACGAGGTAAGTTCTGTGCAGGCTATGCCAAACACCTGATGGTGCAGAATATGGTCTATACGTTGCTGACGGCCGGGTATCTGCTTTTCCAGTCCGCGGTCCAGCCTTTTCACTATCTCACGCAAGAAAACCCCACTCTTGGTGAAAGGGTCGAGAAACGTGGTCTCACTGCTACGAAATAGCTCCTGTGGCAGGAGGTCAAGCATTTTGTTTGCCAACTCCGGTGGTGTAAACACCTCATCATTACTCAGATTGGCTATACAATTAAGTACGTCAGGGTTGTAGATTTCGTTTGCCATAGTATGTGTTATTTTATAAGGTCTATAAATCTTATTTCTTTACCCGAGCCCCAATCCTTTATCAGGCAGTAGGTACCGTTATGCTTACGTATGTCCTCCTGCTGACAGCCTGGACAGTTAATCGTATGCTCTTCTTCTCCGAAAAGGGTTTGTACCGTCTTTGTCACTCCATGAGAACACGAATCGGGTACTACACCTTTCAAACCGTCCATCTGCCACAGGTTCCATGATATAATATCAGCAATACGAATTATGCTTCTCTGCATCGGGTACTTACCAAACTTAGCTTCATAGCATTCCATAAAAGTCAGCAGCAGAGACTCACGAGCCAACAGCAGGCTGTCGCCTTGCCACTCATACCCATAGGTATTCATGTAGGCAGTCTGTGCCCACTTCAGCCATTCGGTGCTGTCATCCACATGCTCACTCACCATGCGCAGTTTCCTGTCAAGCAAACCTATACGGTTCTCAATGGGGATAGCCTCACCTGTGGTAGTATCGTATCTACTAACAAGGTATGGGGCTTCTCCACATGTTATCTCTAAGCATGTTGTACGGACATAGTCTTTCCATGACTTGTCCTTTTCAGCAAGCCACGCCTCATCCAACAAGTTATTCTGTGCATTACATATCCATGAAGGAGTGAAAACCTCAGCCATTCCTTTGGCTCTGCCAATCTGTTCTTCCTTTGTCTTGAGCACACGCGGACGTATTACCATTCCCCTCTCGCCTGTTATAAGTTCTGGCAATATGGGGGAACGGTAGGAATATTCCGAGCCCAGTTCTTCATAGTCGTGCGTAGCCCAGAATATATTCTTGCCCGTAGTGTGGTCACGCAATAGCGTGTCGAGCACTTCAGGCGCTAATGTGTTTCTGTCAGGCATCTCGCGCTTATAACTAAGACAACAAGCACTTATCGGACTCTTTTGGGCTTCACAAAACGTCAAGACCTCTATATACAGTAAAAGCGTGTCCGCTCTTACCAGATATAGAGGCCCTGAGAAAGCCCAATCAGATGATAAGTGACGTCCACGCTATAAGCGCAGACATTCACAATTATCGTTATTCTGATTGAATAAAGAAATTTCTCAGGTTTCTATATCTTCCAAATAACTGCCAATGTCATTATTATATACATACTAAAATCATACCGTCACCTTGCACTCAAGGAGTCAGCCGCAGCTTGGTTGTTTACAACCTCTTGACGATACTTATTACAAAAGTAATATTTTTTTTTGACATTCATAACAATTTGTCATAAAAAAATTGCAACCATACATAATTACCCCCAATAAACAAAAAAAAAGAAAAACACAGCCATTTCTGACTGTGTTGAAAGGTCTGGGATTTACCCCTTTATCATTACAAAAAGATTACGCTATGCGCTGCTTCCTGTCACAGTAACGCTCACACTGCATACAGATGTCATAACCTAAAAGGGCACCGAGGATGAAGTCCTCCTCGGGAGAGAGCTGGTTCAGCGGACGGGTAACCATAAGCCTTATGGCATCAAGGCACTCACGCCTGCCAAAGAAGAGGTTGACATTGTCGCCCTGCAACGGAGAGATGACATAGTCTATACCCTGACGCTGCAGACGTTCAATGGCATAACGCATGTATCGCTTGTGGAAGGTGTAGAGCACCATGCGGCGCACGCCCTTCTGATACTCATAGATATGGTTAAGCAATACACGCATAGGAGCTGACACCCCTACCCTGTCGTCCTCTCTGTCACTAAGTGATACAGACCTGCATGTCACAGAGTTGTTTACTATGTTGTCGTTGTATGGAAGCATCTCTTTATATTATGGGTGTTACTGTTTTACAATGCTGGTGTGATGGCTGCTATCCAGGCATCAATACGCGCAGCGGTCTTTGACTCCTCATTGTCATTGTCAAGGGCCAGTCCCACAAACTGTCCGTCAATGACAGCCTCTGAGTCATCATAGCTGTACTCTGAAGCGTCAACAGCACCGACCACATTGGCGCCGGCCTGCTTTACCGCGTTATATATCTCTGCCATACCACCACAGAAGGTATCAGAATAAGAGGCAGAGTCACCACATCCGAAGAGTGCCACGGTCTTGCCACTGAGGTCTGCTGCCTTGAGCGTCTTCAGTCCGTCATACCAGTCATCCTGCACCTCGCCGGCGCCCCATGTAGAAGTGCCGAGGATAAGGTTCTCATTCTCTGCAATAACATCAGCGGTGAGGTCTGACACGTTAACCGCCTCAGCGCCAAGCTTTGCCGCGATGTCTCTGGCTATGCCCTCACAAGTTCCTGTGGAACTGCCAAATACTACGATTGTCTTTTTCATCTTTCTTCTGTCTTTATTTGTGTTTGTATTGTTGTCTTATCTAATTACGATGCAAAGTTAGCTCTTTCCTTCTACTCTGGCAATACCTAAAAAAGAGGATTTTTACTCATCCCCATTTTTAGGTATTAAGGATTAGTTGATGAACAACTCATGGCAATTATGTTATAAGCAAATAGCTGTCATGACACCATGCAAAATGACAAGTTTCATTTTGCCATGAGACACCATATTAGGTAAATGGCAAAGTTTTTTCAGAATAATTACCTTATAATTAAAAAAAAATAAGTACCTTTGCATTTTGTAAGTTACAAATTATAATATCATTATAAAAATGGAAGAGAAAAATCCACTTTTGTTCCTTAGTGAACTGCAAGACTTTATCGAGAAACGCCATGAGGAGATGCCAGAGGGCTCTTACACCACATCACTCTTCAAGGACGGCCTGAACCGTATGGCGCAGAAAGTTGGCGAGGAGGCTCTCGAACTTGTTATCGAGGCTACCAACGGCACTAACGACAGACTGATATACGAGGGTTCTGACATGCTCTATCACCTCATAGTATTGCTCACTTCAAAGGGACTGAGGATTGAGGACCTGGCTGCCGAGTTGGCAGAGCGCCATAACCCTGGATGGAAGAAACACTAGTAAGTTATGAGTGATGAGTTATGAATTATAAGTGTCCGCTGATAAAGCAATTCATAACCCATCACTCATAACCCATCACTCATAACTTTGAATAACGTGCTTATAAACTATAAAAACGTAAACATCAGCCATTACGATGATGAGATGGTGCTGCGCGGCGTTGACTTCAAAGTGAACGCTGGAGAGTTTATATATATAATAGGTAAGGTAGGCTCTGGCAAGAGTTCACTGTTGCGCACCATCTACGGTGAGCTTGACATAGACAGCGCCTACACAGCGAATGTCTTAGGACGAGACATGACCAACATTAAGCGCAGCGAGGTGCAAAGCCTCAGGCGCGAGTTGGGCATAGTGTTCCAGGACTTCAAGCTGCTGGGTGATCGCAACGTGCGTCGCAATCTTGAGTTCGTGCTGAAAGCCACTGGCTGGAAGGACTCGTTCGACATAGACAAACGCATCACCGAGGTGATGAAGGCTGTAGGTATGACAGGATATGAGGAGCGTATGCCACATGAGTTGTCTGGTGGTGAGCAACAACGCATCGCCATAGCACGTGCGCTGCTCAACTCCCCTAAGCTGATACTCGCCGACGAGCCTACGGGCAATCTTGACCCTGAGACCGCCGAGAGCATCGTAGGACTGTTCCGCGACATTGCTGCCACAGGCACCGCTGTCGTAGTGACAACACACAATATGCTGCTGCTGGAGCGTTTCCCCGGCATAGTGTACCACTGCGAGGAGGGCAAGCTGAATCTTGAGAAATAGACGGGGACTAAAACGAAGAGGAATAGAACGACCACAGATTACAGTGAGTACAATGAATATTCTTTAACAACAGATTAAAACTAATTATACGGATTTCACGAATTATAATTAAAGAAATTAAGACTAATTAAAGTAATTCGTTTCTAAAACATTTCACTTTATTATCTTGATTTTTTTTGCATTTCATCATAATCGGGAAATTCGGTAATTCGGAACGAAAACGAAAACAAATAAACAACTATGAATATTTCTTACAAATGGCTTAAAGAGTATGTTGACTTCGACCTTACACCCGAGGAGGTGTGCGCTGCGCTGACAAGCACAGGACTGGAGGTTGACGCTCTGGAAGAAGTACAGACTATCAAGGGTGGTCTGAAAGGACTCTATGTAGGACAGGTGCTGACCTGCGAGCCACACCCTGACTCTGACCACATGCACGTGTGCACAGTGGACCTGGGCAAGAAGAATGAGGACGGCACAGCAGCTGCTGCATCACAGATTGTGTGTGGCGCACCTAATGTGGCTGCAGGACAGAAGGTCATCGTGGCAGACCTCGGTTGCGTGCTATACGATGGCGACAAGGAGTTTAAGATTAAGAAATCAAAGCTGCGTGGTGTAGAGTCTAACGGCATGATATGCGCAGAGGACGAGATAGGCGTTGGCACAAGCCACGATGGTATCATCGTTTTGCCAGAGAATGCCGTGGTAGGCACTCCTGCCGCAGAATACTATAACCTTGAGAGCGACTGGCTCATAGAGGTTGACATAACAGCAAACCGTGCAGACGCATTGTCACACTACGGCGTGGCACGCGACCTCTACGCATGGATGCTGGCTAACGGTAAGCAGACTACACTGCACCGTCCTTCATGCGACGACTTCAAGGTTGACAACAACGACCTGCCTATCGACGTGGAGATACAGAACACTGAGGCTTGTCGCAGGTATGCCTGCCTGAGCCTTACCGACTGTGAGGTGAAGGAATCACCTGAATGGCTGAAGAACAAGCTGACAGTGATAGGTCTGCGCCCTATAAACAACATCGTTGACATAACTAACTACGTCATGATGGCATACGGCCAGCCAATGCACTGCTTTGACGCTGACATGGTGAAGGGCAACAAGATTGTCGTGAAGGACCAGAATGCAGGCAAGAAGTTCGTCACCCTCGACGGCGAGGAGCATACTCTCGGTGAGCATGACCTCGCTATCTGCAACGCTGAGGATCCTATGTGTATAGCAGGTGTGTTCGGCGGTAAGGGTTCCGGCACATACGAGACCACAAAGAACGTAGTGCTGGAGTCAGCCTATTTCCACCCTACATGGATACGTAAGTCTGCACGTCGCCATGGTCTCTCTACCGACGCTTCATTCCGCTTTGAGCGTGGCATAGACCCTAACGGAGCTATATACGCACTGAAGCAGGCTGCACTGCTGTGTAAGGAACTGGCTGGTGCAAAGGTATCTATGGAGATTAAGGATGTATATCCTAATCCTATCGAGAACCCGAAGATGCGCCTTGACTTCACATACGTGGACAACCTCATCGGCAAGAAGATTGGTAACGACACTATAAAGAGCATACTCAAGTCACTTGAGATTGAGATAAACGCAGAGGATGCTGAAGGACTCGACATCACTGTCCCAGCATACCGTGTGGACGTACAACGCCCATGCGACGTAGTGGAGGACATCCTGCGTATCTACGGCTACAACAACGTGGAGATACCTACACAGCTGAAGTCAACACTTACCGTGAAGGACTTTGAGGATCAGCGTCACAAACTGATGAACCTCGTGGCTGAGCAGCTCGTGGGTGCAGGCTTCAACGAGATACTCAACAACTCTCTGACGAAGGGTGCGTACTACGCTGACCTGAAGGCTTACCCTGCCGACAAGTGCGTAACAATAGTCAACCCACTGTCAAGCGACCTTAACGTAATGCGCCAGTCACTGCTGTTCGGTGGTTTGGAGAGCATCATGCGCAATGCTAACCGCCGTATGGCTAACCTCCGCTTCTTCGAGTTTGGCAACTGCTATCAGCACTTCAACGAGAAGAAAGACGACGAGAACCCTATGAAGGCATACTCAGAGGAGAGCCACCTCGGTCTGTGGATTACAGGTAAGCGCGTGGAAGGTTCTTGGATTCATGCCGATGAAGACAGCACATACTATGAATTGAAGGCTCATGTTGACAATATCCTGCGTCGTATCGGCATGCCACAGGGTATGCTCGTATGCGAGAAGACTGACAACGACATCTTCTCTGCCGGCATCAAGATGATGAACCGTGGCGGAAAGGTATTCGTCGAGATGGGTATCGTAAGCAAGAAACTGCAGAAGCAGGCTGACATAGACCGTGAGGTGTTCTTCGCCGACATCAACTGGACACAGGTGACTAACGCCGTGAAGAAGGCAGAGGTACACTTCACTGAGATTCCTAAATATCCTGCTGTAAGTCGTGACCTTGCACTGCTCATTGACAAGAACGTAGAGTTCGCACAGATTGAGCAGATTGCCCGTCAGACAGAGAAGAAGTTGCTGAAGCAGGTTGAGTTGTTTGACGTCTATGAGGGCAAGAACCTGCCGGAGGGCAAGAAGTCTTACGCCGTCAACTTCGTGCTGCAGGACAGCGAGAAGACGATGAACGACAAGGCTATCGATGCCATCATGAACAAGCTCATCAACAACCTCAAGAAGCAGCTTAACTGTGAACTGAGATGATGCTTAATGCTTAATGCACCGCTCGGCACTTGCGACGCTTTTAACAAGGCCGCAGGCCGACTAAAAGAATTCATAATTAAATAATTAATAATTAATAACTCATTCCTCCCTCACATTCCCTCCCTCACAGGGAGGGTTGGGGTGGGTCTCATAATTCACTTATATATCCAATGGGAAGAGCATTTGAATATCGTAAGGCCACCAAGATGAAGCGTTGGGGCCACATGGCAAAAACTTTCACACGTCTGGGCAAGCAGATTGCTATTGCTGTAAAGGCTGGCGGTCCTGACGCAGACACAAACCCTACACTGCGTTCCATCATCGCTACATGTAAGCGTGAGAACATGCCTAAGGACAACATAGAGCGTGCTATCAAGAACGCCATGGGTAAGGACCAGTCTGACTACAAGGAGGTAACATACGAGGGATACGGTCCTCACGGAATCGCCGTCTTCGTTGACACCCTGACTGACAACACCACACGTACCGTGGCTGACGTACGTTCAGTATTCAACAAGTTTAACGGCAACCTTGGTACTACCGGCTCACTCTCTTTCCTTTTCGACCATAAGTGTGTGTTCACATTCAAGAAGCCTGCCGACCTCGACATGGACGATCTCATACTTGAACTCATCGACCTCAACGTTGACGACGAGTTTGACGAGAACTTTGACGAGGAGAAGGAGGAGACCACAATCTCTATCTACGGCGACCCTAAGTCATACGCACAGATACAGAAGTTCCTTGAGGAGAAGGGCTTTGAGGAAATCGGTGGTGAGTTCACCTACATTCCTAACGACCTGAAGGACGTGGACGAGGAGCAGCGCGCTACCATCGACAAGATGGTTGAGAAGCTCGAGGAGTTTGACGACGTGCAGACTGTCTATACCAACATGAAGCCGGAATAAACAAAACCGCAAAATAACAAAAACAGCAAATGGCAATACGCAACAAACTGCGTATTGCCATTTCTTTTTTACTGACTAACAAGCATTTTACAAGCATTTTAGGACGGTACGGGAATAATAATTAAAAGAATATTTGCCTATTTTCCACAATTTTATTAACTTCGCATATTAAACATATAACAAACTAAATTATGCAGAAACTGAATCTAAAAGTATTCTTTGCACTTTGTGCCCTTATTTTAACAAATATCGCCCATGCCACAGAAGGATGGGACGAGGCTCTGTACAAACAGATAGAGAACCGCATTGTAGCCCCTACATTCAAGAACAAGACTTACAACATCAAGAAATACGGTGCATCCGTAAAGGCAAGTGCCGCAAAGAACCAGCAGGCCATAAACAAAGCCATAGAGACTTGTTCAAAAGCCGGCGGCGGTACGGTAGTTGTATCTGGAGGTACTTACCTCACAGGTGCAATACGTATGCAAAGCAATGTAAACCTGCGCATCGAGAAGGATGCAACCATTCTCTTTGCATACGAGCCAGACCTTTATCCAATGGTTAAGACACGTTGGGAGGGTCTTGACCTTATGAACTACTCTGCCTGCATCTATGCCTACCAGGCACAAAACATAGCTATCAGCGGCGAGGGAACACTCGACGGCAATGGCGAGAACGAGACATGGTGGCAGTGGTGCGGAGCGAAGAAATTCGGTTTCAACGAGAACACCCCACAGTCTCAGGCTATGCCTTACCTTGGCAGCGACAAGTTCGGCAAGGACTCATTAGGCAATCAGATGAGCAACCGCAACACCCTGTTGTGGATGTCAGACAATAACATTCCTGTTGAGCAGCGCATCTTCGGCAAAGGCCACGGCATGCGTCCACAACTGGTGAATTTCTATGAGTGTCAGAACATTCTCATCGAGGGTGTAACCATGCTGCGCTCACCATTCTGGGTTATAACACCTACACTGTCTAAGAACATTACTGTACGCAAGGTAAAGATTATAAACGAGGGTCCTAACGGTGACGGCTGCGACCCAGAGTCATGTGAGGACGTACTGATAGAAGACTGTATATTCCATACCGGCGATGACTGCATAGCCATCAAGAGTGGACGCAACGCTGACGGACGCCGTGCTAACGTACCTTCACAGAATATCATCGTGCGTCGTTGCGTCATGGAGGACGGCCACGGTGGCGTGGTGTTAGGTTCTGAGATATCAGCAGGCGTGCGCAACGTGTTCGCCGAGGACTGTAAGATGGACTCTCCGAACCTTGACCGCGTATTGCGCATCAAGACTAACACCTGTCGCGGCGGTGTGACAGAAAATGTATATATGCGTAACATTGAGGTAGGACAGTGTCGCGAGGCAGTACTGCGCATCAATCTCGTATATGAGCCAAGAGAGCAGGCTAAGCGTGGCTTTATACCTACTGTGCGCAACGTGTATATGGAGAACGTAACTTGTCAGAAGTCACGTTACGGCATCTTGCTCAACGGATTGGAGGACCATGACAATATTTACAATATCAATGTAAAGAACTGTACTTTCAACGGTGTGCAGGACGAGAAGGTGCGCAAGACCGGCAAGTGTCACGACATACACTTTGACAACCTTCGCATCAATGGTGAGCTGGTTCTTTCTGAGCCTCCATTCCAGCACTATTCAGAGTGGATGGCATGGAGTGAGATGCAGCGTGTACCAAACCCTATCTACCTTGACTTCACCGACAAAGCAAAGCGTCCTAACGGCAAGTGGTCATACGTGATGGGCATAGAGCTCGAGGGTATTCTCGATACATGGTTGGCATACCAGAATCCTATCTTCAAGGATTACGTCATACGTTATCCTGAGCAGATGATTAAGGCTGACGGTACCACTACAGGTTATGATATAAAGGCCTATAACCTTGACAACATCCGTCCGGCACGATTCATCCTCAGAGCAAACCGCCTGTTCCCACACGAGGGCTCAGACAAGGCACTGCAGACTTTCTTCCGCCAGTTGGAAGAGCAGCCACGCACGAAGGAAGGTGTATGGTGGCACAAGGAGATATACCACTGGCAAGTATGGCTTGACGGCATATACATGGGACTACCTTTCTATACTCTTTCTGCTGCAGAGCTGAAGGGCGAGAAGGCTGCAAAGAAATACTATGACGACGCCGTTGACCAGATAGGCAAGACTTTCCTGCGCACATACGACGCAAAGACAGGTTTGTGGAAACACGCATGGGACGAGACACACACCATGTTCTGGGCAAACAAGGAGACAGGACTGTCACAGCACACATGGGCACGCGCCATGGGATGGTTCGTGATGGCTATGGTAGAGATTCTTGATGCCCTGCCAGAGAACTATGAGCGTCGTGGTGAGGTGGTTGACATGTTGCAGCAGGCAATGACCGCCGTACTGAACTACCAAGACAAGAAGAGCGGTGTATGGTATGACGTGATGGACGTGAAAGACCCGAAGAACTACCTTGAGTCAACCGCTACGGCTATGTTCACTTACGCACTGCTCAAAGGCGCCCGTCTGGGTTACCTGCCGACAAAGGACAACTGGGCTGTTGGCAACAAGGAATGGCCTCTGTGTGAGAAGGCAAAGGCTGCCGGCGCAGAGAAATATGACTTCAAGGCAGAAGGTGTCAAGGCTTATAAGAATATGTTAAAGCACTTCATAAAGGTAAACGATGACAAGACCATCAGTCTCACCCGTTGTTGTGCAGTGAGCGGACTCGGTCCGGAGAAGAGTCCTAACCGTGACGGCTCATTTGAATACTATATGTCAGAGCCTATCCGCGACAATGACGCCAAGGGTATAGGCCCGTTCATCTGGGCTTCACTTGAGATGGAGCGCGACGGTTTCAAGGCCGGATTCTAATCCCAAACGCAGGAAGAGTTAAGAGTCAATGATTCAAAAATAACAGAAGATGTATATGAAACGTACATGAGGCCTTCGGCTCGTCAAAGGGAATGAAAAGTGATGAT